>NZ_LSZJ01000011.1:0-380083 GCF_001647575.1 Acinetobacter sp. SFD
TCCAATGGACAACGTTCTCCATTAGATTATGAAAAGGCCCATCAAAAGATGGTTATGTGTGTCTAGAATTTTGGTGGCTATTCAAGTATCCCTTCAATCTGCAAGAAATATTGTTGATGCTATAGATAAAGAAAAATTTGATGTGACACTGATAGGAATAGATAAAGATGGAATTTGGCACCTTAATGAAAGTACTCAATTTCTATTAAACTCAGATGATCCAAACCTTATAGCCTTACATCCATCTGGAAGAAATTTAGCTTTTATTCCTGGAAAAAGTGAAAAACAAGTTATTGAATTTCAAAATAAAGCTATATCACAGTTAGATGTAATTTTTCCTATTGTTCATGGAACACTTGGAGAAGATGGTTCATTGCAAGGGCTATTAAAAATGGTAAATTTGCCATTTGTAGGCTCTCAAGTATTAAGTTCTGCTATATGTATGGATAAAGATGTATCAAAGAGATTATTACGAGATGCAGGATTAAACGTTACACCATATATAAAATTAACCAAACGAAATAGAATAAATATAGATTTTGAAGTTGCTTGCTCCAAGTTAGGTTTACCATTATTCGTGAAGCCTGCTAATCAAGGATCATCAGTTGGTGTTAGTAAAGTAAATACTATAGAAGAGTTTGAAATAGCTCTGGATACAGCATTCAACTATGATCATAAGGTATTAATTGAAAAAGGTATTAATGGTAGAGAAATAGAATGTGCTGTTATTGGAAATTACAAACCTATCGCTAGTGTCTGTGGTGAGATCGAGTTATCAGATAGTTTCTATTCTTATGAAACAAAATACATTAATGAAAAAGGCGCAAAGGTAACAATACCAGCCAATATATCAACTGAATTAAGTAAAAAAATTCAAGATATAGCTATCAGTGCATATGAAATTCTGGAATGTACAGGACTTGCAAGAATTGATGTTTTTTTAACAAAAGATGAAACTGTATTTATTAATGAAATAAACACTTTACCGGGTTTCACGAATATAAGTATGTTCCCTAAGTTATGGGAAGAAAGTGGATTGAGCTATTCAGACTTGATCACTTGTTTAATCGAATTGGCTATAGAGCATCATCGAGAACAGGAAAAAATTCAAAATACAGTATTTTAGCTAAAATCAACATAATACATGTTATATGAAATGCTTTATTTTATCTTCTATAAATCATATGCTTAACTTGAGTCTTTTCAGGGTTCAGCACACTGGAACGGCTCTTTATTGATTTTTTATGTTTTCTACCTATTCTTTGAGCAATGTTCCACAATTACGATAAGGTATTTTAATTACTTAACTCTTTTGATAATCCTTTTAAAAATTACAACCTATCAAAATCTAGAAAATATAAATTTTCTAAAAAAGTCGGTGTTATAAAAAACCTGTCCTTTACTGAGAATTTTTTTATGACAATTTATGTTTCATTCAATGACATTCTATGCGTCGCAGATGACAAACCTTGAGTCGTGTGATGTTTTTTAAGCCTGTCATCAATTAACCCAGTTCATTGTTGCAGCAAGCTAAATTGCCGAAAAAAGTTTTAAGCTAATACATTTTGTTTGCTGCCTTAACGTAGTTCTGAAATGCGCCTTAAGTCATTGCAATGATTTCACTGTGCTGATGGCCCATTACTACCAGAAACTGAAATGAATCAAACTAGGTTGGTCATCTTTCTTTTTAGGCTTTTCATATTTAAAACAAGCCTGATTGATCAGATGCACTGCCTTAAGCAGCTCTTTAAAAGCTTGCTCATCAGCAGCTAGCTCTACCAGTGATTCATTATCCAGCTCAGTGATGCATGACATCGTTGAAATGACCTGCACATCATGAGCTTTAAATAGCCCTGTCAAAATCTCATCTGAATGATTTTAGTCTTTAATAAAGTTGTTCAATACTTCAGCATGCATTACCTAGGTATCAAAATCTTTCATCTGGATCTAGCGCACTTCAATGCCATTAATTTTGATGCTTCGATTTGTTGCTAGGAAAAAAGTCATTCATGATTGGGTTCCGGGTATTAAAAAACCACCTGAAGAGGGTTTTCTTTTAATGAAAGACTCTCAATATGAATTCTAATTTTTTTCAACTTTAACTTTGTGTACGAGTCGATGCCCCGTATAAGATTCATGACCTACAGCAATAATATCAATAACGCCCTCGCTCTCTAAATTTAACAATAGATGATAAATTTCCTGCATGTCATTTAGTTCGAAATTACTACCAATCCACTTAATAGCACCAGATTTCATATTTTCTATTTCTTGTTGGATTTTATTGTAATCAACCATAGCCTGGCTCTTATTATCATTTGCGGTTAATTTATATCCGAGGATATATATTTTCAAGCAATAGTTCTTAACTTTTCGTTAATCAACTCAACAAAAAAAATCATCTGATAATTGCGCTTACATAAGCCTGTAGCGCCATAACTAAAAGCTTGATCATCTTACATATAGGGACATAGCCAATACACGGCTGGCTTAGTCTCACCTCTACACTGAAATTAAGTCTTAGAAACGTAGAGGAAATTCAAATGAAAAAGTTTTCGCAAGTTCTATTACTAACTTTGTTCGGATTTACTGGAACAATAGCTATCGCAGATGAATCCGTACCTCTAGAGGCTACCGCCGCGGCCGAAGCGCAACAAATTGCTTTAGAATATGGAGATGGACAAGGACAAAAATCTGATTCTTCTGATGAATAAACTGAAGCCCTCAAATGAGGGCTTGTTTCAACACTTGGAGATATTTTAGTACTTCCAATTTAATCCTTGTCCCATTTCATAAATAATGAGGATCAAGGAAAATATCATGAGCGCAATCACGATGGCTTCCGCTTTAGTAGGCACGCTGAATTCTCCAACTATCCAACATACATATGTTAAACAAACTAAATAGTTAATAATACAACAGTTACAAAAATTTTATTGAATGGTAAAAAATAGGGGTTGGAGTTAGCTCATTTTTTAAGTTATCCGCTTCAGTGGCAATGGCTTTTGCCAGTCTTAGTTTCTTTGTGACAACCCTCCTTATCAGTTCGTCCGCCATGAGAAAAAGCTGTAGTTGCAAAGCAAGAGACTTAACAATATAACTTTTTTCATACTTGCTCCTTTTATGGTACGAATACTGAGTTTTGGCCTTTTTTGTACAAATTTCAATCATTAAAAACCACCTCAGAGGGTGTTTAAAAATTACATCCATGCATCACATTTATTTGTATTCAGTAATACTAATCGGCTTGCCTTTAACCAATTCCACCACACCTTCGCCACGCTTAAAGTGAATAGACACACCCTTATCATTTGCTAAACGTACACCACTAGCTGCCACAGTTTGTTTTAAACGATGGACTTTACCAGAGTTATCCATCATCTCTGCTGTTTCAAAATTATCAGATGACTTAAGTTGAATGGTCAAATCCATGGGTCCAACAAAGTTTATAACTTGCGTTGCTACCACGGTGTTAACATTAGATGCCGATAAAGCAGATTCATGAGCAGGGTAAGAGTTACATCCTGTTAGTGCTAAAGCTAAAAGGAAGCTACCCACTAAATATTTCATTAAAGTTAGCCTTATAATCAAAAAAATACGAAACCGTATATATATTAGTTATTTAAAATAACGAAAAAACCTTCACTTATATTTAAGTGACAAAAGATGCCATCAAGTGATGGAGCTTAATAATCACTTGTTCCAACTTGCCATACAAGCACTTTTCCAAGACAGTTCAAACTGCTTCTGTTCCGTTTGATTTTCTATAAGTACTAAATTCATCTCAAGAATAATAAAACGCTGGTAAGGAATATATTTATTGTCTTTATTCTTATAGCTAACTTCCCCACAATCTCCCACTTGATTGCGAAATTTAGATGAATCTGCATTCGGAATAAAGGTTCTAACCTGTTCTCTTGATTCTCTCAGCTGTTTTTCATTTAATACCTCAGGATCTGCTTCAAGGTCTTTAAACTTTTGTTTGCTGCATCCTGCCAGTACTAATATGAATATCCAAATCCCTAGATTTTTCATAATTCCCTCCCGTAGATGGGCTAGAACTTTACATTAATTTTTTAATTATTTTGAAACTGAAAAGTCACTTTATTAAAAACCTCCCGAAGGAGGTTATTTTTTAAACACTGAATTGAAAGCTATCAGAGAATCCAAATACAACGTTGCCCTATTTTACAAATTACATATATTAAGGTAATTACCATTAGTACAATCATCATAAATTCTACTTTAGTTACCATGGTGAATCCTTCAAATTTTACGCATTTATATATTATAGAAATCAAATTTTCAATAAAAAATAATTAGATATCAATTGATTAAAAAGGTAAAAATATTGTGGTTTATATAAAAAAGCCATTCTAAAAAAAGATTTAATTAAATATCTGTCCTACCATATAAAATACTAGGCATATAATCAATCATAATAATTTTTTCATACTCAATTTTTTATTCACTTTCTACGTAATGAAGGGCTAAATGCATAATACAGGCACAAAAAAAGACGCTATTGCGCGGTGGATTTCTTGTGCCTGTAGAGGGAATTACGCTGCCGGAATCGTCACAATATAAATATACTAGCCATGTGTTGAATCTGTTTCTTTACCTACATTAAATAAAGTCTGCCCTGAAATTTCATATTGATCTCATTATTCATAAATTAATGGAAGGGTTATTTCAGGAGACTTTTAGTTCGTTCTAAACGAAGAACTTTGCATTCTCAACTCTAATCACGAGGTCTGAACCTGTATCAGCCATCAGCAAAGGGCGCATTTAGTTGAACTATCTGCTCAACTTGATACGCTGCAACTTGTTGAAATGTCGTAGCACCATACATTTTTCGCTACGGCGGCAGATGAAGTCCAAGCGAATGCAAGAAACTCTTCATTGTCGAGAAGCAGCTCGACAATATGATCGTGATCCGGATTATGCTGCTGACCGCCCCACGCAAGGCAATTTTTAACTGGCCCATGTTGATGTCATTAACTTCAAAGCACTGATAGCGATAACCTATTTCTTCCGCATGTTCATAACGATCAATACGCCATGCTTCTGTAGCTAACTTGCCTTTACCTCCGCCGGACCATGGACCGCCAGCAATTTCTATAAATACTGATATTCAATAACATACAAATCAAAATGCCAGTGTTTGGCACTTTTGAAATAAAAATACTCTTCATATTTGATTTCCATCCGATCAAGGCCCTCTTTCAATCGATTGAAGACTTCTGAGTATTTTTCACCAGCTTTAGGTAGTGGCCTATTACGAGGTTTATTTTTTAACTGGACCTTTGGCAGTCAAGCTTTTATAGCATTTTGGATCCATAACTTGCACCCATTAAAAAAACCTCCCGAAGGAGGTTCTGTACGTTATTGCTCTTTTCAGTTTTTAACCACAGAATGCCTTCAGGATTGTTTGAGTTTTTGGATCTGCAATAACCGTGACTCGTCCTGGATTATAATCTTTAGTTATAGGCTGACCAGGTGCAACAAGTCTTACAACCTCAGCATTTGTTTTTGATTTGATATCAGCTTCACTCGATAATGTCGTACGTGCTAATTTTGCTGCACTTTCAGGCACGCATTTCTTCAT
The DNA here is from genome assembly GCF_001647575.1 of Acinetobacter sp. SFD. Lineage (NCBI taxonomy): Bacteria > Pseudomonadati > Pseudomonadota > Gammaproteobacteria > Moraxellales > Moraxellaceae > Acinetobacter > Acinetobacter sp. SFD. The sequence goes on from NZ_LSZJ01000011.1 coordinate 5,609, forward strand.
CATTTCTGGTTTGTTAACCACTTCAGTTTCGGGAGTACCGGCACAAGCAGTCAACGCTACTGCAGCAAGAATAAGTGACAAATTATAAATAATTTTCATAAGCTTCTATCTTTGACATATAAAAGCAGGATGATACCTAGGTCGGCTTGGGCAAGCCTAGCCATATCAACAATGTTAATACACTTCTTTAAATATTGAGATTTAAAAAAAACCTACTTAACTCTCCCAAATTAAGCAGGTACATGTCCATTCAGCTATCTTTTTTGTTCTTTTTATGAACAAACATTCTAGCAAATAAGTTATCTGTCCAAATAGAATTATTTAACCTCTTTAGACGAATTGCTAATTATTTAATTTCCTTCAAACATTCCGACATTCTTTCCTTTAGAATTACATTGAACCACACCTAAGTTAAGTTGTACCAGCATTTAGGTTTCAGCCTGAAGCCCCCCCTATGATCTAATCAATTTTTAAGATCACGGAATTATCAGCGTAAACAATAAAACTGATAAGCCGGTTTATAACGTTAATTTCAAATATACCCATTCAAAAAGAATAGATTTTATAGGTGACTTGGAGCCAAATGCTTCGTACCAATATGAAATACATTATTCTGATACGGAAGACTCAATAAGTATTAATTATACGGATAAGGATAAGAAAAATTATTCTGAGTCGGTAGTAGCATATTCTGCAAAATATGATAAAGAAAATATTATATAATCATAGCCATTCGCTTTGCATCATGCATTAAGCATATTTCTCAAAGCTTTTTGATCATTCTTTTGATTGGGCAATTTTCCGATCCATCATGCTCATTTCATCGCGTGACATTAATCCGCATGATAGTGCTTGCCATATTAGTGATTTCGGTTTCGTACTTCTCAATGTTATGTTTTGCTTCTATTATGTCCATTTTCACCACCAATAAGAAAAGAAAAATCCCTGTACATCTAAAATGCAAGGGATTTTGTTTGCCATAATAGGCTCATATATACAGAAAATGTGAGGCTAGTAAAAACTGTATCAGCCTAATATTCCACGGCAATCACAAAGGTGTTCTCGCCCTCTAAATAAGTTTCAAAATTAAAAGCATGTTTGCGGAAATATTCACCCAATTCTAAAATATCATCCTTATCAATAGTATGTAAAGGTACTTTCAAAAGAATTGGATTTTCCTTTCGCTTAGCAATAGCCTGATGAAGCTTAATAAACAATTCTTCGTATGTTAGGGTTATGCTATTAGTCATTTTGGTCACCAGTGATTACCAAAAATACAATTATAACTGAGAAGCAAAACACCTAATGTAAGAATAATTTTATACTTTCAAATAGCATCTATTTCCTTCAAGCAATCCCGGTATTCTTTCTTGCCATTCCTGTTCTCAGTCACACCGTCTAGGCCGAATAAACAGTATATGAATTGGAGCATGTTTTTCCTGATAAAAAAAGCCCACTCATGGAAAGGTGAAGTGGGCTTATAAACTAAGGACCATTGAGGGTCACGAAGAAACTACAGCAGTTTCTACCGGTTATTTTCTACACTAATCATATATTTTCCAGTGGCAAAACATACCAACAATAATAATTAAATCATATTGTTGTATAGTTTTAATCTATGATTAATATTTAAAAATCCCTCTTCGCGGGGATAGACGCTACTCACAATCACACCCACCTAACATGCACAGTCTGCTTTAATTGCTTTCAATCCTTTGTAGGGCGGGATGCCAAACCCTGATCTAGATCCCAAGAAGGTAAGTTTACTCGAAGACTTGTTCCACTGGTCAGTACTCGAGCAGGAATAGATTTTCTTTTTATGGACAACAAAAAAGCCCATCTTTCGACGAGCTTTTATTTTATTCTTATAAAAATTAGCTATTGGGATATTTTAAACTTTTCAGACAGTTTTTCCAGACTCTCTAATCTTTCTTGCTTTGAAAGACTATACATGTGGAAACACAACAAGAATATAAGTGCTAATAATACTCCGCCTAAAATCACAACCCTTTGGCTGGTCATAAGGATTCTTCTTGATTTAAACTTAAGCCTTAGTATGACACCCATTTGTTTAAACAAAATAACAAAAAAGCTCAATCTGTGATCGATCTTATATATAGACACAAACAATCAATTATTAATTAGAGATATAACATACATCTAATTTTCCTTTATTCTGCTTATAACAGGTCCAGTCACCTTTGGCTTGGTTAGCAATAATATTTTTAGTTTTATAGTTTCGAAAATATTTTTTGGCTTCACGCACATCTTCAGGAATAGTTCCAAGATGAGGCACGCATTTCCCACCACAAGCTACAGCTACAGACTGTTCGATAAGGTATTCTTGCTTATTAAATTGTAAATCGATGTATGACGCCCCCACATCTCCGCCTGAGAGAATCATACAAGCATAAGATTGTTTCGCCCCATCCACAAAGAAACACTCACCTTCTTTGGTCGGATTTTGATAAGCAAACGCAAAGCTAGATAACCCTAATAATCCAATAGCAATAATACCCTTCATAATTCAAATCCATTTGTTATTAAATACATAAAAAAACACCCACAAACTAAAAGTTTGCAGGTATTGAAATTCTTTAAATTTTTGATCAAGCCGTAATACGACCATTATAGAAAAATCATACTTGAATCAGAAAAATATTACTAGCATTATGCTTCGAATTCTTTATAGGTATTTTTCTTATGCTTTTTAATGGCTTTGGCTGCTTCATCTATTGCAGAGTCAATCGCTAGCGTCATCAATTTTTCATATTGTTTCCAAGTACCATCATAGGCTTTTAAGGTCATCTAAAGATATCTTCAGGCTCTAAATATAGAACTCAAGCCAAATTAATGAGTTAGACGACCAATGTATATTGGTAGCTCAGGTAGTTGACTGGCACACGCATGTTTATCGAGCGAGAATAAGAGTTAGAGGGAATTAACAAAAGCCAACATATTCAGCGTTGTCTAAATTGATAAAATCGCCGTTTGCTACAGAAAATTTAAGATTGTTAAGGATTGAAGTGAATATTCAAAATGATTTATCAGAATTAAGTAATTACAGTGAGTTAAGTAGTAAAGAGCAACTAACTATCCATCAAACGCTTATTTCGTACGTCCGCTCAGATCACCTCTATAATATTATCTTGACCCATAATGTTGAACCTTACGACTTGGTAAAACTTGTGAGTATTAGTTTTGAGAATAGAGATGCTGCTATCTGGGTTCATTTTGAAACTATTACAGCTGAGAGACTAACCATGCCTCTCGATTTTATTTCAAGAATAGAAGTATGTAATTACGAAGTTTTTTAAATTAGAATTGAGACACCTAACCCACCCTAGCAGTGGGTTTTATCTTAAATAAGATCCAAGACAAAATAGAAATACACCTGGTAACATATATAAGAAGCCAGCAGCTTGTGCATCCATATAATTCTTGACCTTTTTATGTAAAATATGTGGTCCAAAAATAATGTACTCTCTTATAAGAGATATAGTCATAAACACAAGGAACTTTATATTTTTTTCTTACTGGCTGTGATAATTCTTCAAAATTAAATTATGAAATGAAATCATTAGACAAAGATATCAGGTGGTCGTTTAATCTAATATAAAACTCATAGGGGCTAATAAAACAGTTAATAATTACTTAGAAAAGCTTGAAAACCCACATACTCTCATTAGTGAAGAACTCAAATCTTATGTGAAGCTTATACCAAAAAATTTAAAGGAAACTATCTATCAGTTCTTATAAGATTGTCCCCCAATGCACACAATGAAGATAAACTGTTGAATGATTTAAATAAATCACCAAATAAATATAAATTTTATTTTAATATAAAGGGTTAGATAATTTTCCTCTCGACTTTACAATTTCCTTTCCTTATTAATAATAACGATACATATTGAAGGTTTCTTTAGGCCTATAATTTTGAAAATTTTTTGGTAGCTTCGCTTCATTATGACTTTTTATATATTTTTAATCCTTATGAATATCGCAGCCATAATGGCAGTGATTGCATTTTTTCATAAGTAATAAGAAAACTACATCTTGGTATTCTTCTTCGCTGGTTAATTTTAAATTTCATTATAAAAATACATTTCTTTAAGCATTATTTTTGGTATAAATTTCACACATTTCTATATAATACCTATTTTGACTCCCTTTTATAAGAATTATTCATATGTTGTGTATTTCACATATATATTCTTACTATTGCAGTAGGTTCACTTCATGAATAATATTAACTTTAAGAACTTTGAAGAAGCTGGCCAAGCCATTTTAAAATTCTTATCTCAACGATTTGGCTTTAAATTATGGATGATTACTCGTACAGAGGGTGATGACTGGATCGTGTTACTAAGTGAAGATAATGGTTATAACGTTAAGCCTGGACAAGTATTTCATTGGGCAGACTCATTCTGCTCACACATGGTGCAAAGCAATGCGCCCCGTATTGCTCCCTATTCACCAGATATTCAAGTTTACGCAGACGCACCTATAAATCACCTAGTCCCAATTAAAGCCTATATCGGCCAACCTCTGTATAAAGAAGATGGCTCTCTTTTTGGTACTTTATGTGCAATTGATCCCGAACCTCAACCTAAAATTCTTGTTGAAGATGCTCCATTATTCGAGCTGATAGCAAAGGTACTCAGTTATACGATTCAAGCCGATATAAAAGCTGCTGAGTACATACGTAAAGCTGAGCGTTTTGAAATGGAAGCAATGTCCGACCCAATGACTGGACTTTTCAACCGTCGTGCCTGGGATGAGCTGATTATCAAAGAGGAAGAGCGCTGTAAGCGCTATGGGCATCCTACTGCTATTCTTATGATAGACCTTAATGATCTTAAGATCACAAATGATACTCTGGGTCATGCTGCAGGTGATGAGCTCATTCAAAGAATGGCTTTAGCTCTCAAAAATACGGTACGTAGTAATGATATTATCGCTCGCTTAGGGGGTGATGAGTTTGCTGTGATGACTATTGAAACTAACTTAGAGCATGCTAAAAAGCTTGCATCAAGAATTCAAAATACTTTTGCAAAAGTTGGAATTAGTGCTGCAATTGGTCTTGCAATGCGTAATCCAACCTTTGGGTTAGCTGAAGCTATCAAAGAAGCAGATGCAAAGATGTATCAGAATAAAGTTATGGTCAAATCAAGTAGCCATTAATTAAACTACTTGCACGATGTATTCTTTGTATCTGTTAAGGTCCTATCTACAATCTGAAGATATGCAATTGAAATAGTCACATGCACTTCACACAATCTGATACGCGATTTTGCCCAAATATTTTTATCTCTGGTCAAAAAACTTATGATTTTCCCATCTCAAAACTTCATAATTATTGCTTTTTAAAACACTTTATATCTTTATATTTTATAATCTAATTATTTGTTTACTTTAAAAAAATAATACCTATAATCCCATCTGCTCATTACGAGAAGCAGACATGATGAAAAGAAAAATTCTCCAAATTCTATTAGTACCCTTTCTCTATACGAGCTGTTATAGAACTTCGTCGGAAGATGACCCGAAATCTATAGTGACAAATATAGAGAGATCAAAAAATCTCTTGGCTCTTTCAGCTCACTCGGGAATTTGTCACCATGTTGGTACGGTCTAAAATCAGCATCGATCAGATCTACTCAGACAGACTGCTGATGTTGTTCAACCAGTATCTCAGCAAGAGTTTTTTTATGATTTGAACTGCCGTATAACCAAAACAGAGCAAACATGAATGGTGGGTAATTCTGTTTACCTTCATTTATCACGCGCTTTAGTTGAAGCAAACTTTAAACATAAAAATATTTATAAAGGGGCAGCTTAATGATTGAAATGAGCACAATTGCAGTACCCAACTTCATCATTGACGAGCTGCACAAGGACAAGGCTTTTAATCTGGCACCGAACTAACAACAAGCCGATGTTTCTTTTGGGTAGTAGAAGAATTTCAAGGTAATTTTAGGCTATCTATTTCCTATAAATTAGGCATAACAACCGTTCCAGTTGATAATGAAAATGCCAATGCAATTTACCCATATGCTTTCAAGCTATATTGCGAAGCATGACCGATCTGGAGTCGTACAGAGCTTAAAGGAGGTGTCTTAAATGGATATTTTTCAAATTACTGTACAAAGTGAAGCACCTCAATTATTTATAGGATCTGAGATTGGCGGTGCAAAGATCATATCGATTAAGGATGTAAGCCCAAAACTGGTATCAGCAGCTGAATTGGCTCAGCACTATGGCATTAGTGTAGATGCTGTACGTGATCGCTGTGCAGAGATTAACAAAGGCACTCGAGGCAAATGTCTTTACGACCCAGAGCAGGCAAATTTGATTTTGACTGCTAAGCCAGTGGCTAAGCGTGGGCGTGCTAGGAAGAATTAGTGACTATGAAATATAAAAAATGGCTTTAAGCTACTGTTTTTGCTTAAAACCCTTATAACTTAATGTTTAGAATCTTGGTAGGTATATCCAGACTCGAACTGGAGACCTCTACGATGTCAACGTAGCGCTCTAACCAACTGAGCTATACACCTAGAATGCTTGGCATATTATAAATTTTTTCTCATGAAGACAAGCCTTTTCATTTAGTTTTTAAAACATCCGCGCAAGTTTTAAGCAAATCCTTGAATTTTTTCATTTCTTGCTCCGTCATTGTTATTCCTGAATACAGATTTTTTTCAAAAACCTTTATGGCTTGAATAAAGGCAGTCTGGTTTTCAACCTGAACCTGCTGGGATAAACGTAACATCCACTGATGAAAGGTTTCAGCTGGCTGTTTTTTGAAATCGTCAGCTAAAGATTGATTCAACTGTTGAATCATACGATCATATGGAGCTTGAGCTTGTCTTGCCTTCAAATAAATTCTCAAGATGTAGAGGAATATTAGTATGCTGATACCAGATATTAGTATAACGACGCTGGAATAGATTGAATCTAGGCCCAATTTCGCTAACCAGCCCTGTTGTGATTCTGCATTATAACCCACCACCTTACTTTGCCATTGGTAGCTGGCATAATCGCTCCAAACGCGCATCTTCGTCATCCACTGATTATTCTGTGATGCCCAGGTTAAATTATTTGCCGATACACGTTCATCTTGAGACATTAGATTTTGCATTCCGTTGTCTATACGCTGTGGAGCAATCTTAGCGGTTGGATCAAAGCGCTGCCATTTCTGATCAATCCAAACCTCTGTCCAAGCATGGGCATCCATTTGCCGAACCTCCCAACTCATCCGATCCGGGGCCAACTCTCCCCCTTGATAACCTGTGACCACCCGTGCAGGAATTCCAACATAACGCATCAACATTACGAAACTCGATGCATAGTGTTCACAAAATCCCTGACGGGAATTAAACAGGAATTCATCAATCCGGTTTTGTCCCAATTGACCCGGTTTTAAGGTATAAACAAAATTATTCTGCTGATACCAGTTCAAGACTTGTTGCACATAACGACGTGGCTCTTTAGCACTTTGTTCATATAGATGTAATGCCAATTTCTGTGCTCGAGGGTCTAGGCTACGCTGCACTTGAGTATTCATTCGCTCGATATATTGGCTTGGCAGTGTTTGAGGCTCGTATTTTGTACCGACCCATTGTAATGTAATCGGTTCAACGCGTTGCGTAAGCCGTCGCGGTACAATACTCCAGTCCTGACGGTTATAATAACGGCGTTCCACAGGTATCGATTTTTCCAGCCCCATGATCCAGAACACCGAAGGATCTGCAGCCAGATATTGATAATTCCAGCCTGTAGACACTGCAGATGTATCCATCGATGGTTGCATTAAAGGCTGTTGATTGCTGAAATTGCTGGTCCAGCGCTGCCCATCATATTCATCTAGTACCAGGGCTCGCCAATACAACTCTGAACGTGATGGGAGCTTGCTCACATCACCGATAATCCGGAAAGCAAGGGCACTGGATTGGGACAATTCGGCAATATCACCGGGCGACATGCTGTCGCTAATGCCTGTTACACCTTTGTTTTCTGGAATAGGAATATACCAAAGCGGAGGCAAGCGCGGGAAGAAAATAAATAACAGTATGAAAAATGGAACGGCGTAGAAGACAAACTGGCCCACATGTTTGGCATCCTGTTGCAATGCTGTGCCCAGAGTGGTCTGTTCCTGTTCAAATTCGCTGGTCTGAATCCGGTACAGGCCAATCAGACAGCTGATTAAACACAGTACAATCACGATTGCCATCCCAAATGACTGACTGTATAAGAATGAACTTGCAGCGACAAACAGGGCAAAATTAAACAGGATAATCAGGTCTCGTTTATTTTTGCTTTCCAGTGATTTGGCAAATAAAAATGTAGATAAAACAGCCACTCCTGCATCTACGCCAATAAAACTTTGATAATTCAAATAAATACTGCCCAGTGCCAACGCCGTCAGCAGAAAAGTACCGATTTTTGGAAATGGCTGCTGACGCTTCTGATAAATCCAGATACACAGAATACTGATGGCAAAAATTATACTGAGTAGCACAGGAATAAATGCCATTTGGGCGATGAGAATCAGCCCCAGAGTCAGTACAATCGAGGTACAGATTTTTGCGTTCATCGTTTCTTTATCCACTTTAGGCCTGCGCCAACAATTGTTTGGCTTTCCGTAGTTGTTCTTCCCCTGCTCCCTGTGGCAACTCAGCCTGTGGCAAATGCAGGCTATAGGCACATTGCTGCTGCTCGCACTGCTCGACCAGCCCCATTACAAATTCAAGTTTTTCTTCATGTGACTGGCTTGGCATATGCTCATAATGAATCTCGATACTGTGTTCATCCTGATATTGTTCAAAGACTTTGACATACAGGCCTTGCCCACGCGCAAACTGCTTCCAGGAGACAGCCTGCAAGGAATCCCCAGACTGATAATTGCGTAATTCACGAAATTCATCCATATCCGGTTCAAAGCGGTTAAAGTAATATTTATTTTCAGCCGTAAAAGCTTCAGCCTTAGGAGCAATCCAAGCAGAATGCTGATGATAAAGATAGGTCCAGGCTCGAACCAGACCAAAGGGATAAACCGAATAAATCTGAATGATCGGGTAATCAAACTTGCCACGTTGCTCTGTGTAAAATGGCAGGATAAATTGCTGCTTTGCTGCATTCAGATAAAATTTTGCTATCTGATCTCCTGCCTTGATATATACATATCGCGGACGAAGCTGCTGCTGTTGAAAATAAAAATGTAGATTCAGGCTATTCCCTACCTGACCAATATCATCTGCAATCAATTCAATTTTCAGGTCATGCAATTGTTTGAAAGTCAGATAAAAACTGACACACAGCACGGCACTGATTAAAAAACAAAAACCTAAAATCAGGTTATTGGCATAATTCACTCCGGCCACAAAGGTGATCAAGATCAAAACAAGATACAGATAGCCCTGCCGATAAATAAATACCAGAACATCTTTCTGTGAGAGCTGTTTCTGCTGTGAAAATTGAAAGCGTTTGGCCAGCCATTTTTGCCAGGTTCTATCCAAGAGAAAACTCCTTTAGCTAACCGCAACCTGTTGCATGACATTAAAAGCTTCAGCCTCACTTAAACCCAGACGATGTGAAGTCACCGCAACAAATACGGCCTGTACATCATCGGGCGTGACAAAGGCACGTTGCTGAATCAGGGCATGTGCTTGTGCTGCACGCTTCAGGGCCAATAAGCCACGTGTGGAAAGTCCATGTCGTTTTTTACGGGTTTCTTCTGCCAGATCGAGCAGATATTCCTGAATCGCTTCACTGATAAATACCTGATGTGTCAGGCTTTGCAGTTCCAGTATCTCATCTTCAGTAAAAATATGGGTCAGACTCGCAATCAGGGCAAAACGGGATTCCTGCTGTAATAAAAGTTTTTCTGCATGGCGTGATGGATAACCCAAGGACAAACGCATCAGAAAACGGTCAAGCTGGGATTCAGGTAAAGCATAAGTACCACTTTGAAACAGCGGGTTTTGTGTCGCAATCACCCAGAAAGGTTTAGGCAAGGCATAGCGCACGCCATCAATGGTGGCATAGCCTTCTTCCATGGCTTCAAGTAAGGCACTCTGGGTTTTGGGACTACAACGGTTAATTTCATCTGCCAGTAAAATCTGGGTAAAAATTGGGCCTTGTTTAAACTCAAACCGGTGTTCTTTCTGGTTAAACATATTAATGCCGATCACATCACTGGCCAGCATGTCATTGGTAAACTGGATCCGCTGGAACTTCAATCCTGCCAGATGTGCCAGACTGCTGGCTAACGTGGTTTTTCCCAGCCCGGGTAAATCTTCAAACAGGACATGTCCACCCGCAATCAGGCAACAAAGTGCCAGTTTGGTCTGAGCCTGCTTGTCCAGCACAATGGCATTAACTTCTTCAAAAAAATGCTGGATCTTGGGTGAATAACTTGCAATCTTTTGTTCAAGCCCTGTATTGATGTATGCAATGTCGTTATTTTCCTTTTGTTTCATGCCCCAGATCACAGTAAATTCCTTAATAAAACATGGTCTAGGATTAACATACACTGAAATTTAAATTTTCCCAAAAGATCAATCATCTGTCTGTGTAACTGAATAAATACACTCACTAGAAAATACCGGGATAGAAAGAACATACAGAAATGAGATCTAGAAAATAAAAATGACCGCCACAGACAGAGATCTTTTTTGATCAAATATAAAAATACTTATAAGACTTTGCCGTCTCTTGAAAAGACTTATACATAAAAAATCATACTTAAAAGGTATATACACCCAGATCATTTTTTCGATTTTTATAATTTTTTTGGAAATAGCTCAACTCATGCAATCAGGGTTATTAGATGGCCTATTCTTGTAGAGAAAAAAAGCGCCCCGAAAGGCGCTTGCTATTACTTAACCATTAACATGGACATTTCTTCATACCACCGCCCGCGGATGGATAACGGGAATCTACACAGTGGCGATAGAAAGTCTTAGGATCCATCGGTTCCAGATCCGGGTGATGCTTGCGCATATGCTCCACATAAGTCTGATAATCTGGCACACCGACCATCAAACGGAAACTTTGCTGCAAACGTTGCCACAGGGTTGCAATCCGTGACCAGTTTTTCGGGTTCAGGATCAAATCCTTCTGCGACATCACGGTCATCTTGATGATTTTATAAATCATCGTTTTCCCGCTTTTGGCAAACTTCAGATTCATAATATTCTCCTTAATGACCTTTCGCTGGTTGAATCTCTTCTGGATCACGATAAATCGCTTCTGCCTCATGCACGGTCGGTACAGGACTTGCCAAGGCACGGCGAATCACACCAATCGCAGCGAACAACATCACAAAAGCTACAATCATGAAGAAAGCACAAAGTGCAGCATTGATCTGGTTCGACATCGCTACCGTCTGCATTTCAGCCATGGTTTTCGCTGGCGCCAGGATTTCATTATTGGCAATTGCCGTGTTGAAACGGTCAGCTTGCGCAAGGAAACCAATCTTTGGATTTTCGTGGAAAATCTTCTGCCAGCCTGCTGTCATGGAAGTAATGAACAGGAACACTGTCGGGATAATTGTCACCCAGACATATTTCTGTTTTTTCATCTTGAACAGAATGACGGTACCGAGAATGAGCGCCATCGCAGCCAGAATCTGGTTACCGATACCAAACAGTGGCCATAAGCTGTTAATCCCGCCCAGTGGATCGACTACGCCCTGATAGACGAAGAATCCCCAGCCTGCCACTGCAACCGCAGTACCCAACAGGTTTCCGAAGAAGTTATGCGACTGTTTCACCGCAGGAATCACGATACCTACGGTATCCTGCACCATAAAGCGACAGGCACGGGTACCAGCATCTACAGCAGTCAGGATAAACAATGCTTCAAACAGAATCGCAAAGTGATACCAGAATGCCATCATTTCACGACTGTTGAAAATTTCGGTGATGATATGTGCCATACCAATTGCAAAGGTAGGCGCACCACCAGTACGTGACAAAATCGAGTTTTCACCAACTTCTTGTGCCAGTAAGGTCAAAGCTTCAGGCGTTACCACAAAACCAAGGGTTCGTACTGCTTCTGCTGCACTTTCGGCTGTAGTACCGAGTAATGCGGCTGGCGAGTTAATGGCAAAGTAAATTCCTGGATCCAGAATTGCAGCACAGATCAAGGCCATGATCGCCACAAAAGATTCCATCAACATACCGCCGTAACCGATCATGCGGATATCGCGTTCATTGTTGACCAGTTTTGGTGTCGTTCCTGAAGACACCAAAGCATGGAAACCGGAAATCGCACCACAGGCAATGGTAATAAACAGGAATGGGAACATAGAACCTGCAAATACAGGACCAGTACCATCAACGAATTTGGTAATTGCTGGCAGTTTCATTTCAGGCATGGCAAACAGGATACCCACAGCCAGACCTGCAATCACGCCAATTTTCAGGAAGGTCGACAGATAATCACGTGGAGCAAGCAATAGCCAGACTGGCAGTACCGATGCAATGAATCCATAAATGATCAATGCCCAAGTCAGCTCAGTGCCAGAAAGCGTAAAGAATGGGCCCCAATATGGATGTTGTGCGATGTTTTCGCCGTAGATAATGCCCAGCATCATCAGGACAAAACCAATAATCGAGACTTCAGCAATTTTACCTGGTCGGATAAAACGCATGTAGATGCCCATAAAGATCGCAATCGGAATGGTCGCTGCGATACTGAATACACCCCAAGGACTGTTGGTCAGTGCTTTTACCACCACCAGTGCCAGTACTGCCAGAATGATAATCATCACGCCTAAGGCACCGAGCATGACCACAATCCCGGCAAAAGTACCCAGTTCCTGCTTGGCCATTTCACCGAGTGATCGACCGTCACGACGGGTGGAAATAAACAGCACCAGAAAATCCTGGACTGCACCGGCAAGTACCACACCGACCAGTAGCCAGATCGTGCCCGGCAGATAACCCATCTGCGCTGCCAGGATTGGACCTACTAGCGGACCTGCACCGGCAATCGCTGCAAAGTGATGGCCAAACAGCACGCTTTTATTGGTCGGCACATAGTCCAGACCATCAGCCAGACGATGCGCAGGCGTTAAACGGCGTTCATCCAGCTCAAATACTTTATTGGCAATAAATAAACTGTAAAAACGGTAAGCAATGCTATAGACGCAGGCGGCGGCAAGTACCAGCCAGACTGCATTGACATGCTCACCCCGACTCAGTGCCAGCACTCCAAAGGAGACTGCACCCACAATGGCTACCAAAAGCCAAATCATTTTCGAAGTCAGCGTGGACTTCTTTTGTAAAGTTTCCATTCAATCCCTCATATTGTGATGCATACAAATCAGCGTGATTGTTGTTGTTCGAGGTACTGCTGTTTTCCCTTGCGACTTTACGCCTGTTCTTTTGCTTTTCCTCTAAGACTTTGGCATAAAAAAAGGGATGATCTAAATCATCCCTCTCGATAATAGTCTATTTTCAAACCATTATGCACGTTCTAAATAGTCACCAGTACGGGTATCTACACGAACGCTTTCTTCTTGCTGTACGAATAATGGAACACGTACTACAGCACCTGTTTCAAGTTTCGCCGGCTTACCACCACCGCCAGAAGTATCACCACGAACACCTGGATCAGTTTCAACGATTTTCAATACCACGAAGTTTGGTGGGCTCACACTAAGAGGCACGCCATTCCACAACATGATGGTACATTTTTCGTTAGAATCGTCTTTTAACCATTTTGCAGCATCGCTCATTGCTGTTTTATCAGCTGCGATCTGTTCAAAGGTAACAGGATCCATGAAGTTCCACATTTCGCCATCGTTGTACAAGTATTCCATTTCTACTTCAACGATATCAGCAGCTTCTAGTGAGTCACCAGACTTAAATGTTTTTTCTAACACTTTGCCTGATTTAAGGTTACGTAATTTTACGCGGTTAAAAGCTTGGCCTTTACCTGGTTTTACGTATTCATTTTCCATGATTGAACATGGGTTGCCATCAAGCATAACCTTAAGGCCTGACTTGAAATCATTCGTAGAATAATAGGCCATGACTGGCGCACTCCAAACTTACTAACTTTAATCTATAGATGCTATGGGCTGTTGCGATGTCATTTAGCAAGTCTGACACGAACATGATTTGCCACATGCACATTCATTTAATGTTGCGTATTCTAAATGAGCAATACGTCTTGCCGCAATGAAAAAATCCGCTTTTACCTGCTCAGGCTGTCTAAGTTACAATCAGATATGAAAATCCTTTGTTTATTCATGTCTTGCTCAACGTTAGACTGTCATCAGCTTATCATTAAGATCAGCATATCTGAATCGCACCCTATATTAGAGCACAGCGAGTCATTCTGCTTTCTTACAAACTGTTAAACTGTTTCCATCAGGATGTGTCCTCCCACTTAATATTGTTAATCTTCCAGCATGACGAACTATCTATATCAAGAACAAAACTGGCAATCACAACTCAGCGACCTGATCACTGATCCACGCGAACTGCTTGAAGTACTGCAGCTTGCACCGGAGCAACTGCTCTCAGGCGCTATCTTGGCTTCCAAGCAGTTTAAATTACGCGTACCACGTGCTTTTGTGGGCAAAATGCAGACCGGAAACCCTTTAGACCCCCTGCTTTTACAAGTGCTGCCCCATCATCTGGAACTGGAAGAGCATCCGGGATTTGTCACTGATCCCCTGGGCGAAGAACAGGCCAATCAGCAACCTGGCGTACTGCACAAATATAAATCCCGTTTCTTGCTGACACTGACTGGTGCCTGTGCTGTCCATTGCCGTTATTGTTTCCGCCGGCATTTTCCCTATCAGGAAAATCTTCCTAAAAATGAAGACTGGATAAATATCAAGCAATATCTGGAAAGCCAACCCGATATTAATGAAGTGATTTTGAGTGGCGGTGACCCACTGACCTTATCGAACCGAAAATTAAAAACCTGGATTGAACGACTGGAATCAGTACCACATCTCAAATTCTTAAGAATACATTCACGAGTTCCTATTGTAATCCCCAACCGAGTCGACGAAGAGTTAGTTAGCATGTTAAAAAACAGTAGGCTACGTATTATTCTGGTGGTACACTCAAACCATGCATCAGAGTTGGACGACTTCACTTGCACGCGTTTAAACCAGCTGGTTCAACACCAGATTACTGTATTGAATCAGGCGGTTTTATTAAATGGGGTTAATAATTCTGCTCAGGTTTTAGTAGATTTAAGCTATCGCTTGTTCGATGCCGGGGTCATGCCTTATTATTTACATGTACTTGATAAAGTAAAAGGTGCCCATCATTTTGATTTGGCATCTGACCATATTAATGAGATTTATACAGAAGTTTTAGCGAGCCTACCGGGGTATCTGGTTCCTAAACTGGTTCGAGAAATAGCGGGCGAGAAGAATAAGACACCGCTTTTTGGGGTTTCAACATTTTTGAGTTAAATAATAAAGATGAGCACGCATACTTCAGACATTTTTCAGACACCGACTGAACTAAAACGAGAGCAGTTGAGCTTTTGCCCAACCACTGCCAAAGCTTTACAGGAATGGGTTGCAGGAATTTCAATTCTACAACTGGGGAATTCATCCAAATCCCTGTTTAATGCCCTATTGGAAGTTTCTGAGCTGAAATGTACAGAAACCCAGCGCTTTGACCTGATTCAGATTTTACATCCAACTCTTGAAAATGTTCTGACCAGCCTGGAAAAGCATTTCGTCAACCAGGGACTGATCACATCGGATCGTAATGACCAGATTATTGAGCTGGCCATGCTGCTGCGCAGTCATTTTGCCAAAATTTATATCGATATCGTTAAGCGCTGTAATCATCAGCTGACGCATCAGAAGTTTTCGCTGTTCTCTCTGGGTAAAAAGAAAAGCATTCAAACTGCCCGGATGGTTTCGATTTATTATGCACTGCAGCAACTTACACTTCTGTTATATCAACAGCATATGCTTTATAGCACGCCAGGACTGGGACAATGGCTGGCCGCTCACCAACTGCTTGAATGTGCCATAGATAATAATTTCTATCAAACCAATATCAATCAGGTATTGGGCACCCAGCATGAGATCCAGAATATTGCACATGCCTATTCACAACTGATTTTACTGGATATTTTCAATACTCATCAAATCCGGCCTGCAGAAATCCAGGGGCTGTATTTGTGTAGTTTTGACTGGGCCAAACTGGTACAGATACTGCCGAAGGAAACCACATTATCCCGTTATGTGGTTGATGCCAGCAAAGACCATCCGCCGATCTTTAATTCCCATCAGGAAGCCCAGTTTCAGCCAAGCTTCTATATTTCCACCCAAAATCTGATGGATCATTTAACCGGCACCCAAAGCAAAAATGCCCAGTATCTGTCACGTAATGAAAAACTGTTTCTGACCCCTGCTCTGCATTTTCATATCTATAATCTGCTTTCCAATAATGTCGAACGCCGTCATGAACGTTATGAGTATTCAGCCCAGATCAACATCTGCTTTGGCTTAACGGTAGCGCATTTTTACCTGTCTAAAGGCAAAAATTTTAACGAAACACTCGAACTTGGTGCCAATTACAATTTCCAGAGCGAAAGTAGTTTTGTCAGCTCGTTGGAAAATTCCATTCCAAGTGGTTTTAGCAGTATTAAGGCGCTCGATCGTGAAACCAAACAGATCCATAGTGCTGAAGTTCTGGATATTAGTGTCAATGGTTACCGGATTAAATGGACCGACGTTACCCCTGCCAACCTGAAAACCGGTGAATTCATCCTGGTTCAGGAAAAAACCCAGAGCCAGTGGCGTGGCGGTGTGATTCGCTGGATCAAGCAGTCAACGGATAAAAGCCTGGAAATTGGCCTGGAAATTCTGGCACAAGAGCTCTTCCCTTGTGCTGCCTATACCCGTACCGAACGCCATCATGTCAATTATCAACCGGCACTCCTGGTGAAAATGACGCAACTAGATGAGGTTTCGACCAGTCTTATTGTTTCTGGCTCACAGATGTTTAGGGAAAAACAAACCATTCATTTACGTCTCGGTCAGGAAGAAATCAAAATCTATCTGACCAAAGCACAACTGATTACACAAAGTTTCATCCGTTTCGATTATGAATTACTCAATGATCAGGAAGAAGAAATGATCGAAAACTTTATCGATCAGCATATGAATGAAAGCAGAAATCATGATTTATGGGAAGCATTGAAGTGAGAAATCCATTATTGTCTAAAAAGTTAAAACGTACTGAAACACGTTTACTCATTATTGATGATAATCAAATTAGATATAACCAAATCTGTGATCTTCTGACGAATAATGATTATCAGGTCAATGCTGTTCTGCTAGATGACCTGAAATCTTTTGAAAAGCAGTTAAATTTCAACTGGGATCTGATTATTTTTGGCCGTGCATATGACCTTAAATATGAACAGGCCTTAAGTCTGGTGCGTCTTTCGCAGCAACCCAATCTGCCGATGATTTTGCTTAAACCAGATGATTACCGCGCTGAACAATATGCACAATATATCCATAAAGGGATCTATGACATTCTCAATTTCGATTACCTGGAACGCTTTTATGTGGGACTGGTTCGAGCATTGTCATTCAGCCGTTTATCGCAGACCCAGCAATATTTAATGAATGAACTGGAAACGGCACAGATTCAGGCACAATCTTTAGTAGATGACAGCAACCGGGCTGTCGCAACCATTCAGGAAGGGATTCATATTCAAGCCAATGCAGACTACCTGAAACTGTTTGGCCTGCAAAATGAAGATGAAATTATTGGGTTACCACTTCTGGATCTTCTTCAGCCTTCAGACTTAAATGATTTCAAAACACGTTTCAAAAAGATTTCTCAAGGTCAGTTTGATTTAGGTCGGGTCGAAATCCAATCCCTTAATCCGCAGGTATCAGCATCGGGTCCTTTAAAACTGGAATTCTTGCCCTCAACCTCTGAAGAAGATGCAGTGCAAATTAGCATTGATACCCAGTCGCAAGCCGTTACTACCGAGAAGACTGCAGGAAAACCAAGCACCTTCCAGTTACTTAAGCGCGAACTGAACAAGCAGTCTGCACCTGCTAATGCCTTGGTCACTTTCTCCTTCGGTGCTTATGACCCGGAACTTCTGCAATCTGACTGGACCACTTTTAGTGGGTACTTTAATACAGTCAAAGAGTTCCTCATGGAGCAGACCCGACTTCCACTATTTAAACTCGAATATGACGTCATTGTTGGTTTGTTCCAGGCAGATTCTAAAGCAATTCTTGAATCCAAACTGATCAGTTTAAATGCCTTAAGCAAGCCACAACTCATTACAGTAGGACAAAAGTCATTCCCTCTGAATTTACGCTTGGGCTATGTCATGCTTGAACAGGGATTGCAGGATGAAATACATTGCAATACATTGATTGCACAAGCATTCTCTACTCCATTACCTCAAGCAGAAGTGGCGTCTGAATTTAAACTCGACATTCCACCTTCATCGAGCACTCCAAGCTCTTTAGATATGCCGAGTATAGACTTCAGTGTTGCTGACAAACCAGTTGCCAGCCCAACAGTTGCGACGATCAGTCCAGCAGTCACCTCTCTTCCGAGCACCACACCTTCTATTTTAAAAACTTTAAGTGAATGTCTGGAACGTGGTGAAATTCATCTGAAATATCAACAGCTTTATGATAAAGAAGATACTGATCTGTACATGTATGAAGTGACCAGCGGCTTTATCTTTGAAAATAAATGGCAGGATATTTCCAATCTTGTAGAACTTCGTGAAGATGATGAGCTGTCCATTAAACTGGACCGCTGGATTCTGGTAGAATCCAGTAAGCAGCTACATAACTTTATTGTTCAGTATCCAGATGCCCGTTTAATCGTGAACTTAAACCGTGCTGTACTGTTTAAAGACCGTACTTTCCCTGAGTTTATTTCCAAACTGATTACGATCATCCGCAGTAAGCAGCAGCATCCGCTCACCCTACAGTTTTCTGAAGAAGATATCTTGATGAACCAGCAGGATGCCCAGAAATACCTGAGAAATTTACGCGAGCATGGCGCACGAATTTCACTGCGTGACTTTGGTCATTCTATGTATAGCGAAACTTTATTGCGCGAATTCGATATCAATGCCCTGTCCTTGCACACCGAATTGACCCAGATGCTCAACAGTGACACTGGCATTGAGCAACTGCAAGAAAAAATCACCGGCTATAATGATATTAAGCCAGTTAATATCGTGATTCGTGAACTAAATGACATGACTTTGTTTGCCAATGCCTGGAATGTGGATGCCCGCTTTATTGAGGGTAATTATTTCCAGAAAAAACTGGATCATTTAATAGATGTACAAGAGCATTAACTACTTCTCCACACCTGAAATTCAGAAAATGAGCTTATAGTTTTCTGAATTTCAGGCACAAAAAAACGGGCTTGAAGCCCGTTTTTTTCATTTTGGGTATTAACGTTTAACAGAACGTGACATACCAGCAAAACGTTGTTTGAACTTGTCGATACGACCGCCAGTGTCAACATTCTTTTGCTTACCAGTATAGAATGGGTGGCAAGCTGAACATACGTCTAGATAAAGAGTTTCTTTACCAAGAGCTGAACGAGTTTCGATTACGTTACCACATGAACAAGTAGCAACTAAAGTATCATATTTTGGGTGAATATCGGCGCGCATCGTCGATTACTCCATTAGGTTCAAGAAGGTTTAGCTGTCATCGCTATTGATCACTCTCAACTGAGGAAGCAGGAACAATGTTCATGCAGATCAACACCACAACAGACCATTCTTTTGGCCCACCGAGACGGATACCGTCAGAGCTAAGCACAACAAGTGGGCATTATTATACGTGAAACGAATGCAATATGCGAATTATTCTTCTGCTTCTGCTGCTAATTCTGATTCATCCTCTTTGGCCCACAGATTAGCAATAATTCCGCACACCATTAGCTGAATCTGATGGAAAATCATGATCGGCAAAACAATCATACCTAATGGCTGACCAATAAATAAAATTTGCGCCATCGGCACTCCACTGGCCAGGGTTTTTTTAGAACCACAAAAGAATGCCGTTTTCTGGTCAGCGCGGCTAAAGCCCAGCCAGCGCGGAATATAAAGTGATAGCAGCATTACAATGGTAAGCAATACCGAGCAGGCCAGTAATAGCAATAACAGGGTACCCAGGCTAACCTCATTCCAGAGTCCGGCCACTACAGCACTGCTGAAAGCCCCATAAACCACCAAAAGAATCGAGCCTTGATCGAAAATCTTGACGATTTGTGGCACCTTCATCATGTAAGGATAAATCCAGGGACGCAAGACCTGCCCAAGAACAAACGGCACCAGTAGCAGCAATGTAATCTGGATAATCGAGGTGGTCGGATCAAAATCATGTTCAGATTGGCCAAGAATAAAAAATGCTACCAGGACCGGAGTAATAAACATACCAATGAGATTGGAAAAAGAGGCACTACACACAGCCCCGGCGACGTTACCATGTGCCACTGAGGTAAAGGCAATCGAAGACTGCACCGTAGAGGGCAAGAAACACATAAACAGGAAGCCCCAATACAGCTCCTGCCCGAGCATCGGCAATAAAATTGGCTTGGCTAAAAGTCCTAAGATTGGAAACATGACGAAAGTCAGTGCAAACACTAAAGTATGTAATCTCCAGTGCATAATGCCTTCTACAACTGCCTCGCGAGATAATTTGGCACCATGCAAAAAAAACAGGATGGCAATGGCTCCTGTTGTTATCCAGCCAAAGACTTCAGCCGCTTGCCCCGAAACGGGCAATACACTGGCCAGCAAGACCATCACAAATAACAGTATCGTAAAACGATCCAATGCCAAGAATTTAAGCATATCCCTTTAATCCCTCAAATTTTAGATTTTATTGTTTGATATAAAAATGCCCGGCTATCTTAACAGATGCCGGGCTGATACTACGCATTCAGCTTGATGTAATATTTTCATCTATACATGAATATGTTTCATATATTTCACCACACCACGCTTAGTTGTTACGTGCATCCTGATCCTGCTGGATCAGCTCGATTTTATAACCGTCTGGATCTTCTACAAATGCAATCACAGTCACGCCACCTTTCATCGGGCCGGCTTCACGTACGACGTTACCGCCACGCGCTTTAATTTCTTCACATGCCTTGTAAGCATCATCAACTGCAATCGCAATATGACCATAGCCATTGCCCAGCTCATAGTGGTCTGTATCCCAGTTATGCGTCAGCTCCAGCACAGTATGATTTTCTTCATCGCCATAACCGACAAAAGCCAGGGTAAAACGACCTTCTTCGTAATCACGCTTACGAAGCAGAGTCATGCCAAGTACTTCAGTATAGAACTTGAGAGACTGTTCTAAATTGCCTACACGTAACATGGTATGCAGCATGCGCATATTAATCATCCTTTTGTACAGATTGTTGTTGGTGTTCACCGAGCAATTTTGCAACCCAGACTACCAGAATCAGAATGGGGATCCCGATTAGAGTAGTCATCAGGAAGAAATTCGGATAACCGATATGGGTGACTATAGTACCCGAATATCCACCTAAAATCTTAGGCGTCAGGGTCATGAGAGAGCTAAAAATCGCATATTGAACAGCGGTAAATGACACACTGGTCAAGCTCGACAAGAACGCAATAAATGCAGCACCTGCAAGCCCGGCGGCCAGGTTATCGACAATAATGGCAAAATAAAGCCACTTGTCGCTATAAGGTTTAATTACCTTACCACTGACCTCGACTGTATCTGAACTGTTGTTATCTACCAATGCTAAAGGTTGGATATCAATATCCAGATTCGGGGTATGGGTCAACTGTTCATTGACCTGATAAACATGGGTTGTTTGTTGCAGTGCCTGACCATCTTGCATCAAGACTGCACTGATAATATGTGCGGGTGACTGGATCAGTTGCTGTGCTGGAATCGCGGCAGTAAATATGCCCTCACTTTCCAGTTTCGCATCAATATTCTGGTCGTTAATCTGCAACACGATCTTTTGATTTTCTGGCAGTGCTTTACCGACATACTGGCCACGCACCACAATGGTCTTGTCCTGTTCAGCAGCTGTAAGCGTATTATCACTCGTAATCGGCAGGATCTGTAACTGGGTGCTGCCCGGTTTTTCAGTTAAATACGGCATACTGACTTGTACCGGGGCCTGATCAGTAACATCTCCATCCAGATAAGCAGCCGATACTTGTAACTGCTTGCTTTGCGCCAGCACGGCACTCGGTAGCTCCAGCTTCCAGTAACCAACTTCATCTGTATCTGCCTGATAAACCTGATTAGCCACCCTAACTTCAACAGCGGCCAGTTGTTCACCTGACTTGACCAGCCCAATAAAAATGAGATTGGTCAAACAGGCCAGTAGAGCACCGACAAACATCAGTTTCATGATATTCATTTTCTGGGCCAACAACCCACCCAGAAATCCACCGATCAAAGAGAAAATAACGCCATAAACTTTGACCGCCTCAGCGATTTGCTCTTTACTGAAATTCAGGTCCTGATAAAAGACATTGGAAATCACCCCGGCAATAATATCGGAAACCCGATAAAAACCAATCAGCAATAACAGCACCAAAGCCAACTTCAAACCATACCGTTTAAAGAAATCGGCAACCGGATCAACCCAGGTTTCATAGGCCATCTGCTTGTTGACTGCACCCATTTTTACCAGGCTGGTGCCAACGGCAAAGGCTACTGCACCCGAGCCAATAAAACGTAAAGCTTCAAAACAGAACAAGGCAAAGGTATCTTGAATGGCAAACTGTTCCGTGACGCTGGCCACCAGATTGCCCGAATAGACATAGCTCAGTACAAAACTGATGACCGCAACAAAAAACACTGCGACCAGACGAAAATAGTCACTGCGTACATAGTGCTTGCGTACCCGGTTAACCTGTGGTTCCCGGATGGACAGTGTGGTGACAATACCCACCATCATGACCGCAGCCATCGCCATATAGGTCCATTTCCAGGCATCATAAATATAGTTGCCTTTCGCTGTACCCAGATAGGCAGCCAAAAATAATGCCCCGGCACCCGCAACAATCATCCCGATCCGGTAACCGGCATTATAGGTGGCGGCTAGCACAGTCTGCATCTGGGTTTCTGCCAGCTCGATCCGGTAAGCATCAATCACAATATCCTGCGTTGCTGCGGAAAAGCCGAGCAACACTGCCCCCAGTGCCATTTGCTGTAAATGGGTCGTTCCTAGCGCAGGATCAGAAAATGCCATAATCAGAATAGCACAGACAATCAGAATCTGGGCGATCAGCAACCAGGCACGACGGCGTCCCAGGGCCTTGGTCAAAAAGGGCACTGGCAGTTCATCAATGAGCGGAGCCCAGACAAATTTAAAAGAATAGCCCAATGCCGCCCAGCTAAAGAAAGTTACAGCACTTTTGCTGATTCCGGCCTCACCTAACCATAAAGACAGACTGGAAAAAATCAGAAGAATCGGCACACCAGCCGAAAATCCCAAGAACAGCATAATCAAGGCACGTCGATCTAAAAATGCTGTAAATGCGGATTTCCAACCCGTCGTTTGTGTTGTCATTGCTTTATTATTTTCCGCAGAAAAACCAATTGCTGCTATTCAATCCTGTAATAGCGTATCTTTCAACAAGATTTATATATTTATCACATTTCCGGTTTTTTATTTTCTGGGAAAAGCGACATGTTGGCTTGAATTTTTCAAGTAAATCTGTATACCTTAACTCTCATCAACGTAATATTTCGTTTTGGATTTTCAACAGTGACCCAGAGACTCGATCAAATTAATTCTTCTATCGCCAGCAACAATACGACAACACCAGAAAATATCCGCTCAGATTTACTCATCTCGGCATTTGAACAAAGTGAAATTCAAAACACCCTTGAACATACCCGCTTAAAATCAATACAACTGACACATATTCCTAATCTAGAAAAAATTCCTGCGTCTACCAAACGGATCAAGCCCCTGAATAATTTTCTGGGCCAAGATCGGGCACGTGCTTCAGTCGAGGCCGGGATTGCCCTGCCTTATTCCGGTTATAACATTTTTGCCGTCGGTACAGCAGGTCTTGGTAAACGCACCATGGTGAAACGTTTGCTACAGCAGCATGCCAAAACCATGGATACTCCTAATGACTGGGTCTATGTCAATAACTTTCAAAACCAGCGTCAGCCGCTTGCACTGGAACTACCCCCTGGGCAGGCACCAAAATTTCAGGCGATGTTAAATCAAAGCTGGCAAACCATCCTGAAACAGCTTGAGCGCCGTTTTACTGCTGAAAGCTATCACAACCGCATTGAAATGATTCGCCAGGAAACCGGGGATGAACAACAACAGGCACTGATTGAACTCACCAAAGAAGGTGCAGAACTGGATCTGAAGCTGATCTCGCGACACGATGAGCACTGTTTTGTACCTGTGCATTTGATCGATGACAAATTGCAGGAAATGTCTCAGGAAGATCTAAACGCATTAAGCAACAAAGATCGTGCCGAACTCGCTTCCAACATGCGCTATATGGATAAAAAGCTGGAACGTCTAGGGCTACATCTGGGTGATCTGGAAGATGATGCACGCGATCGCGTACAGGTGCTAAATCGTGATATTGCCAAGCAGGTGGTTCTGCCGCGAGTAGAACAGATTCTGGCAAAATTCAAACATGTGGAAGGTCTGGAAAATTACCTGAAATATTATGCTGAAGATATTATTAACAATGTCGAAATTGTGCTGGAACAGGAAGAAGACGATTTCACTCCGGCACTGTTCAGTCGCGTTCCGGCACGTTATCAGGCCAATGTGATTATCACACACAAGCCGAACAGTGGTGCGCCGGTGATCTTTGAAGATTTTCCAACCCATTACAACTTGCTGGGTCATGTAGAACAGCTGACCCAAAATGGCACGATCACGACTGACTTTACCCTGATTCGTCCAGGCAGTTTGCATAAGGCCAATGGCGGCTTCCTGATGCTGGAAGCAGAACAACTACTGGAACAACCTTATGCATGGCAAGGTTTGAAACGCGCGCTTAAATCCGGGCATTTAAAACTGTCTTCACTTGAGCATATGATCACGCTGACCGGCAGTATTTCGATCGAACCTGCATCGATTCCTTTAAACATCAAGGTGATCTTGCTGGCGGAGCCTGAAATTTATTATGAAATTTTAGAGCTTGAACCTGAACTGGGCAGCATCTTTAAAATCCGTGCTGACTTTACCGATACATTACAACGTAATGACGACAACGAGCAGGCCTATATGCAACTGATTGCCGACTATGTGCAATCCGATAAATTATTGCCTTTTGACCGTTCTGCTCTGGCCGCATTGCTTACAGATTCCAGCCGTCAAGCCGAAGATCAAAGTTCATTGTCATTACATGCCCTGACACTGGGTGATCTGATCCGTGAAGCACATCATCATGCTTTCAAGGCAGGTGACAAGATGGTTTCAGAAAAACACATCAATACCGCACTGGATCACCGCAAATATCGTCTCGGCTATTTACGTGAACTATACTGGCAGGATCTGACCCGTGGTACCCAACTGATTGAAACCCGTGGCCATCGTCTGGGACAGATTAATGCCCTGTCGGTGATTCATTATGCTGATGTTGAATTTGGTCTGCCTTCACGTCTGACGGCTTCGGTTTATCAGGGTGGCGGTGATATTCTGGATATCGAACGCAGTGTAGAACTCGGTGGATCTCTGCATGCCAAAGGTGTGTTACTGATGGCGTCTTTCCTGAAAGCACATTTCGGTCGTGAACAGACCTTGCACTTCTCTGCCGCATTGGCCTTCGAGCAAAGTTATGGTCAGGTTGATGGTGACAGTGCCACAGTGGCAGAACTTTCAGCTCTACTTTCAGCCATCAGCCAGTTACCAATTGATCAGTCCTGGGCCATTACCGGCTCTATGAACCAACTAGGTCAAGTACAGCCGGTAGGTGGCGTAAATGCCAAAATTGAAGGTTTCTTCGATGCCTGCAAGTTACAAGGCCTGACCGGTAAACAAGGTGTAATTATTCCGCGACAAAATATGCAGCATCTGATGCTGCGTAAAGATGTCACCCTTGCCGTGGAAGAAGGTCAGTTCCATATTCATGCAATTGATACCATTGATCAGGCATTAGAAATCCTGATGGCTCGACCAGTGGGTACGCTGGATAAAAAAGGACGTTATAGCAAAAATTCAATCTATGCCGCAGTGATGGCACAGCTGGATTATTGGCAAGCGATTGAAGATGGTGCTGAACTGGTTGAAGTACCAAAGAAAAAGAAAAAAAAGAAGAAGAAAAAGCAAAAAGATAAAGCACCTGTACAAGAGGTCCAGGCCGATTCAGAGGTCCTCGCTGCTACCTTGGCCGCTGAATCAAAAGAACTTGAAAAGACTAAGGAACAGCCAGAAGACTGATTTTGTTCTGCTTGCATTTCTCACTCATAAAAAAAGCGCTTCTGATATGAAGCGCTTTTTTTATTTCTTGGACTTAATTTAAATCTAAATTAAGCTTCAGGTGCCGGGCTGTACTGTTCAACCAAAGGCTTTAACTCACCTTTCTGGAACATGTCGAGCATGATATCACTACCACCGATCAATTCACCATTGATCCAAAGCTGTGGAAACGTCGGCCAGTTGGCGATTTGCGGTAACATCGCACGAATGTCCGGGTTTTCCAGAATGTTTACATAAGCAAACGGACGACCAATCTGACTGAGTGCTTCTACTGCACGAGCAGAAAAACCACATTGTGGAAATTGCGGTGTGCCTTTCATGTAAAGAAGTACTGCATGTTTTGCAATTTGGTCACGAATTAACGCTTCGGTATCGCGTGCTTGTTCAGTCATTGATAAATCCTCAACTCATCTGTCTCGCATTATACCCAAATCCAAGCAAAACAGTATGTCTAAAGATATATTTCCAATTTTATTTACAATTGCCCTTTAAATCTGAGCGAGTTTTTGCTTATATAAGTTTTTCTTTCCACCTAACAGTTAAGAGTTAGTCATGAATAATATTACCCTCGCACCGGTACAACCTGATCAACCGTCTCACTTGATGCCCGTTTTTGGCCGTCAACCGATCAGCTTTGTCCGAGGACGGGGTGCATATCTTTATACTGAAGATGGTACAGAGTATTTTGATGCCTTAACCGGAATTGCAGTATGTGGTTTAGGTCATGCGCATCCTGTGCTTGCCGAAGCGATTGCCGACCAGGCAGCGACCCTAATTCATACCAGTAACCTGTTTGAAGTGCCTTGGCAAACCGCCGCTGCACAAAAACTGGCTGAAGTAGCGGGGATGGAAGAAATATTTTTCTCGAACAGCGGTGCAGAATCCAATGAAGGTGCAATCAAGATTGCGCGTAAATTTGGTCATATGCAAGGTATCGCTTCTCCAAAAATTATTGTAGCGGATCGTTCTTTCCATGGCCGTACTCTAGCCACCCTGTCTGCCACAGGTAATAAAAAAGTTCAGGATGGCTTTGGTCCGCTAGTTGAAGGTTTTATTCGTGTACCTTTTGGTGATATCGAAGCGATTGAAGAAGCTGCAATCAACCATCCGGATATCGTAGCCATTTTGATTGAACCGATTCAGGGCGAAGGCGGTGTTAATACCGCACCTCAAGGTTTCAGCTATCTGGAAGAGATTCGTCACATCTGTAACCAGCACAACTGGCTAATGATGCTGGACGAAGTTCAAACCGGTAATGGTCGTACCGGTAAATACTTTGCTTATCAGCATACCAATATTGTTCCGGATGTACTTACCACTGCTAAAGGCTTAGGTAACGGTTTCCCGATTGGTGCAGTCATGACCCAAGGTCGTGGTGTTGGTGTACTAACTGCAGGAAATCACGGTTCAACTTATAGCGGTACAGCACTGGGTTCGCGTGTGGTCTATACCATTATCGACATCATGCAAAAAGAAAATATCGTGGCCAATGCTGCTGAAAAAGGTGCCTATATTGTTGAGCAATTGCGTAGCCAGCTTGCAGATCACCAAGTAACTGTACGCGGTTTTGGTCTGATGATCGGGATTGAATTGCCTAAAGACTGTGGAGACCTAGTTAATATTGCACGCGATGAATACAAGATGATTATCAATGTCACCGCAGGCAATGTCGTTCGCCTGTTGCCTACCCTGAACATTACCCAAGAACAGGCGGATCAGCTGATTGAACGTCTGGTCACAATGATTAAAGCTTATTTGGCTTAATACACCAGCCTGAAATTAAAAAAGCCGCTTTAAAGCGGCTTTTTTATTATTCTGCATTCTATGAGGCATTTTGTAACATACGTCCACCAGAAATCTGGCCAAAATATTGTTTCAAGGTTTCAAGGCAACGAAGAATTTTTGTAGGTTGTTGTTCACGTTTCGGCATGACTGCATAAAGGGTAATCTGAGGAAGTCTCCATTCAGGCAAAACTTCAACCAAGGTACCATTCAGCAAGTCTTTCTTAGCATCAAGATATAGAATTTTAGCAATACCATTCCCCTGCAAGCACATTGCTTTTGCGACCAGACCATTATTGGTACTGAAACGGGATTTCAATTCAAACTCTGCTTTTTCCGCGGTATTGACATGCTGAAAATGGAAATACTGGTGGTTTTTGATATGCGTTAAAGGCATCACGTCATGATTTTGCAGATCCTCAGGTCGTGAAATAATCGTACTCTGATTAATATAACTTGGTGCAGCCACCAGAATCTGCTCAATCTGCATCAATGGCACAACCTCAAGGTTATGCTCATCGATTTTTTGTTCGAATCTCAGGGCGATATCAATACGTCCTTCTAACAAATCAACCTCATGATTGTTTGTTTCCAGATGTACTGCCAGGCCACGATGTGCGGATATCCAGTGAGAAAGTGCAGGAATCACATGATTTGCACACAGTTCTGGTAAAGATACAATGCGCAGTTCACCCACAAGATCATCACGTAACTCATTGATCCGGACTTTACCACGTTCAGCAGCAGATAACATTTCTTGACAGCTATGAAAAAAAGCTTGTCCCGCTTCGGTCAGACTTAATTTTCTCGTCGAACGATTTAAAAGTATGACTTCCATATCTTGTTCTAATGAGCGAATCTGTTGACTAACGGCGCTGGTCGTAATTCCTAATTCACGGGCAGCACCGCTAAACGAGTTTTTCTCCACAACACAAGCAAAGACACCCATTGCTCGAAGCTGATCTAACATAAATTTCCCTCTAAACTTATGAGGCGCTCCATCATTTGATAAAAGCAACTTATTGTATTATACGGTGAAATTTTCAGTTTGCATTATTTTTTTAATTGTTTGGCAGCACTGTAGCTGGATTAATAGGTTTGCCGTCTAAGCGCACCTGAAACTCAAGCATGTTCCGGGTGGTCCCTGTCGATCCCATTTCTGCAATTTTTTGACCTGCAGTTACATTTTGACCGCTTTTCACATTCATTTTACTATTATGTGCATAAGCTGTGATATAGCCATTGACATGCTTGATCAAAACCAGATTACCATACTCTTTCAGGCCGTCTGCAGCATAAACCACCTGCCCGTCTGCTGCTGCAAATACCGGATCACCGACATTGCCAGCATAGCGAATGCCCTTGATATTAGAAGCCAGATTATACGGTTGTAGAATCGCCCCATTAGACGGTTTTACCCAACGCAGGCCTGCTGCGGTAGATACAGGTGTTACCGGCGCAGCTGTACTGACACGTGGTGTCGTCTGTACTGTCGTTGCGGGCGCGACTGGTGCTGGTGCAGGCACTGCAATTGTTTGGCGCTGGATTGGCGCTGCCTGTGTCACTGCCTGTGTACTAGTACTACGGCGTGCAGTATTATTTTTCAGACGAATCGACTGTCCCACATAAATCCGGTAAGGTGCACTGATGTCATTCATCTCGGCAACACTGATATAGTTCAACCCATAACGTGCTGCAATACCACTCAATGTATCTCCTGAACGCACCGTATAGAAATCAGGAGCCGTTGCATAGCGTGTCGCATTATTCACCTGAGGTTTGGTGGCACAACCGGTAATTATTCCTGTAGAAATAACAACAGTCGATAAAACCAGGGTTTTAATCAGGGCGGCAGGTGAAGCTACGACACATTTCGGTAACACCAAGAACATTATCTTCCTCTCTAATGCTATACGGTTGCAAAATTTCGTTAAGATTAGCAAAGTTTTACGGCAATATACTTGTAATCGCGAGTTTTTCACAAAGTTATAACACTAAGGATGCATTTTCTGCTAATTGTGTTTGCAAATTCCGCAAACTCTCATAATTGGTGGCATCCATCTGGATGGGGGTAATACTGACATAGCCATTGGCTACTGCAGAGAAGTCTGAATCAATCTCGCTATATCCTGGTTTAGGTTCTGCGACTGCTTCTCCGGAGAGTCCAATCCAGTACACTTGGCGACCGCGCGGATCCACATGATTCATCACCGGTTTAGACTGACGGCGACGACTTTGATAAGTGACCTTTTCGCCCTGTAATTCAGCCACATCTGGAATATTAATATTAAAAATATGACGCTCAGGCAGAACAGGCAAACCGCGAGCAATAAAATCATGTACCCATTCGGCGGCCAGCTGATAATCCTGCGTATATTGATAGCTGCGTACATTCGGCCCACTCAATGATACGGCAATCGCAGGGTTTTTACTTAAACGGCCTTCAAAAGCTGCACCGACCGTACCAGAGTACAATACATCATCGCCCAGATTCGCACCGCTATTAATTCCACTGACCACCAGGTCAAACTCAAAATCAAACAGGCCGTTCATTGCCAAGTAGACACAATCTGCCGGTGTGCCATTGACAGCCCAGACATCTGGGGAAATCTGGATGGGGCGTAGAGGGCGATCCAGAGTTAAAGCACTGGAAAATCCGCTGCGTTCACTTTCGGGTGCCACAATCACTACCCGCCCCAGAGGTTTTAAAGCTTTTGCCAAAGCCTGAATACCGGGTGCCAATACACCGTCATCATTTGAAACTAAAATATTCACTGAAAAAATCTCGTTACTTTAAAAAATGACTAGTTAGGACATTTCATTGTATTAGTACAGGAATTATATATATTTATGGCTCGACATCCATCTTTATAATATGTGGCTCAAGATGATTAAAAAATTCCCTTTATTTGGTGCTTTAACTTTAAGCCTGACAGTATTCATTTCCCCTTCCGTCCTAGCGACCGATCTGACTGTTGAAGAAAACGATACCATCGTCAAAGAAGATATTGCCGCAGCACAGGTCATGACCGAAGTTTGCCCGGCCGTGATTGGTCAAAATGCAAAATTGGACAGTACAATTCAACAATTGATCCAGTCTTATCTTGCAGAATATTCAGATAAAGGCATGAGCTATACCAAGTTGCAGGCTGACAGCGAATATAAATCCTTGCTTGAAGAAGCGCGTCAGGGTGCCAAACAAACTGCAAAGGACGAGCAAAAAACAGTATGTGAAGAGGTCCTAGACTACCAAGGCTAAGTAATTTACTTTTGAGAAATAAGATGATGTGCACATCATCTTATTTCGCTTACAGATTTCTTCACATTTCTACAGCTTCGCTACATTTCCCCACTTTTCAATTGCAAAAATAAGTTTAAGCTAGGCAAATTATTGTTCTAAATCTTTTTTTTGAGTTTTTTAATGAAAAGTCCATTATTTCAGGCTTTGGCCTTCTGTACAGTTTCCGCAGCAACTTTTTTCGGAACTTCCGCCTTCGCAGCCGATGAAAATATTAATGTTACTCCAACCCAGAAAGTGACCAAAGAGGAACTGGCTGCAATTTATGTTCTTTCAGAAATCTGCCCAAGCGTGGTTAAAGACAAGTCACAATTCAATCAAGGCTATAATAAGCTGGTGACAGAATATATGCCGGGTCAAAGCAATCCGGTGGAACGCTTAAATCAGATGGCAAAACAGAAAGATTTCCGCAATATTCTGGCTGAAGCACAAGCAGATGCCAAAAAAGCTGGGAAGCAAAAAAATCAGGTGATTTGTGACGAATTAACCACATATTAAAATTAAGCGATATTTGTGCCGATTACTTACAATACTTTTGAAATTAGACTGGGTTTCCCATAGAAGTCAGCCTAGCTTTGTCCTAAAATGCTAGGCTCTTCGTGCTTACATCAAGATATTGGAACCCACTAGAAATGACCCCAAAAACTGCCCTTGCTGCATTATTATTAATTCCTAGTTTCAGCTTTGCAGCAACTGTCTTATCTGCACCACCAGAATTGAATAATAAATCTTATGTGCTGATGGACTTCGAAACAGGGCAAATTCTCGCATCTAAAAATGAAAATGAAAAATTAGCCCCTGCTTCCATGACCAAGATGATGACCAGCTACATCATCGAGCAGAAACTATTGAGTGGTGAGCTGACTGAAGACGAACAGGTCCGTATGAATGAATCTGCATGGTGCCGCGGTAGCAGTGCGGAATCATGTATGTATGTACCTTTAAACGGTACGGCAACTGCGCTGGAAATGCTGCGCGGAATTATTATCCAGTCTGGTAATGATGCCTCTAAAGCAATGGCCGAACATATTGCAGGGAACGAGGGTACCTTTGCACATATGATGAATCAGGAAGCCAAACGTATTGGCATGACCAATACCAGCTTTATCAATTCAACCGGTATGCCTGCTGAAGGACATTATTCGACTGCCAAAGATATGGCTACATTGGCACAGCACATCATCAAAGACAGTTCAAAGTATTATCCGATTTATGCGGAAAAAGAATTTACTTTTAATGGGATTAAGCAAGGTAATCGTAATGCACTGCTATATACTGACCCAAGTGTAGATGGTTTAAAAACCGGTCATACCAATGAAGCTGGTTATTGTTTGACAACTTCTTCAAAACGTGGCCCTACCCGATTAATTTCAGTAATTTTTGGTGCACCAACTATGCAGGAACGTGCGACTCAGACACGTGAGCTGCTTGCCTGGGGTTATGCCAACTTCGAAACCAAAAATGTTCAGCCTGCCAAACAGGTACTCGCCAAAGCCAAAGTCTGGTTCGGCAAAGAAGATGAAGTCCAGATTGGCCTGGCTGAGAACTTTAATGTGACCATGCCAAAAGGTCAGGCCAACGCAATAAAAACCCAACTGGTGGTACAGCCTAAACTGACTGCACCTTTACAGCCAGGTCAGATAGTAGGTAAATATGTAGCCACTCTAGATGGCAAAGTAATTGCTGAAAAACCACTGGTTGCACTACAGGCAGTTGAAGAAGCAGGCTTCTTTGCACGTATGCTGGATCATATCAAGCAATTCTTTAGCAACCTGTTCTAAGTATTAATTTATAAATACTGTTTCAGACTAAAGCCAAAGCATACATTCCTGGAATGTATGCTTTTTTATTTTATAATGATCATAAATTTTCAGGGTAGTACTGACATGAGCCAAAATATTCGTTCTTATCTGAATACCACTCCGCAAGTGGCAGATTCCTGTTATATTGATCCCATGGCCGTAGTCGTGGGTGATGTAATTTTGGCTGAAAACGTCTCAGTCTGGCCTTTTGCCGTGATTCGTGGAGATGTTAACCATATCCATATTGGCAGAAATTCTAATATACAGGATCATGCCATGCTGCATGTTAGCCATAAGAAAGCCGACCAACCGGAAGGTTCACCCCTGGTTATTGGGGAAAATGTGACAATTGGTCATCACGTAACGCTGCATGGCTGTACCATTGGCAACCGTGTTCTGATCGGGATTAATAGTATTATTCTGGATAATGTGGTAATTCCGGATGATGTCATGATTGGTGCAGGAACTTTAGTACCACCGAATAAAGTTTTGGAAAGCGGCTGGCTCTATGTGGGGAGTCCTGCAAAAAAATTAAGACCTTTAACTGAAAAAGAAATAGCATTCTTGCCCTATTCAGCACAAAATTATGTAAAAGTTTCCCGAAACTATCTTGGATAAATAAAAATATTTATATCTCAATATATTATTTTAATCCTATTAGTTTAATGCTTGTTTAAAAACAAGCATGACTGGAGAATTAAAATATTTATTGCGGTCTATTGTTTCAAAATTAAACCAGCGACAGATGAAGCTTTCGTGCAAGCATGGAAAACACGTACAGAAGGGATTCATCTGGTTCTAGGTTCTTTAGGCTATCGCCTCCACAAAAACAAAAAGACCGGTGATTATATGGGTTATGCTCAATGGCCAAGCAAAACACAGTGGGAAAATGCCGGCTTTAACTATCTCAATTCACAAGAATATTTAAGTATAAGAAATCAGGGGAAGTAATGCGTGAAACCGTTATTTCAAGTATATTAGAATTAATCTCGGCATCATCCAAAATCAAATTCTTAAAATTTACTTGAAATATACCATTTCTCAAAATTGTAATATTAATTTTCAAACAATTTAATAAATTAATATTAATATTATATCTATTAAATACTTACTATGATTAAATTAATTTTATATAAAATTAGATACACATTATTAATATACATCCTATCAAGTATCAGTTAATTTCACCAAATAAGATTATAATTAAATATTATAATCTCAGATAATTTCATAACCGTCATAAGAGATTAATTAAAATGAAAAAATTATCTATTATCATTTTATCTTGCGTAGCATTATCTCCATTTTTTGTAAATTCTGCTTCCGCAAAAAAACCGGTAAACCAATGGACATGTGAGGACTTTCTTGTATTGGATGCTAAGTACCAACCAACTGCTGTTGGCGTAACTATAGCTTTAAATATGAATAATAAAGGTGTAGAAAATCAGATTATTGATACACAAGGTATTGAAAAGGTTACACCTATTATGGTTCAAGAGTGTAAGAAAGATAAAAAACAAAGCTTTAGACAACGTTTGGCTAAAGAATGGGCTAAAATAAAATAAGCCCTTCATCTGTCTTTTTATATAAAAAACAGTAATTAAAACTAATTACTGTTTTTTAGCTCTTTACGATTGATCATTATATTTTTTTCACCAATCATTTTAGGTTAATTAAATCCAGTGATTTAAACCATGAAGCATATTCTTAACCCTTTATTAAATACAATCCCTCCTAGATCTTTTATAGTTTTATAAAATATAAATTTAAATTAATAAAAATTTTATTTACAGTCCCTCATTTTATTACTTTAAAGATAATTAATTCATTAAATCTAATCCATTCATTTACATAAATTATTAAATATAAGACACTTCATTTCAGGGGCCTAAATCTTACAAAAATAAATATTTAACTGTTTAAACTTATTGTGAAATTGTCTATATTTTCACCTAGATCATCCTAAAGATTTAGAATATTTTAAATTATATGAGTAAGAGTGGAGAATACTTCCATGTTGAAAATAAAAAATCTGATTTCAAAAACCATAGTCAGCTGCATATGCTTGGGTTCCGCATATGTGTTCGCTTCTCCCGCTCCAGCCAATCAGGATAAAACCCTGTTTTCTGATATTGCAGCAAAAACACCAGGTACACTGCTGTCTATAAAAGAGCAAACTCCCGATCTCTTTACCAATGCTTCACAACGGTTTTTAATTAATTATCGCAGTCGTGGAGTAAATGCCGAGCCTATCGTCACTTCTGGATTCATTTTATTGCCTAAAGGCAAGGCACCCAAAGGAGGCTGGCCTGTACTAGCCTGGGCTCATGGTACAACTGGGGTGGCCGATACCTGTGCACCCTCTGAGGATTATGTGGGCGGGCCAGTACATGTCTACCAGCAAATTGCAGCAACGGCCCTAAATGCCTGGCTTGCGCGTGGTTATGCAGTAGTCGCACCCGACTATCAAGGTTTAGGTACGCCCACCTTACATCCCTATATGAATGCCCAGAGCCAGTTGCATACTGTAGTGGATGCTGTAAGAGCGGCCCATTTTTTAAAGCCCTATCAGTTTAGTAAAGACTGGTATGTCATGGGACATAGCCAAGGTGGTGCTGCCACTATTATGGTAGCCGCACATGGGCAAAAATATGCACCAGAATTCAAGCTTCGGGGAGCAATTGCTCTTGCGCCAGGAGGGTATCAATATCAGGGAATTGCTGAATATGTAAAAACTCATCCACAGATTTCATCGAGTGTTGCTTCGTTTTTTCCTATTGTTCTTTTAGGTGCTGAAGCAGCAGATCCAACGCTTAACCCTACGAATCTCGTTAGCCCCGAGATGAATAAAATTCTTACTTTTGCACGTAGTCGTTGTTTGTCAGAATTGCAAGATGACTTAAAGCAAGCGCCCAAAACAGTTTTCAAGCCCGATGCCAATCTGACACCTTTGATTACCTATCTAAAAAAACAGTCAATTGAAAATATGATCCCTACCGTACCTGTGATGCTGGTACAAGGTGATAAAGATCAACTGGTCGATCCTCGTGGAACTTATGCTTACTTTCAGCAAATTTGTAAAATGAAAAAACCTATCGAATTCCATGAAGTTAAAGGTGGAGATCATCGTGATTCCCTAAGACAGAGTCCCACCCTGATTGGCAACTTTATTAATTCTGTGGACCAAGGGAAATTTCAAAGTAACTGTAATCTAAAATAATATAAAGTATTGAGCCGTCTAGTCAGAGCTCAATGCATAGATGCGATTGAAAATATATTAAAGCTCCTTTTTCAAAGGGGCTTTTTTACAAACACATTTTCGCATATTTCAGCCAGGTGTCAGCCTATAACCTTATTTAATAGCGAGAATTTTAATGTTTTTCCTTTATTTATACCGCTCGATTCCTTTTTAAAATCTCGATTATTTACAGAATCAAAGAAATCCTGCCCTTCACATAGCCACACACCCCAAAATTTTATACAATAGTGCATCCTTTTCCATGGTGCTGCCTTATGACCGCTTGGACTGCTCACGTCACTGTCGCAACTGTTGTTGAAAAAGACGGAAAGTTCCTGTTTGTAGAAGAACATGCTGAAGGTGTGATGCACACAGTTTTTAATCAGCCAGCAGGTCATGTCGAATGTGGTGAAAGCATTATTGAAGCTGCCATTCGTGAAACTATGGAAGAAACAGGTCATACCGTGGAAGTAAAACACTTGTTGGGTATATATACCTATACTCCACCGATGTTCCCTGACCGCACCTATTACCGTTTCTGTTTCTTGGCCAATTCCATCGCCTATGATCCGAATGCCACTTTAGATACAGGCATTGTCGGTCCAGTGTGGATGACGCTTGATGAACTGATTGAGTCTGCTCGCGCACGTAGCCCACTGGTAATTAAAGCCGTGCAAGATGCACTTTCAGGTCAAAAATATCCTTTATCGCTCATTTACGAGCACCAAAATTCTCCCTTAATTTCAAATTTGGATGCCTAATCCTATGCAACAACGTGTCATCGTCGGTATGTCTGGTGGTGTAGATTCATCTGTGTCTGCAGCACTCCTACTTCAACAGGGTTATCAGGTTGAAGGTCTTTTCATGAAAAACTGGGAAGAAGATGACGGCACAGAATACTGTACGGCAATGGAAGATCTTGCCGATGCACAAGCCGTTTGCGACAAGATCGGGATTAAACTGCATACTGCCAATTTCGCGATGGAATACTGGGATCGCGTCTTCGAGCATTTCCTGGCAGAATATGCAGCCGGACGTACGCCTAACCCAGACATTTTATGTAATAAAGAAATTAAATTTCGTGCCTTTCTCGATCATGCAGTGAACCTGGGTGCAGACTTTATTGCGACAGGTCACTATTGTCGTCGTGGTGAAACCATGACCAACTCACGTGGTGAAGAATATGCACCGCTACTGCGTGGTGTGGACAATAACAAAGACCAGACTTACTTCCTGCATGCTGTCCATGGTCGTGAAATTAATAAGACTCTGTTCCCTGTTGGCGAAATTGAAAAGCCACAAGTCCGTAAAATTGCAGAAGAATTAGATCTGGTTACGGCCAAGAAAAAAGACTCGACTGGGATCTGTTTTATTGGTGAACGTCGTTTTAATGACTTCTTGAAGCAATATTTACCCGCTCAACCCGGAAAAATCGTACTGGAAGACGGTAAAGAGGTTGGTGATCATCACGGCTTAATGTACTATACGCTCGGTCAACGCGGTGGCATTGGTATTGGCGGTATGAAAGGAGCTGCTGAAGGCGCCTGGTTCGTATTGCATAAAGATATCGAAGGCAATCGTCTGGTGGTCGGCCAAGGCCATGAACATCCTCTCATGCAAAGTACTACACTTTGGAGTGAGGCAATTGACTGGGTGGCAGGTGAGCAGGATATTCCTGAAACAGGTTTCCGTTGCACAGCCAAAACCCGTTACCGTCAGACTGATCAGGCATGTACTGTGTATCAAGATTCAGAAGCGCCGAATGGTGTTCGTGTTGAGTTTGATGAACCTCAACGTGCGGTGACCCCAGGTCAAAGCGTGGTGTTCTATTCAGGTGAAGTTTGTTTAGGGGGTGGTGTGATTCATCATACCAATGCGCCTAAACCTGATTTTATAAAAGGATGAATTCGGCATGACGGAGTTACCATTTCAACCAGCCATAACGTTGAATACTCGTCAAAATCGTGCTTTGGCATTAGCGGGTGTGTTTCAGGCCACCCAGCTAACCCATATGACAGCGGTGACAGGTCAGCAAAGCATTGGTGAAAGTGGTAACTTCTATTTTGAACAGTTAATTAAAGCCAGTCTTAATATCCGCCCCGGCAGCAATCAGAACGCCCAGACATTAGACTTTTTTAACCAGTTGGCCGATGTTTCCTTAGGTTTAAAAACATTAGAAAGCAGCCTTATTCAGCCCTTCAACACTTCCCCCAAATCCAGAATTCCAAAACTTTCCAGTACAAAACTTCCAATGACCTATGCAATGGCACTTCTTCAGTTAGAAAAGAAGGTCTATAGCAATCCCAAATTTGTTGAAATTATTGAACAGTCCCAACAGAAAATTCTCAGACAGCTTTCTTTCTTTGATAATAATTATCTGCACCCCAGCATCATTGCCAATCTAGCTCAAACCTATGTCGATACTGCCGGACAGATTAATCCTCGCATTATGGTACGTGGCAATGCCGAAGCCTTTAAAGATGCCGGACACACCAATCGCATTCGTGCGTCATTATTTACCGGTTTGCAAATGGCACACCTGTGGCGTCAGCTCGGTGGCAGCTCTTGGGGCATGGTATTTGGCAAACGCAAGTTGCTACAAGATATTCAGAATCTAGCGCGTTTACAGTTTCAGGTGGTTTAACTGATGCTGCACGTGTTTCGTTTTACGTTTAATTCCAAAATCTAAGGAATCGATATGAACGCTTTAACTGCACTTTCTCCATTAGATGGACGTTACGCGAGCAAATGTGATGCTCTACGTCCCTTTCTTTCTGAGTTTGGTTTAATCCATGCTCGTGTGACTGTTGAA
Organism: Acinetobacter sp. SFD; assembly: GCF_001647575.1. Taxonomy (NCBI): domain Bacteria; kingdom Pseudomonadati; phylum Pseudomonadota; class Gammaproteobacteria; order Moraxellales; family Moraxellaceae; genus Acinetobacter; species Acinetobacter sp. SFD. The sequence goes on from NZ_LSZJ01000011.1 coordinate 45,018, forward strand.
GTGCGTTGGTTACAAGCGCTTGCAAACCACCCGGAAATTACTGAAGTACCGGCGTTTTCAGGCGAAACTAATGCAGCGCTTGATGCGATTGTGAGCGATTTTTCTGAAGATGACGCGAATCGTATCAAAGAGATCGAACGCACCACCAACCACGACGTTAAAGCGGTTGAGTATTTCCTGAAAGAAAAAATCGCTGGTATTGAAGAACTTAAAAATGCCGGTGAATTCATTCACTTTGCATGTACGTCTGAAGATATTAACAACCTGTCACATGCTTTGATGCTGAAAAGTGGTCGTGATGTACTGATTGCATCTATGCAGCAAATCATTGATTCAATCGTTGCGCTTTCTGAAAAACATGCAGACCAGCCAATGTTGTCTCGTACTCATGGTCAAACTGCAAGCCCGACGACTTTGGGTAAAGAAATGGCGAACGTGGCTTACCGTCTTGCACGCCAAATCAAACAGTTCAAAAATGTTGAGCTACTTGGCAAAATCAATGGTGCAGTCGGTAACTACAATGCGCACTACTCTGCTTACCCAGACATCAACTGGCCTGCACATTCACAAGCATTTGTAGAGTCTTTGGGGCTAGACTTCAACCCGTACACCACTCAGATCGAGCCACATGACTACATGGCAGAACTGTTTGATGCGCTTCGTCGTTTCAACACTATTCTGATCGATTTTAACCGTGATGTATGGGGTTATATTTCGCTTGGTTTCTTCAAGCAAAAGCTGAAAGATGGCGAAGTTGGTTCTTCAACCATGCCACATAAAGTGAACCCGATTGACTTCGAAAACTCTGAAGGTAACTTAGGGCTTGCCAATGCTGTACTTGCCCACTTAGGTGAAAAACTTCCAATTTCTCGCTGGCAGCGTGACCTGACTGACTCTACTGTGCTTCGCAACATGGGTGTTGGTTTTGCGCAAAGCTTAATCGCGTTTGAAGCGTGCTTAAAAGGTATTGGTAAACTTGAGTTGAACGCTGCGCGGATCAATGAAGATCTGGACAATGCTCAAGAAGTATTGGCTGAACCAATTCAAACTGTAATGCGTCGTTACAACGTTGAAAAACCGTACGAAAAACTAAAGGCGCTTACTCGTGGTCAAGCCATGACTCGCGACATGATGGTTGATTTCGTAAATGGTAACGAGTTGGAAGCTGTTCCTGCTGCTGACCGTGCGCGTTTAGCAGAAATGACTCCTGCCACTTACACAGGTAATGCTGCAGATCAGGCAAAACAAATTAAGGACTTGATCGCTAAAATTTAATTCAGACGATTAAGACTAAAAGCGAAGCTCCGGCTTCGCTTTTTTATTTATAATTATGATCAGTTTAAAATAATTGCATAAGACGCCGATGATAGATCATCAATTAAGTAGCAAGCATTTTGTCAGTTTAGCGATTCTGGCAATCGCAGTTATAGTGGCCAGCATTCAACCTTTAGAAATAGAGTCATATTTGCTCCATCAAGCGGGCACAGTTTTTATGGTGCTGATGCTACTCCTCTGCTTATATAAGATCGGAATAAATTTTCTCAGTTTTAATCTTTATATTCTTTTTCTGCTGATCCATGTGGTGGCAGCCCATTATCTGTATTCTTATGTGCCATATAACCAGTGGATTGAGCAAATTTTTGGTTTTAATCTGAATGAAACGATGCATTGGTCACGCAATATGTTTGACCGTTTTGTTCACCTGGCCTACGGATTATTACTTTATCCTGTTTTTTATCGTTTGTTTCAAGTCTGGATTCCACAGCAGAAACCACTCACGATTTTTCTTTTGGTTATTCAATTTGTGATGGCCGGCAGCCTGATTTATGAATGGCTTGAATGGTTCATTGCTATTCGTCTGTCTGCAGAGGATGCGGAAAACTATAATGGACAGCAAGGCGATATCTGGGATGCACATAAAGATATGTTACTTGCAACCATTGGTGCCATAATCACAGGTAGCATCATGTTAATACAGTCTAATAAATAGCCTTCCTGACACTATCTTCTAATTTTATTAAAAAAATCATTTATATAGAATTTTATTTTCCACAATTAAATTTGACTTAAAGTTGATATTAATTTTTAGTATAAAAATGTTTATAGGAGACTCCCTGATAATAAAATGCTCTATTAATGGAAAGTTAAAATAAAATTTTAACTTTATTAATTCAATTTAATTCTGAGCAAGATAAAAGTAAAACCAGAACATCATTTTCCTTATTTGACTATACATGATCATATATAACTAAACACACCTTAATATCAACAAAAATTAACCCATTTAATAGACCTGAGATTGTATGATCTTCATATCTTCGATATCGAATAATTAAAACTAGGTAATAAGAAATGGCTCACAATATTATTCTGATCACATGGGATGAACCCTCAAAAGCCTTTGAAGGTTTTAATAAATTAAAAAATTCACCTATCCAAAATATTAACGAAATTACCCTTCTCAAACGTCAAGAAAATGGAAATTTCAAAATTGAGGAACAATTAGATCCTAGGCAGGATAGCGGCTTGGTAGGCGGAGGCCTGCTTGGTGCCTTAATTGGAATATTAGGCGGCCCACTCGGGATTGTTCTAGGCTTTACCGCGGGTGCATTACTCGGTGAGTCTTATGACATTAATCATGAGCAGGACGATATGGCTGTATTGACAAAAATCAGCCAAGCCTTACCTGAAGAAAGCACAGGCTTGCTCATTGATGCTTATGAAGAATCTGAAGATTTTATTGATGCTTTATTTGACAAAACTGGTGCAACAATTTATCGCTGGAGTTTTGATGATGTGCAATCAGAAATTGAAGCGAGCGTTGAAGCCTGGCATGAATCGCAGCGTATCGCCAATGTAACCCTAAAAGAACAAAAAAAGGCTGAACACAAAGCAAGACGTCAAGCAAAATGGGAAGCTCTTAAATCCCGCTTCCATCTGTCCAAATAACCCGGCGAACAGATGGTCCAATCTTGAATCTATATCCTGTGATTACATCTTCAATGCAGGACATTATTGTATAGATAAAAAAAGCTCACATTCTGTGAGCTTTTTTTATTCACTAACTTTTATAACCAATGATTACAGTTTTGGATCACGCATTTGTACCAAGTTTGCATTGGCTTTGCTTAAGCTTTCCATGACTTTATTCATGACAGTCGGCACAAGTGAATCAGCAATTTGCGCTGCTTGCAGGCCCAATTTTTCACCCAAAGTTGGTTTCTTGCGAGTCTGCAATAAATAAATATCATGCTGAGTTAACACATTAAGCAAGTATTCATCCGAGGTTTGCAGGGTATCAACAAGATTAAGATCCAGCGCATCCCGGCCATACCAATGCTCACCGGTTGCTACTTTTTCAATATTGAGCTGCGGGCGATACTTTTCAACAAAATGTTTGAATAAAGCATGGGTTTGCTGCAATTCTTCCTCAAACTTGGCTTTACCCTCTTCGGTATTTTCACCGAACATAGTCACAGTACGTTTGTACTCACCTGCGGTATAGAGTTCAAAGTCAATTTTGTTATCTTTCAATAGACGGTTAAAATTTGGTACCTGAGCAACCACTCCAATTGAACCCACAATTGCAAAAGGCGCCGAAATAATTTCATTAGCGATACATGCCATCATATAGCCACCACTAGCGGCTACTTTATCGACACAGATGGTCAGATGAAAACCTGCTTCACGTAAACGCACCAGTTGCGCTGCAGCAAGTCCATAACCATGCACCATACCGCCTGGACTTTCCAGACGCACCACAACACGGTCACGGCCTGCTTTGGCAGTGGCGAGAATCAAAGTGATTTCTTCACGCAAACCTTCTACTGCGGAAGCAGCCATATCACCTTTAAAATCGAGTACATAGATTTTCTGATTGGTTTTCTTACGCGCACGCGCCTCTTTTGACAGTTGTTGTGACAACTGTAAAAGTTCCAGTTTAGAGCCAGTAGTTTGCGCTATTTTTTTTCTTTGTTCATTGATACGCGCATTGAGATGACTAATACGGATTTCAGCGGACAGTTTTGGAGTATGAAATAACATAAAAAATCAGTTCTCTATTTAATTAATTCGGGCTTCTTACTTTAGATTAGGTCAATTTATGTTTTTTTCAATACAATATTGTTGCTTAATTGATTAGTATTACAAAAAGCCTAATCCCTACTGATAGTCCGTCTTGGCAATAATACCCACTAACAGGGCAGAATTCGCATATAAAGCTTTGTGCTGCTTTGTCTTATTTATAATAGAGATTCAGACTTATCCCACACAGCAAGCAGATCATCCTTTTACAGTTGATGCTATAAACCACCCACGATTACACTCAACGTAATCAGCAACATCAGAAAGATGGACTTCTTTTTTATCATTTCCATAGACTGTATAACCCTTTCCATATTTATTTTTTGGTAGCTTTGCCATTTTCTAAGATTTAGTAGGCTAAAGGAATTTTGGAAAAAATTAGATTCTCTTTATTTTTGCAAAATTTAATGACTCCATTCCTTTATTCTATATACATTCATTATGTCCAGAGATAAAAAAAGAGCTATATAGCTCTTTTTTTCAGAAAGTAATAACTAACCAAACCGCCCTGTAATATAGGCTTCAGTCAACTGATGATCTGGCTGGGTAAAGACTTTCTCAGTCGAGTTCACTTCAATTAAATCACCCAAATGGAAGTATGCAGTACGATCAGATACACGCGCTGCCTGTTGCATGGAGTGAGTTACAATCGCGATGGTATATTGCGTAGACAGCTCAGAAATCAGCTCTTCCACTTTAGCGGTTGCAATAGGATCAAGGGCTGAACAGGGTTCATCCATCAGGATCACTTCAGGTGATACTGCAATTGTACGTGCGATACATAGACGCTGCTGCTGACCACCTGACAAACCTGTTCCCGGCTGATTCAAACGGTCTTTCACTTCTTCCCACAAACCGGCTTTACGCAAGCTGCCTTCAACAATTTCCTCAAGATCATACTTGTCACGTGCTAAACCGTGCAGTTTCGGGCCATATGCTACGTTATCAAAAATTGATTTCGGGAAAGGATTCGGCTTCTGGAACACCATACCAACTTGAGCACGCAACAATACCACATCCAGGTTTGGATCATAAATATCCTGATTGTCCAGCATAACCTTACCACTCACCCGACAACTGTCGATAGTGTCATTCATGCGATTTAAGGTACGCAGGAAGGTTGATTTACCACAGCCTGAGGGCCCAATAAAAGCAATCACTTCATTTTCATAAATGTTCAGGTCAATACCCTTAATCGCTTCCGCTTCACCATAGTACACATGCACATCGGAAGTACTAAGTTTCACATTCGTCGCCTTTACATCTTTTTTGCTGCTTTGCGTATCGAACTGGGAAACAAACGGAGTTGTCGGCTTTTGGGTCGCCTCATCCGAGCTAAATTGTGTCTGTTGTGAATTCACGGATTGATCCTTTTCTAAGGAATTTTGAATAATAGTTGTGTTCATGATTCTGCCCCCTATTACCAACGGACTTCAAATTTCTTACGTAGCCAGATAGCCAGACTGTTCAAGCTGATCATCATGGCCAGAAGTACAATAATTGCCGCTGCAGTACGACCTTCAAAGAAGTTACGCAATTCATTGCCTTGCCATAAGAAAATCTGCACCGGTAAAGCCGTTGACTGATCAAATGGAGTAGCTGGAACGCTGGCAACAAAAGCACTCATTCCGATCAATAATAATGGTGCTGTTTCACCCAAAGCTTGTGCAACTCCGATGATTGCGCCCGTTAAAATACCCGGCAAAGCCAATGGCAACACATGATGGAATACTGTCTGAATACGGGAAGCGCCGAGTCCTAAAGCTGCCTGACGAATCGAAGGTGGAACAGCTTTAAGTGATGCACGTGTGGTAATAATCACGGTCGGCAAGGTCATCAGACTCAGAACCAGACCACCCACCAATGGTGCTGAGAGTGGCAAATGCATCCAGCCAATGAAAATTGCTGCACCCAACAGACCGAAGACAATTGAGGGAACGGCTGCCAGATTGTTGATATTGACTTCTACGACATCGGTAATCCAGTTTTTCGGTGCAAATTCTTCCAGATAGATCGCAGAGGCTACCCCGATTGGAATCGAGATAAAGATCACGATCATCATCATGAACAGCGAGCCCATGAAGGCACCTGCCAGTCCGGAAGTTGCCGGCGAACTGCGCGAATCCGGGCTAGTAAAAATATTGGTATTGAAACTATTCTCGATTACACCAGCGGCTTTCATTTCATCCGCCACCTGACGTACTTCAGGACTTAGTTGCTGCTGTTCATCTGGAAGATCACGGTCAATATTTCCAGCTAACCAGACATCAACATTAGCATCAGCCAGAATTTTCACTTCTTTGCTTTGACCGACCAGAGCTGGATCTTTCATAACCATGTCACGCAAACGGTAAGCTTCCGAGCTAGTATATATAGAACCCAGTTCATCACGTTGACTTTCCAGCTTGCGGTCTTTGGCAATCATGCCGTTGATAATCAGGGCATCCCAATCCACCATGCCCACTTCGGTCTGCCATGCAATAAAGCGATCTTCAAACTGCACCGGAGATTCTCCTGCAAGAGGCTTTGGTTTCGGGCCAATATTCACAATGGCAGGATCGAAATAGATCGGCAAATTCATACTGCTTTGCCAGAATGCAGGAAGACCTTTGGACAAAATGCTACCGAACAGCAATACCACAAAGAACAAACCTGCAAGTACCGCAGAGAAACCAAATAGACGGAAGGTTTTTTCTTTACGATGACGTCGTGCCAAAGAGCTTTGAATGGTCTTCTTACGCTTTTCACGCAGCTCGGCAGCGACGGATGGATCAATACGCTGATCCACAGGCGTTGTATTTGAAGTACTCATTAGTCGTATTGCTCACGATATTTACGCACGATGATCAGTGCAACAATGTTCAAACCTAAGGTAATGACGAATAGCGTCAATCCTAGTGCAAAGGCCACCAGTGCTTGCGGACTAGCAAAATCAGTATCACCAGTTAGCTGATTGACGATGGTAATCGTAACCGTAGATACGGCTTCAAGCGGATTGGCATGCAGCTGCGGACTGTTACCGGCTGCCAGGACCACAATCATGGTCTCACCAATCGCACGTGACGCTGCCAACAGGAACGCACCAATAATACCGGGCAAGGCTGCAGGTAAAACCACCTGACGGATCGTTTCAGATTTGGTGGCACCCAAACCCAAAGAACCATCACGTAAAGCACGTGGTACTTGAGTAATAATGTCATCTGACAGAGAAGATACAAATGGAATGATCATGATGCCCATGACCAGACCGGCTGTCAGCGCACTGGTGGCATTAATTTCGAGTCCAACCAGAGCACCCATGCTTTTAAGGAATGGACCGATAATCATCAAGGCAAAGACCCCATAGACAATCGTAGGAATACCCGCTAACACTTCAATGGTTGGTTTTGCCCAAGAGCGGAATCTCGGTGAGGCATACTCTGCCAGATAGATCGCAATCATCAGGCCAACTGGAACCGCAACCAGAAGTGCGATCCCGCTGACCATGAGCGTGCCCCATAACAATGGCAATAAACCATAACTGCCCTCAGCACTGCCTGAGGTACTAAAACCCGGGTTCCATTCGGTACCAAAGAAGAAATCCAGTGGGCTGACAAAGCTGAAGAAGCGCATCGCCTCGCCAAACATCGACATCACAATCCCGAGGGTGGTCAGAATTGCCACACCAGAACACAATGCCAGGCCGATATTAATCATTTTCTCGACCTGGTTACGCGCACGAAATTCCTGGCTAATATGTTTCTTGGCCCAGACCAGACCAGCCAGCGCTGCCGAAATCACTACTGCCAGTTTGGCAAAGGTACCGATGGTTGAAAATTTAGCAAGCTGTTCTGCCGCTGCGACCTCATAAGCTGCAGGGGTATCACTCACCCCAAAACCTGAAGCTAGTGCCTGAACACGATCGATGACAACACTCAGACTGGCCGGATCCAGACTGGCCGAAACATTTTCTGGCAAATGCTTAAGTACCACCTGCTCCAGAAAACTTGGCTCAACCATGTTCCAAACAATCAAAATTAAAAACGCAGGGATACCACACCATAGTGCAACCAGGGCACCATAATATCCGGGACGCGAGTGTAAGTTTGCAGAATTGCTTCCCTTACCTGCTAAGTTACGGCTTTTACTTAATCCGATTTGATAGGCTATGGCCATGATGGCCAATAACACACCTATAAGTAGCAGATTCATGTATTCTCCACTGTTTTTTCAATTTTAATGGTTTGAAAAAACTTGTTTATCGCAAAAAGCCGATGGCAGGTTGACCCTACCACCAGCATTTTCAAAATCAGTGATTACTTCACTACAACCACTTTACCCGCCTTGAAATTTGCCAGAACTGCTGCACGTTCTTTATCAGACATTGAAATCAGACCTGCTTTTTCCAGCTTAGAGCCTTTGCCAGACACTTTTTTGTTCAGGAAGTATTCAGTAAACTGCGGTAAGCCTTTGATTGATTTTAAGTGTTCACCTTTAACGTAGAAGAACAGTGGGCGGGATACCGGATAAGCACCATTTAAAATGGTCTTTTCAGAAGGTGCTACATTGTTCACCGTCGCAACACGCAGACGGTCACGATTCTGGTCATAGAAACCTAAACCAAACACACCCACCGCACTTGGAGAAGTTTTCAAACGTGCCAATGTTTCGGTATAGTCACCGGCAATCTCAACTACACGGCCATCTTTACGGAATGTAGAACAGGCTTTTTTCTTGGCATCTTTGTCTAGAGACTTAATTGCAGCGTACGTTTCACAACCTGCATCCACCATTTTCTCCTGGAAGACTTCGCGCGTACCATGATTCGAAGCCGGGATTACCAGTGTGATCGGTTCATTCGGCAGGTTTTTATCAATCTGGTTCCAACGCGTATAAGGGTTAGCAACCATTTTTCCATTGGATGGAAGCTCTGCAGCAAGTGCAGCGAAGACATGCTGTGGACGCAGTTTATAAGCAGCTTTGTTGGCATTTGACGCAAATACAATACCGTCGTAACCGATTTTGATTTCTAATACCTGATTAACGCCATTCTTTTTACATTCTGCCAGTTCAGTACTTTTGATTTGACGAGAAGAGTTTGCGATATCAATGGTATTATCCCCTACACCATTACAGAACTGCTTTAAACCGCCTGAAGAACCGCCAGAACCGACGACTGGTGTTTTAAACTGTGGAAAAGTATTACCGAATTCTTCTGCCACGATACTGGCATATGGAAGTACAGTTGAAGAACCTGCAATTTGAATGGTGTCACGAGCTGCATGTGCAGTCGTTACAGCAGCTGCCCCGGTTACTGCTAATGCTAAAGCTAAATTTGTAAAGCGCATTCTAGTATCTCTCTCATTTATGCAAATTTGGAGTACACCACTTTTTATTCAGTTTTGTACTTCTTTCGATACCTGCATTTTGATTTTAGAATATGACAGATAAGTTACAGCTTTATTACGATTTAGTGATTTTTAATCTAGCGGTTTTTTCTTGATTAAATTTTTATGGATTTCAATGATTAAGTTCTTTATATCATTCAGTTCAATAAAAAATTTAGACCGATGACATGTAACATTTTTTATAAACCCGAACCCAAGATAAATCCTGCTCCTCAGTTTTACATAAGCCTATGACAAATAAATAACAGGCTAAACGGGATTCAGACCTTCTGGATTTTTGTGGTGAATTTTGATCTGGGAAATGACCTTTTTTGTTTTTTTAAAGCCCATAAAAAAAGGAGATCATTTCGATCTCCTTTTTATTTAAATACAGAATTTCAATCTAATTTTATACAAAAATATTATGCATCTACCTGAACCTTTGGAATGCGATATTTAATCAGGAAGACACAGCAGAGAGCCAATAATAGAGGTACGCCAAGCGCATAAAAATAACCTGAAACACCATATTGCGTGAGTACAATTCCGCCAATGGCTGATCCTAAAATTGCACCCATACGGCCCATTCCAATTGCCCACCCTGTGGCAGTTGCTCGAACTTGAGTTGGATATGCAGCGACCACCAGGTAATTCAAAGCCAACTGCTGACCGCCAATTCCAAATCCTGCCAATGCAATCAAAGCGAAGATATAGCCCCACTGATTACTTTCAATAAATAAACCTAAACCAGCGACGATCACCAATCCTGTAATTAGCATAAAAGTGAGAATTTTAGCTGTATTTACTTTAGGTAGCCAATAAGCTAATGGCAAGGCAAATAAGATAAAGGCAGCATTTACTGTAACGGATGCATAAGGCGCATTTTCCGGTGCCAATCCTGCCTGTTTCAATACAGTCGGCAACCACGATAACAACATAAACCACGCAATCCAGTTAAAGAAATAAGTACCCCATACGCCAATGGTAGTACGAGCCAAATTATTTTGAAACAAGATCGCCAACTTGGCTTTTTGTTGTTGTGTCTTATTTGGCTGAAGTAGGTCTTTGACTTTAATCTCGCCAATCCCCGGAGAAATTTTATTGAGAATTTTTTGAATTGATCTCAAAGAGGAACTTTTATTGTTTTGCGCTAAATATTCCAAAGATTCAGGCAACAAGAAATACATGACAAACAGCAATAGCAACGGGAATCCACCGCCAATCAAATAGATCCCTTGCCAACCTAGCACTGGCAAAATCTTGGCAGCCAGTAAGCCACCTAACATTGCCCCTGCTGGCAAGGCTAACAAAACGCCTGTAGTAACTGTGCCTTTGAAACGTTGCGGAGAATATTCGGCAGCCAATGCAAGCAACACAGGTGTCGCTCCACCCATCCCCAATCCAGCAATAAATCTCAATACTAATATTTGATCAACACTCGTCACATACGCAATAAATATAGTTGCTAGAGAAAAAATGGCCGTACATATGATTAATGTTTTTCGACGTCCTAATTTATCCCCTACTAGTCCTAAGAGCATTGCACCTATCGTCATTCCGACGATACCTGCAGTTAAAATCGGTGCTAATGCACCTGTTTCTAAGTCAAAGTGTACTAGCAAGGCGGGTGCAGTAAATGCAACAGCTTGGGTGTCAAAACCATCAAATAATGCAATCAGAAAACAAAGTGCAATGACCATCCACTGATACTTAGAAATTCTTTGATCAATCACTGTTTTGATGAGTGATTTTTCCTGTATATTTTGCTCCATATTCCCGAGTTTTCCATTTTATTTTGAATAGCTTATTATTTTGAAAAACACGCAGCAAAGACTTAAAAGGTATATTTATATATTGAGGCTAGTTTGATCCTAGCCTCTAAAACTAAAATTTAATTATAAAAAAAGGAGATCATTTCGATCTCCTTTTTTCACATCACAATCACTTATGCAATGGGTGGCGTATAAGTACCATCAGCGATTGAATCCTTGATTCGATCCGCTTCTGCAAGCACTAATGCCAGCAAGTTCTTCACATTATCAAGCGTTGCAACCGGGCTTAAAGTGGTCATTTTCAGAGACTGAACCTGACCCACTTTCGTCACACCAATGTTCGCTTCACCACGCGCAAACAGTTCGTCTGCTACGTTCTGGTTTAGGGCATCCAAAAATTCAACCGGATAGCCCGCTGGAACTACACGGAACAGAACTGATGCAAATTGCGGCTCGACCAGAAGTTCCAGACCATCCGTTGCCTTGATGTAATCTGCTACTTCACGCGTCAATTTTACGCCATGGTCAATCATTGAACCATATAACTCTTCACCAAGTGCTTCAACGGTCATCCACAATTTCAACGCGTCAAAACGACGAGTCGTTTGCAGAGACTTCGATACCAGGTTTGGAACGCCATGCTCTTCATCATAAGCGGAGTTCAGATACTCAGCTTCATAATGCATGAAACGGTAATTCGTCTCATCTTTCAGCAGGAACGCGCCACAAGAAATGGTCTGGAAGTAATGCTTATGAAAATCAAGCGTGATCGAATCAGATAATTCAATACCATCTAGCATTGAACGATATTCATTCGACAGGATCAGCGCCCCACCCCATGCCGCATCGATATGCATCCACGCGCCATATTTATTGGTGATTTCACGAATTGCTTTCAATGGATCAATCGCACCCGCATCCGTTGTACCTGCAGTCGCAACCACACATGCCACGATTTTGCCTTCAGACTGAAGGTGCGCCATGGTTTTTTCCAGTGCGTCTACGTCCATCTGTGCATTTTCATTCACAGGAACAGTCAAAACGGACTGGAAGCCCATGCCCATCATTGCCATGTTCTTTTGCACAGAGAAATGTGCATTTTCAGAACAGATGACTTTGACATTACGCATCGCATCCGCAGGAATACCATCACGCTGAACCGACCACGGATTGCCGTTTTCGTCTTTCCAGTTTTTCGCGATGCAGGCATCACGTGCAAGCAACACGCCCATCAGGTTCGATTGTGTACCACCAGAAGTGAACACCCCTGCCTGACCTGAACCATAACCCACTTTTTGACGCAGCCAGTCAATCAGCTGCACTTCCATCAATGAACCGGCCGGGCTTTGATCCCATGAGTCCATTGACTGGTTAGTTGCATTAATCAGCACTTCTGCAATCTGGCTTGCGACCATGGTAGGACAATGCAAATGCGCAAGTGAGTGTGGATGATGTACTTTCAGGCTTTTGTTGAGGAATAGCTCAACCATACGCTCTAAAGACTTCTGGAGGCCCATACCTTCTTGAGAAGGCTTGAAAGAAATTGCGCTATGCAATTCCTTGATGCTACCGCCCGGGTACATTTTGTCGTCTTGCAACCATGCTGCAACCGCTTTGGTCGCCTGTTCCATTGCTGACTGATAGTCAGCAATGGATGCAGCATCATTGCAGAGTAAAGCTTTACGATGTTCTGCAAAATCTACCATGAATTATACGCCTCGAACTGCTATCAGAGCTTCAGCAACTGCTCTCTTGAAGCGGACAATAACTTCTTCACATTCTGTTTGAGTGATGATCAGTGGGCAAAGTAAACGAATTACCGTACCGTTACGGCCACCTTTTTCAAGTAACAGTTTGTTGTTGAAACAAGCGGTCTGAATTGCTGCGGCCAATTGACCATCAGCAGGCAAAGAGCCCATATGATCCGCTGGTTTACGCTCGTCAACAATCTCAACCCCGATCATCAGACCACGGCCACGCACGTTGCCAATACATGGGAATTCATTGGCTAACTCTTTTAATGCAGACTGTAGATAATCACCGCGCTCTTGTGCATTTTGCGCCAGGTTCTGCTCTTTAATCGTATTGATTGTCGCAAGACCCGTACCCATAGCCAACTGGTTGCCACGGAAAGTACCGGTATGACCGGCAGGCTGCCATGCATCGAACTTGCGTTTAATACCTAGAACTGCAAGCGGCAGGCTACCACCCACGGCTTTAGACATCACTACAACATCAGGCTCAATGCCGGCATGTTCGAATGCAAACATCTTGCCTGAACGCGCAAAGCCTGCCTGTACTTCATCAAGAATCAACACGATGTTGTGCTTTTCAGTCACTTCACGGATTTTCTGCAACCATTTTACTGGTGCAGTCACCACACCGCCTTCACCCTGAATTGCTTCAAGGATTACAGCTGCAGGTTTGGTCACACCGCTTTCGACATCTTCAATGAAGTTTTCAAAATAGTAAGTCAGGGCATCTACACCGGCTTCACCGCCAAGACCCAATGGGCAACGGTATTCATGCGGATACGGCATGAACTGTACACCCGGCATCAAACCGTTTACTGCATTTTTCGCAGACAGGTTACCTGTCATTGCCAATGCACCGTGAGTCATACCGTGATAACCGCCAGAGAAGCTGATTACAGAGCTACGACCGGTAAAGGTTTTCGCGAGTTTGATTGCAGCTTCTGTTGCATCTGCACCGGATGGACCACAGAACTGCAAGCAGTACTCTTCTTGACCACCTGGAAGATAAGAAAGAAGTGCTTCAGTAAAAGCATCTTTTAAAGGAGTAGTAAGATCCAGGGTATGCAATGGTAAACCGCTTGCAATCGTATCCTGGATACTTTGAATGACTGCAGGATGATTATGGCCTAATGCCAACGTCCCTGCCCCAGCTAAACAATCAAGGTACTCAGTACCTTCAACATCGGTAACCCAGCAACCTTGTGCTTTCGCTATCGCTAACGGTAATTTACGTGGATAACTACGCACATTCGATTCCATCTGACTTTGGCGAGTCAAGTAGTATTCGTTTGTGGAATTGGTGGCAGGGTTTACAGAAGTAACGCTCATATCGAATTACCATCTCTGATATGGGTGAAAGAAATAAGTCTGGTGACGTTTGGTCCTTTGACTCGGCGCTTTATAAGGTTCTAGCTAGCAGTTTTGTATTCGAATAACTAGGAGGCGGATGATACCGAATTTTTCAGGAAAATAAATAACTTTCAGTCACATTTTGTCCTAATCTTTATCGAAAAAAAACATCGTGCCAATCCATCCCCTGAATCATCATCTTACCGCGTGACAGCAGAAAGGAAAGCCTGTTCTTTTATGCTTTTTTGTAGCACAGCTAACATTCAGAAAATAAATTTTAAAATTTATTATTAAACACTTAATTATTAACAATAAATATAGATTAAATAATAAGTTAAAATGAAAGAAAATTTAACACTCTTACCACAAATATTTCGTAAAAAGATCACAATTGAGATTTAATATTTCCCTAACGGCTTAGATGGCCAATTTTAAGAATAACAGGACAATTTCATGCGTCTCTTAGCACTTACCAGTTTTATCCTTGCCAGCACACTCGCCACAGGCGCATTTGCAGCTCCTGCCGAATCCATGAATTATAATGTTGTTAATCTTTCAGCAGAGGCCAGTCGTGAAATTTCAAATGATGAAATGCATGCCGTACTTTATATTGAAAAATCCAACAAACAGCCGGCTGAACTGGCCACCCAAATCAACCAACTCATGAGTCAGGCGATTGCTACAGCACGAAAATATCCTACTGTGAAAATCGAGACGGGTACACAAAGTACTTACCCTATTTATGACAATGACAACCGTAAATTAAAAGAGTGGCGTGGTCGTGCCCAAATTCGCCTAGAATCAAAAGATTTTAAAGCGGCTTCGCAGCTCATTGCAGAATTGCAGCAAAATTTCCAGACCGAGTCGATTAATTTCAAGGTATCAGATGAAAAGCGCAAAAAAGTTGAAAGTGAACTGATGATTGAAGCGACTAAAAACTTCCAGCAACGCGCCCAAGCACTCACCCAGACCTGGAATAAACCGGGTTATCAACTGGTAAACTTGAACATCAATACCAATAACTATGCACCACAGCCCGTACCGCGTATGGCCATGATGAAATCAGCTTCGTCTGATATGGTTCCAGAGCAGGCCGTTGCGGCAGGTGAATCGCAAATGACTGTCAGTGCCAATGGCTCGATTCAGTTTAAATAAAACTTCATTCAGGCTTTTAAGAACCACTCTTTTGGGTGGTTTTTTATCATGTGAATATTCTTTAAAAAGCGAAGCTACAAATTCATACAAACTCGGGTAGGAATTGAGGTTTGACCGGTTTACAGTAACGGACATTTGCACCAGCCCTTTCTGCTCATGTCTCTTGATCAACTGAACCTTTCCCTGTTTCATCTTCTCAATGTACCTGATCAAGCCTCGATCTGGATGATCAACTATGCCTCCCTGATTGCGCATGATCTGGTTTATTTTTTTTTGCTGATTTTTGCTATTGCCTGGTTCCGTGGTAGTTACGAAGTAAAAACAGGGATTATTAAAGCCTTCATCTTTACAGCTATTACCTTATTGATGAGTGAAGTATTGTCTGCAGTACTCAATACCCCACGCCCGTTTGTGATGGATGTTGGTCGCACCCTGATTGAACATGCACCGACTGGTTCTTTTCCCAGCAACCATATGAGTATTTTTAGCGGGATTGCCTTCGCCTATTATTTTTCACCTCAGCGAGACTTGGGACGAATTCTAATCTGGACAGCTTGGCTGGTAGCGTGGTCGCGTGTTTATGTCGGTGTACATTTTCCGATTGATATGCTGGGTGCATTCCTGATGGCAATAACAGTAAATTTAGCTGGATTACCATTGTGGTGGAAATATCAGGATAAACTTATGCGCTTTATTTTAAATATTCATCTGTCGCTGTTTGCGCCATTGATCCGGATGGGCTGGATCAAATAAATTTCAATGTTAAAAAATCCCGCTCGAAGGCGGGATTTTTTGTATCTCTTAACTTAAATCCGAATGGCTTAGTAGATCGCCATATGATTGCGATGAATCATCTCTAAAGAACGTGCTTCACCTAAAACCTGATGAACCTTATCTGAGGCCAAACCTTTAACGATTTCCGCAGAACGCGAACTGAAATTGACACGCCCTACAGCAATGCGATGACCTTGTCGATCGACACATTCCACCACATCGCCACGTTCGAAGTGCCCCTCAACTGCTTTTACACCGACAGGCAACAAGCTGCGATGATTGTCTTTGATGGCTTTCACTGCACCATCATCAATCACCAACCGACCTGCAGTCTGCAGATGTGCTGCCAACCATTGCTGGTGCGCGGTCATACGATCTTTGTCAGTCACAAACAAAGTTCCCAACATCTCGCCCGCCATCAGACGTGATAGAACACCATCACTGTCACCGCTTGCAATTAAGGTCGGACAGCCGGACTTTGCCGCCAGACGAGCAGCACGAACTTTGGTCAGCATACCGCCACGACCAAATTTACCTCCCCCACCTGCCATATCAAACAGGCTTTCATCCATCGCACGTACGGTATGGAACAGTTTGGCATCTGGATTCGACCGTGGATCTGAATCAAACATTCCTTCCTGATCCGTTAAGATAATCAGAAGATCTGCATGCACCTGACCAGCCACCATGGCAGCAAGCGTGTCATTATCACCAAAGCGGATTTCGTCAGTAGAAACCGTGTCATTCTCATTGATCACTGGAATCACACGCCATTCAATCAGGTGCTGCAAGGCATCACATGAGTTGAGATAGCGACGACGATCTGCCAGATCATCATGAGTCAATAGTACTTGAGCAGTTTGAATCTGGTGCTTCTCAAGTACGCTTGACCAAGTATGAATCAGGCCCATCTGACCGATGGCAGCACAAGCCTGAAGACTGGGTAGATCGGTGGGTCGATTCTCAAGTTTCATTCGCACCATACCTTCAGCCACAGCACCGGAAGACACCAGAATAATCTCGTGTCCTGCATTGTGTAGATTTGCGATTTGTCCCGCCCAGTGCGAGATGGCATCTAAATCTAGACCTTGTCCGTTTGCTGTGAGTAAAGATGATCCGATTTTAACAACGATTCGTTTACAACCCTTGAGCTGACGTTGCCCATCTACCACTTCTATCATCTTGTCCTCAGACTCTTCTCTCAGAGATTAGCGTACGTAGTACACTTCCACATCACTATCATCATCGCCATCTTCATCATCTTCGTCATCGCCCAGAATACCGGCAAGACGTTGCTGACGACGCATCTCACGATACGCTTCTTTTGCAGCGATGGTTTGTTCACGTGTTTCAGCTTCAAGCTGATCACGGAATGCTTTCATTTCTGCTGCATATTCTGGATCTTCAGTTTCGCGTTCACGCTGCTCTTCGATCTGATCCATCAGGTAGTAAACTACGTCCTTGGTGCCTTCAGCCGTTAAGCCAGAAGTTTCAAAAACCGGACCTTCCCACTGCAATTCTTCAAGAATATGAGTACACCATTCTTCACGTGTTTCCTCAGCCAACTGATCGACTTTGTTCAGCACCAATACGATCGGCAGTTTTGAAAGCGTTGGGGAGAAGTTTTTCAGCTCTTTCATAATTGCTTTGGCATTATGTGCCGGATCTGAACCATCAATCGGTTGTACGTCAACGATGTGTAACAAGATACGGGTACGCGCCAAGTGCTTCAGGAAGCGAATCCCAAGACCTGCACCTTCAGATGCACCTTCGATCAGACCTGGAATGTCTGCCATCACGAATGAACGGTGACTGTCGGCATCGACCACACCCAAGTTTGGCACCATGGTGGTAAATGGATAATCTGCCACTTTTGGTTTTGCAGCCGAGACTGCACGGATAAAGGTTGACTTACCCGCATTTGGCATACCCAGCAAGCCGACATCTGCCAGAACTTTAAGCTCTAGACGGATTTCACGGAATTCACCTTTTTGACCATGCGTACACTTACGTGGTGAACGGTTGGTCGATGATTTAAAGTGGGTATTACCTAAACCACCCTCACCGCCTGCCGCAACTTTCACGCGTTGACCGTCCTCGATCAAGTCGCCAATAATGTCACCAGACTCTACATCTACAATTGTTGTTCCTACCGGAACTTTTAATACGGTATCTTCACCGCCACGACCAGCACAGTTCGCCCCACGGCCATTTTTTGCTCGTTCTGCACGGAATTTACGTGTATAACGATAATCAACTAGCGTACTGGTGTCGTCGTCAGCCTGAATATAAATGCTGCCGCCACGACCACCATCACCACCATCTGGACCACCAAATGGTACGAATTTTTCACGGCGAAAACTGGCTACGCCATTGCCACCGTCGCCAGCCTCTACGGTAATGACTGCTTCATCAACAAAGCGCATATTGCCAATCCTCTAAAAACTTTAAAACCCCATATTCTGCCATATTTTAAAGAATTTCTCGACTATATTTATGACACAATCAATGAAGATCGTTCACCTTGCTCTGAATTTTATTTAACAAGCCTGATTTCCTTGTTTTGAAAATTAAAAATCATATAATTCTTACTTATATAAGGTGTAATTAATAAGTTGCATTAGTATAGGCTCAAATCCTATCTGAGATTTTCTAATCGTTTCTCTAGCATATTTATTAGAATTCTTGTGTAAAATATCCCCATACTCAACATTCCGTTCTTGTGTCTGCTGATTAAAACTTGTAGTGATTTCATACAAATTATCATTTAAAAGAATAATAGATTTCTTGATTTGTATTCTTAAATCATGAAATTCATTAACATTTTTCTGACTCTTTTCGAAGCTGATATTGCTTACACAAAAACCGCTAAATATTTCATTATTAAGTGCTCTTAATTCCAATATGTCAGTGGTTATATCTTTAGCTAAGATCGCTACAACCTCACTCCCTTTCTGCTCTTCTCGCCAACTGTTATATGTCATCAATACTGCAACAGGTGCAAAGATCGCTGCAGACCAAAGCAAGAGATTGGTTGCTAAAGTAATATCAACTTTTAATATCTTAAAAATCGCATAAAGTGCAATACACAAAATCAGGATGATCGTATATACCGCCAATAAGGTCGCAATTAAGTGTTCAGATTTTTTTCATTTATTGCTTCCCCAAAAGCAATGCAATATTATTTTGCTACGCGTGCTTTATTCTCTACAATATCTGGCAGACTTTTCTCAATCCAGCCAATTAGGTACATTATTTTTTCAGCTGCTTGTGAACCGGTAATCGTCAACTGGTATTCCACTTTTGGCGGTACGACCGGATAAACTGTCCTTAAAATAAAGCCATCCTGCTCCAGCATTTTTAAAGTCTGGGAAAGCATCTTTTCACTCACCCCTTCGATTCGCTGTTTCAACTCGCTAAAACGATGCACCCCTTCACTGAGACAGCGCAAAACTAAAACAGACCACTTATTGGCGATATGCTCTAATATTTCTCGAGAAGGGCAATCAGTAGATAAAACTTGCCCCAATAATTTACTGGTTTCATAAGCAGACATAAAAATCTTCCTTTCTAGTAATAAGCTTACTTTTTAATATGGGCTTAAATTGAGTAAGTTATCAGATTAATATTTATTCATCAAAAAAAGCGAGAATAAAAAATGAAAATTGCAATTACTGGCGCAACGGGTCATCTCGGTCACCTGGTTATTCAACACCTACTTCCTCAAACATCTGCAAATAATATTGTTGCCTTGGTGCGTAATGTAGAAAAAGCTGAATCATTTCAAAAGCAAGGAATCGAAGTTCGCCATTTTGATTATGATCAAATCGAATCTCTTCAGCCTGCCCTCCAGGGGATCGATAAATTACTTTTAATCTCTGCCAGTGAAATTGGTCGACGGACACCGCAGCACAAAGCGGTAATCGATGCTGCTGTTGCGGCTAAAGTTCCCTATATTGCCTACACCAGTTTATTGCGTGCAGATACCTCCCGGCTCACTCTTGCACAGGAACATCGTGAAACAGAACAATTTATCCATGATAGTGGCTTAAGATATACCTTATTAAGAAACAACTGGTATATCGAGAACTACCTGGCCAATATTCAACACACGATTGACTCAGGTATTTTCTATGGTGCGGCTCAGGATGCCCTTATCAGCGCTGCTCCACGTGAGGATTATGCAGAAGCTGCAGCAAATGTCCTGCTAGGTTCAGATCATGACAATAAAACGTATGAATTGGCGAGTTCTAAAGCATTTACCTTCGACACTTTGGCTAAAACGATTTCTGAAATTAGCTCGAAAACTGTCATTTATAAGAACTTGAGTGCTGAAGACTACAAACAAATGCTTCTACAGGCAGGACTACCTGAAAGCTTAGCTGAGACCATGGTGGAGGCAGATGTTGAAGCAATTCGTGGTGCATTTTTCAGTGAGAGTAAAGATTTAGAAAATTTACTGAAGCGTCCTACCACCCCAATCGAAACGACAGTTAAATCTTCACTTACCTCTTTTTGATCCCGTATAAAAAAGAGCCTCAAATGAGACTCTTTTTTTAGCTAAAAACTAATTATGCATTAGTTTCAGCAGGAATTTTAGGATAGCTTACACCGCCCATCTGTTCAGCAATACGTAATACCTGGCAGCTATAACCTACTTCATTATCGTACCAAACGTAGCAAGTTAAACGGTTACCTGAAGTGATAGTCGCTTGCGCGTCAAATACACCTGCAGTACGTGAACCGATAAAGTCAGAAGATACCACTTCAGTCGAGTTGGTATAGCCGATTTGACCTTGCAGGCTAGATCCGATTGAAATCTGACGAATGTATTCGTTCACTTCATCACGATCAACATCCTGACCCAAGGTAAGGTTAAGAATCGCCAATGATACGTTTGGTGTAGGTACACGTACAGAGTTACCTGTCAGTTTACCTTGAAGAGCTGGAAGCGCCTTAGCAACTGCTTTCGCTGCACCAGTTTCAGTAATGACCATGTTCAGTGTAGCAGCACGGCCACGACGGTCAGCTTTATGATAGTTATCGATCAGGTTCTGGTCGTTTGTGAACGAGTGAACTGTTTCAACATGACCATTAATCACTGTGTATTTGTCGTTTAACACTTTTAATGTTGGAGTGATCGCATTTGTAGTACAGCTTGCTGCAGAGATGATTTTGTCTTCATCCAGAATGTCAGCTTGGTTCACACCAAATACCACGTTCTTCATGTCACCTTTACCCGGTGCAGTCAGAATAACACGGGCAGCGCCTGGACATTTCAGGTGCTGAGCAAGGCCTTCCGCATCACGCCATTTACCTGTATTGTCGATAACAAGTGCATTTTCGATACCGTATGCAGTGTAATCTACTTCAGATGGGCTTGATGCATAGATCACTTTGATGAACTGACCATTAGCAATAATTGCTTCGTTTTCTTCATCAACAGAAATCGTACCCGCGAATGGACCGTGGATTGAATCACGACGCAATAAAGACGCACGTTTTTCCAGATCACCATCAGACGATTTACGAACGACAATTGCTTTCAGGTTCAAGCCACGGCCCAGACCTGACTGGCTGATCATCAAACGTGCAAGGATACGACCAATACGACCGAAACCGTAAAGAACAACATCTCTACCTTCAACAGAAGTTGGATTGCCTTCAAGAGATTTCACAGCGTCAGCAACGAATGCGTTAACATCCCCACCTTTTGCTTTGAACTCAACAGCAAGTTTGCCTAGATCGACTTCAGCAGTACCGATGTTGTCAATTTTCGCCAATGCTTCAAGGATTGGGAAAGTGTCTACAACAGAAAGTTCAACGTCTAGCACGCGAGTACGGCGATGTGCTTTCAGAATCTGAATCACAGAACGGTTAATTAAAGAGCGACCATAAACTGTAGCTACAATATTTTTTTCACGATATAACTGACCCACAAGGGCAATCATACGTTCCGCAAGTTCTTCACGGTTTTTCCAGCGACCTTGGTGCTCTGCATGTAGGGCAACGATAGTGTCTTTGCTCACAGATACGTCCTCTAATTAATTGTAAATCTAGGCATAAATTTCTAAACCCGACAATTGTAATGGAATTGGCGGCAAGTTTGAATCAAAAGCTCATTATGACGGGCAGTTTTTAACGTATATTCACTATAAATTTTAAAAATAATTGTAATTAGCTGAATGATTTTGCATCCAAAAATTTTAAAGATAGCTGTTTTTTAATCACAGGCATAAATTTGTTAAATGTTGTTTATTCATGCGATCTCTTCTTAATTTTAAGATTGAAGTCGATCTTTATAGTTTTCCAGATTTTTCTTAAGGGCTAATTGATGTTTACGTTGTCTGAGTAAATGCAAGATTCCTTCCACTACCAGCACGAAGACGGCCAACCAGATTGGGATATAAGTCAGCCATTCACCTGATTCTACGCGTTCCCCAAGTGCCATTGAAGCAAAAGCCAGCAATACCGGTTCAAGATAACTCAATAGCCCAAAAATCACAAAAGGCAAATATCGACTGGCCAGGATATAACTGCCTAAACCGAGCGCACTTAAAAAGCCTAACCCAAGCACTGCCAATATCAAGTGATAATGACTGAATATTAATGGCAAAGAGTCGCTATAAATAAAGCCAAGATAAAACGCAACAGGCAAAATCAGAAATAAATCCCACCAAAATCCACCCAGGTGATCGGTAGCGAATTTACGCCGCATAAAGAAATAAATTGGGTAAGCTAAAGCAACATAGACTGTTTCCCATGCGATTGAACCAATTCGCCAGATTTCATGCCCTACTCCCAATACTGCCAATACAACAGCGACCATCTGGAAAGATGATAATTTTTCTTTGTAGAGCACACAGCCGAATAACACCATTACCAGAGGCAGGAGAAAATAGCCGAGCGAGACTTCGAGACCACGCCCATTGATAGGCCCCCATAAAAACAACCACAATTGTGTGGTACATAACAGCGAACTAATCAGCAACCAGATCAAAAATGAAGGCTGTCGTAATACCCGCTTAAAGATACTGCTGATATGTTTCAGGTCCCCTGACCACCACATAAATGCAGTCAGAAATGGTAAGGTCGCCAGCATACGCCAGGCAAAGGTCTGCTCACTGTCTAAAGGCTGTAAAAAGGGCGTAAATATATAGAGCACTCCAAAAACCACGGAGGCCAATACAGATAACGCAATGCCTTTATACATAGTCAAACTCTACTTTGATTCGTCTGCATTATAGCGACTAGCATTATAGAAAGCTTGATAATTCACCTATATAAAAAGGTCTCCATTTAAAATTAGATACTATGTTTTCACAAAGCATAAAAAAACCATGCCTAAGCATGGTTTACATAAAAACGCTAAACTTATCTTTGAGTTTGCTTGGTATAAATCACATCACTCAGGTCATAGCCCACCGACTGTGCATATTGTAAATATTCATTCACTACGTTTTTATCCAGTTGGGGATTACGGGAAAGTATCCACATGTATTTACGTTTAGGCTCGCCCACCAGCACAGTCTGATAGTTCTCATCCAGTTTTAAAATCCAGTAATCACCACGGGCGACCGGAATCCAGCGAATAAAGTCTGGCAAGAAACTGACTTTCAACTTGGTATTCTGTGGTGGATTCTGCACAAATGCCTCACCCAGTGATTGGGTTTGTCCACCATCTTTTTTAATGCAGCGGTTATCCACCACAATATTGCCATTTTCATTTAAAGTATAAGTCGCTGTGACGTCACGATCACACTTATTTTGAAAGTACAGCGGTTTGCGTGCTACTTCGTACCATGTCCCCAAATAACGGTCCAGTTCAACTTTCTCAATGGTCGGTAATGGCTCGTCTTTCGCATAAGCCATAGTAGCGGCGCCCAAACCGAGAAGAACCGCGCTACCCACCGCAATTTTTGCCAGCTTTAATCCGGTACGTGAAGATTTTTGAGTTGTCATAAAGATACCTATTGCATGTTCACAAAATATTTATTTAAAAAATTCTGTTCCTACAATAGCTTTATCACAGCCCTTAATTTGTTACATTGTGTTTGCTTTGTGATTGATTTTACATCATTTAAATATAATTAAATACTAAACCACTCAATCAAACATCTGGGCTTTCAAGCGTAAAATTTCATCACGCATACGTGCGGCCTGCTCAAATTGCAGCTCTTTGGAAGCTTTCAGCATCTCTTTTTCCAGTTTGTTAATATGTTTCGCAAACAGTTTCGGATCTGCCATGATATGTCGCTCATCGGCACTGATCGCCCGTGCCTGATCTGATACGTGTAATTCAATGGATTCATCATCCAATATTTCACCCGTATCAATTTCCTTGATCACCTGACGCACTGCACTACGTGGCGTAATACCATGCTCTTCATTAAACTGAATCTGCTTGGCACGACGACGGTCCGTTTCATCAATGGCTTTCTGCATCGAATCAGTAATACGATCAGCATACAGAATCGCCTTACCTTTCAAGTTACGCGCAGCGCGGCCAATGGTCTGAATGAGAGAGCGCTCAGAACGCAAAAATCCTTCTTTATCTGCATCCAGAATAGCCACTAACGATACTTCCGGCATATCAAGGCCTTCACGCAGCAGGTTAATCCCGACCAGCACGTCATGAACCCCAGTACGCAGCTCATGAATGATTTTTACCCGTTCAACAGTATCGATATCCGAGTGTAAATAGGCGACCTTAATCCCATATTCTTTCAAATAAGAGGTTAAGTCTTCGGCCATGCGCTTGGTCAAGGTTGTGACCAGCACCCGCTCATTAATATCTTTACGCAAATTAATTTCTGAAAGCACATCATCGACCTGTGTCAAAACTGGACGAATTTCAATTTCCGGATCGATCAGACCGGTCGGACGTACTACCTGTTCGACAATCTGCTGGGATTTTTCCAGCTCGTAACGTGCGGGCGTTGCGCTAACATAAACAGTCGTCGGCACAATACGTTCCCACTCCTCAAACTTCATCGGCCGGTTATCCAGCGCACTCGGTAAACGGAATCCGTAATTCACCAGATTTTCCTTACGCGAACGGTCGCCCTTATACATGGCGCCAATCTGCGGCACCGTCACATGCGATTCATCAATAATCAGCAAGGCATCATCAGGAATATAATCGAACAAGGTCGGTGGTGCTTCACCTGCAGGACGGCCAGATAAATGCCGTGAATAGTTTTCAATGCCGTTGGTATAACCCAGTTGCTGCATCATTTCCAGATCATAGCGTGTGCGCTGCTCGATGCGCTGGGCTTCCAGGAGTTTGTCATTTTCCCGGAAGAACACCAGGCGCTCTTTAAGTTCTTCCCGAATGGTTTCGATGGCACGGGACAAATTGTCTTTCGGCGTAACATAATGGCTTTTAGGATAAATGGTTACGCGAGGTACTTTACGAACCATTTTCCCTGTCAGCGGATCAAACCAGCGAATAGAGTCAACTTCATCATCAAACAGTTCAATCCGGATCGCATCCTGATCCGATTCTGCCGGAAAAATATCAATAATTTCGCCACGAATACGATAAGTACCGCGCAGGAATTCCAGTTCGTTGCGCGAATACTGCATTTCGACCAAACGGCGAATAATATCATCACGGCCAATGCGGTCACCTTCCACCACATGCAGCAACATGCTCATATAGGCATTCGGATCACCCAAACCATAAATCGCAGATACCGATGCGACAATAATCGCATCACGACGTTCTAATAATGAGCGAGTTGCGGAAAGGCGCATCTGGTCAATATGGTCATTAATTGCGGCATCTTTCTCAATAAAAGTATCTGAAGATGGCACATAGGCTTCAGGCTGATAATAATCATAATAACTGACAAAATACTCAACGGCGTTATTGGGGAAGAACGCTTTAAATTCGCCGTAGAGCTGCGCAGCCAAAGTTTTGTTATGCGCCATGACAATGGTCGGACGCTGGGTCTGTGCAATGACATTGGCCATGGTATAGGTTTTACCAGACCCGGTAACCCCCAGTAAAAGCTGATCATGAAAACCCTGTTCAATGCCTTTGACAAGTTTTTCAATGGCCTGTGGCTGATCGCCTGCTGGTTGATAACTGGTCACTAATTCAAAGGGCTTTTTATCACTCATAGCTTTCGCTGACTTCGCTGCGGATATAGATTTGATTTATTATGAGGGTAAATTGGAATTACTCAATCCCTGCTTAGGTTTCTGTTTGGTAAAATAAAACAATATTACTATTCATTATTTGTTAGCACTTTAATCGCCATCTGGTTTGAAAAATCATCAAAAAATATACAGTTACAAAGCGAATAAATACAGAACAAACCAATCATTTTCAGCCAGCAGCTTTATTTGGGCGTACTCGGCCTCATATTTTGGCGCATGGGTGGAATATTGACTTATCTGTTTGGATAGCGCTGCAGAATAATGCCTTGACCCCTATTCATTTCACGGGCAACATGAAGATCAGGATGGCCTAGAATAGACAATTATGACTTACCACTATCACGATGAAAGTATTGTTAAATCCCTTCCAGAAAATACCGTTTTTGTGTTTGGCAGCAACCTGGCTGGCCAGCATGGTGGTGGAGCAGCTAGAACGGCACTTGAGCATTTTGGCGCAGTCATGGGCGTCGGTCGTGGCTGGGCGGGTCAAAGCTATGCCATTCCCACCATGAACGAGCATTTGCAACAAATGCCGCTCTCACAAATCCAGCACTACATTGATGACTTTAAGATTTACACCAAAAACCATCCTAAAAATAAATATTTTATTACTTCCATAGGCTGCGGGATCGCAGGTTATAAGGTCGAGGAAATTGCACCGATGTTCAAAGGCATCTCGCGCAATGTCATTTTCCCGCAATCTTTCCGTCCTTTTGTCGAAAAACCTTTGCCCAAATTAACCGCAAATTTCTTGCATACCATTTTCCGTGATTCGGTCATTTTAACTCCGGCTAGTGATGAGCTGATTGAAGAACTGCCTTTGACTGAAAATGAGAAAAGTCTGGCAAGGATTATTTTAAATACTCAGATCTACCCGACCGACAGCAATGGACGGGAACGTGTTTTTGAAATTGAAGATATCCTGCATAACCTGAATACCAAGCTGGTCGATTTTCAAAGCCAGACAGAAGGTGCCATGTTGTTTGGAGGCGTGATTTTAGCGCTACTGGAACTTTATAATATTAACGAGAAAGATTTTATTGATGTCTGGCAAGGTGAGCGAGAAATTGCTCCACCCAAACCGGAAAATAAAGCACGTAAAAGTATTCGTTAATGCCGCTACAATACCCCTACGTAATCTTTAACAAAGCCAATTTCTGAATTGGCTTTTTTTTAGCTACTCAAATATTGAATATGAAATAGATCAGGTCTGGATTTTGTTTTGTTTGGTATTTAGAAAGCTTAAATATTTCGTTTGCTTTATTAAAAATAAAATTGAAAATAGATTTGGATCATTCGGTTTTTTACTTTTTCATGCTCAGGAAGCTGCAAAAATGAAATATTGATCACCACTCTCGCTAAAAACTTCCACAAAAAAAGCCATGATGTATCATAGCTTTTTGAGTCTGATCAATTAGCGTTTGCCCATTGAACGGCGAGTACCACGTGGCGGCATCCAGGTACGGTCAGCATAGCGCTGCGGTCTTGGTCTTAAATCTTCCAGAACTTCTTCGGCAGCATTTTGCTCTGCTTGTTTAATAGGGAAAGGTAAATTGACCAGGGGCTTTTTTTTGGGAGTCGTTTGGGTGCTCATATGATTCACTCAATAATATATATAACTATTGTACAAAAAAACTCAACCCACTGGGTAGCAGGATCTTGGATAAATTCATCTCGACGTATTTTTTAAAATAATAAATGTGTTCAGACAGCATTTGCATAAACCAGCTCAGCCTAAAATTTACTTAAATTATCATGTAGATAATCAAAAATGAGTCTGTTCGATAGTTGAGTTAATTCCAAGCTAAACTTTCTTTATATTTACATTAAAATTAAGCAGCAAACTCCTCATTTTTCAAAGCACTTTTCTTTTAAAAAGCAACTACGATACACATAAAGCATACAGCCGTTACCAAGATTAACTATTGATTAACTTTTAGCCTATTGTTCTATAACTGAATTTTTAAATTTAATTCACATAATTAATGAACTAGAAAAACGAATAAATACACTGGACATGGAGTTCCAAATCAATGAAAAAAATGCTGGCGTGTATGGCAGGGCTGGTGACTTTACCTATGGTCGCTCATGCAGATTCCCCTTATTTTAGCTTGCAGGATGGAGATGGCTTTAAACGCTTTTCTGTATCCGTTGGTGCATTGCATGTAATGCCGCAGGGTAAAGCTCAACCATTTAAGGTGAATACTGCTGTCAAAGAAAGTGAAACATCAAAAGTAGGTGACATATCAATTGCTTCAGTCAAAAATAATCTCGATCCGGAAATGGACCCCAATCTGTCCTCGTTTTTTGTCAATTTTCTGGATGCATTCAATGCAGAAACATTACCTGCAGCCTTAAGTGGGCAAGCTGAAATTTATGGACTGGAACGCTGGGATAATCCCGGTACAGGTCTGGTAGCGGATGATGTCACCACCCTAGGCATTTTAACCAACTATTATTTTACCGATAATATTTCTTTTGAAATGAAAGCCGGCATTCCACCCAAAGTGGATCTACAAGGTAGTGGTAAAATCTATGCACCATTTTCTGCACTTGCGACTCCAAGTATTGATTTGATTCCGCAAATTCCAGGTGGAATTGATTTACCTGGTATTTCATTAAAAAATGATATTTTGATTACCGACCTGGAAGCTTATGGTCCTACCGCCTCTGCTCGTGCCTGGACACCCGCATTCGAATTCCAGTATCACTTTGGTAAAACCGGGGTCAATAAATTCCGCCCTTATGTTGGTTTAGGTGTGATGTATGCCTATTTCAATGAACTGGAAATTAACTCACGTACCGAACAGGACCTGATTGCTGCAGGACATATGATTGCCAATATCAAGGAAGGAAAAGCCGGTGCTTCCTTGGACGGAACACCAAGCACCGCCAATCCGAAAGTTGATCTTAAGGCATCCGATACTTTCGCGCCTGTGGCCACGGTCGGCTTTAGCTATGACTTTAATGACACCTGGTTTGCTGTCGCTTCGGTTACTTATGCCCATTTAAAAAATGACACCACAATTACGGTCACAGATGCGAATTTAGGTGAATTGATTCGTTCCAAAGCCGATATTGAAATTAATCCGATTCTGGCCTATGCCGGATTTGGAATGCGCTTCTAAGTTAATTTTTTACTTTTTAAAGAAAACGGCTACGGCCGTTTTTTTTGCGAATGATATTAATAAAAAAAATTTATCTTTTGATCAATTTTTATTTAATCGCCTCTCTTGCTTGAATCGAATACTATACCTATCAACTTTTATAGGCATGTATAACAATATGGCAGAAAGTCAATTTTCCAAAGCTCTGGTTTTTATGCTGATTGGCTCCGCCATTATTTTGGCATTGTCGCTGGGCGTACGCCATGCATTCGGCCTGTATCTGGTGCCGATGAGTGAAGAATTTGGCTGGGGTCATCATGTTTTTAGCCTGGCCATTGCCATGCAAAACCTGATCTGGGGTGCAGTTCAGCCGATTACCGGGGCATTTGCCGATAAATATGGTAGCAAGATTGTTGTTGCTGTAGGTGGAGCTTTATATGCAATTGGCCTGCTCCTGATGGCAGTCAGCTCGACCGGGCTACTGCTCAATCTGAGTGTAGGGTTAATTCTGGGTCTCGCCCTGTCAGCTACGTCATTTCCGGTGTTATTGTCTGCAGTCGGGCGTGCAGCACCGCCAGAAAAGCGTAGTCTGGCCATGGGAATTGCCAGTGCAGCCGGATCTTTTGGCCAGTTTATCATGCTGCCTTCAACCCTTTTACTCTTACAGAATGTCGGCTGGTCAGCAGCATTGGTGGTCAGTGCCATTCTGATTGCACTGATTGTGCCATTGGCCTGGATGCTAAAAGCACCGATGTATGTTAATCCCAACGCAGCCTCTACCCCAAATATAGTCTCATTGAGTTTTAAACAAATTCTGGTCGTAGTGAAAAATCATAAACCGTTCTGGTTTCTGGCTCTGGGCTTTTTTGTCTGTGGTTTCCAGGTGGTATTTATTGGCATCCACCTGCCTGGCTATCTGATTGATCATGGTTTTAATGCCACAACAGGTACAATTTTTCTGGCGCTGGTCGGTTTGTTTAATGTGGTAGGCACCTATACTGCCGGCTGGTTGGGTGGGAAATATTCCAAGCCGCATCTGCTGATGGGTCTTTATGGTTTGCGCGGGATCGCGATTATTGCCTTTCTCATGCTGCCTCTGAGTACATGGACAGTTTATGCCTTTGGTGTCATCATGGGATTACTCTGGTTATCGACCGTTCCGCTGACCAATGGCATTGTCGCGAATATGTTTGGGGTAAAATATCTGACCATGCTCAGCGGTATTGTATTTTTCACCCATCAAGTTGGCTCATTTTTCGGTGGCTGGCTGGGTGGAGTCAACCATGATTTGAGTGGCAATTATGATGCGGTGTGGATGCTGTCAATTGTCCTCAGCATTTTTGGGGTAATGGTACATTTCTGGGTCAATGAGGAGCAAATCGTCCATGACTGATTCTCTACTGAAACTCAAAATTTCGATTACTGTAGTCCTTCTGCTTTTAATGGCTTTGTCGATTGGGCTGTGGTTTCAAACCCCAGAGCTGTTTGAATATTTTAATCAGGCTTTCTGTGCCCACTAATCTGCTGGAATATCCTCAGCAAAAAACACGCAATCCATCGCAGAATAAGTTAAATGCTGTAAAATCAGCAAAATAATAAAAATATAAGCTTCTTCATAAACTTATCACTTCTTTTGATTTTATTTCAGTCCGGAATTTTCTTAGATTCTGATTATTAAAAAATTCTGAGACTCGATAATGACCAGCTTAACCCAACTTTCACAAGCCATTCATGATGCTCCACGCTGGCATCAGCAAGATCAATTTCAACATCCGACTGAAATCAAGATTGTTCCGCAAACAGATCAGGCCTTAGGTGCAGTGGTCTATGGTCTGGATGCCCGTAAAGCACAGTCATCTGAAACCATTCTGAAATTAAAACAGGCGCTGGCCGAGCACCTGATTTTGATCTTTAAGCAGCAAAGTCTGGATGATTTACAATACTTGGCGTTTTCAACTTATTTCGGTTCCATTTTCCGCCCAGGTGCAGATACACCGGTACTGGCTGCGCAGTCAGATAGCGGTGTTCCACCCGATGTCGTTCCGGTGTCCAATGCTGTTGGTCAGGGAGATTACACCGGGCATGGTGAACTGACTCCACATGCCGATCATCAATGGACACCCCTACCTTCTTTTGGTTCCCTTCTGTATGCAATTGAACTGCCTCAGGACGGCGGTCAGACCAGCTGGATCAATACCATTAAAGCCTATGATGCACTCGATAAAGAAACCAAAGCACAAATTGATCAGCTACAACTGATTACTTACAACCCATTCGTGCGCCGTCAAAAAACTAGAGATCAGGTTGAGGATCAAGGTTATGGCAATAGCCCGCTGTATCGCTTTAAAGATCAGCCCATATTAAGTCATGCCTATCCACATCCACTGGTGCGCACTCATCCCGAATCCGGTCGTAAAGCACTTTGGCTGAATACGCATACCGAAGTTGAACTGGTCAATTATGATGATCAGGCTGGCAGCGAACTGATTGCAACATTGCGTGAGCATATTTCAAAACCTGAGTTCGCTTATGAACATCATTGGGAAGTGGGCGATATCGTGTTCTGGGACAATCAGGTGACTCTGCACTCCCGTCGTCCTTTCCCGGCTGATCAGCGCCGTTTATTGAAACGTATCAGTCTGGCAGGTAGCCGTCCATTTTAATAATAAAAACGAGAATAACGAGAAAGGTAGAACTAGCTTAAACCTTCAATAATTACAATTCATCATGTCGATCTTCCACCATTGAGACTTTGACCACCTCAATGGTTTTTTATTTTCAAGCAAAAAATTAACTTTGAATATTAGCTTTGATCCAGTCGATCTTTAACAAAACAAAGTAGCGGTTTACTTTTTCTCACTTAATCTGTCTGGTGTATTTTCCTTTTTCTGCTTAGCGTATTAGAAAATCAGCAATAAACCCCTGGAAAGAGGAAACAACAATGAATCAGCTTCAATTTTCAGATTGTGTTCAGACCTGTATGAGCTGTTCTCTCGCATGTGCCAACTGTGCCAGCGCCTGTCTTAAAGAAAAAGAGCTAGAGATGATGCGGGAATGTATCCAGCGCTGTCTGGATTGTGCAGATATTTGTCAGCTGTGTGCCCGTATGGAACAAAAGCAGTCTCCTTTCATGCATGAGATATGTGAACTTTGTGCAAAAGCATGTGACTACTGCGCAGAAGAATGTGGTCAGCACCAACATGAACATTGTCAGCAATGTGCCGAAGCATGCCGCCGTTGTGCTGAAGAATGTCGAAAAATGGCTGCCTAGCCCTCACGGTGACTGGTCAAAAGTAGCTATAAAGATTAAAAAAGAAAAACCCGCAAGATTGATCTTGCGGGTTTTTGGCTAACTTGAATGAGTCAAATTAGAATAAACGGTTCATACCATTCAGCGTTGCCACACGATAAGCTTCCGCCATAGTCGGATAGTTAAAGGTAGTTTCTACAAAGTACTTGATGGTATTGTTCGGGCTGTTCATGACTGCCTGACCAATGTGGATAATCTCAGATGCATTGTTACCGAAACAATGAACACCCAAAACTTCCAGCGTTTCACGATGGAACAGAATCTTCAATTCACCCACAGTATCACCGGTAATCTGTGCACGTGCCAGGTGACGGAACGATGCCTGACCGACTTCATATGGAATTTTCTCTTCAGTCAGTTGCTGTTCATTCTTACCAATCGAAGAAATTTCAGGAATGGTATAAATCCCGGTTGGAATATCAGTGACCGGAGCAACGTCTTTCTCGCCACTCATGTTTGCACCCGCGCAACGACCTTGGTCATAGGCAGCAGAAGCCAGAGATGGCCAGCCAATCACATCACCAGCAGCATAGATATTTTCAACGTCAGTCTGATATTGATCATTTACAGTCAATTGACCACGACTGTTCGGTTTCAGGCCGACATTTTCCAGACCCAAGCCATCGGTATTGCCTGAGCGGCCGTTACACCACAAAATTGCATCTGCTTTAATTTTCTTGCCACTCTGAGTATGCAGAACCACATATTCATCAGACGTTTCAAGATAATCAATCTGTTCGTTATGACGGATCAAAACACCCTGTTCACGCAAGTGATAAGACAATGCATCAGAAATTTCATCATCTAGGTAACTGAGCAGTTTCGGCTGTGTATTGATCAGGTCAACTTTATGCCCCAGACCAATAAAGATCGATGCATATTCGCAACCAATGACACCTGCACCATAAATAATGATTTTTTGGATTGTATAATCCAGATCCAGAATTTTGTCTGAATCAAATACACGCGGGTGATTAAAATCGAGAATTTCAGGACGGTAAGGACGAGAACCGGTCGCGATCACTAACTGTTTAAACTGAATCGTTTCCTTGATGCCATCCGGGGTAAATACAAAAATGGTATTTTCATCCTGAATGTAGGCACGGCCATGGAAAATATCAATTTTATTACGGTCGTAAAAACGCGAGTGTGTTTCAACCTGCTGTTGAATCACTTTATGTGCATTACGAAGCACCTGCTTCATGGTGAACTGTTTCCATTCACCTACTTTTTGAAACATTGGATCACGTTGATAACGAATGATGCTCGATACCGTCTGACGCAATGCTTTACTTGGAATCGTACCAACGTGGGTACAGTTACCACCTAGCTGTTCACGCATATCAACGATTGCAACACGCTTACCTGATTTGGCAAGTTTCATTGCCGCGCCTTCGCCCGCAGGGCCCGAACCTAGAACTACCGCATCATATTTAACGAAAGTCCCACTAACGACCTCTTTTTTACGTGGCATTCAACGCTCCTCAAAATTAAAAAATTTACTTTAATCTACCTGCTTATTATGACGTAAATCCTGTTGATTTGGTGTATTTAACTCACATATATTACTTGATAAGAACATTTATTAAATGAATAGTCCTTTTTGCCCCATTTGTAGCTAAGTCCGTTATAATAACTCGGCTATCTTTGAGTATCTCCCCCTTCAAAAACAGTGGAAAAGTTGAATATGTCTGAAAACCGTAAACCTGAACAGGGCGTCAAACTTCGCGGTGCGGAAAAAGTTGCCCGCATTCCTGTAAAAGTTGTTCCTACGGTTGAAACGCCACGCAAACCGGACTGGATTCGCGTCAAAATGGCGGCACCGGAAGAAGTTCAACGCATTAAAACCACATTACGTCAGCAAAAATTACACACGGTGTGCGAAGAAGCCGCGTGTCCAAACCTGCCTGAATGTTTTGGTGGCGGTACTGCTACCTTTATGATTATGGGGGACATCTGTACCCGTCGCTGTCCGTTCTGTGATGTGGCTCATGGCCGTCCAAATGCACTCGATGCAGATGAACCGCGTCATATGGCTGAAACCATTGCCAATCTGGGTTTGAAATATGCAGTAATTACTTCAGTAGACCGTGATGATCTGCTGGATGGCGGTGCTCAGCATTTTGTAGATTGTATTAAAGAAGCACGTGCCTTAAGCCCGAATACCCTGCTGGAAATTCTAGTGCCAGACTTCCGTGGCCGTATGGATATCGCGCTACGCATCATGACTGAGTGTCCGCCTGATGTGTTTAACCATAATATCGAAACAGTGCCACGTCTGTATAAAGCCATGCGTCCAGGTTCTGACTATCAGCACTCTTTAAACCTGCTGAAAATGTTTAAGGAATACTGCCCAGACATTCCAACCAAATGTGGATTAATGGTAGGAATTGGTGAAACCGAAGAAGAAGTGCTTGCCCTGCTTGATGATCTGCATACGCATGGCGTGGACTATGTAACCATTGGTCAGTATTTGCAGCCTTCCAAGGAACATGCAGCGATTGACCGCTTCGTGACACCTGAAGAATTCGAACGTTATACTGAACATGGTCAAAAACTGGGCTTCCGCAATATCTGGGCAGCGCCAATGGTTCGTTCAAGCTATTTTGCCGATCGTCAATACTATGGCGAACCTGTACCAGCAGTGCGTCGCAAGGTTGACCCTGCCAAGAAAATTGCAGTTCAGACAATTGAAGCTTAATCGGTTTAAATAGATGAAATAAAAGCCCTCTCAAGTAGAGGGCTTTTTAATATCTATAATTAAAATTTTACTCAGCGTTAAGCTGATTTTTCTATATTAGACAAAGATTAAGTCATTACTTATCTTCACATTTCTTTGCGCGTTCTCACTTGAAGAATGAGCATTTTTCAAACAATCTCAAAAACAGATAAACAACTTAACTTATTCGTTGTAATACTTGAAAAGATCATTTTCACACCTGCACTGCTGAAGCTATCTAAACCTCAAGTGACAAAAATGAATGAATTGTAATAATCAAATATCCATGAGGGATCTTGGCAAAGCCAGCCTGGTATAAATCTGGAGAAATATAACAATGCTATTTATATTTGCTGTACTACTGCTATTACTCAGTTTATGGGCTGTGTTCTATTTTCAGCTCTCGCGTAGTGCGGGTGCAATCACGCTAATTATTATGTCAGTAGTGTGTGCCTTTATTAGCCCGTGGTCACTTATTCTCGGTATCCCACTCATCCTGATTAGCCTTGTAGTAATGATCGAACCTTTGCGCATGTCGTTTATTTCCAAACCGGCCTATAAAGCACTGGCCAATGCTATGCCGAGCATTAGTCCGACAGAACGCGAAGCACTGGATTCCGGAACCAGTTGGTGGGAAAAAGAGCTGTTCATGGGTGCACCGAATTGGGAAACCTTTAACAACTATCCTTATCCAAAGCTGTCGCTAGAAGAACAGGCATTTCTGGACAATGAAGTTGAAATCTTGTGCAGCATGCTGGATGAATGGGAAATTCATGAGCAAAAAGCGCTGCCTGAGCACATCTGGCAATACATCAAAGACCATGGTTTTCTGGGTCTGATTATTCCCAAAGAATACGGTGGTCGCGCCTTCAGCTCCTTTGCCCAAAGCCGGGTGATGAGCAAGATTTCCTCCCGCTCGCTCACCACAGCCGTGAGTTGCATGGTGCCAAACTCTCTTGGTCCGGGTGAGTTATTGTTGCATTACGGTACTGAAGAACAGAAAAACCGTTATTTGCCAGGTCTGGCGCGCGGTGAAGAAATTCCCTGTTTTGGTCTGACCAGCCCGGAGGCCGGTTCGGATGCCGGTGCGATTCCTGATACCGGTGTAGTCTGCTATGGTCAGTTTGAAGGCCAGGAAGTTCTGGGCTTGAGAATGAATTTTTCCAAACGCTGGATTACGTTAGCCCCAATTGCAACAGTCGTAGGCCTGGCCTTTAAAATGTATGACCCTGATCATCTCCTGGGTGAACAGACTGAATACGGCATTACCTGTGCCCTGCTCCCTGCCAGTCATGAAGGCGTAATAGTGGGACCACGGCATAATCCGGGACCACCCTTCATGAATGGTACGGTTGAAGGTAAAGATGTCTTTATTCCACTGGACTGGATTATTGGTGGCGTCAAAAATGCCGGTAAAGGATGGCGCATGCTGATGGAATGTCTGGCGGTCGGTCGTGGCATTTCCCTACCAGCGCTGTCTACGTCTACGGCAGAAATGACTTATTTAAATGTGGGTGCTTTCTCTCGTATCCGTCAGCAATTCAAAATTTCAGTCGGTAAATTTGAAGGGGTACAGGAAGCTAATAGTGAAATCGCCAGTGATACCTATATGTTGGAAGCCTTCCGCTATCTGGTCACCTGTGGTCTGAATCAGGGCGGTAAACCTGCCGTAATGACGGCGATTGCCAAATACTATGCGACAGAAGGCATGCGTAAAGTGGTCAATCACGGTATGGATGTGGTCGGTGGCCGCGCCATTCAGATGGGTCCGCGTAATTTTCTGGCACCTTACTATCAGGCAATTCCAGTCTCCATTACCGTTGAAGGTGCCAATATTCTCAGTCGTTCCCTGATGATTTTCGGTCAGGGTTCAATGCGTTGCCATCCTTATCTTTATGAAGAATTACAGCTTTTGCAGGCTGAAGATCGAGCTGCCGCTTTAAACCCTTTCGATGATCTGCTTTTTAAACATTTGGGATACACCTTTAACCGGACTGCCCGCTCTTTTGCCTATGCCTTTACAGGTGGCTCCAGTGCAGCACCGCAAAGTGCGGTTGACTTTACCCGTCCTTATTACAAAGTGATTAACCGGCTGAGTGCCAACTTTGCCCTGACCGCAGATATGTGTCTAGGATTACTCGCGGGTGATATCAAACG
Organism: Acinetobacter sp. SFD; assembly: GCF_001647575.1. NCBI lineage: Bacteria > Pseudomonadati > Pseudomonadota > Gammaproteobacteria > Moraxellales > Moraxellaceae > Acinetobacter > Acinetobacter sp. SFD. The sequence goes on from NZ_LSZJ01000011.1 coordinate 82,732, forward strand.
TAAGGAAATGCTTTCGGGTCGTCTGGCCGACATTCATGCTCACCTGTTTATTGCATCAGCAATTCTCAAGTTTTTTGAGCATAGTAAAAAGACTGAAGATGAGCGTTTACATGCACAGCTTGCGGTAGAAAAGTCTCTGTATACAGCACAAGAAGCTTTTTTTGATCTGTTTGCCAACTTTCCATCAGGTGCAGCAGCAGGTATGGTAAAACTGTTATGTTTCCCATTTGGCCGTCCGGTACAGAAACCATCAGACCAGCTGAAACAACAAGTAGCGAACAGTATGATGGAAGACAATGCATTCCGGCAGTCACTCAAAAAACATGTCTACTATAATATCAATGAAAATGATGTCACTGGCCGTATGGAATCAACTTTCAATCTGCTACTGGAGATTGAAAAGCTCTGGGATCGCTTTAAAAAAGCTGAAAATAAAGGACAATTTAAAGGACTTAGTTTTGCTGAGCATGTAGCCGATGCACATCAACAAGGCTTTATTAATGATCAGGAAGCAGAAAAACTGCTGCACTATAATGCGCGCCGTTATGACAGCATGTTGACCGATGTATTCGATTTGCACTTGAATGAGGTATTAGAGCTTGAGAATCCGTATCTCATCAAGGAAGATGCCAAAGGAACGGATACTTCAGTGCAAACTGATCCTTCACACTCAGTATCACCTTAAATAAAACTTAGATTTAAGGTGTCATAAATTCCAGAGTGAAGTCATTTTATTGCTTTACTCTGGAAGCTTTACAAGTGGCTTTTCTGCCACTTTTTTACGACTATGGCACGATAGTATTTTAGCTTAAAAGCGTTAAGCTAAAGCAATAATAAAATTGAGGATAAAGCATGTCACAACAAGATTATGAAAATGGCTTGAAAGTCCGTACCGAAGTAATGGGGGAAAGTTTTGTGCAGCGTGCTCAGGAAAATACCGTGCCTTTTACCCAGCCTCTACAGGACTGGATTAATGAACATGCCTGGGGTTCGACCTGGCAACGTGAAGGTGTTTTACCACGTAAATATCGTTCTTTAATTACCATTGCCTTCCTAACCGCGCAAAAAAGTCCCACTGAACTGAAAGGCCATGTGCGAGGTGCGCTGAATAATGGCGCAACGGTTGAGGAAATTCAGGAAGTGCTGCTGCATAGTCTGCCTTACTGCGGTGCACCGGCGACTCAGGAAGCATTTCGTGCGGCCCTTGAGGTGATTCAGGAATATGAAGCGAATCCAGAGAAATAAATATCAGTGTATTAGAGCTCTTTCATAAATAATTCTTAATGATTAAAAATTATTAAGGAAATTCCCTCTCCTATGAGGAGAGGTTCTTTATAAAAAATCTCTCATCCTCTTGCAGAGCATGCTCCTCACCCCTAAGGGAGAAGGAATATTAAATATTAATGGACAATCTTTTTCTGATTTATAAAAGAAATCTATTTATTTAAATTGCTCAAATATGAGTTAAGTTCAAAACTGCTTAGGCTATTTAAAGTAATGATCAATAAGAAAGCCGAGAGTTGTTAAATTCCCGGCTTTTCATATTTTTGATAGTAAATCTGTTGTTATGGATTTAATTCAAAATTAATAGGTTCTCTATGAATAGTAATTTATAAGAAAGACTTTAACCCCTTAATTCAATTTGCGTACGTTGTTCCAATCCTTGTACCGCAGCGGAAAAATCCAGCTGGCTGGCCTGAGGTCTGGCAATCTGCTGAAACTGTTCTTGCACCAATGACATAATTGATAAATCCAGTTGCTGTTGCTGCACCAGTTCCAAAGCAATACCAATATCTTTCTGCAATAAATCCAGCGCAAAGGTTTTATGAAACTCACGGCTCAGTACACGCTGCGCCATGATATTTTCCGACATGCTACTTTTACCACTGGAATGATTAATACAGTTCAAGGCACTGCTTAAATCAACTCCCTGCCCTTTCAGTACAATTAAGCCTTCAGCCAGTGCCCATAAATGCGTAGCCATCAAAGTATTGTTAATAGCTTTCACTGCAAAACCGGAACCACTTTCTCCCACATATTCAATCAACCCAGCAAAAGCAGCAATGACCAGTTTGGCTTGCGCAAAAGCAGATTCACTTCCTCCCACCATCACGGTTAAAGTACCTTTTTCAGCGCCAATGGTCTGACCGGATACTGGAGCATCCAGATAATAACTTCCCTGCTGCTCCAATCGTTGTGCCAGTTTTTGGGCCGATTCTGGTACACCGCTAGTACAGTCAATCCAGATTGCACCTGGCTTGGGTGGATGTGCAGCGATTAGATTTTCGACATCCTGACTGGTGGGTAAGCAGGAAAAGATAAAGTCGGCTTGAACCGCCTGCTCAATACTGACAGCCTGAGTGGCGAAAAGTGTGGCATGCTCTACAGCTTTCTGTTCAGACCGGTTCCAGACCCAAACCGGGTGTCCGAGTTTTGGCAAATGGGAAGCCATATGCCAGCCCATTGCGCCAAGTCCTAAAAATGCAATTGTATGACTCAAAAGATACTCCTTATATTTAAGCAACCGGTTTTACTTCAATGTCCGTTGCGGTTGATGCAGATACAGGCGATTCTTTATCTTCCCCACGATTCAGGAACAGATTGAGTAAAATCGCAGCCAGAGTCGCAGTGCCAATCCCACCTAAATCAAAGCTACCAATCTGCAAGCTATAATTACCTGTACCCATAATCAGACACACTGCGCCAATGATCATTGTGCTGTTCTTGGTAAAGTCAATACGGTTATCTATCCAGATTTTAGCACCTGCAACCGTAATCAGACCGAATACTACAATCGAGGCACCGCCAAGCAAGGCCACAGGAATCGTACTGATCACCGCACCAAATTTCGGTGAAAGCCCGAGCAAGATAGCGAATATCCCGGCAAAGACAAACACAGTGGTTGTATACACTTTGGTCACTGCCATAACACCGATATTTTCAGCATAGGTGGTCATTCCCGTACCTCCCACAGAAGCGGATAAGGAAGTACAAACACCATCTGCAAAGAAACCGCGTCCCATATACGGCGACAGATTTTTACCGGTCATTGCAGATACTGCCTTAAAGTGTCCCAAATTTTCTGCCACCAGAATAATGGCCACCGGTGCAATCATCAGCATGGCATTCATTTCAAAGACTGGACTCTGGAAAGTCGGCAGACCAAACCATGCCGCTTCGCTGACTTTATTGAAATCAATTGCAGGCCCGAAGCCCATCACATTGGTGAAAAGAAAATAAAGTAGATAGGAAGACAATAAGCCGAGTAACAGCAGCAGACGGCGCACCATTCCGCGGGTAAACACGGCAATCACACTGATACAGAGAATGGTGACCAATGCCATCCAGGAATCAAACTGGTTAGCAGATACACTTTTGATCGCGACCGGTGCAAGATGCAGACCGATAATCATCACGATGACGCCCGTAACCACGGGTGGCATCAGCTTTTCAATCCAGGCTGTGCCAGTTTTCATGACCAGCAAACCAATCAAGGCATAAACAATACCGCAGGCAATGGTTCCGCCAAGTGCGAGCGCAATATTGGAATTCGCACCTACTCCTGAATAGCCGGTAACCGCTACCACGGCACCAATAAATGCAAAACTCGACCCCAGATAACTCGGCAACCGGCCGCCAGTGATCAAGAAAAATAAAATGGTGCCAATCCCGGTAATAAAAATTGTGAGATTGGGATCAAACCCCATTAAAAGTGGCGCTAGTACGGTTGCCCCAAACATCGCAAACACATGCTGTAACCCGAGAATAATACTTTTCCCAGCGGGCAGATATTCGTCTGTTTGCACTGGTGTTGAATCGATATTGCCTTGGTAAGGCTTAAATTTTGGAAACCACGATTCTTTTTCTTGCATGGGCTTCCCCTCCTTGATTAGGACTGAATTGATTTAGCACATTTTGTGTGGCTCACAGTAAGAACGGTTAAAGTACATCAGCGCATTGCCTTGACGCTGGCACATGGCTTTCACTTCACAGAACAGCACGTCATGACTGCCTACAGATACTTGCTGCACCACCTCACAGTCAAAACTGACCAAGGCATCCTCAAGTACAGGTGACTGGGTCAGCAACGTTTTCCAGTTCCCCTGACTGAAACGCTCTGCCATAGGTGTTTTTCCACCAAACAGATTGGATAAATGCTGCTGATGTGATGCTAAGGTATTCACACACAACACCTGATTATTTTTAAAAGTTTCATAAACTGATGCTGAACGGTTCAGACAGACCAGCAAAGTCGGCGGCGTATCAGTCACACTACACACGGCGGATGCGGTAAAGCCAGCCAAACCTGCCTCACCTTCTGTCGTAATCACGTTCACCGCAGCCCCCAGATTGGACATACCCTGACGGAAAATCTGCTGATCGACCTGGGTAAACATTTCAGCTGCGTTTTCAGTCTTTACCACCTTATTTAGTGCACTGTTATCTGCAACTGCTTCTGCAATGATTTTAGACAATTTGGCATTCATGCTGTTCTCCTTCGCCCCAAGTCAGTTTTCAGTGACAGACTTAGGGCTGATATAGATGAAATTGAATCAGGTGGTTCGGCTTATACATGGGCAATCGAAGCAATTTCGACCAGTGCATCCGGTTTTACCAAGCCAGTCTGTACGCAATAGCGTGCCGGTTTATCTCCCGGGAAATACTCTGCATAAACGGCATTAATCGCCGCATAATCTGCCCAGTCTTTGACAAATACATGATTGAAAGTCACGTCATCCATGCTGCCACCGGCTTCTTCAATGACACGTTTGATGGTTTCCAAAATATGACGGGTCTGGGCTGCCGCATCACCGACATGCACAACGTTATTATTTTCATCAAAAGCCAGCGTGCCTGACACATAGACAATATTGTCAGCCTTGGTTGCCGGTACAAACGGCGCTAACGGTTTTGAAGTTCCTGCTGGAATAATGACTTCTTTAGGCATACTGTTTTCCTTAATCTTGATATTTAACTTCTTAAGCGCTTTGAGCTAATTCAGTTTCTTTAAGTTATTCACTTTCTTTTTGAAAGTTATCGACAAAATTTGCGGTATCCGACACCCAGCCAAAGAAGGTCTTGATGTTGTACAGGCTGGCTTCGTGGGCTTCGACTGGACCGGCCTGATGGCAGGCATCCGCCAGCGCCACGCCGAAATATTCCAGAAAGAAACCATCACGCAGCGTCGACTCCACGCAGACATTGGTGGCAATTCCGACAAAAACCAGGTTACGGATACCACGGACACGCAACATGCTGTCCAGTGCGGTATTAAAGAAACCGCTATAGCGAGGTTTTTCAATGACCAGATCTTGTGGCAGTGGCTGTAACTCATCAATCAGTTCAAAGTCCCAGCCCCCTTTGGCCAGTAATTGCCCATGTAATTCGGGACATTTGCGCATGGTCTTTAAAGCATTGGATTTATGGAAATTCGGAGAATCCGTACCACCTGCTTCCTTATATTCTGCATCCCAGCCATTTTTAAAATAGATGACCTGAATACCGGCCGCATGCGCTGCATCGACTGCTTTCTTGATGTTTTCGACCACGGGTTTGGTCTTTGAGACATCAAAACCCGCCAGATCCAGATAGCCACCCTGCGAGGTATAAGCATTCTGCATATCAATCACAATCAGGGCAGTCTGTTCTGGTGCCAGATGGATCGATTCAGGTTCCGCCTTGAGCACTTTGCCCGTGCCTAATGCTTCAGTAAAGCCTGCAGATACGATGTGCTCACTCATGCGCTTTTCTCCAAAACGGGTGCTTCACCCTCAATCACAATATGGTCACGGCACTTCATTAATGGCTGGATTTTCTGACCGAAATCTTCCACACCCTGAACGAAATCATCAAAAGTCAGCAGCACACCTTCTGTACCTTTGATTTCGCCAATTTCATCCAACATTCGTGCCACATTTTTATAAGAACCTACCAAGGTTCCCATATTGATATTTACAGGAGATACGCTAGAAGCCATTTGACGGATATTGGTATCTGTACCGGAAGTCGTGTCTTTCCCACCCTGATTCATCAACCAGTTAATCGCTTCCATGTCGGCACCATCGTTATAATGCTGCCATTTAGCCTGAGCTTCTTCATCAGTTTCGGCTGCAATCACCATAAACAGCACATACGTCTGCACATCACGACCAGTAAGGGCGGTTTTCTCTTTTAAGCGATCATTAATTTCTGCATAAGCCGTTGGAGTATTCAGCCCTTTACCAAAAACAAAGTTGTAGTCGGCATATTGCGCAGAAAATTCCAGACCGGCATCAGACTGACCTGCACAGATGATTTTCATATCGGCTTGCGGGCGCGGACTAACACGGCAGTCTTCCATCTGGAAATGCTCACCTTTAAAGTCGGATTTACCTGTTGCCCAAAGCTCACGCAAAATTTGTACATATTCAGACAGATATTCATAGCGTTTGCCAAAATACTCATTGCCTGGCCACATGCCCATCTGGGTGTATTCAGGCGGCTGCCAGCCAGTCACTACATTTAGCCCAAATCGGCCATTAGAAATCGAGTCAATGGTAGATGCCATGCGCGCAACAATTGCAGGTGGCATGACTAGAGTTGCAGCTGTTGCATAAATTTGAATTTTGCTGGTAACAGCAGCAAGGCCGGCCATCAGGGTGAAAGTTTCCAGGTTATGTTCCCAGAATTCAGTCTTGCCACCAAAGCCACGCAACTTGATCATGGAAAGTGCGAAATCGAAACCATAGTGTTCAGCGCGCTGCACAATTTGTTTGTTTAACTCAAAAGTCGGCATATATTGTGGTGCATTTTCAGAGAGTAACCAGCCGTTGTTTCCAATTGGACAAAAGACACCTATTTTCATTTTCACACCTCATTATTTTTTAACACTTATTCAAAATCTTGAATCCACTGCGGGAGTCTCATCTACAATATAAACATTGCAAACCGTGTGCCAACTATATTTATTTATTTTATTTCAATAACTTAATATTTATTTTTTTGAATTTTTAGTAAAATAAATATTTTTAACCATGAATCAATTTCGCTCACTATGTTTCATTCAAGTGCATTTATAAAAATTCATGCGTGTGCAGACCCTGTATAAATTCGCAGTAAAATTCCTGCTCATACCATAAAAATGATTCATTAGAAAAAATAAAAAGTCAGACCCAAGGTCTGACTTAAATAAACAGATTTATTGGCTAAAAATATCAAGCTGATTTTAAAAAATGCAGTATATTTTGGTTGATCAGAGCAGTTTCAGTCACCGTAGAAGCATGTGCTCCCGTTTCGAGCAGGTTAAAGCGGCTATGTGGCAATAACTGCTGCAGTTGTTGTGAACGTTGATATGGCACCAGAAAATCATCCCGATTGGCAATCAGATGTACAGGAACATTTTTGAGTGCCTGCTGATGCACTTCTTCTAGTTGAAAAGCTTGTACCGCCTGTATACGTGCCAAGACATTTTGAATCGGTGGAAAGTCAAGGAGCTGCTTATTTTCTGCTTCGGTTAATGGGTCAATATGTGTTGAGATCCAGTGTGGTGGATATAAAAATAAAGCTTGGGCCTGAACATAGGCTTCTGCCCCACTATTCAGCAATAAAGAAGTCCTTGCCTGAAAACATTTTTGGGTATGTGAGTCCAGTTCTCCCCAGGCATTCAGCATGGTCAGACTCAGCAACCTAAATTTTTTCTCCGCCTGATAGGTTGCGAGCTGCATGCCAATATGCCCACCCAACGCATGTCCAATAAAATGAAACTCACAAATATCCTCATTGATCAATAAATCCAGGATTTGCCGGGCCATATGATCTACGGAATAAGGCGTTGGCAAGAGTTCAGAATCCGAATGACAACCTTCCTGATCATAGGTCACCACATGAAAATCTTGCTGTAAGGCTTTAATTTGAGGATTCCAGAAGCTGGCATGTCCGCCCAAGCCGGAGGAAAGCACTACATAAGGCGCATGTGCCTGTGCTGCAGAGTGAATAAACAAAGACATAAAACTCTCATATTTGAACTATGAGATGAATACAGCAAGATATATGCCTGAATAAGACTATTTTTGAACAGTTGGTAAAATTATAGCCAGTACACATTGAACCTGTAATAGAACTCCTCTACCTCAAAGCGTACGTTATAGCCCAGCTCTGTCAACTCCGCTGAAAGATGGTGGATTTCTTCCAGTGGCAGATGCTTGGGAAAAACTGTCAGTACCGCTGTATTACCCTGTCTGGCATTATCTTCAATCAATTGCGCTAAACGTGGCTTGAACATCTCAATATTTATATTTGCGACATCAGATAATATTTTGGCTTGATCAGCAGTCATAAAACTCATTGTTGTGTACTCTTTTTAATTTTATTCAATGAAATTAAATGATTTAAATCACATAAAATATTCTTGTTTTGTAATCTAAATATAAAAAGATAACCAAAAAAAAATCCCTCAACAAGAGGGATTTTTTTATTTAAATTTACTGACCTGGCAAAGGAATATATTGCGAAGCACTATTTTGTGCCTTACGTTCAGTTACTACCACTTCAAGCGTCATCGGTTTACCTGCACGCTCGATTTCAATCTGGATAGTACTGTTCGGCTTTTGCAAGGCGACAAAATTAATCAAATGTGAGGCTGAGCTGATCTCTTCCTCATTCACCTTGATAATTTTATCACCACGCTTGATTCCAGCCTTAGCAGCAGGTCCATCTGGTAGCACCTCAGCGACGGTGACACCTTTTTCTTTAGGTTGCAGCACATCATCGCGTTCGGCAGGTAACAAGCTAATCCCCAACCAGCCACGAACGACACGGCCATCTTCCAGAATGGCATTCAATACCTGCTGACAGATTTTGGCCGGAATGGCAAAACCGATCCCTAGCGAACCACCAGACTGCGAGAAGATTGCGGTATTCACCCCAATTAAGTTACCGGCGACATCAATCAGTGCACCACCCGAGTTACCCGGGTTGATGGCGGCATCGGTCTGGATAAAATCTTCATAGGTATTGATACCCAGATCAGAACGGCCTGTGGCAGAAATAATTCCTTGAGTGACGGTTTGACCTACACCGAATGGGTTACCAATGGCCAGGACAACGTCCCCGACTTCGTTACCACTGAGCTTAAATGGCAGCACAGGTAATTTATCCAGCTCGATCTTGATCACGGCAAGGTCTGTATCCGGATCAGTCCCGACGACCTTGGCTTCAGCACGACGGCCATCCTGCAAAGCCACTACAATCTGGTCCGCCTGCGCGATCACATGATTATTGGTCAGGATATAACCGTCCGGACGAACAATCACCCCAGAACCCAAGCTGTTTTCATTCGGGCTTTGTCCATACTGGTCAGGTAACTGATCACCAAAGAATTCACGAAATACTGGATCACTCAGCAAAGGATGAGCCTGCTGCTTGACTTTTTGAGTGGTAAAAATATTCACCACAGCCGGTGCTGCCACTTTAACCGCAGCATTATAGGAGACAACGCCTCCTGTGCGCGAAATATCAATCAACGGCTCTACTTTTTCAGCAGGCATTTTGACGCCATCTGGCGCAACTGGTGCCTTTGGTTTTTGGAGTTGTTGCCACCCCAGAAAACCGATAATGACTAAAATCAGTAACACCCAAGGTAACCATGTAAAGGTGCGGCGCACGTTATTATCCTCTAAAATATTTTAATTCGTTGATGACTAAGTAATTTATATTCTATTGTAATGCTAAATACATAACTAAACACAAAAAAATCCACAGAGATTTGTGCAGCTTTAGTTACAATCAGACCCATAGCTAACTATGGGCAAGCTTTTAAACGAACAGGACTTTTATGGCGAATTTGAACGATATTATTCACTGGTGTGACCAGACCTTGGTAACCCGTGAATTTAAGGACTATGCACCAAATGGCTTGCAGATTGAGGGCAGACCCGAGGTAAATAAAATCCTCTGTGCTGTGACTGCTTCCCAGAGTGCCATTGAAGCTGCAATTGAACAAGGTGCAGACTTGCTGCTGGTTCATCATGGATATTTCTGGAAAGGTGAAGCTTACCCAATTACCGGAATGCGTGGAAAACGCATTAAAACACTGATTAAAAATGATATTTCTTTAGTCGGATATCATCTTCCTTTAGACAGTCACCCTGTTTTAGGAAATAATGCCGCGATTGCAGATCTGCTTGAACTGGAAAATATTGAACAGCTCGATCCAACCGAACGACATCCGATTGGCAATATTGGCTATTTAAAACAGTCCTTGACTCCAGAAGGTTTCAAAGCCTATGTATCAGAAAGACTCGGCTTTGACGCACTACATTTGCCTGCAGAAAAATCCTTGATTCAAAAAGTTGGTTTCTGTACAGGCGGGGCGCAGGATTATATTCAAAAAGCGGCCCTACAAGACTGTGATGCTTATATTTCGGGCGAAGTGTCTGAACGGACCTTTTATGAAGCTCAGGAACTGAATGTGCACTATTATGCCTGTGGCCATCATGCGACTGAAAAATACGGTGTGCAACGCCTGGCCAAGGCTATTTCAGAACAGTTTAATATTGAGTATGATTATTTCGAATTAAACAATCCGATTTAATTCGACTGACGGTTATGATCAGTGGCTTTATTCATATATTTTCAGGCTTTATTCTGTATTGTTATTTATACACGATGCCCATTTCGGCCCGATTATCTATTACAATAACGCCACTTATTGTTAAAACCCAGCAAAATGCAAGGAATTGAGAACATGACAACCATTACTTTACCAGCATTACCTTACGGCTACGAAGATCTTGCTCCACACATCAGCAAAGAAACTTTAGAATACCATCATGACAAACACCACAACACTTATGTGGTTAACCTGAATAACCTGATCGCTGGTACTGAGCTTGAAGGCAAAACTCTAGAAGAAATTATTACAGCAACTGCTGGTGATGCTTCTAAAGCAGGTGTGTTCAATAACGCGGCTCAAGTTTGGAACCACACATTCTACTGGAACTGTATGGCTAAAAACGGTGGCGGTAAAGCAACTGGTACTTTGACTGCAAAAATTGACGAAGCTTTTGGTTCTTACGAAAAATTTGCTGAAGAATTTGCTGCTGCTGCAACTACTCAATTTGGTTCAGGTTGGGCTTGGTTAGTGGCTGACGAAGTAAACGGCCAGCTTTCAATCATGAAAACTTCAAATGCTGATACGCCAATGGCGCACGGTAAAATTGCAGTGTTGACGATTGACGTTTGGGAACACGCTTACTACATCGACTACCGCAATGCTCGTCCTAAGTACATCTCTACTTTCCTGGAAAGCCTGGTGAACTGGGATTATGCAAATGCGAAATATGCAGGCCAGCCTGCAGGTGTTGAGAAATAATTCTTTATTTCTTTGCTAAAAAAATCACCCATTTTGGGTGATTTTTTTATTTTTAGGCTCTAAATGAATATTTATAAAGCAAACAATTCATTTCTTTACATTAATTGATTGACGACCTGCCGATTCCTCCCTAAAATGCCGATCAGATTCTCCAATAGCTCAGTCGGTAGAGCGACGGACTGTTAATCCGCAGGTCCCTGGTTCGAGCCCAGGTTGGAGAGCCAATCTATTCTCCCATAGCTCAGTCGGTAGAGCGACGGACTGTTAATCCGCAGGTCCCTGGTTCGAGCCCAGGTGGGAGAGCCAGGATTCTAAAAACCCACTCATTGCGAAGTGGGTTTTTTTATACCTGTGTTTTTAAAATTGAGATCATATTGATTTATATAGGCGATCAACCACTCATCGCTTATGTTCCAGCTCGCTTATAAAAATTAAGGCTGATCGCGATTTTGTGGTTAGGACCGCTTTACATAAACATAACAGTTTGAACTACAAACCTTTTCGACTATTTTTAAAACACTTGATTCAATTTATGCTGCTTTTTTCTAAAAGTGCCTTGACCCCTTTTCAAATCTCTCTATAATCGCTGTCAGATTCTCCAATAGCTCAGTCGGTAGAGCGACGGACTGTTAATCCGCAGGTCCCTGGTTCGAGCCCAGGTTGGAGAGCCAATCTATTCTCCCATAGCTCAGTCGGTAGAGCGACGGACTGTTAATCCGCAGGTCCCTGGTTCGAGCCCAGGTGGGAGAGCCAGGATTCTAAAAACCCACTCATTGCGAAGTGGGTTTTTTTATTTTCTCTATCTGTGATCTATGTTTGATTTGAGTCAGTTTATATTTTTTGTGATTGGTTGCCTGGCAACCTTTGCATTAGTTTGTCTGCTCTTCCCACATCTGTTTACCCGTCAAAAGAAATTCTATCCAAAACGTGTGATTACTGCTTTTGAAAGCAGGATGTTTACCCGTCTAAAAGATGCCTTTCCTCATCATCATATTCTGGCCCAAGTTGCGTTTAGCGCCTTGATTACGCATGACCAGATCAAAATGCGCAATCAGTTCAATCGTAAAGTTACAGACTTCGTGGTACTGGATCGCGAATATAATGTGGTGGCGATTATTGAATTAGATGATCCGAGTCATATTGGCAAAGAACAGGAAGATGCTGAACGTGATGCAATGCTGATTGCAGCAGGATATACCGTGATTCGATATACCCAGATTCCAACTATTAGACAACTGCAAAGGGATTTAAGATAAGTTAAGGAACGGTTACTGTACTTTCAGATGCAGCTTGAGTTGAATTTGCTAAAGTTTCCTGCTCTGCTTTGAGCCTTTCAGCAGCCTCTCGTGCTTCAATACGTGCAATCATATCTGCCTGCTGCTGCTTGTATTTTTCCTGATTTTTAGCATCACTATTTACTGCGAGAAATGCCATACTAATTAAAAATACCGGAATACAGAGGGCAAGCGTACCGAAGATCAAAAGTTTTTTGACACTGCGGGGCTGTGACTGCTCAGACATAACAAACCTATTTTTACAATCATTTAACTTTCGCCCCTACTATAACAAATTAAAGCTCTTGCTCAAATTTTGAAAATGCGAGAATAAAAAAGGAGCCGTAGCTCCTTTTAATATCTTCGCTTTTATTTTTACTTCGCTGGCATATTTTCTTCAATGAATTCTACAAGCTCTCTATTCCTTAAAACGATTGCTTGAGTATGTGATGCACCATCAACTCCTAGGAAAGTCACATCCGTACCCAAAGCCACCAAATTCTTTTGCAAGGCATCTGTAACATCATAAGGTACTGCCCTATCTTCTTTACCCTGAATAATCATTACCGGTACATTTATTTTTTTGGTAGCAGGCTGATTATCCCTTAAGAAATTTTTCACAGATAAATTTTGATCAAAATTATCAGTCAGCCCTGGATAGTCCACCACTGTTTTCCCAGGATTTTGCTGTAACCATTGATCCATATCCGTACTAAAAGCTGTGATTAAATCTTCTAAACACAGACCATTTTCACCAGTCGTACCTTCAGCACGTTCTGCAACCAGCTCAGATGTGCTTTCAAAGATAGCTTGATAAGCAAAATTTGGCTCATAGGCTTTTATTCCAACACCAACATAAGCTGCATAGGCAAGAAGTTCTGAATAAACAGCTTTCGCAGTTCCTGGTTGAACGGCACCTGCTCCTTCACCTAAAATCAATTTATTTAAAGCTTGCGGTGCAACTGTACCAATAATATAGCCCAGACTAGATGCAGGTGCTGCTGCAACTGCTGCTTTATAATTTGGATCATTCCCTGCAAACTCTGCAGTCGCAAGCGAAGCATGCCCTCCTTGGGATTGTCCCACAGAAACCCAGGCCCCATTAAACTTATTTCCTTGTTGCTGCTTAAACCCTTTCACTGCATAAATTGCAGACTGCGCCGCACTTTTTAAATGCAAATAAGGATGAATACCCTCTGTACCTAGCCCCTCATAATCAGGTGCGACAATGACATAGCCTTTCGCAAGTAAACTTTCTGCCATAGCCTTAAAACGTGGATTAAAGCTATTTCGACTCGGTGCGCAACTATCTCCACTACCCACCGTGCCATGCTCCCATACAACAACCCGCCAACCATCTCTTGGTTGCGGGGTTTTAGGATAGATCACCAACGCGGTAGCTTCTGCAGTTTTTTCTTGTACGTTAGGCATGTTATAACGCATTACCCTGATACTTGAGGCTTGAGACATCACATCTTGGGTATATGCTTGCTCACTTAGAAAAACCTTGGGCTGTGCAACAAAGAAATCATCTTTATCATCATCTCCACACGCAGATAAAAACAGTACCGAAGAACACAGTACGCCCAACATCAATTTCTTATAACTGTTCTGCATATTTCTATCCTTTTATTGTTATTCCCTATCTCTTTTTATCGAGATCACTCAAAATTAAGCATAAAAAAAAGCATCCTTATAGGACGCTTTTGTTATTAGCCGATAGACGGTTAGTACCAAAGAGCCAGAAAAATTCCAGCAAAGATTATGAATCCAATCCAGCGGTTATGCCTAAACGCCCAGAAACACAGCTGTGGATTTTTATCTCGAGTTTTAAACCATTGGTAAATAAAATCAAGAGCAACAACAATTAGTGCAGCCAGACCAAATGGAACCAGTAAATTTTCTAGCCATAATGCAGCACCTATCAATAAAATACTACTTACCTGCAATGCACTAATGATCTGAATATCGTGCTGACCAAATAAGATCGCTGTCGATTTTACCCCAATTTTCAAATCGTATTCACGATCTGCAATTGCATATTGGGTATCATAGGCGACGGTCCAGGCCAGATTACCAAAATATAGAAGCCAGCAGGTTAAATCCGGCGTTTGCCCGACTGCAGTATAGGCCATCGGAATCGACCAGGAAAATGCTGCACCCAAAAAGACTTGAGGTAAATGGGTATAGCGCTTCATAAAAGGATAAATAAACGCTAAAAACAAAGCCCCGAATGACCAGTAAAAGGTTTCAATCGGCAGGAAAAGAAGCAGGCAGGCACTGGCAGCCACCAAAACCAGAAATACCATCACGGCTTCTTTGGCACTGATAACTCCGGTCGCTAACGGACGGTTTTTAGTACGCTCTACATGTGCATCGACTTTACGGTCAGCAAAATCATTAATGGCACAACCTGCTGCCCGCATAAAAATCACCCCCAAAATCATGGGAATTAAAATTTCAATGCGTGGCATGCCCTGAGCAGCAATCCACAGCGCCCACATGGTGGGCCAAAAGACCAGTTCAGTGCCAATCGGTTTATCAAAACGACAAAGATAATAATAGGCGCTAAGACGCTCACGCCAGGTGATTGCTTGTGCGGTTGCCATAAAAATCAAGCCTGTGAATTTTGTATAAAGTGTTCAAATGCCGGTAAAAATGTTTCTTGTACGATAAATTTACAGCCGTGCCAAGTATAGCAGCTCTGACGGGTCCAGCCCTCATCTAAAAGTACCACCCGGCGCTCGCATAGTGGATTGGTACGTTGAAACAGAAACCAGCCAATCGGTTTGGTGCCAATATGCTGAAAAATTCGGGCTTTTTTTTGCAGGCTTAAAATTGGAAAAATACTTTTGGCTTTCACCCAAGGAGATTGTTCCGAACCATAGAGATAACTTTCACGCACCCAGGAAGTATGCTGAGGTGACATCTGCATCCATTTGGCATTGGCAAAGCTTAAACGCTGAAAATGCTCTTGAATTGGCTCGACATGAAATTGTCCCTGCGCCAAATCGGTCAATTGCTGCGTAAGCGAACCTGAGGCATACAGCCACGGTTTTAACTCAGCCGGCAGAGCTGACCGCAACACACGCGGATTTTGATTTCTAGAACGACTATTCATTGTTAACAGTTATCTGTTTTTGCAATGATTTCATATTTGCCTTGCGGAGTCTTAATTAAAATAAAACCTTCAGCACTCAAATAAAATGATTCTGGATAAGCATAATCCAGTGCCATTTCCGGATTTTTCAGTGCCACGAATTGAGCCTGCTTATAACCCTCGGGAGTCCGCCCCACTTCAACATAAGTCACTTCAGAGAAATTCAGTTTGAAACCTTTGTCATGATCTTTTGGATCAATCCATGGATAAAAGCTGGTGTGCTTTTTACGTTGTGCCATTTAAGCCCATCAATCATTTAAAATTATAAACAGATGATACAAAAAAACCCGCGACATGCGCGGGTTTTCTTCGCTTTAATTCGGAAAGAATTACAAGCTGTAGTACATTTCAAATTCAACTGGATGAGTAGTCGTGTTCAGACGACGAACTTCTTCAGTTTTAAGCTCGATGTATGCATCAAGCATTTCTTTGGTGAACACACCACCTTTAAGCAGGTAATCTTGGTCCGCTTTAAGCGCATCAAGAGCCATATCCAGGCTGTGCGCCACTGTAGGGATTTTTGCTTCTTCTTCCGGTGGAAGATCGTACAAGTTCTTGTCAGCAGCTTCACCTGGATGAATCTTGTTTTGAATACCGTCGATACCCGCCATTAGCAATGCTGCGAAACCTAGGTACGGGTTCATCATTGGATCTGGGAAACGTGCTTCAATACGCTTGCCTTTCGGGCTAGATACGTAAGGAATACGGATAGACGCAGAACGGTTACGTGCTGAGTAAGCAAGCATAATCGGTGCTTCAAAGTGCGGTACTAAACGCTTGTACGAGTTTGTAGAAGGGTTAGTGATCGCATTCAAAGAACGCGCATGTTTAATTACACCACCGATGAAGTACAACGCCATTTCTGAAAGGCCTGCATATTCATCACCAGCAAACAGGTTCTTGCCATCTTTAGAGATCGACATATGCACGTGCATACCAGAACCATTATCACCCACCATTGGTTTAGGCATAAAGGTTGCAGTTTTTGCATATTGATGTGCAACGTTCCAAACTGCATATTTGAACTGTTGAACTTCATCTGCTTTACGCACCATAGTATTGAAGCTCACACCAATTTCTAACTGGCAAGAAGCAACTTCGTGGTGATGCACTTCTACACGACCTGGCCCCATAATGTCTTCGATACGCGCACACATATCAGCACGCATGTCATGTGAAGAATCTACAGGAGGAACTGGGAAGTAACCGCCTTTTACGCGTGGACGGTGACCAGAGTTGCCGCCTTCATAATCTTTGTTGGTTGACCATGCAGCTTCTTCAGCAATCAATGTATGGCGCGCGCCAGACATGTCGATTTCCCATTTTACTTCGTCAAATACGAAGAATTCTGGTTCTGGGCCAAAGAATGCTGTATCACCGATACCGGTAGATTTCAAATATTCTTCTGCACGGCGCGCAATCGAACGTGGATCACGATCATAACCTTGACCAGTAGATGGCTCGATTACGTCACAAGTTACAACAACTGTTGGCTCTGCAAAGAACGGGTCAATAAAACCAGTTTCCGCGTCCGGACGTAAAATCATGTCCGATGCTTCGATGCCTTTCCAACCTGCAATTGAAGAACCGTCAAACATTTTGCCGTCTTCAAATGTATCTTCATCAATACTGTCTGCTGGATAAGTAACGTGTTGCTCTTTACCCTTGGTATCAGTAAAGCGAAAATCGACCCATTTTGCGCCACTTTCTTGTATGAGTTGAAGGACCTTGTTCGCCATGCTCATTTTGCTCCGATGTTTTTGTTGCACCCGTGAAGTGCGTGTTAGCAGTTGATAGTTATTAAGCAATTACCATACCAACTTTTAAAAGTATAGATAAAATCTTGAATTCTTTATAAGAATTCATGAATTAATAAAAATACTTTGCGGCTATTATACTAGCTGCAAAACTAAATGCACTATATTCAAGCATTCTTCATTTATTTTATTTCAGCTTTATTTTTTAGCGCACCTAAATAGTGCAGTGGTGAATAAAAATGTATTAGAAACATAATTTTTTATAGTGGATATGCTGCTTTTTTCAACTTTTGTTTAGTTTTTATTTAGTTTTAGCTAAGAATTAAGCATTTTTTATGAGATATCAGTAAAGAAAACTTCCGGATTGACTTAGGATCACCTGATTATTTTGAGGCATTTTCTTTAACTATACTTTTGAAATAAAATTTTATATCACGCGGTCTGATTCAAGTGATGTTTTTTTCACCAAAAAATTTTAATCTTTTTTTAACTTTCTTTTTAATTTTTAAGTTCTACTCTAAAACTAATCATACTTATAACTTTCTAATGGTAAGTCTATTACTTAAAATAATGATTCAATAATTTCCATTCTGTTTAGATCGGCTTCCTAAGCCATCAAATTTGATGAAATTGTTGCGCCGAATATGGCTATTTTTTGCTATGATGAAGCGTGCTTTATTTTCACACAATGAAATCAATGATTTAGTTGTGTTACCCAAGTGCTTGCAATAAGCGCGAATTAAAGTACGATCGGGACAACTTTAGCACAGTTAAGTGCATTAATTTCAATAGGTTAAGCTCATGCTTTTAATGGTCGACAACTATGACTCCTTTACTTATAACATCGTCCAATATTTTGGCGAACTGAATCAAGAAGTAAAAGTAGTCCGTAATGATGCCGTGACATTGGAAGATATAGAGCGATGGCAACCCAAGTATTTAGTGATTGGTCCTGGACCGTGCTCGCCAAGTGAAGCAGGAATTTCTATTCCTGCAATTCAGCATTTTGCTGGTAAAATTCCCTTACTGGGCGTTTGTCTTGGTCACCAGAGTATTGGTCAGGCATTTGGCGGCGATATCGTGCGTGCCAAACGTGTGATGCATGGCCGTCTGTCTGATATGTACCACAGTAATACCGGGATTTTCAGCAATCTTCCTTCTCCATTTCCTGCAACGCGCTATCATTCACTGGTGATTGATCAAGCTACCTTGCCTGAATGTCTGGAAGTCACCTGCTGGACCAATGAAGCGGATGGCTCTATGGAAGAAATTATGGGTGTGAAACATAAGACATTGCCGGTCGAAGGCGTGCAGTTCCATCCAGAATCGATTCTGAGCCAGCATGGTCATCAAATCTTTAAAAACTTTCTCGAAATTTATGCCTAAGAACATCTTATGAATATTCAACAAGCTTTAAGCAATATTACTAAAAACATTCACCTGACTCAGGATCAAATGCAAGACGTGATGCGTGCCATCATGTCAGGTGAAGCGACCGATGCCCAGATTGGTGCCCTGCTGATGGGCTTACGCCTTAAAGGCGAAAGCATTGATGAGATTACTGCAGCTGCACGTGTCATGCGTGAACTTGCCACCAAAATTGATGTCAGTGACATTCCTTATCTGGTCGATATCGTCGGTACAGGCGGTGATGGCCAGAACCTGTTTAATGTCTCTACTGCTTCGGCATTTGTAATTGCAGCAGCGGGCGCAACCATTGCCAAACATGGTAACCGCGGCGTTTCGACCAAATCAGGTTCGTCAGATTTACTGGAACAGGCCGGGATTAATCTGGACCTGAATATGCAGCAGACCGAGCGCTGTATCCGTGATGTCGGTGTCGGCTTCCTGTTTGCACCTAATCATCATCAAGCCATGAAATATGCAATCGGCCCACGTAAAGAATTAGGGATTCGCAGCATTTTCAACTTACTTGGCCCGCTTACGAATCCGGCCGGAGTAAATCGTTTAGTCATTGGTGTATTTTCCAATGAACTCTGCCGTCCTATTGCCGAAGTCATGAAACAGCTTGGTGCTGAACATGTGATGGTAGTACATTCACGTGATGGTCTGGATGAAATCAGTATTGCCTCTTCAACTCATGTCGCTGAACTGAAAAATGGCGAAGTCACGGAATGGGAAATTATTCCTGAATCGGTCGATATTGAATCGCAAACCCTGACTGGACTGATTGTGGAAGATTCTGCGCAAAGTCTGGCTTTAATCAAAGATGCACTGGGCAAGAAAAAATCAGACATCGGTGATAAAGCCGCTAATATGATCGCGCTGAATGCCGGCGCGGGTATTTATGTCTCCGGTTTAACCAGCAGCTATAAGCAAGGTGTTGCGCTGGCACATGACATTATTTACGGCGGTCAGGCACTTGAAAAAATGAGTGTGCTGTCTGAATTTACCAAAACCATTAAACATTACGAAGCTTAATTCGGTCAGGAATTTTGATCATGGTGGATATTGCAAATACAATTTTAGGCAAGATTGTTGACCGTAAAAAAGAAGAATTTGCCCTGCGTTTAAAGCAGAAAAGCTATAAAGATCTGGAGGAGCTGGCTCAGGGTGCATCACCTGTACGTGGTTTTGCACAGTCTTTAATGTCGAAACGTCCGGGTGTGATTGCTGAAATTAAAAAAGCTTCACCATCCAAGGGGATTATTCGCGAGAACTTCAACCCTGCGGAAATTGCGGCACAGTACCAGGATGTAGGCGCAGCCTGTTTATCGGTGCTGACCGATGTAGACTTTTTCCAGGGTCATGATGATAATATTCAGATCGCCCGTTCACATTGTGATCTGCCTGCACTGCGTAAAGACTTTCTGATCGACCCTTATGGGGTCATTGAAGCACGTGCCCTGCATGCAGACTGTATCTTACTGATTGTGGCTTGTCTGTCTGACCAGCAGTTAGAAGAAATGTCCAAAACTGCATTTGAACATCACCTGGATGTACTGGTTGAAGTTCACGATGAAGAAGAACTATCACGTGCTTTAAAGCTTTCTGATCGTTGTCTGCTCGGCGTGAATAACCGTAATTTAAAAACCTTTGATGTCGATTTAAACACATCATTACGTTTGAAAAAATTACTGGATCCTTCACGCCTGCTGGTGACTGAAAGCGGTATTGCAACTCCTGCCGATGTGGCCATGATGCAGGAAAATGATATTCACGCCTTCTTGGTCGGTGAAAGCTTCATGAAACAGCCACATCCGGATCATGCTTTCCGCGATCTGTTTGGTGAGCCTGAAGCGGTTTAAAATGTAAATGCTCACCTAAGCATTAAAAAAGCCCAATCTCAGAATTGGGCTTTTTAATTTTATTCAGCAAAGTTTCACAGCAGATAAACTCAAATTACATTGCAATTGTTTTAAGCAGAACTAAAGAGAGTGGAAATAAAATAGGCGAAGATTGACAAAGTACTGCCTCGACACGAGCCCCTGCACTTTGAGCCTTGGTCTTAAAATATAATCCTGCAAACATTGCAGCGAACATAAAAATAATCAATGTTGGACTGAATAATTTTGCTGACTGGATATCGAATAAAATGAGCGAAAATAAGCCGACAATACTCAAGCTATAAAAATATTGAAGCTGCCACATATTCTTATTTCCTTTTTATTAAGAATATATATCGGACTTATGCATTTTTATAACTGAAAACTTCATTTTACTGATCAAAATAAGATAGCAGTTCTTCAAACTCCGGCAGTTCAGCATAGCTTTGATTCACCTTGATTTCGTCTGCCCAAGTAATTTTAGAGCTCAGGCAAAAACTTAATTTTTGCTGAATCTTTGGTGCATTATCTAACAACCCTAAAGGAATCCATATCAATGCAGTTGTGCCTACTTGATTGGGAACGGGTGAGCCGCAGCGCTGACAAAAATGGGAGCGAAAGCCAGTCTCTTTTTGATAACAGGATATTGAGGACGTGACTGACGTCCATTCAAAATATTGCTGATTAATTAAAGTGGCTGCATTGGCGGCCGTGCCACTCTGTTTCCGACACAAACTGCAATGACAGTGATACATGCTATGAATGTCTGTATTAACCCTAAATTTTACCTTGCCGCATAAACAGCTGCCTGAATAATTCATTTTTTATTTTCGCGATTATATTATCTTATATTTAAAAAGAGATATTCCATAGAAGCAACTTTTTAAGTGATCAAATCAGAAAAATCACGAAACATCTTTTATTTACAGCGGATTCGGCTTTTGATTGTAAAAATGTGCCGCTATTTTAAAGTCCAATTTTTATGTTATGTGGTTATAAACGCATTTCATTTCTCCTTTCAGCCATTTAAGACTATAATTCTATTAAATTCCGTTTCTCTCCCCATTTTCAGATTATGAGCAAACATGATTCTTCGCTTTCTAAAGATCAGTACAACTTACTGAAAGATTTAAAAAAGCAAATTAGTCAGCCTAAGGCTGAACCTGTTGCCCCTGTCGTGAAAACAGCGGAGCAAGAACAGGCTGAAGACCTCGACCTGTTTCGTAAACAAATGCAAGGCGTACAAAAAATCGATGCCGGCAATACTGCCAAAATTGAAAAATCTGCCAAGAAAAAGCCGGATGCACAAATTCTGGCAAAGCGTGCCGCTGCCGAAGGTCCAATGCACACCGATGAAACCGTTCTTTCAGATACTCAAGCCATGCTGAATCCGGTCGGCAGTCAGGCCAACTTGAGCTATCGTATTGCGACCTTGCAACATAAAGTTTTTGAAGACTTAAAAGCCGGCAACTTGCGCTGGTTTGAAGCTGTGGATCTGCATGGCTGTACCGTAGAAGAAGCCCGGCAAGCCGTGCTGCAGATTATCCAGATCGCCAAAGATGAAAATCAAAACGTGATTAAGATCGTACATGGC
The DNA here is from genome assembly GCF_001647575.1 of Acinetobacter sp. SFD. NCBI lineage: Bacteria > Pseudomonadati > Pseudomonadota > Gammaproteobacteria > Moraxellales > Moraxellaceae > Acinetobacter > Acinetobacter sp. SFD. The sequence goes on from NZ_LSZJ01000011.1 coordinate 105,154, forward strand.
AAAGGCCCAGAAGCGATTTTAAAAACCTATGTCAACGGCTGGCTGCGTCAGCATCGTGACGTTTTGGCCTTTGTCAGTGCCCCTGAAAAACAGGGCGGTACTGGTGCGGTACTGGTTCTGCTGAAACGTGCGGAAAAGAATCCAAAGTTCAAACAATAAACGGTTTTAGCTCCAAAACAAGGCATTGTAAAAGTTTTCTGCTACAATGCCGTCCTTGTTCATTCTCAGTTTAAGTGAATACGTCATATGACTATGCAGCAATCCTACGCAAACATTCTTACTGCCGTTGGCGAAGATCTCAATCGCCCTGGTCTCAAAGATACGCCAGTGCGCGCTGCGAAAGCATTTTCATATTTAACATCGGGTTATAGCCAGACACTTGAGGAAGTAACCAACAAGGCGGTCTTCCCTTCTGATAACCGTGAAATGGTACTGGTCAAAAACATCGAATTTTATTCGCTCTGTGAACATCACTTATTGCCATTTTATGGCCGCGTGCATATCGCCTATTTACCGGAAGGCCATGTTTTAGGTTTATCCAAATTTGCCCGCATTACAGAAATGTTTGCGCGCCGTTTGCAAATCCAGGAAAATCTAACCCAGCAAATTGCAGAAGCAGTGGCTGAAGTCACCAAAGCACGCGGTGTTGCAGTCATGATTGATTCTGCACATATGTGTATGATGATGCGTGGTGTAGGCAAGCAGGAATCAACTACTCGTACGGTATCGTTTATTGGGGATTTTAAAACCGATAAAGAAACACGTCGTGAATTTTTAAGTGCAGTTCCAGAAAATTTTTAATAAATTCATAAGTGGAAGCCTCAATTGATATTGGGGCTTTTTTATCACGACGAGGCTACCAAAATGTCATCTATCTGGATTGCGGGTCAGGGTTTAAGTCAGGCGAAGGAAAGTGTCGATTATCCACGACCAGATCGTCTGGTCAAAGCCAATCCTAAACGTCTGACTCAGAGTGCCTATCAGCATCCTCATATGGACTGCGGCATCTGGCAATGTGAAATTGGTGCCTGGAATATTGTATTTACCGAGAATAAACAGGAATTTTTTCAGGTCATTGAAGGCATCGTACGTTTACATGACACTCAAAAACAGTCATTTGTTGAAATTAAGGCAGGTGAAGCCGGTATTATTCCTCCTGGTTTTATCGGCACTTTTGAAGTGGTTGAAGCTGTTAAAAAGTATTATGTAGTAGTGGAATGTTAAAAGGCTTTTTCGCACTTTATTTTCCTCAACAGTTAAGGAGTTTCGTAATAAATTTCTTAACTGTTTTAATATTCTTTAGGCCTTTCTCATTTTTGAAATTCTTTGCATAACGCTTGTTTAGCTAAAAACTTTCTCAGCATATGATCTGAATCTTTCTTTTACTTTTATAAATAAAAAATGAAAATCAGTCGTTTCATATCCTCTATTGCGGATTGCTAAACTACATTTTCTGTCATGTTTAAATACAGATTTTGCTGTTAGATGATTGCATGATTCAGGTATGCAAATACTGGAAGTTACCATGAGCAAGAAGCAGCCCGATCCTCTTAAACGCACTTCACGTATTTATTCAAACAGTTTTGACTATAGCCTGGACTTTAAAAAAATTAATTTCCGCAAACGACCAGAACTGTACCGGATTGGCCGTGGTGAACAAGGCGTGTTACTGGTCGAACCTTACAAATCGGAAATCCTGCCGCACTGGCGCTTTGCCGATGCAGACAAAGCCCAAGCCAGCAGTGACAAGATCTACCAGCTTTTCCTAGAATATTTGAAACAAGAAGATTTTATCGGGGCAGACATGGCACGCAAGTTTTTACAGATGGGTTTTACCCGTGCGCGTCGTTATGCCAACCATAAAGGTGGCAAAAAATACGATGGTCCAGTTCCAGAAGATAAAAAAGGCTTGAGTGGCGCACATAGCCGTTTAGAGCTGCCACGCCATCAGGAAGATCCGGTTAAAGCCGCTGCTGCCGAAATTTTTAAACAGAAATGGGATGAAGCCAAAACCCATCCAGCATATCTTGAGCAAAAACAGAAATTTCAGGAATATATAGAGCAGAGGTCTCTAACTGGATAATGCGTATAATTTAGACTGAAAGTGGCTGTACGGCCAGGTTTACGGACTGATGAGCCATATATACTCTGTTACGCCCGTTATTCTTCGCCATATACAAGGCAGAATCTGCCGCGTTCAGGAAGCGCTGATAATCCGGATGTCCATCATAGAGGGCACACCCAATACTGACGGTAAATTTAAATTGATGGCCTTGTACCGAATTAATCATGCCGTTTTCAATATATTTACGAATACTTTCTGCGATATTCAGGGCGCGTTTTTCATCAGTATCCACCAGTAACAGCAAAAATTCTTCACCGCCGATCCGGAAAACATAATCACTGCCCTGACTGTATTTTTGCAAGCCTTCGGCCAGAAACTTCAAGGCCAGGTCACCTGCAGCATGCCCGAATTTGTCATTGATACTTTTGAAATAGTCGGCATCAATGGCAAGTAAAGACAAGGGGGTATGATTCTTGCGAGAAAAAGTGATTTCACGTGAAATAATCGTATTCAAATAACGACGATTCAGTAATTGAGTCAAGGAATCATTGCCTGATTCAATATACTCGGCGACCTGAAATAACTGATCTACCAATAGCTGAATTTCACGATTCAGATTCCGGATTTTCTGGATCAACCCCAGCATATTATTCTTATCCGTACAGTTCATAATATCTTGATTGAGTTCATCAACCTGATAAATCCGCTCAATGATTAAATCGACCTGATCAGAACCGGTAAAAGCATAAGAGGCTTTATGGACAAACCATAAACCGAACTCCGACTTGGACAACATCGGATGATTCAATTTCTCATGCTCGGAAAAGACCTTGAACATGAGTTCATTTTCCCAGTCCAGCAGTGAGCTGCGCTGTTTATCTTTTTGTACGGCCACATCCTGCATTGCTGAAAAAACACGATAGCTGTGTTTGATTTCCTGGTTCAGGGCTGTTTTGGCTTCATAGGATCGGCACATTATTTCTGTGGCAAAGCCCATAATTTGGATAATATAACTGCAGGTGGTCAACATACCCTGTTCAGGATTTTCATCCAGCAGTTCAAACATTTTACGTTCAATTTCACGTACACCGCGCATGATCAACCAGGATGGAATCCCGACACGTGCATGCACATGCCCCACCAATGCCTGTTTCTGTACGGCATCAGCATAACGTTTATTAATTCCTACACTAAAGCTTTCAAGTAACCAGGCATTCAAGGTGTCACGCAAGCGCTTCTGAATCAGGTCATCGGAAAAGAATTCTGCAGATTCCTTTTCGATAAGCATGTTTTTATAGAACTCTTCAACCAGAATCAGGGAGTGGTCTTGAATAAACTGAAAGGCATGCAATAAATTATCTGATGAATAATTTTGACAGATCTGTTTCCACTGCTCGGCCAACCTTGCCATGCATTCATTATCCATACTGCCTGTTCCCCAAAACTCTGAAATTTGCACTCACATTATGTGACAAATATAACAAATATCAGGTATTTTTCCTAAAATATTGATCAGATTATTTGTATCAGACCAAGCCACTCTCTATACAAGACAAGGGCAAGCGCAAAGACAGCCTTATGGAGAACCAAGGATTGATGAATAGTTTAAATCTATTTTAACCTATTTTAAAAATACCGTATCAAGCCAAGGCTCCATTGATCCCAGTCTTTGGATTGCTGTTGCTGATACGTCCAAGACAGCCGAAGCGCATGTTGTGGATTGAACGCATATTGGAGCTGGGTATTCAATTTCAGGTGCCAGTGATGCGAATCCTCCCAATACGGCAGCTCTACCTGTACCAGACTGTTCATATGATCGCTCCAGATATTCTGACAACCCACGGTGGGACCAGCACCTACGCGCCAGCCCTGATCGAGTGCCTTGCCTGCCTGTAGCTGAGTTTGCATTTGTGCATAACATAGATGTTCACGGCTGGCATTTGCCCAGCTATAGCCAACCTGAGTTTTTAAGCTGGCAACGCCATGTTGTTCATTTTCACTAAATTGGCCATGCGCATCTAATGCTTCCTGTTGCCAACCCAGATTAAAACCCCAGGACAAGGGTGTATTAAACGGATTGATCGGGTTATAGGAGTTGACAGTCAATAGATCCAGATGCTCCAGTTTGAGTTCACTGTCACGATATTGCAAAGCCCCATCTAGAAACAGCAGTTGTGTGCCGGTTCGAAAACCGCCTTGCGGATCAATAAGATCATGATAGGCTTGCCGATGGCCAAGCTGGACAAAAGATTCACCCTGAACCTGTCCGGCCTGAATACTGATATTGCGTGCATGATGGCTTTGTACCGGATCTATTTTTGGACGTTCCGGTACTTTACGCTGTTTCTCGACATTCAGCTGACTTCTTAAACCCAATAGCTTGCGGAAACGTGGCTGGGAAAATGATTCATCGACTTTCTGCCGGAGGAAATCCAGATATAAATGATCATAGGCCATTTCCAGAATTTTGGCCTGATCCTCTGCCGGATAATCTTGCAAGATTGAAGGCATTGTGTCTGCTTCTGCATAAGCTAACTGATGTGCACTTTTTGCCAGAACTTTGCCATGCTGTCTGGACTGAGCCAGCAATTGAGTCTCAAGCGCCGGACGATAAACTTTCTGCTTAACCAGGCCCTGTTGTTCTACGACTTTCAGCGTTTCAATCGGAATTGCAGTCGAATTAAACTGTTTCTGTAGATTTAACTCGGGACGAACCAGATCAAACAACCCGAGTAAACGATAGGAGCAATTATCGTTGATAAAATAATAAGGGAAACTTACATTTTGCATTTCCCAAAGATGCTGTACCAGAAATCTGGTTTCTTGCGGGCTTAAGTTTAATTCGTATTCCCATAAATCCCGGCTTTCGAAGTCACCATACTCTTTGACCTTGCGGTAATACGGCATCAGTGAATATTCACCCGGATATTGTCCGGTTAGTCCTTTCCAGGCAAAGGACCAGTTATCATTGCTATTAACCGTTGCAGCATAGTTGACGGCATAAGAAATCAGATTAAGTTGTTGCTGGTCTTTAGGGTCCAGACGCAACAAGGTATGACCAAACATGGAGCTGGGATTGCCCATGAAATCCGTGGCATAAATCAGGGTCGCCTGATAAGGCTTGACTTCGCCTAGCCATTTCTCCAAATCCGGACAGCTGACCGCAGGCAATTGCTGTTCAGAAATATCCAGTTGCTGCATTAACCAGCTGCTTCGTGCCGGAAACTTACAGCGCACGGACTGATTCGGTTCTGCACTCAAAAATAAAGCCTGAATGTTATGTTGCATTTCCTTTTTTAAATCGGTTTTTCCCTGTTCTGCCAGAAAATATCCTGAGTAGCTTACTTCGCTATGACCTTTGGGATTGGCATACATCAGACGTTGCCAGGTAGTGCTTTGGTCCAGATGCTGTGTTTCGGCCTGAACCAGATAATGCTGGATGTCTGAATTAATTTCACTGGAAAAACTTAAAGGGCTGAATGTGAGGCCCAGCACAAAGAACGCATATTTCATTCAGTTAACTTATTCTCATCAATTTCTTTTAATCATAAGAAAACCCTGCCAGAACAGCAGGGTTTTTATGGTATGAATCAGATGTAAGCTTTTAAGACTTCATCTTTGGCCATCACAGTTTGTAAGGTGTTTAAAACCTGTAAGGTATTCTGGTTATGCGCAGAATAGATTTCAGAAAAATTTTGCTTGGAAACGCTAAAGAAACGTGCTTTATCTTCAGACTTGATATTAAGTAGTTCCGCCAGTACATTCAGGCTTTCACCTTCGCCAACCGCCATATCACGTGCCAGTGCTTCAGCATTTTCATTGGTAAAGGTCACCACTTGAGCAGTTACAGTACCACCTTGACTACATCCTAGAGTACCAAAAGTAATCCCGAGCCACTGATTCGTAAACAGAACGTTAGTCGTACCTGCAAGTAGCTTAGGAATAATGCCTGACTGGCCCGCCCAGACCTGACTACCGATACCACAACCGACATCGTTATCCGCCATCGCCATACCAGAACCCGTTGCCAAAACCACAGCGAGCATAATTTTTTTCAACATATTTATTCTCCGATTATTCTCATGCAATCTTTGTTATTACTCTAATTATGTAATTTAAATTACATACTGAGCAGAGTAGCGATAAGTCAAGTTTGGCGCAATCGAAAAAATACATGCTTTACATAAACATAACCTGAATAATTTTACTGCGCTTTGAGCGTCCAATTGCCTTGCGAATTACGCTGTCCCAAGATTTTCAATACCAACACCAGACTCAGCAATAACAACAGATACCAAGACCCGAGTTTGCCCCACCCCACCATATGCCATTTTTCTACTTGGCTTGGATAGAGCCAGATCTGGTAAAAGGTGCTGATGTTCTCGGCAATCCAAATAACAAATGCCAGAATCAGCAGTACCGGTAGCATCGGCAACTGAAAAGCATGCTGATTCAGCTGAAAGCGGATTTTGGTTTTCCAGAACATGACCACGCTCCAGACAAATAAAATCACCCGATAGTCGGGAATAAAAAACTTGCTCATAAAGTTGATATAAGACAAGACCGCCAGAGCCAGCATATGACTAAAACGCGGTAACTTTTCGAATGACACCTGATATAAGCGCAAAGAACGGGCAAAAAAACTGCCGACTGCAGAATACATAAAACCGGCAAATAAAGGCACAGTCATAATTTTAAAGACTGCAGGTTGAGGATAATGCCAAGATGCAATTGCTGGATGGGTCAGAAAAATTTCCATGACCATAGCCATGAAATGAAACAGGGCAATGACTTTAGCTTCAGCCCAGGATTCAAGTTTGGTATAGAGCAGCAATACCTGAATGATCAGGGCAAAAAACAGTAAATAGTCATAGCGGTAAAAACCAAAAAAACGATCACTGCCCATAGAAGCGGTCAGCGCAAAAGCCAGCAGGAGTAAAATCCCAAATAAGGCAGCCGAAGCTGCCTTATAGGTAAATTCAAACCCTGATTTAAGTAGGTCAATCAAAGTTCACATCCTAAAAATATTTAGCACTGTACTCATGTACGGTATCAATAAATACCTTAGGCTTGGCCGGATCGACCCATTGGGTAATACCATGCCCCAGATTGGCGACATAACCGGTTTTTTCCCCATTGGCATAGGCATCGTCCAGCATGGCTTTGGTCGCTTTCATGATGGTTTCTGATGAACCATATAAAGTGGCAGGATCCAGATTACCCTGAAGTGCTGCACGTCCAGCAATGGTCTGACGAGCAACATTCAATGGTGTCGTCCAGTCCAGTCCAAATGCATCTGCACCTGTGGTAACCATCGGTTCCAGCCACTGACCACCACCTTTGGTAAACAGAATCACCGGAATCTTGCGACCGTCTTTCTCACGTTGCAGGCCAGCGACAATCTTCTGCATATAGTTCAGCGAGAACTCGATATACTCACGATGTGCTAATGCCCCACCCCAACTATCAAAGATCTGTACCGCTTGCGCACCCGCATCAATCTGCGCATTCAAATACTCAGTGACTGCATCAGCCAGACGGTCCAGTAAAGCATGCAAAACTTCAGGCTGCGCATACATCATCTGTTTGGTAAACCGGAAATCTTTGCTTGAACCGCCTTCGACCATATATGTCGCTAAAGTCCAAGGGCTTCCCGAGAAACCAATCAGAGGCACCTGACCACCCAAGGCTGAACGAATGGTCGAAACTGCATTCATCACATAGTCGAGATCGGACTTGGCATTAAATGCAGGCAGGTTTGCGACATCCTGCTCGGTACGTACAGTTTTATGAAACTTAGGACCCTCCCCGGCTTCAAAATACAGTCCCAATCCCAGAGCGTCCGGAACCGTCAAGATATCTGAGAATAAAATCGCAGCATCCAGATCATAACGGCGCAAAGGCTGTAAGGTCACTTCACAGGCAAATTCTGTATTTTTGCAAAGAGACAGGAAATCTCCAGCTTTGGCACGTGTTTCACGATATTCTGGTAAATAACGGCCAGCCTGACGCATCATCCATACGGGTGTAGCATCTACAGGCTCACGCAACAGTGCGCGCAGAAAACGATCATTTTTTAAGGTCGTCATTCACATTCCCATCTTTCTTTGACATTGCCGACATCATAGCAAAAAGGCTACAGTTTTAATAACTTCTGCCGACTTTTAAAACCGATCATATGTCGTGATCAAATGTGATCAATTACACAAAACAACTACTGCATCTCCACATTTTTTCTGTAATACTTATAGTGTTTTTTCACATAGTTAAGAAATATTTTAAGGTTGAGTTACATGTTCGTTCGCACAATGCTCGCTGTGAGTCTAGGTTGCATTTTCGCAGGTACTGTTTTCGCTGCGTCTACTGCTGAACAACCATTAAACCCCCAAGTAGTAACTGATGTTTCAGTACAGGATCCGATTGATCCTTTGGCGACTGAAGCTTCGGCAGCCCAGGCTGAAACCAGAATTACTGCCCAAGAACAACAAGACCTGAAGAAAGCTTCTGACGCTCTGAATGTACTACAAAATACTGAAGACCAGACTGCTGATATTGGCGCCGCTCCAACCAGTAAAACTCCAGCCAGCTCGGCTGCAGCCAAAGCTTCCTGGACCTTAGACGGTCTTAATAATGCGGAATGGTATGAAAATATCGGTAAAGGTCAATTTCCTGTCTATGCACGTGCTCATGTCATGCTGAATAATGCACATGCTTCTCCAGGTGCAATTGATGGTACCAGCGGTAAAAATACGCTGAAAGCGATTGCTTCTTTCCAGCAAATGAACGGCATCAAGCCTACTGGCACACTGACTAAAGAAACCTGGGATGCGCTGGTAGCAAAACAGGGCTCTAAACCTGCCTTTGTTGAATACACCATCACTGAGGATGACCTGAAAGGTCCATATGCCCAGTCTATTCCGCATGATTACGCCTTGCAGGCTAAAATGAAAGGCCTGTATTACACCCGTGTATCTGAAATGTTGGGCGAAAAGTTCCATATGGATGAAGACTTTTTGAAAAAGTTAAATCCGAAAGCGACCTTTAAAAAAGCCGGGGAAAAACTGATTGTTGCCAATATCCGTAACGAAGTTCCTGAAGACATCCATTTAATTGTGGCGCATAAAGGTGCCAAACAGTTATATTTATTTAATAACCGTAACCAGATGATCGGCTCTTTCCCTGCCACTATTGGTAGTTCGGACACTCCATCTCCTACCGGTACTTATAAAGTGACTGGAGTAGCTCCAAACCCATGGTATAGCTACTCACCAAGCAACTTTGTTCAGGGCAATAACAAGAAACCGTTATCTTTACCACCTGGTCCAAATGGTCCGGTCGGCAATATCTGGATTGGTTTAAGTAAAAAATCCTTTGGTATTCACGGTACGCCAAACCCGTCTGCAATTTCTAAAACTGCATCGCATGGCTGTATCCGTCTAACCAACTGGGATGCCAATGACTTAGGCCGTAAAGTGAAATCTGGTGTGACGGTCCGTTTCCTAGAATAATGACCTCTCTACCGGTTAAAATAGAATAGCCTGCTTTTGAGCGGGCTTTTTTATTCCTGAGTTTTTGCTTTGAGCTGTGTCGTTGCAAAAATGCAATGATCTGTCGCCTATTTGAGATTTTTTCAGCTTTAAAACGACAGTATGATGATCTCAAGTTCAAAATAATATCGAGATTAAATCATGAAAGCTTTTCTACATCCGAGTGAAAATCGTGGTCATGTAAAAATGGGCTGGCTGGAGTCTAAACACAGCTTCTCATTTGGTAACTGGTATAATCCGAACTACATGGGAGTCAGTGCCTTACGCGTGATTAATGATGATTTAATTGATGCACATCAGGGTTTTGGCACACATCCGCATGACAATATGGAAATCCTGACCTGTGTGCTGAAGGGAACCATTACCCATCAGGACAGCATGGGCAATCATGGCGGAATCTCTGCGGGTGAATGGCAACTCATGAGCGCCGGAACAGGTGTACGACATAGTGAAATGAACCAGGGTGATGAACAGGTCCATCTGTTACAGATCTGGATTATTCCCAATGAACGTGATGCCAAGCCGAACTATCAGCAAATCCGTCTGGATCCCCATGAGCAACCCAACCAGTGGCATTTGATTTGTGGTCCAAATGACAATGCACCGATGCATATTCGTCAGAATGCCGAAGTCAAAACTGCGGTAATTCAGCGAGGCCAGAGCCTGGAAGTCAAAGCAACCCAGCATATTAATTATGTACATGTGGTTTCTGGTACTGTCGAGATTGCAGAACATACAGTTAAGGCGGGTGGTGCAATTGCTTTTCTGGAAGACTCCGAAATTAAAGCAAGTGAAGATGCGCAAGTCATCTGGTTTGACTTACCTGAAGTACCAAACTAAGCTTTTAATAAGGCTCCCTCTACAAAGGCTATTGATCATTTTGATGAATAGCCTTTTTTATACATAGAATAATGAATAAGAAATATAAGTTCGCAGAATCATTATAAGGTTTCCTCACTAAGAAAATTATGCCTACTACCTATACAAATCCAACCAATTCTCATCACATTTTTACCTAACCACAGCACTATTTAGGTGAATATAAACTGATCTATTTCCAGGAAATCAAACGCTGTATAGCTTTGATCATTCATGACTAGTTTGATATTGTCTTTTATAGGCATAAAGTGAATTGACCTTTTCATCTAGGTTAAATAAATAGAAGAGCATATCAGTATGAACCAGATTTTAGAGATTCAAAACAGCCAACAACAAGCTTTGCTTTATTTATTAGCCTTTTTAAAAGAACAAGATTATCACTTTACAACCATTACCCCGCTTTCACATCAGCGAATTCTGGAGCGAAAAAAGAATGAAATTTATAAGCATAGAACCCTTCAGGATATCTTTGGCTGGAATCTAGGTTTCAAGAAAACTGATCTTGATCCCGTCCTGTTTGAATTATTGCAAGAACATCAACTTCTACAGCTACAGCAAGGCCAATACTTGAGTCAGGTTCGGGTTTCTTCACTTGATAATGAACTCTTTATTCATTCTGCTTTTCCCACCACTCAGCAGGATGCAGTATTTTTTGGTCCGGATACTTATCGCTTTGTCTATCATCTTAAGCAATATCTAGCCACTCAGCCTCATCCTTTTAAACGGGCCGTAGAAATATGCTGTGGTACGTCAGCAGCTGCGATCAGCCTCGCCAGACATTTTCCAGATAATAATGAAATCATGGTTGCTGATCTGAATCCCAAAGCTTTGCTCTATAGCCAGATTAATATCAGTTTTGCCGGCTTAAATCATATTCATCCGGTTCAAAGTAATTTATTTTCCAATCTTGAGGGGAATTTTGACTTAATTTTTGCTAATCCGCCGTATTTAATTGATCCAGATCAACGTCAATACCGGCATGGCGGTAATAAACTGGATGGCTGTGATTTATCATTCAGGATTATAAAAGAAGGTATACAACGGCTGAATTCTGGTGGACGTTTATTCCTATATACCGGTGTGACCGTGACTGAACATGGCAATCTATTTTTGCAGCATCTTAAAGATTCGATGAAACAGCATCAAAATATAATCTGGTCCTATGAAGAAATTGACCCGGATATCTTTGGTGAAGAGCTAGAGCAGCCGGCTTACCAACATGTGGAAAGAATTGCTTTGGCTCTGATCAAGATTGAAGTACATGCTTGAAAAATATCTATTTATAAATTATTGATTTTTTAAATGGTGGTTTTCTTCGAATCCCGTTTATTTTCCAGCATTCTATTAAAATCTTAAAGTAATAAAAAACCCCAATCTTTCGACTGGGGTTTTTAAAATTTGGCGGAAGCGGTGAGATTCGAACTCACGGAGGACTCACACCCTCGTCGGTTTTCAAGACCGGTGCATTAAACCGCTCTGCCACGCTTCCATGTGCGCAATAATACGGAGCTTTTATCCGACTGACAAGTGAAAATTACAGTGAATGCAATCAACTGGATATAGTTTCATCAAATCGCTACAATTTTGCTGCCAATTCCGCTCCTTCACGAATAGCACGCTTGGCATCCAGTTCAGCTGCCAGTTTTGCACCGCCAATAATATGATACTGCGCCAAGGTATTTTCCCCGTTAAGCGGCATCAGATCCTTCACCGATTCTTGGCCTGCACATACCACAATACTATCCACACGCAATAATTGAGCATGGCCATCGACCTCAATCCATAAACCTTCATCGGTAACAGATTTATATTGCACACCGCGCAACATACGTACTGCATGTTTTTTTAACTGGGCACGATGTACCCACCCTGAAGTCTTGCCCAGCCCTGCACCAAGTGTTGTTTTTTTACGCTGTAACAGATAAATTTCCCGTACCGGAGGTTCTACTTCAGCTCGCTGTAACCCGCCTTCAGTCACATAATCTGGTTGGGAATCTACACCCCACTCTCGCTTCCATTCATTTACGGGTTGCGGCTGTATCTGATGCGGTGGCTTTAATAAAAACTCGGACACATCAAAACCGATCCCGCCTGCGCCAATGACCGCAACACGATCACCGACAGGTGCTCCACGTAGCACTTCTGCATAAGACAAGACTTGTGGTGCCTGACTGCCTTCGATATTCAAGGCACGTGGCACGACACCTGTAGCCACAATCACTTCATCAAAACCTTCACGCTCCAACTGCTCGCGGTTTACCCGCGTATTTAAACGTACATCTACTCCGGTTTTTTCCAGTTGCACCTTAAAATAGCGAATTGTTTCGTGAAATTCCTCTTTCCCCGGAATCACTTTAGCCAGGTTAAACTGCCCGCCTACTTCGTGACTGGCTTCAAATAGCGTCACATCATGGCCACGGCTGGCAGCGACTGTGGCTGCTGATAAACCCGCAACTCCTCCTCCAATCACTGCAATACTTTTTGGTTTTTTGGTTTTGACATAGACCAGTTCGGTTTCATAACCGGCACGTGGATTGACCAGACAGGTTGCCCGCTGGTTTTTAAAGGTATGATCCAGACAGGCCTGATTACAGGCAATACAGGTATTGATTTCATCAACGCGATTGGTTGCAGTTTTATTGACCCAGAACGCATCTGCCAAAAGTGGACGTGCCATCTGTACCATATCTGCCTGACCGGAAGCCAGAATCGCTTCGGCAGTGTCTGGCATATTGATGCGGTTAGACGCAATCACTGGCACCGAAACATGTTTTTTGACTTCAGCGGTGTAATCGACAAAAGCTGCTCGCGGCACAGAAGTGACAATAGTCGGAATACGCGCTTCATGCCAGCCAATACCGGTATTAAGTAAAGTAATTCCGGCCTTTTCCAATGCTTTAGCTACGGTAATCACTTCCTGCATAGTATTGCCATCATGCACCAAATCGAGAAGCGACAAACGGAAACAGATAATAAATTTCTCACCAATTTCAGCGCGAATCGCTTTAACAATTTCTACGGCAAAACGCATCCGGTTTTCAATCGGGCCGCCCCAACGGTCAGTACGCTGATTGACATGACGACTTAAAAACTGATTCAGCAAATAGCCTTCAGAACCCATGATTTCCACGCCATCATAGCCGGCTTTTTTGGCAATACTGGCAGTTTTCACATAATCCTGAATGGTATTCAGGATCTGTTTATCTGACATTTCACGCGGTTTAAAAGGAGAAATTGGTGATTTGATCGGGCTGGCCGAAACCACAAAAGGCTGATAGCCATAACGTCCGGCATGCAGAATCTGTAAAAGAATTTTGGCGCCATGCTTATGAACTGCATGCGTCACCAAGCGGTGCGGTGCAATATCGCCCAAGGTATTCATGGTACCGCCCGCCGGCAACAACCAGCCTTGACGGTTTGGCGATATTCCACCTGTAATCAGCAGACCCACACCACCCTTTGCACGTTCGCCAAAATAAGCTGCCAGTTTAGGATAATTATAAAAGCGATCTTCCAGACCAGTATGCATCGATCCCATTACCACCCGGTTTTTAATGGTGGTGAAACCCAGATGAAGTGGTTTTAAAATATTGGCATAGCGCGTCGTAGTCATAACATATCCCTGATTTTTATTTGGCTAATAGCTTAAATCTTATAAAGGTACTTTAACTGATTTTTAGGGGCTTTTTATGACTATCAGGTCTGCATTCTCAGGCACAAATACCAATTGGCATATTCATGTCGAACATTCGCGATTAAATTATTGCTGCCATTGCCGTGCACTGGATTTCCATAATGCAATCGCACCCAATACTGTCCCAATCGGAAAACTGAACAGCATGAGGATTGCCATCACTCTGGATAATGTCCGCCCTGAACCATTCCCCAGCTTAACCTTGAGACAGGCCTGTATATTTAAAACAATCAGTATCAACAAAATTAGTAGGATCATTCCCAGACTCAGCATGGAAATCGTGGATTGCTGATATTCCAGATATAAAAAAGCAATCGTACTAAAAACCAGCAAACCGGCATAAATCCCATGCAACAGTGCCAGCGTTTCATTCTTGGTTTTTGGATTTAAGTTAGGTAATGGTGGAATAGGAGACGCCATGATTTTATTCCTCATTTATCTGATTTTTTAACTTTATGCGCTGAATATAGCGAATTTTTAATTTTTTAGCAGGATTCTGGTCAAAATTGTGCGATTTATGATTATTTAAGTCTATTGAATAGAGATTTTAAAACGAGTTTTTCTTTTCTAAAGCAAACCTAAATAAATTAATGATACAATTGATGCAATATGTATTTTTTCAGGCCACCAATTCTGGCGTGCCTATTTCATATCATTAGGATGAACAATGTCTGATAATGCAACTATCTTGCAGAATGTCCCAGTAGGTAAAAAAGTTGGTATTGCCTTCTCTGGTGGTCTAGATACTTCTGCTGCTCTTTTGTGGATGAAACAAAAAGGCGCTGAACCTTATGCTTACACAGCTAACTTGGGTCAGCCAGACGAAGACGATTACGATGCGATTCCAAAAAAAGCTGAAGCTTATGGCGCAGTAAAAGCACGTTTAATCGACTGCCGTTTACAGCTTGCATTAGAAGGTATTGCAGCAATTCAATGTGGCGCGTTCCACATTTCTACTGGTGGTGTTCCTTACTTCAATACGACCCCGCTTGGTCGTGCAGTTACAGGCACCATGCTGGTTACTGCCATGAAAGAAGATGACGTGAACATCTGGGGTGACGGCTCTACTTATAAAGGTAACGACATTGAGCGTTTCTATCGTTACGGCTTGTTGACTAACCCGAATCTTAAAATCTATAAGCCTTGGTTAGACCAGACGTTTATTGACGAATTAGGCGGCCGTGCAGAAATGTCACAGTTCCTGATCGACAACGGTTTTGACTATAAAATGTCAAAAGAGAAAGCATACTCAACAGATTCCAATATGTTAGGTGCGACTCACGAAGCCAAAGATCTTGAATACCTGGATGCAGGCATCAAAATCGTTGAGCCAATCATGGGCGTTGCGTTCTGGAAAGAAGAAGTAGAAATCAAACCTGAAGAAGTATCCATTACTTTTGAAGAAGGCTTCCCTGTGGCCATCAATGGTCAACGTATCGAAGATCCAGTTGAGTTCATTCTTGAAGCAAACCGTATCGGTGGCCGTCATGGTCTGGGTATGTCGGATCAGATCGAAAACCGGATTATCGAAGCGAAATCTCGTGGTATCTATGAAGCTCCGGGTATGGCACTTCTTCATATTGCTTATGAACGTCTTGTGACCGGTATTCATAACGAAGATACCATCGAACAATATCGTATTAACGGTTTACGTTTAGGTCGTCTGCTTTACCAAGGTCGCTGGTTCGATTCTCAAGCGCTGATGCTGCGTGAAACTGCACAGCGTTGGGTCGCTAAAGCAGTTACCGGTACAGTGACGCTTGAACTTCGTCGCGGTAATGACTACACCATTATGAATACTGAATCTCCTAACCTCACTTATGAAGCTGAGCGTTTGACTATGGAGAAAGGTGATTCCATGTTCTCGCCGATGGATCGTATCGGCCAGTTAACTATGCGTAACCTGGATATTACAGATACTCGCGCGAAACTGGGCATTTATACAGAGACAGGTTTACTCGCAGTCGGTACAGCATCTGCAGTGCCACAACTGAAAGACAAAAACTAAGTTTTGTCTTTAGCAAAAAAACCGCGCCTTGAGCGCGGTTTTTTATTGGTGATGCTTATAGATATTTAGAATTTCTAACCATTTGCGATATCTGAATTGACTGATCGAGTGGACTGATAATAGATCTGATTGCGTCCAAGCTGCTTGGCACGATATAGCGCCTGATCCGCGATTCCCAACAATGCATCTTTATCAATATCATCCTCACCACGATAGACAGTAATACCTAAACTGATAGTGATATGTTTCGCAACTGAGGATTTTTCATGTGGAATTTCCAGCCGGTCAATCGCTTTAAAGATATTTGATGCCACTGCATAAGCACCATGCGCATCTGTTTCAGGCAAGAGGACCACAAACTCTTCTCCGCCATAACGTGCGACAAAGTCCATATGCCGGATCGCATTCTTGATCGTTTTAGCAATGCTTGAAATAACGTCATCACCTTTCTGATGTCCATAAAAATCATTGTAATTTTTAAAGAAATCTACATCAATAAACAGAATCGCCAAAGCCGTTTCCTCACGGCGAGCACGTTCGAAATGGACCTCCAGTGTCTCATCAAAGGTCCGTCGGTTCGAAATCTTGGTCAGCTCATCATACTGGCTTAAATGTAATAATTCGGTGGTATGAATACGCTGGATTTGCTCACTGATTCTGGCACGAATGCTATAGAGAAAGATCACACGTTCACGTGCAAAAATCATATGACTAATCACATAACCCAGCAAGCAACTCCCAATCAGGATACGCCCAAAAACCAAGGGGCTAAATTCTATGGACATGATTGATAAAGCAATAATCGTGGTAGCTGCTGCAGCCAGTCCTGTCACCAGTATCTGTACAGGCTTGATACCGGTTAGAACATATCCCAGAATATAAATAATGGTGACAATTGCCATCGACTGATGCTGTAAAGCTGGAGTTTTAATCGACATGGTAATACACGAAATTGAAACCAGCATCCAAAATACCAGCAGCATTGATGCCTGCGGGAAAAACCGCCTGATTTTGGGTAAACAGGAAAACATATAAAAGAGGGTTAATGCGATGCAGCCATTGATGAGACCCAGCATGCACAACACAAAATCATGTACGAAATGTTCTTTGCTGATAATCCAGTAATCTGTAGGAATGATCACCACTAAAAAAATAAAATAAGCCAATACTCCGCCCCAAACATATTTTTCGACATGTTTACGGGCACGTTCCAGATTTTTTGTCCAGAATTCTTGTTCCAGATTTTGAGGGAAGACCGGACCTACACGCTGACTTTGTCGTGTGATCAATTTTTCTATGTCTTCTTTATTATCTTGTAATTTCGCTAGACTGTACTTGTATTCCATTGCCAAGTATTTATGTAATTTTTTTAGTAATTCTAAAATAACATACTTTTTGAAATTAAATTATAGATATCCCTTATTTTGTAGCGCTTTCTCGTTACCATTTTTGCTATAGATGGATTATCATTCACTTTATTTGTTCGACTGAATTTGCCTTGAATACGATTACGATTCTCCAGCCAGATGACTGGCACGTTCACCTGCGTGATGGTTTAGCACTTCAACGTACCGTTCCTGATTTAGCCAAACAGTTTTCTCGCGCCATTTGCATGCCAAACCTGGTGCCACCCGTTAAAACCGTGGAGGAAGCCAATGCCTATCGTGAACGTATTATGGCCCATGTGCCTGAAGGGATAAATTTTGACCCACGTATGGTGCTGTATTTCACTGACAACACCCCGGCAAGCGAAGTTAAGAAGATTAAAGAATCTGCGTATGTCAATGCCATCAAGCTCTATCCTGCAGGTGCGACCACCAACTCCGATAGCGGTGTGAGCGATATGAGCAAGGTCTACGGCGTAATTGAACAGCTTGAAGAACACCAAGTGCCTTTATTACTGCATGGCGAAGTAACGCATAATCATGTGGATATTTTTGACCGTGAAAAGCGCTTCCTGGATGAAGTACTGGCTCCCTTACTCAGACAGTTTCCCAAGCTAAAACTGGTACTTGAACACATTACCACCAGTGAAGCTGCAAATTTTGTGCTCGAGCAAGACCGTAATGTCGCTGCAACCATTACCCCGCAACATTTATTGTTTAACCGAAATGACATGCTGGTCGGTGGGATCAAGCCGCATTTCTACTGCTTGCCAATTTTAAAGCGTCAAACGCATCAGCAAACTTTGCTGGAAGTCGCAACCAGCGGTAATCCTAAATTTTTCCTGGGAACAGACAGCGCGCCGCATTCAAAAAATGCAAAAGAAAATGCGTGTGGCTGTGCAGGATGTTATAGTGCGCCGACTGCCATTGAGCTGTATGCTCAGGCATTTGATCAGGTGGGTAAAATTGAGCGCCTGGAAGGTTTTGCCAGCCATTTTGGTGCAGACTTCTATGGCCTGCCACGTAATACCAGCACTATTACCCTGATCAAAGAAGATCAAGTGATTCCTGAAAGTTTAAACTACCTGGATGGTGAACAGATTATCCCTCTCTATGCGGGTAAAACCATTCAATGGAGAAAAGTGTGACAAATGAAACTCTCCCAATCATTGGTCAACGTTTTCGTGGATTCTTACCTGTAGTTGTCGATGTCGAGACTGCAGGTTTTAATGCACAGACTGATGCATTGCTGGAAATTGCGGCCATTCCGATTGTTTATAATGAAGATGGTCAATTTGTGCCAGGTCAAGCCTACCATGCACATATCAATCCTTTCGAAGGGGCAAACCTCGACCGCCGTTCGCTGGAGTTTATTGGGATCGATCCCTCTAATCCGATGCGAATCGCCATGGCTGAAGATGAAAAAACTGCGCTTAAGCGTATTTTTAAATCTGTGAATGAAGTACGTCGCCAGCAAAACTGTACCCATGCGGTTTTAGTCGGACACAATGCACATTTCGATTTAGGTTTTCTTCAGGCCGCGATTGCCCGTACCGGAACCAAAAACCAGAACCCGTTTCATAGTTTTTCTGTCTTCGATACAGTGACTTTAAGTGCGGTGATGTTTGGTCAGACCGTACTGGCGAAGTCCTGTATCCAGGCTGGAATCGAGTTTGATGGCAAAGAGGCTCACTCTGCATTATATGATACGCAGAAGACCGCTGAACTGTTTTGCTATATTTTAAACAAACTCGCACCTCACCTGCTTGACACTCTGGTGGCGGATCAATAAGATACCGCCATCTTCTAAACGTCCCTATCGTCTAGAGGCCTAGGACATCGCCCTTTCACGGCGGTAACCGGGGTTCGAATCCCCGTAGGGACGCCATCTATCTTCTTCTCTTTCTTCCTATATCTTGTACCAGCACCTCAAGCTGATTAATTCATGAACATTCATTATTTTATTAATGGAAATAATTCTCATTTTCATTGATTACCACGCCATAGTTAATGATAATTACTTACATTATCTTTCTCATAATCAAGCTCTCTCATGCGTTTTGCTTATTCCCCACTTTCTATTGCGGTTTTAACTGCATTGAGTTCAACTGTTTTTGCTGAAAAATCCGATCAATCAGAACACGTCAAATCACAAGCTTCTGTTAAGTTTTCCACCATTGTGATTCAAGCTAAAACAGAAAATGAGGTGGGGAAAACGGTTTACAATAAAGAGGACATACAGCAAATACCAAATGGCTCTAAGACCATCACCGAATTATTAAAAGTTAATCCGAATGTACAATTTGATTCAAACGCACGTAGTGGATTGCAGCAAGGCGAACTCAACGCGACGGATATCAGTATTAATGGCAGCCTACCCTACGATAATAAGTTTTTGATCAATGGCCTCAGCATTAATAACAATATTAATCCAGGTAGTGACGCAAAAAGTAATACCCTGAATGAAATAATGGGAAGTTCACAAACGGTGACAATTAATGCCGATCTGCTGTGTAAAATCACCCTACTTGATAGCAATGTGGGTGCCGAATTTGGTGAGTTCACAGGTGGCGTAGTCAGTGCAGAAACCTGTGTTCCCCAAACCGAAATTGGTAAAATTCATGGCAGCCTGAGCTATGACTATACTTCTGATCATTGGTCAGACATCAATTTCCCTAGTAAAGAAGCAGCTGAAGAATTTGAAAATTCCACCAGTGAAAGCAAACAACCTTTCTTTACACGTCAAGGGATCAGTGCAACGTCTTATGGCAAACTTGCTGAAAGTTTGGGTTTCAATGCATTTGGTTCATATCGCCGTGCAGATATTCCTTTAAAAACAAGTATTGATAACCCAGATTCTTATGAACAAAAACGAGGTTCAAACAATGCAGGTATAGAGTTTTTCTATACTCCCAGTGACAATACGGTTTTAAAGATTGGCACACAATTTATGGAATCGAGTGGTGACTATTTTCTTTCATCCACTCATAACTCCCAAAGCTCACATACATCAGACAGCCAAAGTTTCTATATCAACTTAAAAAATAAATTGAATTCAGTTGAACTTGAGCAACAAGCCAATTATCAAACGCAGACTGCAAACCGTAAAAGTGCGACAGATAATATTTCCTGGTTGAAATCATCAACCAAAAACTGGAAGTCCTCGGGTATGCAAATTGAAGGCAGCTTCGGCAGCACTCAGCAGCAGGAGGAAAAACTAGAATATAGTCTTAAGGCATTATTTGAACCCATTCAAACCCAGCATACGACCCATACGTTCAAAATGGGCGGAGGATATGGACACTATAATGCTCATTGGAAACGTCCTGTCACAACAAGCATTTATTCTAGTGCGACTGGAAATATTGCCAATCTCAGCTGTTATTCAAATACTGGTCATAAATATGATGCATGTGATGAAGGAAATGGCCAAGACGGACAGTTTCTAAAAAATCGCACCTCTTATTTGGCAGGTAAAATTGAGGTACAGCAAGACCGTTGGCATGCATTTTTACAGGATCAGATTCAATGGGACAAATACTTCACAGCAACACTTGGCTTTCGTGCAGACTATGACAGCTTAACTAAAAATAATAATGTTGCACCACGTAGCTCATTTGTTTTTAAACCTTTTGCTAATGAACAATTATCCTTTACCACTGGCTGGAACCGCTACTATGGTTTAAATGCCTTTTATAATGAATTACAAGATCAAAAAGGTTTATTGATCATTCGCCAAACACGTGACAACCTATCAGCCGACTGGAAAGAAAAAGCATATGCCGGTTCTTTTACTTATCGTTCGCAGCTTGATACCCCTTATGCAGATGAAACCATGTTCGGAATCAATGCTGAATATGCAAATAGCCGTATTGGTCTAAAATGGGTTAATCGTAAAAATAAGAACCAGATTCGCCGCACAGAATCAGTTAAAGATCCAGCCATTTCAACCAATCGCTTTAGCTATACTTATGATAATGAAGGTAAATCTGAATCAAATATTTATACCTTAAGCCTGATTAACATTCGCCCATTGAAGTTAGTTGGCACACAGCATTTGTTCAGCCTAAATGCAGATTATACTGAAACCCAGCGTAACTTCGACTCATACAGCACAGCGTATTATACCGGCACACCCATCATCTACTACGATGGTAAATTGATCAATGCTGAAGATAAGCCATCTGAAATCTTTAATACTCCCTGGACAACACGTTTAGGCTGGAATATTAAATTTGACCGGATTCCTTTAAGCATTAATAACTTCATCAGTTACCAGGGCAAAGTGGATGCCATGAAGAAAATATCAAAAGGTTATTCTGATAAAAATAATGAACAATATGATATGTATACCCCATACACCACCAAAAATACCTTCTACTGGGATGTAAGGGCGACCTATGATATTCCTTTAAATAAGGACCTTAAAGCCATTTTAGGTTTAACGATTAACAATGTGACGAATCGTGATAATTTCTATCTGGATTCGGGTGTTGCCTATCCACAAATTGGCCGCCAATTTATTGCAGATGTCACTTTTAAATTCTAGAGCCTGAATAGGTACCTGCTGCTCTTTTTCATTTGCTTAGGCTATAATTAATGCGATTTCATATTGTGCCTTTGTGTCATGTTAAAAAAGATTTTACTGGTTTTACTGATTTTAGCCCCATCCGCGCTATATCTCTATATCGTCAACCGTGATGATAACAACACTGCTGAGACAGTGACAACGCCAGATAAAAACTCTCAGCCTGAGCAATATCAAACTCCAGATCACTAATTTTGAGTGATCTTTTCAAAGATTTATTTTTTAAATTAAAAAACAACTTTATGGGGAAATTTCAATTTATGTGATATTTCATATAATTAAAACTAAAATACTTCTTTTGAATCTCCTCTCTCGATTTAGTTATGCAATCTCCCTCTCCACCTTCACAGCATTCGTCTGTTGAGGGTCAAACTCCGTCGTTAAAACGTGCCATGGGCACACGCCATCTGATCATGCTTTCTCTGGGTGGTGCGATTGGTACCGGGCTATTTATGGGCTCAGGTGAAGTGATTTCCCAAGCTGGTCCGCTCGGTGCCGTACTGGCCTATATTATTGGTGGCCTGATCGCTTATATGGTCATGCTCTGCCTGGGTGAACTGGCAGTACATTTGCCAGTATCCGGCTCCTTTGGTGCATTCGCCACAAATTATATCGGTCCGGGTACCGGCTATATGGTGTCTTGGATGTACTGGCTGGGTTGGTCCGCGACCTTGGGTACAGAGTTTACGGCCGCTGCCATTCTGATGCAGGAATGGTTCCCGCAAACTTCCATCTGGTTATGGACATTAATCTTTGCTGGCGGGGTCCTGTTATCTAACCTGAGTTCAACCCGCACCTTTGCCGAGTCTGAATTCTGGTTATCAATGATTAAAGTTGCCACTGTATTGATTTTCATCATTCTGGGTTTTGCATGTATTTTTGGATTTATTCCTTTCCAGGGCTATGAATCTGCACCACTGTTTAGCAATCTGACCGAGCATGGCTGGTTGCCGAATGGCTTGATTCCCCTATTTACCACCCTTCTGATCGTAAACTTTGCCTTTAACGGTACAGAGATGATCGGAATCGCTGCAGGTGAAACTGAAAATCCCGAGAAAAATGTACCTAAGGCGATTCATGCTGCGGTATGGCGTCTGATTATTTTCTTTGTCGGCACCATTATCGTTATCAGTTCACTACTATCTTATACTGATGCAGGTCTGCAAGTCGGTGGTCATGGTGGCCTGAGTAGCAGTCCATTTGTCTCGGTATTTACCCAGATGGGCATTCCTTATGCAGAAGACTTTATCCGTTTTGTGATTATCACTGCCCTGCTTTCTACTGCAAACTCCGGCCTATATGCCGCTTCACGTATGATGTGGGCACTTTCTTCAAAAAATCATTTGCCCCGAATATTTGCCAAAGTCAGTAAATCAGGTGTGCCTTATATTGCGGTTTGGGTAACCATGATTGGGGGTTTACCGGGCTTACTGTCTGAACAGTTCGGTGCTGATGTGATCTTTAAGAACCTGATGGGTGTTGCCGCATTCACTATGGTTATTGTCTGGATGAGCATTTGCTGGAGCCAGTTTAATTTCCGTCGCCAGTGGCTCAAATCTGGTCATGCGCTGTCTGATCTTAAATTCCGTACACCATGGTTTCCACTTGTACCAATTTTAGGTTTTGTATGCTGTACCGCAACAGGTTTAAGTATGGCGGCTGATCCTGAAATGCTGTCCGGCTTTATTGGCTGTTTGCTGTTTATGGCAGCATGTTATGCAAGTTATTACTGGCTCTATCATAACAAAGCTTAATTTTTAGACTTCGGTATAGAGATTTTTCTCTCTTTAATAAACCCAATTTCGATTGGGTTTATTTTTATAATCTGCAAATCTGTTCAGAAAATAATATCTTAATAAAATAAAGTTTTTGTTTTGCCTAATGTTTAAACTGTTAAATGAATTTTAGCAAAAACCCTTTTGACAAAACCCGGCTTAATCCTTAATATACGCATCACCTCGCAACGTCCCTATCGTCTAGAGGCCTAGGACATCGCCCTTTCACGGCGGTAACCGGGGTTCGAATCCCCGTAGGGACGCCATCTATTGATCTCATACGATCAGACCTTATTCGAAATTACTATTATTCGATTGCAGATTTGTAGTTTTTCACTACAATAGCTCGCTTCATTCCTTTGAAGTATTTCTTATTTCCTATGCACTCATCTCCGAATGATGCTACGCATCAGGGCAATTCTGCGCCTTTAAAACGCGCTATGAGTACTCGACATCTGGTCATGATTTCGCTGGGTGGCGCAATCGGAACAGGCCTATTTTTAGGTTCGGGTGAAGTCATTGCACAAACGGGGCCTGTAGGTGCCATTCTCGCTTATCTCCTGGGCGGTATTATCGCGTACATGGTAATGCTATGTTTGGGCGAACTTGCCGTCCACATGCCAGAATCTGGTTCATTTGGCGCTTATGCCAAACGTTATATCGGACCAGGTACAGGCTATACCATCACCTGGTTATACTGGCTGACGTGGTCGGTCACTCTCGGAACTGAATTTACTGCAGCGGCCTTGCTGATGCAGGAATGGTTCCCGGATATTTCCATGTGGTTATGGACCATTATCTTTGGTGTATTCGTATTTAGTCTAAATATGATTTCAACCCGCTGGTTTGCCGAATCCGAATTCTGGCTGGCACTGGTCAAAGTGGTCACGGTTGTTGCCTTTATTCTTTTAGGTCTATTGGCCATATTTGGTGTTTTGGGCTATCAGGGCTATGAAGCCGCACCTTTATTTACCAATCTGACTGCACAGGGCTGGTTCCCTGAAGGGCTGTTCCCGATTTTTGCGACGATGCTGATCGTGAACTTCGCCTTCTCTGGCACCGAGTTGATTGGTGTGGCTGCGGGTGAGACTGAAAACCCTGCCAAAAATGTTCCTAAAGCGATTAATACTGCGATTTTCCGCTTATTAATTTTCTTTGTAGGTACGATTATTGTGGTAACAGCCTTACTTCCGCATCAGGAAGCGGGCTTAGCTGCTGAAGGCGTAAGTAGCAGTCCATTCGTAACAGTATTTCAGCATATTGGTATTCCTTATGCTGAAGACATCATCCGCTTTGTAATTATCACTGCATTGCTGTCTGCTGCCAACTCGGGCCTGTTTGCTGCTTCACGCATGATGTGGTCATTGTCATATAGCAAACAGTTGCCTGCCGTATTCTCAAGACTCAATGCTCGCGGTGTACCGTATATTGCAGTGATGGTAACTATGCTGGGTGCATTGCCAGGCTTGCTGTCTGAACAGTTTGCGCCAGAGACCATCTTTACCAACTTGCTGGGCGTTGCGGCGTTTACCATGGTGGTGGTCTGGATGAGTATCTGCTTAAGCCAGTTCAACTTCCGTCGTCAGTGGTATAAACAAGGTCATACTGCCAAAGAGCTGGGCTTCGCTGCACCATTGTTCCCAATTGTGCCAATCCTGGGCTTTGTGTTCTGTTTTATTACCTGTATTAGCATGGTCTTTGATCCATCAATGCGGATCAGCTTCATAGGCTGTCTGATATTTATTGCGTTATGCTATGCAAGCTACTACAAGTTCTATCACAATAAAGCTTAAATCTTAAAGCAAATAAAAGAGCAGCTCCGGCTGCTCTTTTTGTCAATATATCTTTAATTCACATCTATACATTTCCTGCTTTGCTTTTATCTGTTCCCATAAATATACATATGTCTGTTAATCCTTGTTTTATCAAAAAAATTTAAAACATTAATACTACAAGAAGCACCGGTTCAGCTGAGGCAAGGTTTTTATACTATGAGTATAAAACTGTCGGTCTCAGTGAGGCATCGATGAAAATTGTTTTTATTCATGGCATGAACAAGCAAGATTATACAGCTACTTCATTACGGCAACACTGGCTGCATCTTCTCAAAAAAGGCCTGCGCAAAAATTCGCACCAGCAAGCTCGTTTCACTTATTTAAAACGGCATATCCGCATCCCTTTTTATGGAGATTTACTCTCTCAGCATCATTTGCGTAATCTGCTTAGTGGAAATATTTTAATGCCACAGCAGTGGCCGCATTTTCCCTTCCTGCATCCAGTTCAGCGGCAACCCACGCCACCTGTAGATCAGCGTATCAATCAAATTTGTGACGTCCCACAATTGAACCTTGATGATGCACTCAAGTTCAACCAGAAACTGAGGTTCATCACAGCGTTAAGCAAGGATATTGCTTTACGCGATTTTGTGATACTCCTTAATTATTTTCCCCGCTTGCATGCCAGTTTGTTGCAAAAATTTTTACAGGAAACTTATCTTTACTTGGCCAATCCAGAGTTTATGCAGGAAGTTCACCTTCGCATTCATCATCAACTATATAGCAGCAAACCACAGATTGTAGTGGCACATTCGCTTGGCACCGTGATTGCCTATAATTATTTGATTGAGCACCCGGAACTGAATATCAAACGTTTTATTACCCTCGGATCACCGCTGGCATTTCGGGTCATCCAAGCCCATCTCCAGCAACCGATCACACGACCTGCTGCCATTTCAGGCGATTGGATAAATTTTTATTCACCTGATGATTTTCTCACTGCATTTCCACTCTCAAAAAGCCCTTTTAACTTTCAACCTAACATTATCAATCAGGAAATTCGTACTTTTGTGGAACGCCCACATGACGTTGAAGGTTATTTACAGCATCCAAAAGTATTAACTGCCATGCTGGAATTGCTTAAAAATCCAGCTTAATTCAGGTAATTTTCCTCTATTTCAACAAGATTGTTTTAAATTTACGCACTCAACCCGTAAAATCATTTTTTTTATGGAAATGCGTTTGACACCCCCCTGTTTTCACCCTATTATACGCCCACCTCTGAAACGTCCCTATCGTCTAGAGGCCTAGGACATCGCCCTTTCACGGCGGTAACCGGGGTTCGAATCCCCGTAGGGACGCCAATTTTCAGAAGTACATTTTATTAAGTCCCTATCGTCTAGAGGCCTAGGACATCGCCCTTTCACGGCGGTAACCGGGGTTCGAATCCCCGTAGGGACGCCATTACTTCCAGCTAAAAGTAAGGGTTTTAAAATTTATCTTCTGTACTGTCCCTATCGTCTAGAGGCCTAGGACATCGCCCTTTCACGGCGGTAACCGGGGTTCGAATCCCCGTAGGGACGCCATATTCGAGATGATTATCTTATAAATGATCTTCTCATAAAAAAGCTCAGGCATTGCGACCTGAGCTTTTTTTTACCCACTTAGAAACCTCAATTCTATTTTTACCGCTCGTTCAAATTCTGCGGTTACTTTCCTGAATGCCAACCTATTCTTAATTTTATAATTTGTATTTTTTTACATTTCTATGCACAGAAATATCCGTTCATTTTCATTTAAAGCAATACATCAATAAATTAGAACAAAAATTCAACACCCTGAGTTTAGAGCTCACGTTAAGGTAAATAAAAGAAATCTGCAAGGATCAGATTATGTTCTTCAGCACAGAGTTAAGTTTACCTTTATCGCCGAATAAAAATCATAATTTTCAATTTAAAAGCTTTAAGGAGTGGGTCGACTTTTTTCAAGATACTGAAATTTCGATGTATGCCAAAACCGAACAAGCCGAATCTTATTTGAGTGATCTGATTAAAAATTTAAAGATTAATACTCTCGGATGGTTAGATCAGCCTGCACAGGTTGAACAGCATCTTCTAGAACAACATCATCAGGTTTGTACGACTTTCCAGGCCTATGTCAATCGCCGGAAACAGCACCAAGCCCGGGAATATTTTCCTACGGTTTCCCATGCTTTCGAATTCCTGGCAAAAGTTGCACCAGTCAAGCTGGTCGATGGTGCTTGGTTATATTCGACCGTACCGAATTGCAATCAGCCCGAGCTGAAAGATTTGATTTACATCTATCTCGAAGAGCTTGGCTTAGGGCATCCGCGTGCCAATCATGTCACCATGTATCAGGACGTGTTAAGTCATTATGAGCTGAACAGTTATGCCGAGCATCTGGATGACAGTTACTATGAACAGGCTGCCGTACAGTTGGCACTGGCTTATGCCCCGGCCAAATATTTACCTCTGGTCATTGGCTTTAATCTCGGTTATGAACAGTTACCGCTGCATCTGTTAATCACCAATTATGAACTGGCTGAACTGGGTATTGATCCGCATTATTTCAATGTGCACATTACTATTGATAATGCTCACAATGGTCATGCGCAGAAATCCCTGCAAGCATTTATCCAGCATTTTAATCATGCTGAAGATCCACACGCTTATCTGGATCTGATTAAAAAAGGCTATGTTCTAAATGACCTTGGTAAAAGTTCTTCCCAAATCATCCGGGAACTGGACATTGAGCAGATGGCTTTAAAAATTTTTCAGAATAAAGCGCTGATTGGTCAATATATTCATAATCAGAAATGCCAGTTTAGTGGCAAGACCATCAATGACTGGTTATCCGATCCTGCCCAGATTGCCGAGTTTTTGCAGGTGATGATTGAAAAAGGCTGGATCGTGAAAGATGCGCCAGTAGAACAAAGTCGCTTCTGGAAAATGATCGATCATCCGGAAGGTAAAATGTTTGGGGTCTTTAATGCGACCGAAAAACAGATTATTAAAGACTGGATTCAGGGTGCAGGCTTGGCAACTCGCCTGTCCTCACGTAGTGCAGCCCCATCACAAGCAAAAATTGAACCTGCAATGAGCCGTATGGACCAGCAGCGCTTAAATCAGTTAAAAAGCCGCTTCATGCGCTGTGAGGGTGCTGAACAGAAAATTGATTTACTGATTCCTTATACTGCACCGCATATGCATCATACCGAAATAGGCTTATGGGCGACTCGTCAGTTAAGTCAGTTATTATTTCCTTTTCAGACCCAGGCGATGCATTACTCCTAAAGCCCCCCTAAGTGCCAGAAATTAAAAAAACCGGACATTTGCAGTGTCCGGTTTTTTAATAAAGATTAAGCCGATTTTCGCGAGTTTAATTGTCCTTTGATCACCGCTTTGACATTGCCTTTCAGATACTGCAAAAAGACTTTTAGTGGTGAGAGTTTCGGATTAGGCTGCTTGCCTTTGGCAATTTCCTTAAACTGCGCGGCATACCAGATGATTTCCATAATCGCCATCTTGTCGACCATTGGAATACCGGTTTTAATTTTCTCAACTGCATAACGTACATCCTGCCCTGCAACCAGACGATTGCCCAAGTCAGGTTCTACCGCAAAGGGACGTGCAATCCCGACAAAATCACAAGCACCACTGTCAAGCGCGGCATTCATGCCTTCAACTGTTCGGAATCCACCAGTGACCATGATATGGCACTTCACTTCCTGACGGATTTTTTCGGCAAAATCCAGGAAATAGGCTTCACGGGATATGGTCGAGGCCTTGCGCTTGTCTGCTTTCACGCCGGCCATCGCAGGTGCTTCATAGCTACCACCTGACACTTCAATGATATCGATGCCTGCAGCGTCCATCGCCTTAAAGACATAGATGACATCTTCTTCGCTAATACCACCGCGCTGGAAATCAGCTGAATTCAGCTTAACCGAAATAATAAAATTTTCCGAAGTCGCAGCACGAACAGCCTGATAGGTTTGCAGCAAGAAACGGGTACGATTCTCAATACTACCACCCCATTGATCCTGACGCTTATTGGTCAGCGGTGACAGAAATTGGCTAATCAGATAACCATGTGCCCCATGCAACTGCACCCCCTCAAATCCTGCTTTTTCACAGATAGCAGCCGAAGTGGCAAAGCGCTGGATAATATCCAGGATTTCATCTTCACGCAGTTCCCGTGGGGTTCCAAAGCTCAGGGCTAAAGCCGGACTAAAGGGTACTGCGGACGGTGCAACCGTTTCTTTATTCAGACCTTTAGGACACTGGCGGCCCGGATGCGACAACTGGACCAGTTGTACCATGCCATGCTGTTTGCCTACGCCAGCCCAGACTTTGAGCTGCGCCAGATCGCGTTCTGTTTCTACCACTACGACGCCCGGTTCATTCTTGGCACGATAATCTACCATGACATTACCCGTAATAGCACAACCCAAGCCACCTTCGGCCCATGCTTCATACAACTTGAAATGCGCCTGATTGGGCTGGCCGGCATCATTGGCCAGTGCTTCACTCATGGCACCTTTAATGATGCGGTTTTTAAAAGTGGTATTGCGAATTTGAATGGAATCGGCCAATTGAGTCATGATCTGTCCTGATACGTTACTTTTCTTTTGTACTCGTTTATAACGTAAGCCAGAACAATTGACAATCAGTCTTGTCAAATTTACACAATTTTTATCTGTTTATTTTTCTTGAGTAAATATTTATATGATTTAGTTTCTTGGATCAAAAGCATCCCGTACTGCTTCTCCCATATAGATCAGCAAACTCAATACAATCGCCAAACTAAAGAATCCAGACAATGCCAGCCACGGCGCATTTAAGTTATTTTTGGCCTGAAGCAAGAGTTCCCCTAGGGATGCCGAATCGGGTGGCAAACCATATCCTAAAAAATCTAGCGCTGTCAGTGCAGTAATATTAGCGGTTAGCATAAAAGGTAACTGTGACAGGCTAGAACCTATCACATTGGGGAGAATATGTTTGAACATGATCCGTCCATCCCCGGCCCCAATACTTCTTGCCGCCCAGACATATTCCAGATTTCTGGCGCGCAAAAACTCAGCGCGCACCATACTCACCAGTGTGGTCCAGCCAAATAACAGCATGATCAGAAATAGCCAGTAAATACTCGGACTAAACAGACTGACCAGTACCATCACCATAAACAGCATCGGCAAACCGCTCCAGACTTCGAGTATGCGTTGCCCGATCAGGTCAATCCATCCACCATAATAACCCTGAATTGCCCCTGCTAAAATTCCCAACGCCGCAGACAATAAAGTCAAAGCAAAACCAAACAGTAATGAAATCCTTAAGCCATATAGAATCCGTGCCAGAACGTCACGGCCCTGATCATCTGTTCCCAGCCAGTTTTGCGCACTTGGTGGCGAAGGCACCGGTTCAGCCAATTCAAAATTTGGCGTTTGATAGGAAAACGGAATGATGGGCCAGATCGCCCAGCCTTTTTCTGCAATCAGTTGCTGCACAGCCGGATCTTTATATTCTGCTTCTGTCTCAAATACCCCACCAAAAGCTGTTTCTGGATAGGATTTCAAGATGGGCAGATAAAAAGCATGATCATATTTCACCAGCAAGGGCTTATCGTTAGCAATCAGTTCTGCACCCAAGGAAATGATGAAAATAACACTAAAAATAATAAAGCAGCTAAAGCCTAGCTTATGCTGTTTGAAACGTTGCCAGCGTGCTTGCATCAAGGAAGACATTATTGTGATCCTCGACGTGAACTGAAATGAATTCTTGGATCAATCAGTTGATACAGCAAATCGCTGAGTAAACGCAGTATCAGACCGAGCAAGGTAAAGATAAATAAAGTACCAAAAACCACCGGATAGTCACGCTGGATAATCGCCTCAAAACCTAAAACACCTAACCCATCCAGATTAAAGATAATCTCGATAAACAGGTTGCCCACGAAAAACACCCCGATCAGGACTTCGGGCAAACCTGCAACCAGCACTAAAATGGCATTCCGGAATACATGCCGATACAACACTGCATGTTCAGTTAAACCTTTGGCCCGCGCAGCCAGGACATATTGCTTGCTTAGCTCTTCCACAAAAGAAAATTTGACCAGATAAGTCAAACTGGCAAATCCACCAAGCACCATGGCCAACAGCGGCAAGGCCATATGCCAGAAATAATCCTGAATTTTCGCAAAGAATGAGAGTTCAGCAAAATTTTCAGAGCGAATGCCCTGCAAGGGAAACCAGTGCAGATAAGACCCGCCAGCAAAAAAGACGATCAGTAAAATGGCAAAAATAAAGGCTGGAATGGCATAGCCTACGGCCAACATTAGAGAGGTGGTCTGATCAAACAGACTGCCATGTTTTCGGGCTTTTCTGATCCCTAAAGGAATGGAGACCAGATAAATCAACAAGGTACTCCACAAGCCTAAAGAAAGCGATACTGGCAATTTTTCCCAGATGAGTTCAGTCACAGGTTGGTCTTTGAAAAAACTCTGCCCCAGATCAAACTGCGCATAACGCGTTACCATTTCCCAAAAGCGGATATGCAGCGGCTGGTCAAAGCCGTACTGGATATTGATCTGCTCAAGCATCTCCGGTGTGAGGCCTTGCTTTCCCTGATACTGCAATCCGGTATGCGCCAAACCATTAACCTGTTGCGCCTGATAAATCGCCTGCTCCACCGGACCACCGGGTGCCAGCTGGATCACCATGAAATTGATCAGCAAAATGATCAGCAAGGTTGGAATCATCAGCAACAGACGTTTGAGAATATAAGTGCTCATGGCACTCCCTGATAGGCTTGGAGCTTAATGCTGTTTGAAATAGTCAGCCACATGTCTGGCCTTTGCCGCATCGACCCACCAGTAATCAATCCCGGCGGAGAGTTTAGGTTTTCGTTGCGGCTGCTGATACATATTCCAGTAAGCATACCAGTATTCGCCCGTACCATAAGTCAGAATATGATAATAGCCTGCACGCAGTAAACGGTCTAATGCTCGGGTACTATTCACCAGCTGTTCACGGTTTTGAGCCTGAGTTACCTGCTGAATGACTCCATCAATGGCCGGATTTCGAATGCCAGCATAATTATAATTACTTGGCTGCGTGGCGGCCTGACTGCCCCAGAACTGTTTCTGCTCCTGCCCCGGTGTCAGGGATTGTGGCATGGTATCGACAATCATATCAAACTGATAATTCCGCAGCCGTTCATAATATTGCGCGGTTTCTACCATACGAATACTGGCCTGAATACCCAAGCGTTTTAAATGACGTAGATATGGCATCAGATCACGTTGCTGTTCCGCCTGATGCAACAGGAATTCAATCTGTACCGGTTGACCCGCAGCATTGATCAGCTTCCCCTGTTGATAACGATAGCCTGCCTTTAATAGCAATTGACGGGCTTTTAACAGATTGTTCCGGTTAAAACCGGAGGCATCTGACTGAGGATATTTCCAGTCCTGCAGTACAGCCTGACGTTGAACCGGATCAAGCTGTTTTAAATGGGGTTTTAAAATGTGCAGTTCTTGGACACTTGGCCGTCCATGAGATGCAAGCTCGCTATTGGAAAAAAAGCTGTTCAGGCGCTGATATTCACCATAGAACATGGCTTTATTCAGCCATTCAAAATCATAGGCAAAACTCAAGGCTTGCCGGAAACGGATATCGGCAAAAGGCTGACGACGGGTATTGAATATCAGACTCTGGGTCGGAATCGGGTTGTGATGCTGAAAGCGGTAACGCTGCACCTGTCCTTGCCGAACGGCAGGAAACTGGTAGTCTTTCACCCAGCGGTTGACCTGTTTTTCCTCATGCAAGGTAAATTGGCCCGACTTGAAAGCTTCGAACTTGATTTCA
Source organism: Acinetobacter sp. SFD (assembly GCF_001647575.1). NCBI lineage: Bacteria > Pseudomonadati > Pseudomonadota > Gammaproteobacteria > Moraxellales > Moraxellaceae > Acinetobacter > Acinetobacter sp. SFD. The sequence continues at coordinate 138,755 of NZ_LSZJ01000011.1, forward strand.
GGACTACGATAATAACGATACTTGATCCGGTCAAAATTATAACGTCCGCGGTTGACCATCAAGTCTTTGCCCCAGTATCGGGGATTGCGTTTGTAGCTAATACTACGTCCAGCATCTATGTGTTCAATGACATAAGGCCCTGAACCCAGCATCGGTTTCAACGTCAATTCTTTAAAATTACGTTTTTGCCATTCCTGTTTAGAATAAATGGGCATCTGCGCGACAATCATCGCCATTTCCGGATTATGTCCGGATTTAAAATGCATTTTGACCTGTAAAGGTGACAGGACTTCCAGTCGGTTTAAATCAGCCAGATACATCTGCAGGCTAAAATTGGACTGGGTCTGAAACAGTTCAAAACTGTATTTGACATCTTGTGCAGTTACCGGCTGGCCATTGCTAAACCGTGCTTTGGGATTTAAATGAAAAATAATAAAGGCGGTTTTCTTGGGGTCAAAACTGACTTTTTCTGCCAGCAAGGGATAGTACACACCGGGCTCATCCAGTGACTTGGACAGCAAACTGTCAAAAATATAGTTGATCCCTTCAGTGACATTACCCTTGCCATTCATGCTATTCAAATTATCGAAACTGCCATCAGCTGCCAGAATCAGCGTACCGCCTTTCGGTGCTTGCGGATTGGCATAAGGCAGGGATTTGGCCTGGGCATATTTCGGCTGGTTATATAGCGCGATATATGGGGGGGTAATAAGGGCCGCCCAACTGCTACTCACGAGCAGCGGGGCTAGCCAGATCAACCTGAAAGTTTTAAATAAATGAGCGAATCTCATGATCCATTCATTAGTTCGGCACTTTAATCACATCCCCAATACGCAATTGCGTATTCGGTTTGAGATCATTCATTTCTGCCAGTTCATTGCTGTTCATGCCATAACGTGAAGCCAGACCGATTAAGGTATCACCGCGTTTGACCTTATAATCCGTTACCAGTTTTGGAATCTGAATGGTTTGACTGACACGCAATCCTGCGCGTGGGCTCAGATTATTTAACTGAGCCAGGTCGGTCACGCTTATGCCTAAACGGCTGGCAATTGCATTCAGAGATTCACCTGATTTTACCGTATAGGATTCAGTTGCCTTAGAAGCTACAGGCTTAGCTGCCACTTTCACGTCTTCAACTTTTTTATCTGCCGGAAAGTCACCATCAATTTTTAAACGCTGACCAATACGCACTGTGCTATTGGTATTCAGGCCGTTTAAATCTGCCAGATATTTCAGTTGTAAATGATACTGACGCGCAATAGAGCTTAAGGTTTCACCTGATTTCACCACATGCGAATCCGATTTTGCATTCTTCGCCGCAGTTTCCGCGGCCACTTCACGTACCGGTTCTGCGACTTCACCACTCAGTTTCAGACGCTGTCCTACACGCAAGCCGGCATTACGTGACATGCCATTCAGGCTCGCCACCTGGTCCATTGACAGATTGTATTTTGCGGCAATGCCGGTCAGCGTATCACCCGCTTGAACCGTATAGGTTTCAGGGATTTGACTGCCGGCTGGAATCTTGATGGTCTGACCTATACGTAAACCACTATTAGCAGACAATCCATTCAGTTCAGCCAGTTCAGAGACACTCAGCTTGCTTTGATTAGCAATGCTATACAGGGTTTCACCACGTTTGACCTGATAGTTTTCAGTCGCAGTCTGATCGACTTTGACATTTTCAAACTTCTGCTCAGTTTTCTGGCTAGATGCCGTTAGCCCTTCAACTTCCTGAAGTGGTACATTGATTTTCTGACCCACCATCAGACTGCTACCGGCAGTCAGACCTGAAGTCAAAGATGCCAGTTCAGCATTTGAAAGCCCGTAACGATCGGCAATCAGTTTCAGATACTCACCGCGTTTTACTGTATAGGATTTGGTCTGAACCTTGGCAGTTTCAGCTTTTTTAATCTCTTCAGCTTTGGCTTTGGATTGCCCTGTATCTTTCAGTGACAGCTTTTGCCCAACAAACAGTCCGCTATTGGTACTCAGTCCATTAAAATCAGCCAGTTGCTTCACACTAAAACCAAACTGATTCGCTACACTGGTCAGGGAATCATTGGCCTGAACCACATAGGTTTCCGGTTTTTCTTTGGTTGCAGTTGCTTCCTGTACAGGTTTGGCATCATACAGATAAATGGTGGTGCCCACATATAGCGGAGAATTTGGATCAATCTGGTTCCATTTTGCCACATCACGCCAGTTCACCCCATTTTTAGCTGCAATCAGAGCCAGATTATCGCCTGCTACGACCTTATAGGTACTGCGTTTGCCTTTTGGAGCGACCACTACCACTTCAGAATCCGTCTTGACGAAATTTTTGCCCTGATTTAACTTGGCTTCAACTGAATTTGCGGTGGTATTTTCAGCAACCTCTTTTGGATAAGAGAAGCCTTTGGTCAGTTCCTTGCCTTGCTGCTCAGCTACAGACAGGCTGGTTTGAATGGCAGTCAGCTTGATTTTGCCGTCATAAGGATCAACAATTTCTGTACCTGCCGGTGCCAACGCTTTTAGCTCCTCAACCACCTGAGCTTGTTCTGCCGGTGTTGCGACAGGCTGCAGAATTTCATCCACAGTCTTGTTCATATCCTGTGCGGCTACGACCTGTTGAATTTGCTGACGTTCAGCTGCTGAAATCGGTGGTTCAACCTGAATCTGTTTCACTGGTGCGGCAGGTGTCACTGCCACCGGAATACGTGGTGCACTTGGAATAGGCAAATCACTTTGTGCCGCAAAACTCGCCAGGGCAGATGAGCCTTGAGGTGTCGAAACCTTTTTGGTGGTCTGGGTCACAGTATTTGCTGTGGTCGACGTACTTACAGCAGCTGTTACCACAGGTGCAGTCGTGACAGTTCTTGCCGGAGTCGTCGTTTTGGCAACGGTCGTTGCTGGCTGATTACTAACAACCGCTGGCGGAGTCTGTTTAGAAGGCGTAATCGTTTTCGTATTTAATTCTGGCGGTGCAGCTCTGCTGGGCACCACTGTCGTCGTATTTCGCGGCAGGCTGCTCGTGTTACTCGCCCATAAACCGCCTGAGCCGGATAATTTTTTCAGCTTCTCATCCACTGAAGGACTTAAATCAGCAGGAATCAGAATACGGCGCGGACTTGAAGGATCAATATGATCACCACGATGACCCGGGTTTAATTGATACAGTTCTGCACGGCTTAGACCAGTGATGGCTGCAATTTCATTTAAACTGGCCACACCGACCGGAACTTCACGGAAATGTGGACGGTTGGCAATCGGTGGCAAGCTCACCCCATAGCTGCCTGGATTTTTAATAATCTGTGCAACTGCCAGGAAACGTGGCACATAGCTCATGGTTTCTTGTGGCAATTTTAATGACCAATAATCGGTAGGCAGACCTGCAGCTTTGTTGCGGTTAATCGCCTGCTGGATACGGCCTGGGCCGGCATTATAAGAAGCAAGTGCCAATTCCCAAGAACCAAACTGGTTATACAGACTGCCCAAAAACTCATAGGCTGCACGGGTCGATTCCACGACATCACGACGACCATCGTATAAAGGGGTCTGCTTTAAACCATAAATACGGCCGGTACTTGGAATAAACTGCCATAAACCTGCCGCTGCCGCACTACTGGTCGCTGCCGGGTCATAGGAACTTTCAATAATCGGTAACAGCGCCAACTCGGTCGGCATGCCACGGCGTTCTGCTTCTTTTACCGTATAATACAAATAGCGTGATGCACGGGCACTTAAGCGGTCCAGATAAGGCTGACGCGAAATAAACCAGCCGCGCTGTGCATCAATCCGTGGATTCCAGACACTTAAATTCATCTTGAAACCTACAGTCATGCGCTTCCAGACATCACCATGTTTCAAAATCTGTAAACGGTCACCCTCAACTGCACGCATATCTGTTGCGGAAAGTAAATCTTCCAGTCCATCCAGACTGCTGCCATCCAGATATTGAGATCCAACCTGCTTGCTTTTTGCTGTTTGGTTCGCATTATGTGTAGACGAACAGCCCGTCAGTCCCAGAGACGCAAGTGCAGCTCCCAGTACAGAAAATTTCAAGAAAGTCGGTAATGTCGGCTGCCACAAGTTTGTGGTTGGTTTATACATAAAGAAATCCAAACAACTCGTATATAAATTTATTTTTTAGATATGCCATTGTAGTGAAGCATGTCGAAGACACAAGGCAATAATTTACCGCGATTTCACGTTAAATGTTACAAGAAATTAAAAAATCCGGAACATATAGATTGATCGACTGCATTTGCGCTATACAATAACCCTTCCAGTTTGTTCCATTTTGATCGGATTTAATTTATGTCACACACTATCACACTTTATGTCGATGGCGCCTGCCGCGGCAACCCGGGTTTAGGTGGTTGGGGGGCATATATTGTGAATGAACAGCAAGAATACAAAATATATGGTGGTGAAGACCATACCACCAACAACCGCATGGAACTGACGGCTGCCATTGAGGGCATTCTGTTTTGTGACAAGCAAGACAAACTGGTGATCTATACCGACTCCAACTATGTCAAACAAGGTATTACCGAATGGATTCATGGCTGGAAGAGGAAAAACTGGAAAGACGTCAAAAATCCTGACCTGTGGCAAAAACTGGATGCAGTCTGTCAGGGACGAGAAATTGAATGGCACTGGGTTAAAGGCCATGCTGGCCATCCAGGTAATGAAATGGCCGATCAGTTAGCCAATCTGGGTGCCGATGAAACCCTGAAAAAATCCAAGCAAAGCCCTTCAATTTCTGAAGATAAAAAAAAATCTGAACCAGACTGGCTGCTAGATGATCCTTTTGGTCTGGATCTGGCCGAGAGTGAAGAAGAACTGGAAGAGCTGTCCGAAGACATCATCGAAGTGACTGTTGAAGAAATTGTACAGACTGAAGTTTTAGCAGCGGACATCCATGAAGATACTTCATCTTCAGACGCATCTGCCGCGGCTCAATTACACCCGCAAATTGTCATTACACCAGCCAAGTTACAGCTGCATGGCCCACGTCAATTGATTCTGGATACTGAAACCACCGGTTTTTATTATCAGGATGGTGACCGGATTATTGAAGTGGGTGCCCTTGAGATGATTAACCGGAAGCTTACCGGCAGCTCGATTCATATTTATATCAATCCGAAAAAACCGGTCGGTGATTCCGTCAATGTCCACGGTATTACCGACGAATTCCTGCAAGACAAACCGCTGTTTGAAGAAATTTCCCAGGTGCTGTTTGACTATTTGCACGGTGCGGAAATCATTGCGCATAACGCGGCCTTCGATATGAACTTCCTGGATATGGAATTCAAACGCGCAGGTTTTAAAGCACTCTCCGAGGTCTGTGAAGTCACCGACACTCTGGCACTGGCCAAGTCCAAGCATCCTGGACAGAAAAATTCACTGGATGCACTCGTGCGCCGTTACGAGATTCCACAACGCGACCGTACCTTCCACGGTGCCTTGCTCGATGCGGAAATCCTGTCCGATGTTTATCTGGCCATGACCGGTGGACAGGTCTCTTTTGATATTGATGCCCTGTCTCAGTCGGAAGAGCAGAACAGTCGTTCCGGGATGGCTAGGGTTGAAATTGATTTACCCCTGATTCTTCCATCAGAACAGGAATTACAGGAACATGAGAAATGGGTCAAACATTTCGAAGAAAAACATGGAACTGCTTGCCTTTTCGCGAAATAAAATCTACATTTCCGGGGATACTTTAGGTTTAAAACTATCGTTCTTCAGTTATAGTAAATACAAAGAGGTCCTGCAGTTTGAAGCGGGGCTCATATATAGATAATACTCCAGGAAAGGTGCAGATCATGTCTTACCAAACCTCTATACATTTTGATCCAACAGCCTTACTGATAATAAAAAATGAGGTTGATAACTCGATCAAGTTAGTCGAATCAGCAGTAAGCACCTTGGTAGAAGACCAGACTTTACCTTTTGGCATTGATGATGCATTAAATCAGTTTGAACAATGCGCCCAGGTTCTGGCTCTGATCGACATGTCCAGTCTGGCAAAAATCGCTCAATATTCAGCAGAACTGATGCGCAAGATCATGGGGAATCCAGCGCAGGTCAATACTCAGGATGTTATTGCCTTGAGTGAAGGCACCACCATGCTGAAACGCTATATCGAATTCATCTGCCTGCGTGAAGTGAAAATTCCACAATTTTTGCTAGATACCCTGAACCGCCTGGAACTGGCTTTGGGTAAACCGCTGACAACTGAAGGCCAGCATGTAGAATCCTTACTGGATTGTATTACTCCTGACTTTGCATTGCCACAAGCGCCAGGTCTGGAAAAATCCGAATATGTACACCGCCTGTATAAGCTGTCACTGAACAAGCTGATTACTCAGGAAGAAAGTGAACTGGATCTGCAAGCCATCAAACTGGTAGGAGCCTATCTGGCTGGACTTTCCGAACAGCATGATGGCAGCAAACAGTACTGGAATCTGGTCTATGTTGCCTTCAACAATATCGAGCATCTGTTCATTAATGAGCCACGTCTACGCACCCTGGTGAGCATTGAACGTAACATGGCACAGTATTTTAGCTCGGCAGACAGTTTCAAGGCTTCATTGGCTGATCTGGCCAATGTGCTCAGCCTGTGTATCAGTCAGGAAGATGAAACTGCACAGTCTATCCGCAGCCAGCTGAATGTGAGCGATGACCTGCTGACCGATATGCAACTACAGGTTTTCAGTCGCCATCTATATGGTCCAGACTTTGAAACCATGCATACCATCAGCGAATTGGTGACCACAGAAATGGCGCACATTCGTAATGACATCGAGTTCAACTATCACAGCATGACACCTGAAAAGACCCAGGAATTACAGGCTCAACTGAATAATCTGGCCAATATCTTCAAGGTGTTGAACCTGAATGAAGCCTATCATGACCTGACCCGTCAGGCTGCTACACTGAGCCAGCCGGAGATGATGCAGGATGCCAGTTTTGCCCAGCAGTTAATGAATGTCATTCTGTCTGCCATGAACTCGATTGGCGTACTGGAGCGTCATTATACTTCGAGCCGTTTGCAGCTGCGCGTCAATAACATGAATATTTCCCTGGACCGTCTGGATGAAGCACATGCTGCTTTGCTCAGTGAAACCAAGGCACTGATTGAACTTTCCAGCCAGATTCTCAGCAATTACTTGCAAGACCAGGACTTGGCTGCCCTTGAAGCTGTACCCGTACAGTTTTACGAGATTGGCGGCGCCATGCTATTCCTGAATGCGGAACATGTTCGTACTGCTTTCGTCACAACTGCGGAATTTATCAAAAACCGTATTGAACTGTCGATTGCATTAAGTCCAGAAGAAATTCATCGGGCTCTAGATACCCTGGCCAGTGCCGACATGATGATTGATAACTTAAAGAACAAACAGCCTGTATTACAGACCATGTTTCAGGTAGCATTGGACAGTAGCGAAAAACTCAAAATAGTTGCCTAATGTCCAAATTATCACTTGCTTATATTTTTCAACAACAGCAACTGCTGGTCGATCAACACTTTCAACTTCCACGGGTTGAAGCCTTAGCAAGTGATTTGCTACTCCACACGGGTGATCAGGTGATTGCCCGTGACCTCCTTCCCGATGAGCCAATTCCTCCAGGCTTGCAACTGGTTCCCATCCGTCAGCTGTTACAGTTCTGGAATACCCGGCAATTTGAACAGGCCAGCCGTGCGGTACAGCTTTTAGAATGGCGTCGTAACCATAAATTTTGCAGTCATTGTGGCACAGCCACTGAAGCACATGCTGTTGAATATGCCATGGTCTGTCCATCCTGCAACTACCGTCAATATCCACGGGTACAGCCTTGCGTTATTACCATCATTACCCGAGGTAAAGACGAGATTTTACTGGCTAAAAATGCACGTAATACCAAAAGCCAGATGTATGGACTGATTGCCGGTTTCGTTGAAGTGGGTGAAACCCTGGAAGATGCAGTACGTCGTGAAACGCTGGAAGAAGTCGGTTTAAAGCTCAAGAATATTCAGTATCTGGCCAGCCAGCCCTGGCCTTTCCCAAGCAACCTGATGATTGCCTTCAAGGCAGAATATGCTGGCGGTGAGCTACAGCTGCAGGAAGAAGAAATTAGCGATGCGCAATTCTTCAAATTCGATCAGCTGCCGGAGATTCCATTCAAAGGTAGTATTGCCCATGCCATGATCATGCATGTGACTCAAGGCACGCCCGTCGCAGACGACACTAAAACCTGGCTATAAGCCTGTACTTAAAAGTAAATTTTTCAAGGCTCAAAAAAAAGAACCCAGTGGATAATCGCCTGGGGTTCTTTTTTTATGTGTTGCTACAGGGTTTATCCAGCTATCAGCTCAGGATTTAAACGCATCTTCGAGTGCCCAAAGCACCTGAGACTTGGTCTGGAAAAAGCGGCTAAACAAACTGGAGAGCGAACCCACGATCGTAATATGGCCAAGTTTCGGAATATGAATCAAATGGCTATGATTGCCCTTCTCTTTCAGTACACGATCCAAATCATGACTATTGAAATGCCCGACAATCTTGTCTTTTTCGGCAATAAACAGGTAATGCCGGGTTGAGCTATTTTTAACAAAATAGTAAGGCATGACCTGCTGATAAGGTACCGCCTGATCAAATGCACCTGCACAGATCGGATCGTTTTTATAATCAAAATGATAAGGCCCTGCCAGACCAATAATCGCCCGAATCTGACTATGATCGATACTGGCAGATTGCGGATGATACAAGGCAGACATCACATTGAATGCGCCGGCAGAATGTCCCATCAAGACCAGATTTTCAGCACAGATCTGCAACTGCTCAGCCGACTGCTGCAAATGATTTAGCAACAAATGCAGATCATGAATATAGGTGGGAAAAATATGCTGTGGTGCCAGATGATAATTCATCACCACTACATCATAACCTTCTTTGGCAAAGGACTCGCCAATAAACTGGTAATCCTTTTTATCGCCATGCAACCATGCACCACCATGTACAAACACAATCAGGGGACGGTGGGGCAAAGGCTGCTGACTTCGAAACAGGTCAAAGCGTTGTCGGGATTTCAGACCATAGGCCAATTGGGTTTCGACCATATAACCCTGTTTCGGAGTTAAACGATTTAGGGCATAGCTGCCAAAATCGTATAACCTGAAATCTTTATACTGTTGCTGAAGCTGAAGAATATGCTGTGAAAGTTGGGTTTTAAACTGACCGACCTTATGGTTCATAGGTCGGTTCAACCGTATCAGGATCAATGGCAACCGGTGTCTGTTCAATACCCGGCTGCGCATATGCCGGTGCAGCAAAATTCTGACTGGCCAGACTTGAGGATTGTTCAACATTATCGATCAGGGTCACGATTTTAGTAACATTGCCTACCTGCTGTAATACCTGATTCAGGTCAGTAATCTCGGCACTGTTTAAACGTCCCATCACATACAATATGCCATCTTCAGTATGAACATGCACCTTACTATCTGCAACTACAGGCGCCTTCATAATTAAACCGCGGGTATTTGCAGTCACCGCCGTATCCTGCATGATAGTGCTATAGCTGATCTGATTGCCGACAGTAATAAAATTATGAACTGCCTTCACATCACTCATGGATTTGACATTGTCTTCGGCCAATTGTTTCAGATGGGCATCTGGCACCTGACCGGTCAGCAGGACATTGCCATGAAAACTTTCAATATTGACCCGGGCCTGCTTAAAACGCGAGTCCAGTTTATAAAGGTTAATTTTTGCAGTACGGACAATCGAGGAATCAATAAATACCTGCCCCAAGGTACGCGCCCCACTTTCAGTTCCGACAGGAGCCGTACCTGTGCCGCTAGAAATAAAACTGGCACAACCTGATAAACTTGCGACACACAGCATTGTTATTGCAATACGCTTAACCACTCAGCAAGACTCCTTCATTTTATTACGTCTTTTCAATCTAATCATCTTTTCCAAGCTCAGATCATGGCAATTCTGCTTGAACTTTACAATGATCTTGAAGCAAATATATGCATCTTTAGATCTTATTTTGTTTAAAGGTTAATAAACTCTTGATCAAAAGTAAAAGCATTTTCAATCCATGCCAGATCATAAGGGTATTGCGAAAAGTCATGCTGTAGGGTTTTTGCAAATTGCTGTTTAAAATCAAAACAAATCACGTCAAAACGATAGTAATAGTGTGCAAATTGTGGATTTTTTTGAATAAAGCACATGGCTGTCTTGAGCATCTTGCCCTGTTTCGCCCTAGACACCGACTCGATCGCTTGTGCATATCGGGTTTGTGCACGTGCTTTGACTTCCACAAAGACCAGCTCCTGATCACGTACTAGAATCAGATCCAGCTCGCCATAGCGACTGTGATAATTGGCTGCCAGGAACTGAAATCCATGGTTTTGCATCAATTGGGCCGCTTGCTGCTCCGCCCATGCACCTAGTTGCGGTCGTAGCATTCCTCTTTCGCTCATAGTAGCTTGACGCCTGTCCCACTATACTGAAAACATTGTGGACTACGCTGAATACTGTGGTCCGTGATTTCAATCCGGCCAGTTCTACCCTGAAATTCAATATGCTGCAAATGCGGTTGTGACAGGTACTGCTGGGTAATCTGCCAGGCATCTCCCCCGAAGGCAATCAGCCGCTGATAGGACATATCCACCGGTTCTTTAGCATAGGCCTGTACAACATCTGGCCAGTCAGCCAGATAAAGTACCGGAACATCACAGAACTTGATCCCTTTCGGAGGTCTATGCTGCTCGCTGATCGCATTGGCCACGGTATACATCCGTTTATGGCTTAACTCAGGTATGGCAGCCAGCCCTTCTGCATTGCCGAGGTATAACAGCCCTTGTTTTGGCATTAAAAAAATGGGCGCCTTGTTCACGATCTTGAATTTCAGATCACTCTGACTGAACAATGACATCAGCAACAGTTCATGCTCGGCTTCACTGCCCGGCTGGCGTAAAATCAGCAGCTGTTGAATTCCATCTTTGTGCAATAAGGTTTTTAGGGCAGCGGCATCTTCTTTTTTGGACAGGCTGAATTGCCAGACTTGGGGTGATGACCCTGCTACATCATTCAGGCTGAGGGTACGTACTTTAGGTTTGCTCTTGAGTAGTTGTTCCACATCGCTGCGTGCCAATGGACCCACCACCATTTTGGTCTTTTTATTGACATGCTGTTTCAGTAGCTGGGAGATATTTTTCTGATTGGAATTGACCCATTTTAATGGAACTTTCTGCCCGGAAGTAGCATAGGCACTGAGAAAACCCTGTTTGATACTCGATGCAGCTCGCGCCAAAGGTCCGGATTCGGGTAGAATGATCAACACTTCTGCTTGTACGCTGCTGATGTAGCTGACTAAACACAAGCCCAATATTTTATTTTTAATCTTCCATTTTTTATTATTCAATTTATTCCACATGGAGAAACCTATGAGTGCTCAGTTATTTGTTGTTGCGACTCCAATCGGGCACTTAGATGATATTAGTTATCGTGCACTTCAGGTGTTAAAGTCGGTGAGTCTTATTGCTGCCGAGGATACACGAACTTCAGCACAATTGCTTAAACACTTTAATATTCAAACACCTCTGACTGCCTGTCATGAGCATAATGAAAGCAACAAGATTGATCAGCTGATCCAGCGCCTGCTCAATGGCGAAGATATGGCCCTGATCAGTGATGCTGGCACTCCCCTGATCAGCGACCCTGGCTTTAAATTTGTCCGGGCTGCTCAAGCGCATAATATCCGCGTGATTCCCGTTCCTGGTGCTTGTGCGGCTATTGCTGCCTTAAGTGCTGTTGGCTTGCCGAGTGACCGCTTCAGCTTTGAAGGTTTTCTGCCATCCAGACAAAGTCAGCGCCTGCTAAATCTGGAAAAACTGAAAGATGAAACCCAAACCCTGATTTTCTATGAAGCACCGCATCGAATTCTGGAGTCCGTTAAAGATATGGCCAGCGTTTTCGGAGCAGATCGCCCGGTCGGTTTTGCGCGTGAGATTACCAAGACCTTTGAAACTATCAAGAAAATGACCTTGGGTGAACTAGTCGAATTCATTAGCAATGATCACAATCAGCAAAAAGGCGAAATTGTTCTGGTGATTGGCGGCGCCACCGAAGAAAAAGATCTGGATCAGGAAAAGCTGGATAAATTATTGAATCGCCTATTACAGGACCTTTCGGTCAAAGCAGCATCACAACTGGCAGCAGATTTAACCGGAATCAAAAAGAAAGTCGCTTATCAACGTGCTTTAGAACTGAGTTCGGCCAACGATTAATGTTCTAAATGTTTCTTTTAGGTTTTAATTTGCAAAAAAAACACCACATTGAATGTGGTGTTTTTTATAAGAGACAAGTTAATCAATAACTTATTCTTTGGCTACTGATTCATCTGCCGGAACTTCAACAATACGACCACCACTGGCAAGGAAAGCCGCAATCTCGTCTTCAAGTGCTTGACGCTTTTTCAGCTTTGCAGTGACGGTCAAAGTTTCAGCTTCTACAAGATCGGTATCACTGACGACCTCTGTGCTATCGACCGCGCCTTTTTCAGCGGCTTTTGCTTCATCATCGTCAACAATTGAATCTTCAACGTCGTCATCATAATCATTCATGTCTGTCATTTGCATCTCCCCAAAAATAGCCCTCGCTTGGTATTCCAAGTCAGGTATCGAATTAAGTGAAATTTAGCAATCTCTTTGACCTTCGCCTAGTACCAAAACTCAAAAAATCGTATCTTTTTTAAACAAAAACGTTACTCTTTATTGGCATTTGTTTAAAAAATTTACATTTCTCCCTTAAGCTGCGTAGCGTGTGTCTTTGAGTAAACTCAGGCCGTTGGCCTGTGACATAAATGCATCTTTTAATATTGGCTGATTTTCTACCTGTTTTAAACCAAAATTACGTACCCAAACCATTGGGAAGAATGAGGTCGTTTCCATCCAGCCAATCGCAGACATGCTATGCATCATGGCATCGTTCTGACCTTTACGGCGATGTTCATAGCGTTTAAGGGTCTGCTCGTGTGCCCATACACCACGCGCCTGATCATGCAGTAAAACATCACAGAGCACTGCAGCATCCAGACAGCCAATATTCACCCCTTGACCTGCCAGCGGATGAATCACATGTGCGGCATCTCCAATCAGGGCCAAACCATCTTGAACATATTGTTGGGCGGCACGGGCTTTTAAAGGGAAAGTGGCACATGGTGTTGCCTGCAATACTTCACCCAGCATATGCTGGCTTTCACGGGTTAATAGCTGGGTAAATTCAGCATCTGGGAGCGCTGCATATTCCTCTGCATAATCCTCTGGCAAGGTCCAGACAATTGATTGCCAGTGTCCCTGCTCTTCCGGATTAAGGCTGGCCATAGGTAAAAAAGCCAGAGGACCAGTTTCAAGAAAAATCTGACGTGCCATGTGCTGATGAGGCTGTGCAGTTTTAATGGCACAACTGATCCCCGCCTGTTTATAGTCCAGTACATCAATATCGATGAACGCTTGCTCACGGACAAAGGAGTTTGCACCATCTGCACCGATCACCAGTTTAGTTTGGAGTTGTGTACCATCAGTCAGATGAATGATCCACACACCGACGCCACGTTCAACGCGGCTGACTTTGACCTGTGTCCTATAATCTTGTACATCTTCCAGCATCTTTTGCTGAATAGCCAGATTCAAAATGCTTGGTTCCACCATCGAACCTAAAGCCTGCTCTACTGATGGTGTTTTTTCTGAAGGCTGGCCAAAATTAATTTCGCCATAGCCATTTTTATTCCACACCTGCATACCGGTATAAGGCTGCTGACGTGCCAGATTTTCCCAGACACCCACCGTTTTTAATAGGTGAATGGTTGCCTGACTTAGAGCCAGGACACGCGGATTAGCCACCTTTAAGGTTTTATCTGCATCCAGAATTGGCGCTGCATCCAGAACTGTAGGCTGCACGCCACCTTGGGCCAGCAATAGCGCAGTGAGCCCGCCTACCAACCCACCACCAATAATGACAACGTCTAATATTTCGTTAGTTTGATTTAAGCTCATGCTTTTAACCCCATGGCATAATTTGCAACGAGTGGCTTGATGCCTGGAATCGTATCAAATGCGACTAAACCTGTATTACGCATCAATTTTAAAAACGGATTCTGGTTACTGAAACCGCGTACCACTGAATCACAGAACTTGATCACACGCTGCTGGTCACTGAGACGGGATTTCTCATAGTCTAGCAATATTGCAGCATCGCCCAAGTCTGAGCCTTGTGCCTGCTGCTCTTTCAGGTAACGCACCAATACATGCGCATCACGCATACACAGGTTAAAACCCTGCCCGGCGACCGGATGAATCGTATGTGCTGCATTACCCATGAGCACTACACGACCAACAGCCTGCTTTTCAGCTAACACTTGAGACAATGGAAAACTGAACCGTTTTCCGGTTTTCTGGAATTTTCCGGCACGATCGCCATACGTTTCCTGCAAGGCATCCAGAAAATGCTGGTCATTTTCATCTCCCAACCATTCTCCTTCAGTACCTTTTTTCACAGGCCAGACCACTGAACGGCGATACTCACCCGGTAAGGGCAACAGTGCCAAAGGGCCTAAATGACTGAAACGCTCAAAACCTACATGACCATGTGGCTTCGACGTTTGTACTGTGGTCACAATCGCGACCTGATCATAATCATGTTCTGATGCACCAATACCCAAAGCCTTACGACAGAAAGAATCCCGCCCATCGGCGGCAATAACCAGTTTGGACTGTAATTTCAGTAGAGATTCGCCACGATGCGCTTCGATATAAGCAAACTCTGCATCTTGAGTCAGTGAGCTCACCTGCACACCATCAATCAGTTCAATCAATGGCTCTTTTTTGACTTGAGTGAGAAGCACCCGACCGAGCCAGGCATTTTCAATGACCTGACCAAAGCTTTCGACTTTTTCCTGCTCGGCTTTCAGTCGGGCCTTACCAAAGCTGCCCTGTTCGGTAATATTCACTTCCAGAATTGGGGTAGCATGTTCTTGCAAGGCATTCCAAAGTCCAAGCTCCTGATAGATTTGTACGCTACGACGTGACAAGGCGCTATTACGTGCATCAAAACTGGAATGATATGGCGCAAGATTTTCATCATCATAATTTGGGTATTTGATGGCTTCCAAAAGTTTGACTGCAATATTAGTTTTCGCCAACATTAATGCGAGGCTTAAGCCCACCATCCCACCACCGACAATGATGACTTCTTGTTGCATGCTGTAATCCTTTCAATGTCGTATCTATACAAATAGATACTTATAATCATGATGGATTTTATATTACATCATGACTCGAGATTTTGACATTGTGATACATGCTGTTGTTGTAGCTTGTTTTGACCTCAATGTTCTGCTGTCTGGCAGACCAGACAAAGGCTGAAATGCATTACTATTAAAAATACCCGGTCAATCAGCTTAGCTCTTATTTAAAAGAAAAAATTAGAATTCATTTTCAAAACTGTAGAAAAAATTAAAGTGAATAAAAATCTACCCAAAATAATTTTATATTTTTAATAGATCATTTTTCTAAGATATCTTTTTATAAAATTGAAGATTTTAAAAAGGATTAATAAAATTTCAGCTTCTATTTGTTCCAACAAGCTCGCTGAGCTAATAATTGGTTTGGTTTGTCTTGAATAGTGACTACGATCCAATCTTCTAGGTAAAGTGTTATCTCTATAAATAATTCCATTTTGACAACTACTTCCCAGACAACGCAGTCCATGCTTATCAGTAACTTCATCTATGGCATTGGTATAGGGAATAGGTCCCGTGGTATTCAGCACACCACTCCAGCCATATCCAAATTTAATATAAGTATAATTTTCTAAATTTTCTGTTATTTTTTCAACCACATTGGCCAAATATTTATTTCCCGGCGAAGATATAATATTCCATTGTTGGTATTCTTTACCTCTTTTAATTTGTTTATGCTTTCCGAACTCTTCATATTCAGCTGCTCCTCCTTGCCATTCAAAGACCAGCAGTTCATCATCTTCTAAAATAATGTCACTTAAACTACAGGTGGTAAAACTTTTTAAATCAAAATATGCCCCACCTAACCTGTAAAGTAATAAATATCGAAAATAATCAGTTTGTGCAGCGCCATATAATGGATTAATTTTAAGAAATGCATTTGAATATCTAGAAGAATAATGATTTTTAACAAAATCTACCATGGCATTATAATCATAAAAACGGTATTCCCAATCAGGATTATTTTTCAGAAGAACAGCCCTTGCCGTTCTATCTTCTTCTGAGAGCAAATTTATCCCTTTTGTATGAATTTGATGAATTATTTTTGGTATTTTCATATTGAGGTACGTCCTTAATCTTATAAATTTTAATATTCCTGGAACTGGTATGGTTCATATTAATCAAATTCCAGATAAAACATTTCACCTGAAATACAAAATATTAAGACTATTAATTAAGGGATTACGCCATACTTAAACCTAGTTCCCATACTTAATGCAATCAAACTATTCCAGATGGCGAATAATTTCTTCTTAATATTTGATTTACTATAGATTTCTTAAACAGCGTATGTACTCATTAAGAGCCCTTAAGATAATACTAAGCACTGATCATTTTATTAACTATCTTTATTATAGCTGTATATTAATATCCTCACTTTATTTTTTTAACATACAACCATAAAATTGATGTTAGCACTATAGCTTAAAGATCAATTAAAATAATATAAAAATTTTTTAAGTATCTCCCATCTTCTCATATCAGTAAAAAGGTAAATCATCACATTTACTCTGATAAGAAAGACAATACCTATTATTAAAAATTCAATAGTTATAGACTCTTTTTTTGTATGATTGATATTTCTCTAAAAACCAGTTTTTTATTTTCAGATAACACTCAAACTAAAATAACACCAGCCTTTCCAGTAGCTATTTAGAAGACTGAATGCTGTAATTTTATCTGATTCTGATGATATTCAATAGCCAGTTCAATTAAACGAGTAATTAAATTGGTGTATGTCAGTCCACTTGCTTCCCAAATCTTCGGATACATACTGATGTTGGTAAAGCCTTGCAAGGTATTTATTTCATTTACTAAAATTTCCCCATTTTGGTCAGGAATAGAGCCATCTTCGCCCAGCGTTCCATACACAATTGGAAAAATAACATCCAACTGGGATAAAGCCTGTTCTTTAAATTCAATGACTTGCTTTTCACTCTAATCCGGAATAAAGGCAATATTTCTACCGGATTGATGCAATGCGATTAAAGACGGATTATCCGAATTTAATAAAAAATGGGTACTTTCATTCAGATGCCAAATCCCATTTTTATCAATCCCAATCAAGGTAATATCAAATTTTTCTCGATCGATCGCATCAACAATATTTCTTGCTGACTGAAGTGAAACTTCATGTTCTGTAGACTTACCGCCAAAGATAATACCAATATTCTTCTTTTGCACGTTTACTCCTTGGTCCTACATAAGTACCCAACTTAACAATAAATTATCGTTATTAATTTTCTGATCATTCAAGAATTTTATGCTTATAAAAGTATAGGAAAATCTCTGTTTACGGAATAAAAATCTAACAAGATAGTAATAAAAAACGGAGCCTAAGCTCCGTTTTTTATTCTGGTATCGTAATTAAAGCCGGATTTTAGATTATTCAAAATTGGCCTTATAGCCATGCAAATCATCTAGATCTGCTTTAGCTGTTTAACGCACAACCTTGGTATGATGATCTGTATGGTGTACTGTTTTGCCAAGCTTCGTTCCTGTATAGATCAGGTATAATGCCGACAAACCAACCAGGACATAAATAATTCGAGATAAGGCGCTCATATCACCAAAGATCGCAGCGACCAAATTAAAATCGAATGCACCAATTAAACCCCAATTGATGCCACCAATAATTGTCAAGGCATAAGCAATCCAGTCAATCGTATTTAATCTCATAAGTCTTCTCCTGCTTTTATTTAAGTTTATTTAAGTATCAGAGAAATTATGAGAATATCAGCAGATATAATATGTAGCTTTGATGCTAAAAACGGATTTTCTGTGTTGACTTCCTGTCAATTTTTAAGCTGTAAATTTTAATTAGGTTTGTTTTATTTGACTTGTTCAATATAAACGTAAGTTATATTGCTTGTTGATCATTACGAAATATTTTAAGACGCCTACTTTGCACAGCATATAAGTGTCATAAAAAAGCCGGTCTTTTCGACCGGCTTTTTTGAGTTTTCTCAGATCAGGCAGCTTGAACTTTTGCCATCAATGCTTCAATCTCTTCTACCGTTTTGACCACTTTCGCGGTTAAAACCAGTGGACCATTTTCGGTAGCAACAACATCATCTTCAATCCGGATGCCAATACCGCGCCATTTCGGGTCTACGGTTTCATCATCGGGCGCGATGTAAAGCCCCGGCTCAACTGTTACGACCATGCCTTCTTCATACGCACGCCATTCACCATCAACCTTATAAGCACCGACATCATGTACATCCATACCGAGCCAGTGTCCGGTACCATGCATGTAGAATTGGCGGAAAGCTTCTTTTTCTATGATGTCGTCAATATTCCCCTGCATCAAGCCAAGATCAAGCAAACCCTGTACCAAAATGCGTACTGCAACATTATGTGGTTCTTTATACGAGTTACCAATTTGCACAGCATTAATTGCAGCAATTTGAGCATCCAGCACTACATTATATAAAGCTTTCTGTTCCGGGCTAAATTTACCATTCACTGGAAAGGTACGGGTAATGTCTGAAGCATAGAACTGATATTCAGCCGCAGCATCAATCAGGACTAAATCGCCATCTTTGAGTTCTTTGTCATTTTCTACATAATGCAGGATGCATGCATTTTCACCGCCACCGACAATACTATTATAGGCTGGAACACCGCCATTTTTGCCAAAAACATAATTTAGCTCGGCTTCCAGTGCATATTCCATCATGCCCGGCCGTACTACCAGCATTGCTTGAGTATGCGCATCAGCAGAAATATCGGAGGCAATCTGCATCAGTTCAATTTCATTTGCATCTTTATGCAGACGCATTTCATCGACAATACGATCCAGCTGAATGACTTGTGCTGGCGCAGAAGTCCCACGACGGCTTTCACCACTTGCAGTTGCAATCCATTTCGCGACACGCGCATCAAATTCTGCATGCTGCCCGATGCGATAAAATAACCGATCCTTATTTTGCAGTTTTTCCAGAATTTCTTCATCGAGCAGATCAATCGCATAGGCTTCATCTGCCTCATAATCCTGAATGGCTCCATCAATACCTGCACGATAGCCATTCCAGATTTCCATTTCCCGGTTACGTTCCCGGCAGAACAAACTGTAGCTATAGCCTTCTTCTTCAGTGTCAAAGGTTTCAATCACAGCAACAGCTTCAGGTTCTGCAAATCCGGTTAAATATAAGAAGCTACTGTCTGCGCGGTATTTATAATCTGCATCACGGTTACGCATGGCTACCGGACTGGTCGCGATAATAGCAATACTGCGTAAACCGATTTCCCCTGCGAGGATTGCGCGACGTTCCTCAAAAACTGCCTGTGTCAATTTCTTCATTACACCTTACTTCTTATCGTTTAGTACTTTTATTTAGAATATGATCTTGAAACCAGACCATCAACTTTACTGTAAACAGCAAAATATATGCCTGATTTCAAGTATGAGTTAGTTCACCTCAGCATTTCATCAACTTGGACGTTTAGGCGAGAAAATCTCGACAACACTTTGCGGCTCTGTAGGAGCGGCATCGTTAGGCTGATTTTTTTGACCAAATTGCTGCAGGAGTGGCGTTTCTTCAACTCCTACTTTTTTACGTCCTAAAGACAAACTGACCGGAATCAGGCGCACAAATTCATACAATTCCTGATAGCTTTCTTCACCTTCAGCATCATCATCCGAATCTTCAAATTCTACCGCGGCTACATCCTGCAAATGTTCAATCAGTTCAACTTCATCCTGGCGGATATGCCCGGATGCCAGTCCAAAACCTAAGACTACACCTGCACACCAGTCCGCTAGTGCCTGCACACGTTCTGAAAGCGTATGCTCATCATCAGGTAACAAAGGTAAATAATCCAGCTCATCTTCAGACAAGGCATGGAAGATGTCTTCGGCTTCGCCTGTCAACAGCTCTAATGCTTCGGCATCCAGTTCAGATACGTCCAATGTTTCTAAAATCTGTAACCACTCTTCACTGCTTGGGGCCTGAGTGACACAAACAATGCCCGTCAGCAAACCATGCAGTTCGCTAGGGCTGGAAATCTCCTCAATTGAAGAAAAATTGCGGTGCCATTCGGTCCAACCTGAAATATCGTCTTGCATTCGTTTATCCAATCTTTATACTGCTTATATATTACCTTTGTTTGCAACACTGTGCGACCTCGATATGTTAGAAGAATTACAGCGTCTACAAGTGCAGATCGGCGTGTTAAAAACGCGACTTGCACGGCTTGAAAGTGAAAATTCCAGCTTGCGCGAAGAGCAAGACTCTTCATCAATGCAACATCAACTGCAAATTGAACAAAAGAACAGCGTAATTGCGCAAAAACAACAAGAAAATGAAAACCTGACAGAACAATTGACGGACTCTCGGGCCCAGTTTCAACTGCTTAATAATGATGCAACTGCACTGGCAGACCGTTATGGCAGACTTGAAAAAAGCTGCACTGATCTGAAAAACCGTTTTCAGGAAATTCTGGCTGAACGTAATGATCTGCGGGTACTTAAAGAAAAGATGCTGATTGAACAGCGTCATTCTCAGCAGGAAATCCAGCGTTTGACTCAGGAAGCTGAACGTTTAACCCAAAAAAATGAAAATGCCAAAGCCAAGGTTGAAGCAATTATTCAACGTCTGGCCATTCTTGGCACTGCGCAGGATCATCACGCACAGGAAATTCAACAACTGGCCCATCCGACTGAAGTCATTGAGGAAGCTTCATCATGAGTGAACAAATTGCAATCGATCTCAGAGTATTGGGGCATAGTTTCCGTTTAGCCTCGCCCCCTGACAAGCAGGAAGAATTACAGCGTGCGGCACAGTTATTAAATGAAAAGTATGATGAATTTCGTCGTAAAGCTCCACGCATGGAACCTAGTAAACTGATTATTATGGTAGCACTTGAGTTGATGCAGGAAGTTCTGAGCATGAACCGGTCCCTGCAACAATACGGACATTGCGAACGTTTGTTACAAGCCATTTTAGAAGAAGTTGAAGAACTTACTGAATAATCACATATTCCGCTTAAACTTCAGACATTCGAATGAACTGTTTACAGTTCATGAACAGCATGGAGTTGCCACACCGGCATTATTGTTTATAATTAACTTAACTCTGGGGTGTTCGCCAGCGGGTCTATTCCCCTGCCGATACTAACACTTATGGGTGTGGTCTGTATATTTAGAGTGTATGCCCATCTTCGTATGGGAAACCCAGCAAGTATACGTCACATCCTCCTTGAACTCATCGGGTTCAGGGTAACGACACATGCAGCGGCATCTCCGGAGTGCTTATTTTCTTAGTGAAAATATATTATTTATAATTCATATAAAATTCTTTCTAAATCTTCTCTTCTCATTTCACCATTTATTTCGATCACGCCCCTTGTATTAACGCAGTCATCTTGTATGCATGAAATGCCTCAAAAGTCCTTTTCACTTTATTTTATTCAAAAACAATCTCTTAAACTATTTTATCCCGATATAAAATATATATGGCCCAGATTGCAGCAGGAATCCAGCCAAAAATCGAAATCTGAAGTAGCAAACATACTACGGATTCGACTGGCCGACGAAGAGTCATAAACAATGACCACGGAAAAATAAATGCAATAATTGATTTCACTTTTTAAAATCCTCTTTTTGCAATGTCTTGAGCTTTTAAGTCCAGTATTTACGAATGGCTAGAACTGCTACTTATATTCAGATATTTTTAATGTGATGAGCAGAATCTCTGTACATGCGAAATCACGTTTAAAAATATCTTGAAAGCCTAATTCAGCCAGCTTAAAAGAAGCTTAAAAGTTACTTTACATCTACTCAGCTCTTGTATCTTTTCAGCCAGAATATTGACGTTTTAATAAAAAAGTTTTCGCTTAATTTTTGCTATGCAACAGGCTTATATCCAAATAAGGCACTTAGCCTATTTATATTTATAGATTTATTTTTTTGGTCTTGTACTCAAGGGTGATACCCGCCAGATCGCGTCTCCGACATCATCTGCCACTAAAATGGCTCCTGAAGAATCCACTGCTACGCCAACAGGACGTCCATATGCTTTCCCTTGATCGCTTAGAAATCCGGTCAAAATATCCTGCGGCTGTCCGATTGGTTGGCCATTTTGAAAGGGAACGAAAATCACTTTATAGCCGCTATGTGGTTTGCGGTTCCATGAGCCATGCTGACCAATCAGCGCCCCATCACGATATTGAGGCATCAGATCTGCCCTATAGAAAGCCAAGCCCAATGAGGCAGTATGATTGCCTAATGCATAATCCGGTGGAATTGCTCGCGCAACTAAAGCAGGGTTTTGCGGTTTGACCCGTGTATCAACATGCTGACCATAATAACTATAAGGCCAGCCATAAAAAGCGCCCTCTTTGACAGAGGTCAAATAATCAGGAACCAGATCATTGCCGAGCTCATCGCGTTCATTTACCACCGTCCAGAGTGCACCACTCTGAGGTTGCCAGTCCATGCCATTCGGATTACGTAGTCCGGTTGCATAAGGTCGTGCTTGGGCACTATCCAAATCAAACTCCATAATGAGTGCCCGGCCCTGCTCCTGCTCTAAGCCATTTTCAGCCACATTACTGTTGG
Organism: Acinetobacter sp. SFD; assembly: GCF_001647575.1. NCBI lineage: Bacteria > Pseudomonadati > Pseudomonadota > Gammaproteobacteria > Moraxellales > Moraxellaceae > Acinetobacter > Acinetobacter sp. SFD. The sequence continues at coordinate 161,604 of NZ_LSZJ01000011.1, forward strand.
AACCCACTGTGATATAAAGTTTATTGCCTGCAGGATTGGCAATGACATTTTTGGTCCAGTGATGGTTTAAACGGCCTGCCGGTAAATCCAGCACCTTGGTGCCGGCTGCTGTGATTTCAGTCATCCCGTTCTGATAAGGAAAGCGCATCAAGGCATCAGTATTGGCTACATACAATGTATTGCCAATCAGCGCCATACCAAATGGAGAATTGAGATTTTGCAAGAATACGGTTTTTTGTTCAGCCACCCCATCTCCATTGCTGTCCCGAAGTAGCGTGATGCGGTTGGCACTAGGATGCGATGAGCCGGCGCGCTGCATTACCCACTTCATGATTTTCCCTTTGATCCCTTTACTATCATCGGGCTTGGATGGTGCATCCGTTTCAGCCACCAGCACATCACCATTTGGCAATACATACAGCCAGCGCGGATGTCGCAGTCCTTTGGCAAATGCCTGAACTTTTAAACCTGTCGCGGGTATAGGCATTTCATCCACAGGCCAGCCTTTGGCAGGCGCAATATTGACCGTAGGCAGCAAGCTTGACTGTGGTTTAGGTAAGTCTGGATCAGAACCATAACTGTCAGTGATGGGCGATTTGGAAGGCATCGTACATCCTGTCATAGTCAGGAAAGATGCACAGGCGGTACCAGCAACTAAAAGTCGTATGTGCTGAATAAGCATTTTTATCTCTTTGTTATTATTATCCTCGACTTAACTTTAAAAAACTACAAGAGATGCCACTAGCTGATTCTTGTTTTTTCTGGTTATGAATTGGTTATCAACTTTGAGTCAGGTCTGATGTTTTTCTTGCTGTAAACATAAATTTATTCTGACTCACTTACCCAGGACAACACGACAACATTTCCAGAGTAATTTTTTTTACCTCATTACGACTGAGTCGAATATGAGCCTCTAATATAGAAAGACAGGCGACTGCATCTTGGGCAAGCAGCGCCTTTAAAATCTGTTGATGTTCAGCATAGGTGGCCTCAATCCGATAATCTTTGGAAAAATCCAGCCGGCGTATGATCCGAATTTTTTCGCTGATCTCACTATGTATTTTTGCCATTTCTGCATTGCCGGCTGCAAATACCAAATGACAATGAAATGCTTCATCTTCTACAGATAACCGCCTGAGATCATAGACATACTGTTCTGGTTGAATACACCAGGTTTGAATCAAAATAGCCAGAGCAACCTGCAACTGGTCTTTGGGCTTCTGACAAAGTTGCTCGACTGCATAACCTTCCAATAAAATCCGTAGATCATAAAGTTCTTCATAAGCTTTAAAGTCCAGTGGCCGGACCTGCCAGCCACTTCTAAACTGCACCTCGACATAACCTTCCTGCTGCAAACGATATAAAGCTTGCCGAATAGGTGTACGGCTGACGGCATAGCTTTCAGCAATTTCCGATTCGGTAAACCGCTCTCCCGGCATCAGCTTAAAGTCAAAAATATCATTTTTAATTTTCTGGAAAACCAGCTCAGACAGATTGTCTGAGCTTTTTCCTGTCGCTTTAGTGGTGGCTGGATTACGGACAATAGTCATGGCTCAATCCATTACTCCATATAAACCAGTGGTTCACCACTATGCACGGTCTGACCAGAACGGCAGATAATCGCTTTGACAATGCCATCATCATCAGCATAGACCGGCAGCTCCATTTTCATGGCTTCAATGATGGCCACCGTGTCGCCTTTTTTCACAATCTGCCCGGCTTCTACAAAAATCTTCCAGATATTGCCGGTCATAGAGGCGTTGAGAGGGACATACTGGCTGTAATCGGTATCATCCTGCAGCACTTCTATTTCTACAGGTGCATCAAACTCGTCTTTCCAGCGTTCTACCTCGGTACTAAAAGCAGCCTGCTGCTGCGCTTTAAAGGCGGCAATGCTGTCGTGTTCTGCAGCAAGGAAATCCTGATATGCTGCAAAGTCAAACTCGCATTCTTCAATTTTGATTTCTGCCAGACCATGGGCGAAATCAGCACGGAACTGATCCAGTTCAGCCTCAGTGACCTCATAATATTTAATCTGGTCAAAAAAGCGTAAGAACCATTGCTGATCGCCAAACTGCTTGTTCTTTTTAAACTTGTTCCAGATCGGCACGGTACGGCCAATCAACTGATAGCCACCCGGTGAGTCCATGCCATAAATACACATATACATGCCACCAATCCCGACTGTCCCTTCAGCGGTAAAAGTACGCGCGGGATTATATTTGGAACTCAGTAAACGGTGGCGCGGATCAATGGGCACTGCACAAGGTGCAGTCAGATATACATCACCTAGCCCCAAAATCAGATAATTGGCATCAAAAATAATGTCTTTAACTTGCTGGCGAGTATGTAGACCATTAATCCGCTGAATAAAATCAACATTATTCGGAAGCCAGGGGGCTTTAGCACAAACACTTTCCTGATAACGTTCCACCGCACCCAGAGTCGCCGAGTCTTCAAAGGCCATGGGTAAATGGATAATTCTTGAAGGGATTTTAATGTCACGCAAATCGCCCATCTGTTCTTCAAGACCAAGCAGGAAGTGAATCAGTTGCTGCTGGCTACACCGCAGACCATCATATTTAATCTGCAAGGATCGCACACCAGGTGACAATTCCAGGATACCCTCAAGATCAGCTTCACGGATCAGTTGCATCAAGCGGTGTACGCGTAAGCGCAGGGCCAAATCCAGTACGTTATCGCCATATTCCAGCAAGATATAACTGTCACCTGCCTGACGATATACAGCTTTTGGTGCATCTGGCGTAGCTTCACGCAATGCCAGGATACTTTCTGCCTGAACTGCAACAACTTCAGTCTCGTGGGTCATCTCTGCCTTGGCAAAGTTTTGGAGGGTTTGAATTTGCTGCCGTTCCAGCGCATTGGCCTGCTCTACCGAAATTGGATAGAAGCTAATCGTGTCATCGGCTTTCAGTTGACCAATTTTCCAGAGTTCAGCTTTGGCAATAGTCACCGGACAGACGAAACCACCCAGGCTTGGACCATCTTTGGCAAGGATTACGGGGAAATCACCGGTAAAGTTGATTGCACCAATGGCATATTCACAGTCATGGACATTGGATGGATGTAGTCCTGCTTCACCGCCATTTTCACGTGCCCAACTTGGCGTCGGTCCGGTTAAACGGATACCTAACCGGTTCGAGTTAAAATGTACTTTCCAGCTTGATGCAAAAAATTCCTCAATATATTCAGCTTTAAAGAAATCAGGAGCGCCATGCGGACCATAGAGCACACCAATTTTCCATTCCTTGCCATAACCTGGAATCAGAGCTGTGGCCAAAGCTTCAGGTTCTGCAATCGCCAAAGGTAGTAGACCATCGGCCGGCAGCTCAGGATTCACCATCTTAATCATGTCGCCAGCACGTAATACTCGGCCTGCATGTCCACCAAAATTACCTAAAGCAAAGGTAGAACGGCTACCCAGATATTCCGGTACATTCAGACCATTTCGCACAGCCAGGTAGGTCCGGCATCCAGATTCCACTTGTCCGATTTTTAGGGTTTGTCCTGCTTTTACCTGAATAGGCTGCCAGAAATTTACTGCTTCATCATCCAGACTTACCGGACAAGGTGCGCCAGTTAAAGCAATGATATTGTCTGCATGAAACTTGAGGGTCGGACCTTGCAGGGTAAATTCGAACCCGGCGGCGGCCTCGGCATTCCCGACAATTTTATTGGCCAGCCGGAAGGCATAATCATCCATTGGGCCTGAAGGCGGTACACCGATATCCCAATACCCGACACGACCCGGATAATCCTGAATCGAACTTTGTGTACCCGGCTGAATCACCTCAATCACATTCGGCACATACTTGAAATCATCCAGCATGCGTGTCCAGATCTGCATCTGTTCAAAACGCGGATCTGAAATGACGGTATGGACATAATCCAGATTGGTACTAATACCATTAAGGCGAGTTTCAGCTAGTGCCGCTTTAAGAGTCGTAATCGCAGTTTCACGATCTTCAGCATGCACAATAATCTTGGCAACCATCGGATCAAAATATTGGGAAATTTCAGTACCGGTACTCACCCAGGTATCAACCCGGACATTTTCCGGAAAAAAGACATCAGTCAAAATCCCTGGACTCGGCTGGAAATTTTTCACCGGATCTTCGGCATAGATTCGTACTTCAATCGCTGCACCCTGAGGCTGAATACTGCTTAGATGCTTCCAATCCAGAGTATCGCCTGCTGCCACTTTCAACATGCATTCGATCAGGTCCAGTCCAGTCACCATTTCAGTCACCGGATGTTCCACCTGCAAACGGGTATTCACTTCAAGGAAATAAAACTCGTCACGTGCTGCATCGTAAATAAACTCAACCGTACCGGCACTGCGATATTTCACCGATTTGCCCAGTTCAACTGCCGCCTGATGCAGTTTTTGACGGGTTGCATCAGGTAAATGAGCCGCGGGTGTTTCTTCCACAACCTTCTGATTACGGCGCTGCAGTGAACAGTCACGTTCGCCCAAAGCCACGACTTGTCCCTGACCATCCCCAAAAATCTGGACTTCGACATGACGGGCTTTATCGATAAAGCGTTCCAGAAACACCCCGGCATCTTTAAAGAACTGCTCGCCCAGACGTTTTACACTTTCATAAGCCTCCCGAAGTGCGTCTGCATCATCACAACGGGTCAGGCCAATTCCGCCACCGCCTGCTGTGCTTTTCAGCATAATTGGATAACCAATTTTTTCAGCTTCTGCCAAAGCTTCGTCCAGACTATTTAGCAGACCTGTACCGGGAGTCATGGGTACATTGGCAGCTGCAGCAAGTTCACGGGCACGATGTTTTAAACCAAACTCTAAAATCTGCTCAGCTGTGGGTCCCATGAAAGCAATGCCATTTTCTTCGCAGGCACGGGCAAAATCAGCACTTTCTGATAGAAAACCATAACCCGGGAAAATTGCTTCGGCCCCGGTATTTTTGGCTGCAGCAATCAGTTTTTCGATACTCAAATAGGTATCGCCAGGTTTAGTCCCTTGCAGAGATGCGGCAACATCTGCATCAAGTACATGCTGCGCATAACGATCTGTTTCTGAATAAACGGCGACACTGGTTACACCCATTTTTTTTAATGTGCGAATGGCGCGAACAGCAATTTCGCCGCGGTTTGCAATCAGTACAGTCTTAAACATATGAATCCCCTGTTATTTTATCTATTTTTTGAATCTGCTGAATGGCTCTGTTTCATTTTTTTATTGATTCAGCTCATGGACATAGACTCGCTACCTACCAAGTTCACTGATCTGTAATGCAGGTGCAGATGCACACTATCCGCATATTCAGCTTTCCTGAATGCATCAATTTTTTCTTTCAGATATGTGCCAGTCGCAACCAAAATACAGGCAGGCCCAATACGCTCGAACTGTGCATTGGGTTGAGCGGAATTTTTCGGTGAGAACTGTTTTTGCTGATCGGCCGCACGCCATTTCAGGACTGTCCAGTCGATCATTTGGTGAGGAAGCATTCTGTATCCAATCTTGTATCCAAGTTTGAATACAGATATGCAGAACTTATGCCAGTTTTATTTTTATATTAATTTCAATATTTTAATATTATTTAAGATGTCCCAATGAGAGGGAAATTTGATTAGATGACTGTTTTTGGTTCAGTCTGTTTTCAATTCAGTGCAAAAATTATTCTGGAACTCATATTGCATGATCTGCATCCCTTCAACTTGTACGACACTGATATAAAAGCCTATCTATTAATGAACCTTTAAGGGAACCATTCAGCTCATATCTTGGACTAGTAATAAAATTGGAGGTACTCCATGCCGGACTTAAGGGGGTTTTAACCCAAGATGCATATAGGCACATAGGAGATGATCGAAAGGAAATATAAAAGGAGAGGTTTCAAATATTGAAGTAAATAAGGCTGCCCAGTAATATTCACTGAAATTACGGATAACCTCTGTCACTCAACCACGAAAAGCGGCTTCAATCACGGCAACATCAATTTTCTTCATGCCCATCATGGCCTCAAATGCACGTTTGGCTGCAGCACGGTCAGAACTGTTACAGGCATTGATCAGGACCGCTGGCGTAATCTGCCAGGAAATGCCCCACTTGTCCTTGCACCAGCCACACTCACTTTCCTGACCGCCATTGCCCACAATGGCATTCCAGTAGCGATCTGTTTCCTCCTGGTCTTCAGTCGCCACCTGAAATGAAAATGTTTCATTATGCTGAAAACCAGGACCACCGTTCAACCCGATGCAGGCAACGCCCATTACTGTAAATTCGACCGTAATGACATCACCTTCTTTCCCAGAGGGATAATCTCCAGGAGCAAGGTTGATCGCGTCAATCGAGGAATCTGGAAAGGTGTCCGCATAAAATCGCGCAGCAGTTTCAGCATCGTTATCGTACCAGAGGCAGATAGTGTTCTTCACAATATTCATCATGTTCTCCATTGAGTTAGGTCTTACGTGCCTACCTAAGTCCAATGTCCAATGTGTATCATTTCTCAGCCGAGAATAGTCATATGATTCCGTATCTATACTATTTCACCAAAAACGGGACAAATCTATTCTGAAGCTGTATGTTTATTGATCTAAAGCTTTTCAACATTTTTCTAATTATTCACTGCTGCAGCTTGCTATCACACTGTTAATTACATAAAAAGCGATGAAAATCAAAGAGCGTAAACTACTCACCTCATGACCTTTTAAAAACAGGTCATAAAATTTCTTTAATTAGACTTTAAACCTGGCACGATTTATATCGGGAGATAAAATGCAATAGGACATTACAATTCAGAATTATTTTTTACTTTTCCAGAATTCCCACTTAGACTAGAGCATACTTTTGTTGCACATCCTTTTGCGCCCTATGACCATTCAGGAATTAAGAAGATACCTTCGTAAAACACGTCGTCATCTCTCTAAATTTGAGCAAAGGCAGGCCGCACAAAAAGTCTTGAACCGCCTGATCCGCAGTCCACAATTTATTCATGCCCAACGTATTGGGCTGTATCTGCATGCTTTTGGTGAAATTCAGACCCAAGCAATTATTGAACGCTGCTTTCAGCTGGGCAAGCAGGTTTATCTCCCTGCAATTTGTGACATGAATCAGCATCTGGTCTGGATCCGGATCAGCCCGCATCAATACCATAACAGGCGCTTTGCCCACCATCGGCTGGGTATGCGAGAGCCAATGAGTACGCGTGGTGTCCATGTTTCCAAACTGGATCTGTTGCTCATGCCATTATTGGCCTGTGATACTTCAGGCACCCGGATTGGGATGGGCGGCGGTTTTTATGATCGCACCCTGGCTTCTGCACCCAAGCACCCTTTTCGTTTGGGACTTGCATATGACTTTCAACTGGTTAGGCAACCTTTAAAACGGGAAAAATGGGATCAGCCCCTGGATGCTTTAATCACTCCAACAGTTTCTATCAAGTTCAAACGTTAATTTTTCAATTTTGCTCTTGATAACTACTTCAAAATCACATAATTAGTCATTTTTCATACAATTTAATCTCAACTGCCCTTGTATTTTTAAAATTACCCATCACTATTAAAAGCATGGCAACACCGTTGTCACTCATTAGGAGTGCCCATGTCTGAAATTATCATGAATCCAGAAACCTTAGAGCCGCAGGTTCCAAGTGTACTACCCCTTTTGGCGCTGCGTGATGTGGTGGTTTATCCGCACATGCAAATTGCGCTGTTTGTCGGTCGTGAAAAATCGATCAATGCAGTTGATGTGGCTCGTAACAGTGACAATCTAGTATTTGTGGTTGCACAAAAAGATTCGCTTACAGAAGAAATTGATCACGACAATTTATATCAATACGGTACTGTCGCGAAGATTGTGCAAGTTGTGAATCACGAAAATGATGAAAACTGTATTAAAGTCCTGATTGAAGGACTGCATCGTGCCAAGCTGAAAACGATCATTGACGAAAACGAGTATCTGACAGCAGAGCATGAACTCAGCCCAATGACAGTTACGATGGATAAAGACACGCAAGCTGTGCGCTTGCAAGAATTACGTGCGCTTTTCGCTCAATATGCAGAAGCGAAGTTACGTAATGCACGTGAACTGATCACTGCAGCCAACAAAATTGAAGACTTATTACAGTTATTGTTCTTCGTTGCAACCCGTGTTCCATTGAATATTGAAGTGAAACAAAAGTTCCTGGAACAGGACGAGTTCGAAGCGCATTTGACTGAATTAATGACTTATCTATTGCAACAGTCTGAAGAACAGCAGATCGAGCAAACCTTGCATGACTCTGTTAAACGTCAGATGGAAAAGAACCAGCGCGAATACTTCCTGAATGAAAAAATGAAAGTCATTCAGCGCGAGCTTTCTGATATGAACGGCGGTGCAGAAGATGATGTCGCCGAAATTGAAAAACGTCTTGCTGAAGCAGATTTGCCTGAGCATGTACGCAAGAAAGCAGAAAACGAGTTCCGCAAGCTGAAAGCAATGCAGCCTGCTTCAAGTGAAGCTGCCGTGGTACGCAACTATCTTGAAGTCATTCTGGATACACCATGGAACAAGGCCAGCAAAGTCAGCATTAACCTGAACAAGGCGCAGGAAATTCTGGATGCAGACCATTATGGTCTGGACGATGTCAAAGATCGTATTGTGGAATATCTTGCTGTCCAGTCACGTGTGAAAAAATTGCGCGGTCCGATTCTATGTCTGGTTGGTCCTCCAGGTGTCGGTAAAACATCACTGGGCGAATCCATTGCCAAGGCGACCGGTCGTGAGTTTGTCCGTATGGCACTGGGTGGTGTACGTGATGAAGCCGAGATTCGTGGTCACCGTCGTACCTATATCGGTGCGATGCCAGGTAAAATCGTGCAGTCTTTAATTAAAGTAGGTGTGAAGAACCCGTTGTTCCTGCTTGATGAAATCGACAAGATGGCACAAGACTACCGTGGTGATCCTGCTTCTGCGATGCTTGAAGTACTAGATCCATCACAAAACAGCAAGTTCAGTGATCATTACCTGGATCTCGATCTTGACCTGTCAGAAGTGATGTTTATCTGTACTGCGAACAGCATGAACATTCCTGAGGCGCTGCTGGACCGTATGGAAGTGATTCGTCTTCCGGGTTATACCGAAGAAGAAAAAGTGAATATTGCTGAGCGTTATCTGGTTCCTAAAGCAATCAAGAACAATGGCTTACGTTCTAAAGAGCTCACAGTTCACGAAGAAGCCATTCGTGATATCGTGCGCCATTATACCCGTGAAGCCGGGGTTCGTAATCTTGAACGTGAAGTGTCAAAAATTGCACGTAAAGTGGTAAAAGAAGCAGTCAGCAAGAAAGCTAAAAATCTTGAGGTAGATGTAACAGCAGTTAATCTTCCAGAATACCTGGGTCCACACAAATTTGACTATGGTATGGCGGAAGAAGAAGCACAAATCGGTCGTGTGAACGGTCTGGCTTGGACTTCTGTCGGTGGTGAATTACTGACCATTGAGGTTGCTGCAGTTCCGGGTAAAGGTAAGTTTATTACTACCGGTTCTCTTGGTGATGTCATGAAAGAATCGATTACCACTGCCATGACTGTTGTGCGTACCCGTGCCGATGAACTCGGCATCGAAGCCTCTCGCTTTGAAGAAACTGATGTGCATGTGCATTTACCTGAAGGTGCGACACCAAAAGATGGTCCATCAGCAGGTTTGGCACTCACCACTGCACTGGTATCTGCCTTCACCGGTATTCCGATTCGTCCGGATATCGCGATGACAGGTGAAACCAGTCTGGGCGGTCGTGCACTACGTATCGGTGGCTTGAAAGAGAAACTTCTGGCAGCCCATCGTGGTGGCATCAAGCTGGTATTCATTCCACAGGAAAACGTACGTGACCTGGCGGAAATCCCAGAAAATGTCAAAGAAGGTTTAGAGATCAAAGCAGTAAAATCAATTGATGAGATTTTACCGCTGGCATTGACCTCCTTGCCAAAAGCATTGGTTAAACCGCCAATTGTGAAAACCAAAGAAGAAGCGAAAGCAGCACGTCATTAAGACCTGCTGATTCCTAAAAACCCTGCTCCGGCAGGGTTTTTTTATTGGGTAAAAAGCCACTTAACTCAATTATGGCTGTAGCGCCATAGCAACCAGCCCATCAATCACATACGTCATCTTGTTCAAGTCCAGCTTGTCTAAGGTGTCCAGTTCGGTGTTGTAATAAGGATTGCGATAATTCGCAGTATCGGTGATCAGCATAGTTGAATAATTGAATTTGGTATAATTCAGATAGCCCGAGAAACTCATATCCTGAGCAAAACTTGGACTGACAAAACGCTGACAATCCAACCTGTTAAGCCGTTGCATAGCATCACAATAATCGCCGGTCAGGCCGGTTGAGGCCAAATGTCCAATTGATGCAATAAAGTTGCCATGTCGTGGATAAATCCATTTTAATCCGACTGGATAACTCTGTACCTGATGTTCATCAAAATAGCCAATCGAATCCAGAATCACCACGCCTTTAATTTTCTGTTTTTGCACTTTTAATGATTTGGCATGTATATAACTGCCCATGTGTTCTGTCTTAAAAAAGGGTGGCTCTTCCAAGGTATAGAAAGCAAATTCAATATCATGCTTGAGTCTGGATTTTTGCAAAGCAAGTAGTCTTGCCGTTTCCAGCAGACCCGCTACACCTGATGCATTATTGTCAGCCCCATATCGGGCACTGAAAACATCATAATGTGCTCCCATTACCATCTTGGTTTTGGCTTGAGTATTGATTTGACAGACGACATTCCGGTAACTCAAGTTATTGACCACATAAACCTGATACTGACATGGGACACCCAGACGCTGCATCTGCCCTTTGATCCAGGCAGACACCCGATTCAGCTCCTTAATATTTTTATAATTCCGGTATTCATCCACATTCATAATCTGGCTAAAAAACAATTCCAGATGGGGGACTTGAGCACTTTTGCTTGAGCTGGCCATACACAGGCTTGAACCCATGAGACCAAGCAGTAACAGGAGCACAGTACAACATCCTTTTATCATGACACTGTTCCGCATTTATTATTATTCCATTCCTTTATCAAGCGGATACTTGAACTACGGACATTAAAGCAACACTAAATCCCCCCTTTCAATTTCAATTTGTTTCCTGGTTCAAATTCATGTTGTTTGATCGTTATAATGAAGTATCCAATTATTGATCTGCCTGTATGAAAATCCGTATTCTGACCATTGGTCAAAAAATGCCAGCTTGGGTGTTGACTGGTTTTGAAGATTATTTCAAACGTATTCAGCCTTTTGTACAGACCCAGATTATTGAACTGCCGATGGCCAAGCGCGGGAAAAACGATTCTGAAGCAGATATTCTGAAATACCGCAATATTGAGGGTGATAGCATTTTAAATGCACTGAAGCAGAATGAAATCCTGATCGCGCTAGAAGTAGGCGGACGTGAATTCAGTACTGAAAAACTGGCTGAAACCATGAAAAGCTGGATGCTGGAAGGCAATGATGTGGCACTTGCGATCGGTGGACCGGATGGTCACTCGGAAGCCGTGCGTAAAGCTGCGGCATGGCACTGGTCCTTGTCGAAGTTAACCCTGCCGCATCCTCTGGTACGTGTCATGCTGATTGAACAGCTCTATCGTGCCATGAGCATCAACCATAACCATCCCTATCATCGAGCGGGATAATTTAATAATGCGTTCTGTATATGCAACGTTTTGTTGAATTATTACCCCTGCCTTTATCCCTGTTTTTATTGCATGATTAAAACATTCAACTAATGTGGTTTGACTTATGAACTTACAGACCTTGCCGGGCTTATTTATTTCTCATGGATCGCCCATGCTGGCACTCAATCCCGAGCAGGTAGGCCCAGCATTGCATCGCTTAAGCCTGAATCTGCCACGTCCAACTGCGATTATTGTCATGTCGGCACACTGGGAAAGCGAAGCGCTAGAGGTGAATACCGGCATCCGTCCTGAAACTTGGCATGACTTCCGCGGTTTTCCACCTGAGTTGTATGAATTACGCTACCCGGCTCCTGGAAATCCCGAACTGGCTGAGCAAGTGCTAGGCTTACTGGCCAATGCCGGTTTTTCTGCGCATGCCAATAGTACCCGCCCGCGAGATCATGGTGTCTGGATGCCGCTATTGCATATGTATCCAGAAGCAGATATTCCAGTGGTTGAAATTTCTTTACCAATCACGATGAGTGCTGAAGATATTTACAGAATTGGTCAGACCTTGGCACCTTTGCGTGAACAGCAGGTATTTCTGATTGGATCAGGCAGTATTACTCATAATTTGCGTGAACTGTCTTGGCAGGGAAATACCGATGAGGTTCCGGAATGGGCCTCAACTTTCCGTAATTATGTAGTGAATAAACTGGTTCATAGTGATTTTGATGCCGTACTGGACTGGCAAACATTACCCCATATCAAACGTAATCATCCAACCCTGGAGCACTTTGCACCCTTATTCTTTGCTATGGGTACGGGAAACCGCTTCAGTGTCGTGCATAGCAGCTTTACCATGGGTGCATTAGGAATGGATATTTACCGCTTCGACTAGCCGATAATACCGAGCTTCTAAATTTAGCCCCTGATTTGGATACATTTTGTTAGCAAAAGCTACGATTTGTATCCATATTTTTTACTAATCTCCTGATTATAATCACGTTGAAATTTAGCACATAGAATTACACTGATGAAATCAAGAATTTTTGCACTTGCTCTGCTCCCTTTAGCTTTAATTGCGTGTCAATCCTCTCATCTTCCTGCGACTTCAGGAGATACAGCTATTTCCACTCCATCGACTACATTAAAAACACCAGTGCAAATCCTTTCTGCTTACACTTGGGAACTGGATCGTGGACTAGAACGGCCCATCGTACTCCATTTTGATGCTCAAGGCCGGCTGAACGCCGCTACGGGCTGTAATGGACTGGCAACGACCTGGTCAGTCAAAAACAATATCATCACGACCAGCGAAGTCGTAGGTACCGAAATGGCCTGTGATGCAGCACTGATGGAACAGGAGCGTTTTGTCAGCCAGCTTTTGCAAAAGCGTGATATTCCTTTCAGCTTAGATCTCAGTGATGCTAATCAGCCAAAATTAAGCATCACTGCGGCCGATGGGAAAAAATATATTTTTACTGGAAAAATGACCCCAGAAACTAAATACCAAGGGCAAGCAGAAACTATTTTCCTGGAAATTTCTCCACAAACCAAAACCTGTACCGGGGTAGCTCTACAAACCTGTTTACAGGTGAAAGAAATTAAATATGATGATAAAGGTTTAAAGACTCAGGTCGATAAAGACTGGACTTTATTCTATGACCAGATTGAAGGCTTTCAGCACTCACCAGATGAGCGTCAGATTATCCGGGTAAAGCGTTATGAAATTAAGAATCCGGCTGCAGACCAGTCTAAATACGCCTATGTATTTGATATGGCAGTAGAGCGTGAAGTGGTAAAAACCACCCTCTAAAGCAAAAAATAAAAATAAAAAAACCGAGGTAAATACCTCGGTTTTTTCAGCTTAGACTAAGTCAGACTTAGAATACGCCTTGAGCAAGCATAGCATCAGCAACTTTTACGAAGCCCGCAATGTTTGCACCGTCCACATAGTTCACAGTACCGTCTTCCTTAGTACCGAATTTTACGCAGTTGCGGTGAATTTCTTTCATGATCGCGTGTAAGCGCTCGTCAACTTCTTCGAAAGTCCAACCTAAACGCAATGCGTTTTGAGACATTTCCAGACCAGAAGTTGCTACACCACCTGCATTTGATGCTTTACCTGGCGCATAAAGAATTTTCGCTTCAACGAATTTCTCAACCGCTTCAAGCGTAGAAGGCATGTTTGCACCTTCAGCTACACAGATTACGCCATTGGCAAGAAGTGCAGCAGCATCGTCTGCATCCAGTTCGTTTTGCGTTGCACATGGCAGTGCGATATCACACTTAATACCCCAAGGACGTTGGCCTTCAAGATATTCGAAACCATGTTTAGAGGCAAACTCTGAAATACGGCCACGTTTTACATTCTTAAGTTCCATAACTTCAGCAAGAAGCGCCTCAGTGAAACCGTCTTTAACGTAAACTGTACCCGCAGAATCCGAAAGTGAAACTACTTTCGCACCAAGGTACATTGCTTTTTCAGCAGCATATTGCGCAACGTTACCAGAACCTGAAATCGCAACAACTTTGTCCTTGAAGCTTTCGTCACGAGACTTGAGCATTTCCTCAGCGAAATACACAGTACCGTAACCCGTTGCTTCCGGACGTGCCAATGAACCACCGAAAGTTAAGCCTTTACCAGTGAATACACATGCAGTGTCGTTACTTAATTTTTTCATCATGCCGGCCATGTAGCCCACTTCACGACCGCCTACACCAATATCACCTGCAGGGATATCTGTGTTCGCACCAAGGTGACGATACAGCTCGATCATTAAAGCTTGGCAGAAACGCATGATTTCGCCTTCTGATTTGCCTTTAGGGTCAAAATCAGAACCGCCTTTACCACCACCCATAGGAAGTGTGGTTAAAGCATTTTTAAATGTTTGCTCAAAGCCTAAGAATTTTAGGATTGAAAGATTCACTGAAGGGTGGAAACGCATACCACCTTTGAATGGACCGATCGCTGAGTTGTACTGTACGCGGAACGCACGGTTTACCTGAGTTTGACCTTGGTCATCTACCCAAGAAACTCGGAACTGGATCGCACGTTCTGGCTCAACTAGACGCTCTAGCAAACCATGTGCTGCGTATTGTGGATTCTTTTCAATGAACGGCCACAAACTGGTCATCACTTCTTCTACAGCTTGAAGAAATTCTGGTTGATGTGCATCACGTGATTTTACGTAATCTAGGAACTCATTAAGTGTGTTGTATTTCAACGCTTAATCCTCAGCAGAAAATGGATCAAAATTGGTCAAATTTACAATCAATGTTAAATTTTGGCGCAAAATATTAAATATCTTTTGTAACCAATCTACAATACTTTTTTTGAAAATACTTTAAAATTAATTTGATAACAAATATTTATATTGATTATGAATATTTTTTCTAGGTTATTAAATACCAATTGAATCAATACCTAATTGTCATTTTATGCCTAAAAATAAGGCATAAAATGACCTTAATTCGTGCACCACTCAGCATCCAAAAAACATGTTAAAATTGATAAATCGACATATTTTGTTTCACTTACTCTCTCATGCTTGCCATGAGTAATGCTGGTTATACATGAATTCGCCTATTTCTCTGGTCCAATCGATTGATGCTTTACTCCCTCAAACCCAATGTGGACTCTGCGGTCACCGTGACGGATGTTTACCTTATGCCCAGTCGATTGCTGAGGGTGAAGATGCCAACAAATGTGTACCTGGCGGGCAGCCTGTTGCCGATGCTCTGGCCGTATTATTAAATCGCTCTAAACTACCGGCTGAAGAAAGCGTCTGGCCAGTTCAAGCCGATGGTCGTCCCCAGCGCATGAAAGCGGTTATTCGTGAAGATGAATGTATTGGCTGTACCAAATGTATTAGTGCCTGCCCGGTCGATGCAATTATTGGCTCAGGTAAACTGATGCATACAGTGCTTACTGACCTGTGTACCGGTTGTGAGCTTTGTATCCCGCCTTGTCCAGTAGACTGCATCGATCTGGTTGAAGATCAACAACCCTTACCGACTGAAGCACAGCGCATTGCAGAACAGGATGATCTGCGTCAGCGTTACTATGCGCACATCCAGCGTGAAGAAAAACGGCGTACCGATCGTAAAGGACCTGTGGTCCGTGCAGAAATCGATACTGCCCTGTTTGCCCGTTTCTCAGCTTTAAATGAGCAACTCCCCGTGATTGAAGTCGCGAGCAAGCCAGAGAATGCCCCCGTATCACTTGATTCCAAGACCACGATTGAACTGGCAAAACTACGTACCCAAATTAAAAAACTGGAAAAACAACTCTCAGTTCGTGAAGATGCCCGAAAGCGTACCCAGCTCGAAGAATTGACACAGCAATTACAGGCTTTACAGGGATAACATGACAATTGCCAAGGCCAAGCCCGTTAAAAACATGACCAAAAAACAGATTCAGACCTTTTTTGAACGCCTGCGTGAACAGCGACCCAATCCAAAAACCGAGCTGAATTATGCTAATCCCTTTGAATTGCTGGTCGCAGTCACGCTGTCAGCCCAAGCCACAGATGTCAGTGTCAACAAAGCCACAGACAAACTGTTTCCAGTCGCCAATACACCGGAAGCAATTTATGCGCTAGGTATCGATGGTTTGAAGGAATATATCAAGACCATTGGTTTATATAACTCGAAAGCGGTCAACGTGATTAAAGCCTGTGAAATGCTGATTCAGAAGCACAACAGCGTGGTACCGGATAATCGTGCGGATCTGGAAGCCCTGCCGGGTGTAGGTCGTAAAACGGCGAATGTGGTACTGAATACGGCCTTTGGTCAGCCGACCATGGCGGTCGATACACATATTTTCCGGGTCGGTAACCGTACTGGACTGGCAGTTGGTAAAAATGTGCTTGAGGTCGAGCATCGTTTAGTGAAGGTCATTCCAAAAGAATTTATTATTGATTCACATCACTGGCTGATTTTACATGGCCGTTATTGCTGTGTTGCACGTAAACCGAAATGCCATGAATGTGTAGTTGCAGATGTATGTAACTGGCCGGACCGGTTTGAGTTTGGTGCAGATCGTGCAATTCCGGTGAAAAATATTGAAGCTGAAACTTAAGCTCAGCTTTTTTCGTTTAGAGTACCTCAAAGCATTTATTTATTATTTTGCTCAGCCTGCTCTTGTTCGCGCTTCTGTTGAAGTTCTGCCTGTAATTTGGGATGTAACTGACGTGCCGGTACTTTTCCGGCATTTTCTGCCCGTTCTTCCTGGCGTACCTTGTTAAGTATTTTAAAACTGATATAGAACAAACCCACCACTACTGCCAGCAATATAACCATTAATACCAATATGCCAAATTTCATAGCAGCAAGCACCCTGTTTAAATACACAACAAAAAAGAGCCCTAATATGGCTTAGGGCTCTTCGATTGTCAAAATAATCGGTTAATGATTATTTTGATTGATCTAAAATCGCGAAAAGATCTTTTTGAACTTCGTCGATTGGACGCAAGCCATTCAGCTTGTCATAAGTCGGTGCATTTTCCCCAGATGCTGCACGGCCTTGGTAGAAACCCACCAGCTGTTCAGTTTCAGTGTGGTAAGAACCTAGACGCTTACGAATTGTTTCTTCCTGGTCATCAGGACGCTGAACCAGATCTTCACCTGTTTCATCATCTTTACCTTCCACTTTTGGCGGGTTGTAAACGGTGTGATAAACACGACCAGACGCCGGATGCTGACGACGGCCTGACAGACGTTGAACGATTTCTTCATCTGGCACATCAATTTCAATCACGTGATCAATTGCAATGCCTTCTTTTTCCAAGGCTTCTGCTTGAGGAATGGTACGCGGGAAACCATCAAAGATGCAGCCGTTTACACAGTCAGGTTGCGCAATACGTTCCTTGACCAGACCAATGATCAACTCATCAGAAACCAAACCGCCATTGTCCATGACACTTTTAGCTTGTAGACCTAATTCAGTTCCTTCACGAATTGCAGCACGGAGCATATCACCGGTTGAAATTTGTGGGATATTGTAGCGCTTACAGATCAACTGAGCTTGTGTACCTTTACCTGCTCCAGGTGGTCCGAGTAAGATAATGCGCATATATAAACATCCTCATTTAAACAATATGTATGACGCCACGACCACAATCACCCGATTGTGTCCCCCGGCATCTCATTATAAGAAAGCCACAAACAAATGGATTAAACCCGCGACAAAACCGGTTACCCCACCCAATAAAATCAGAATCCATTCATCTTCCTGAAATGCAGGACGTAAAAGATTCTGAAACTCCTTCGGAGTCAACTCACGTATGCGGTCTCTAAACATTTGATAGATTTTCTGTGCACGGCTCGCATTAAATGCTGGGTCGCATACAGGTACCATCGTAATTTCAATCGAGCGATCGATCAAGTCCGTCTTGAGTTTTGCATACTCTTTTGGTCCTAAAGACAGCTGTAAAGAGGTTCTGACCAGGGGTGTTTCCATAATTTCATTAATATGACGTTTGATAATGCGGCGGGTTTTATCTTTTCTGCCGCCATACATCATCTCGGTCATGATCGATTTTAACGTAATCAGATCTTCTGTGACTACACTTGCGAAGACGTCAGAGACTTCATCCTGACGTTTCATAAATGCGCCTTGTATGTTATAGGTGCCGATACGAGGAATCACCGGTTTGATCCATGGAAACTTGCGATCTGCGGTACGGCTAAAGAATTGCAGGTATTTTACCGGATGTGGTTCTAGTGGGTTGAAGACCATCCAGATGGCAATCCAGTTGGTCAAAAAGCCCCAGATGGCAGCCCAGAACGGTACGGTCCAGTGCCAAGGCACCACAAACCAGACAATCATCTGGAAAATACCAAAGAACATCCCGATGAGCGCACTGATATGCCAGATGAAATTGATCTCTTTTTGACCCACTTTCAGGAACATGCGTACCATAAGTCGGCGGTCACCTTCCATCTGGCTGACCACCATTTCACGCATATCCACAAGTGACTCGACGTTCATGGTCAGCTCAGTCACTAATTCACGTAAAATTGCCGGCATTTGTTTCTGTGCTTGTGCATAAATTCTGCGCTTGATGGCAAAAGGCAGGTTTTCCCAAAGGACCGCATTGCGATCCATCATGACTTCATCAATCAGATGTTCCAGTTCAAAACCAACCTGCTCCCCAATGATCCGTGCCATGTCATCGGGATCCATCGCCTGTAAGAACTCACGGATGGAACCTAGTTTTGAGAGCGTATTATCGGTAATAATGCCTGAAATACGCCCAGCTTTGCGTGGCACAATTCCCTGCCAGCCGATAGGAATGGGCCCTAAATGAAAACCCCAAAAATTGATCGGATAAAAGACCATTTTCAGTGCCATCCAGACGTGAGCCCAGGTTACAAATGCAGTCACCGGAATAATGCTGAGCACGGCCCAAAAATCTGGGCGATTTACAAAGGCTTGCCACAACTCGTTGACGTACTCAAGCATGCATAATTTCCATATTTAATTTTTTGTTCACAGAATACACATATTAATAAGGTCGAATATTTTGTCTATAAACCGATACTTAAAGTATAGGAAAATTGTAGCCGGGGTTCTGTTTCAGCCACAACAAAACCAGTTCGGTCTTCGAGTTTCTCCCCCACACCGATCCCCACACTAAAACTGCTGATCCGTTCAGAACTAAGCAAAACATAAGCCAAGTCAATACCGGCACCTAAGCGGGTCTTGTACTCATTGTCAATCCGCCTGCTATCGATATGCCCTGCATAAGCCCCGACATAATAACCATTATTGTCTTTACCAGTGAGATAGGCCGGATAACGAAAGCCTGCCTGTGCTCCTATCTTATGGTCATCATTCAGAAAAACTCCACCTTTCACATAAGCAATCCCGTAAGGATTAACCCATTCAGTATTTAAGTGTATCAATTCCTGGGTAATACCAACACCAACATTAAAGGCTTTTGCCGGCTCAGGTTCTATTTTAGCAGTAGTATTAATTTTATCATGTGCATATGCCCCATTCGCCCAAAATGCAAACGCTAACAAAGGGTAAACCTTGTTCATTCCTTCACCATCTTCCTTAATTATAGTTTTCGGTATAGTCCTATTTTTATTGGATTTTACTCTAGCAGAATTATCACAACTCTTGTATACAGCACTTTACAATTTTAATGTCTGTAAAGTCAAAGCTTATAGAACCTGATGACAAGGTCAGTTTTTCATTATCAAATCAAGTGCACTTGCGTTAGAATATTCCACTTTGATTCTTTTCAATCACTCTCAGGTCTTAAGTCGATCGCGTATGAAGCAGCACTTTCCTTTAAAAAATGCACAACAAGAAAAGCGCATCTATCGCAGTCGAGTCTTGATTTCCATGGGGATTGTGATTTTCTTTATGCTGCTGCTGGTCAGCCGCTATGCCTATTTGCAACTGTTCAACTTTGAAAGCTTTAGTACGGCTTCTGACGAGAACCGGATTCGCTTGCAGCCCTTACCCCCAGCACGCGGTTATATTTATGACCGTAACGGCGTATTGTTGGCCGACAACTATCCAGTCTTTACTGCCACTTTAAGTCGTGCCGATGTACAGGACATCGACCAGACACTCGAACGCCTGAAACCGATTCTGGAACTGACCGAAGAAGACCTGGAACGCTTTCAAACCCGTATTAAAACAGCACGTAAGACCGAACGGGTTTCGATCAAGCTCAATCTGAATGAAAATGATATTGCCCGTTTTAGTGAAGTAAAATATCAGTTTCCGGGCGTGAATATTGAAACCCAGATGACCCGCTACTACCCGCATGGTGATCTGTTCGCGCATGTGATTGGTTATGTAGGTCGAATTAATGACAAAGAACTTAAAGCTATTGACAAGGATCTGTATGCCGGAACCAACCTGATCGGAAAGATCGGGGTGGAAAAATCCTATGAAGAGCTTCTGCATGGTGTACCAGGAAATGAATCGGTAGAGGCCGATGCCTTTGGTAATGTGCTACGTCATCTGGGCCGCAAGGATCCGGTGCGCGGTAACGACCTGTTCCTGTCACTCGATTACGGCTTACAGGTAGTAGCTTCAGAACAGCTGGCTGGGCGTCGTGGCGCAATTGTAGCGATGAATCCCAAGACCGGAGAAATTCTGGCGCTAGTATCCAGCCCAAGCTTTAATCCAAATCTGTTTGTCACCGGAATCAGTACCAAGGACTACAGCGGTCTACGTGATAACCTCGATCAGCCTCTCTATAATCGGGCTGTACAGGGTACCTATCCACCCGGCTCTACCATCAAGCCGATGTTTGGTCTGGGCGGACTACATTATGGCCTGGTGGACTGGAATACTGCTATTTCGGATCCAGGCTATTTCACCTTGCCTGGTGACAGTCACCGCTTCCGTGACCATAAAAAAACCGGGCATGGCTCAGTAAATATGCATAAAGCACAAATTGTGTCCTGTGATACCTATTTCTATGTCATGTCCTACCGCATGGGCATTGAAAAAATGAACACCTGGATGCGTCAGTTTGGCTTTGGTGAAAAAACCGGGGTCGATTTACCAAGTGAAAGTTCCGGACTTTATCCTAGCCCGGAATGGAAGATGCGTACCCGTAATGCCAAATGGTCACGTGGTGAAACCATTTCTGTCAGTATTGGTCAGGGTGCTTTTACCTCCACGCCTTTACAGCTGGCTATGGCCACTGCGATTACCGCCAACCAGGGTAATAAAGTTATTCCTCATGTGCTGCGTGAAAGTCGCGGTGCCAAACCATTCAAGGTACATAATGGTACTCATGGCAAGATCGATTTTAACGGTCAGGAAGAAGACTGGATCAAGATGCGTGAGGCGATGGTAGATGTCATTCAGTCGGGTACAGGTCGAGGCATCAAAAGCGGCCTGCAATACTCTATTGCGGGTAAAACCGGGACAGCACAGGTTAAAAGTATTGCTCAGGGCAAACGCTACAATGAATCCCTGTTGACCGACCGTCAGCTGGATCACGGTCTTTTTGTCGGTTTTGCCCCTGCTGAACAGCCCGAAATTGCGATCGCAGTCATTCTGGAAAATGGTCGTGGTGGTAGTGCGGCAACCGCCTTGGCCCGACCAATTTTCGATTACTGGTTACTGCATAAAGATAAAAATCCAATACGCCCACAGGGACACCAATTAAGTGGCGGCCTGATGACAGCCGGAATCAAGCCAGCTGAATTACCAAGTGGTGCAGGTATGCTAAGTCAGGATGCAGCCTCTAGTGCAGCTCCAGCCAGTAGCCAGTCCGCTCCTCCTGCTCCGGCTTCTACAAATACTGCTGCATCTCCCGCAGCGCCTCATGCTCCGACACCGGTAGAACGAGATTAAAAATGAAAAACCAGCTTCGAATTATTGGTGGTGACTGGAAACGTCGTCAACTACCTTTTGCCAGTATTGAGGGTTTGCGCCCGACGCCTGACCGTGTCCGGGAAACTCTATTTAACTGGCTGATGTGGGAGGTGCAAAATGCCCAGGTTCTGGATATGTGTGCCGGTTCAGGGGCATTGGCTTTTGAGGCATTATCTCGTGGCGCTGCCTCAGTGGTGATGATTGAACCTGATCGTACTCAGGCTCAATTTTTAACTCAGAATCTGGAACTATTGAAAGTCACCAAGACACGTGCCCAATTGAAAGTAGCTACTGCGCAACAAGTTTTGCCCACGCTGCAGACACAATTTGATCTGGTTTTTCTAGATCCGCCGTATAGCCTGAATTTATGGGAAACCTTGTCTGAACAGGCAAATCATCTGATCAAGGATAATGCTTATATTTATGTAGAAGCGGACCGCGATCTGCAATCTCTTAAATTACCCGCCTCATGGCGTTTAATTAAAAATACCAAAGCCGGAATGGTCCGTGCAGGACTCTATCAAAAAACGCATCTGTAAGACCAAAATTTAAAAGGATTCCTGTAATAAGAAATCCTTTTGGTCAAATCATAGGGTTTAAAAATTAATGAGCGGATAACAGAGCAATTAACGGGTCGGAGATGGAGGTGGCGGATTCCGATTGTTTTGGCCGGGATTATTCCAGTTAGGACGGTCTTTGTTGTTATTCCAGTCAGGACGATCTTTGTTGTTATTCCAGTCCCGGTCACCATGTGGTCGATCATGATGTTTATCCCGATCTTTATGACCGCGATAATCATCGTGAGGATCTACAACACAACCGGTTAATGAGACTGCCAATACAGAAAGTAATATTACTATTTTCATGTTCATTACCTCTTGCGGTACAGGTTTCAGTATCCGGCAATTTGATTGATAATTCAGAAACTCCGTGTTGGATTCTTGTTTTATTTTATGCTCGGATTTCTTGATTTCCGATGCAGACAAGAGCTAAATTCCTTGGCGTTTATATCAATTTGCACTGAGATTTGCATAAATACCACTAAGCAAGTACTTGGTTTTTCCAGTTATCTTTTTAATACTACTGACTTTAATTTCGTACCGATCCTTATGACCTGGTTGTTATTTATTTTTGGTGCGATGGTCGCAGGTTTTGTTCAGGGTCTGACTGGTTTTGCCTTTGCCCTGATTGCCATGTCCTTCTGGGTTTGGGTATTAGCTCCGCAACTAGCCGCGCCCCTGCTGGTATTTGCCTCGGTCTGGAGTCATGTGATTTCACTGAGTCAGGAACAGACGCAGCCCTTTTTATCCAGACAGTTAGTACTGCCTTATCTGATTGCCGGCCTGATCGGTGTACCGCTTGGTACTTATTTGTTGCAGATCATTCAAGCAGATACCTTCAAAATAGTCCTAGGATTTTTTCTGGTGCTGTGGTGCCCGGTGATGCTGCTTAGCCCACAACTTAAAATGATTCAGCATTCAGGAAAATTAGCGGATAGTGGTATAGGCTTCATGGGTGGCATCTTAGGCGGACTGGGTGGTTTTTGCGGCGCTATTCCTTCAGCCTGGGTCATGCTAAAGCAAATACCCAAAGCGCAGCAGCGCTATATTTTGCGGCATTTCAATTTTGCCATTCAGCTTTTCACGTTGGGTACGTATCTATGGCAAGGCCTGATTAATCAAAGCCATTTACCTTATATGGCCTTGCTGATTGTTTTTGTGAGCCTTCCGGCGATTCTAGGGGCAAAATTATTTTATAAAATTTCAGAATTACTATTTAAACGTATTATCTTAAGTTTACTTTTTAGTACTGGCTGTTTTCTATTAGCATCTCAATTCATTTAGGCATAAGAAAAAGCCACGCCCTGTTTTCCCTCTAAAGCTTGAATCTAGCAAGATAAATGCTATTTTAAGGCCATTCTTTCGCAATACAGATCATCATTATGCAGATTCGTGATCAGATCGTTCTTGTTACTGGCGGTGCACGTGGTTTGGGTTTAGCCATTACCCGGGCTTTACTCGCTGAGGGTGCGCGCGTGGTCGTCAACTATCATAGCAGTCAGCAGCAAGCTGAACAGCTGGCCCAACAATATCCTGCGCAGGTATTTACTTATCAGGCAGATGTTACTGAGGCTGATCAGGTACGCGCTTTATTTGCCGCGGCAAAAAATCATTTTGGGGAAGCAATTCATGCGATAGTCAATAATGCGTTGATTCAATTTGAATTTAATGGCGATGCACGGCCTAAAGTTGAAACACTCACTTGGGAAATGTTGCAACAGCAGTTCAGCGGTGCAGTACAGGCAGCTTTAAATACCACCCAAGCCGCACTGGATGATATGAAACAGGCAGGATTTGGCCGGATTGTGAATATTGGTACAAACCTCGTGCAAAATCCGGTAGTTCCTTATCATGACTATACTGCTGCCAAAGCCGCATTATTGGCGTTTACCCGTACTACGGCACAGGATTTGGGACAGTATGGTATTAATGTAAATATGCTTTCTGGCGGCCTGTTACAAACCACAGATGCCAGTAAGGCCACACCTGACTTTGTCTTTGACCTGATTGCTCAATCGACCCCTTTACGCCGTGTGATTACTCCCGAAGAATTTGCCGCTGCAATCTTGATGTTTCTGTCGCCTTATTCACGTGCAGTCACAGGACAAAACCTGATTGTAGATGGCGGCCTGGTCAAAGGTTAGGGGCTTAGTGCATGCAATTGATTTTAAAATTCTATTATTCTATTTTTTAACCATTTGGTAGATTAAAAAGGTTTTTGGAACAGTTTTTACTTCTACAATAGAGCGTTCTCATAAAACCTTTTGCCTACTTTCATGAAATTTATCACGACATTGCTCAGTACCTTGCTGCTGGCAGGTTGTATGTCCAGCGATTTGAAAAAATCCGAACAATTACTGCGAAATTTCCACTGTGCCAAGGTAGATACCGCACAAATGCCACATAGCAGTATGACTGATTATTATCAGCAGATGTTGTACAGCAGCAAATCCAAAGTCGAGTCTTATATCAAACAGTATCATCAGGGTGAAAAGCTGTTTGATCTACCGCTACATGAGGTAGTGGAACAACAATATGCTTTGTATAAAGATGCCTGCCAAAACCTGGGAGGAATTTTACCCGCTTCTGAAAATGCATCTTAAGCCTGTCAATTTTAAGATTAGACGAAAAAAAAGCAGGAAATATTTTCCTGCTTTTTTCCAACCTAATTTTAACTCTGATAATAGCGCTGATCTACACTGAAGCATTCAGGGAATTTTGGTTCAATATCTGCATAAAATGCCATGATTTCTGCCATATCCTTTTCATAATCCCCCGTCGGATAGACAATTTTTCCTACACCAGTTTTTTTCTTGGCATAGTCCATATAGGCCAATGCAATTGGCACACCGGCATTGATGGCGACATGATAAAAACCCGTCTTCCACTGTTCCTGCTTGGCTCGGGTCGCTTCTGGCGTGACCAGCATGACCAGTTTCGGATGGGTCTTGAATAATTCCGACATCACCTGAACCATACTCGGACGAGGCTCCCCCGGCTGTTTAGGTCGGCGATCAATACCGATTCCACCCATAGCCCGAACAAAAGGCCCCAATGGAAACTTCATATAACTGTCTTTAATGGTTAAGCGAACATTCACACCTAATGCTTTCAAAGCCAGACGCGCATAAAGTGCATCCCAATTACTGGTATGTGGCGCAGCAATCATGACACATTGATCTAAATCTAATGGCCAGTGATTGTCAATTTTCCAACCCAGTATATTCAGGCTTTGTTCTGCTAACTTCTCAAACACGTCACGCACCAATTCTATTCAAAATTGCGCGAATTTTAACAACCTAAGCAAATATAGATAGTGCAAAAAGATCAATAAACAACCAATTAATCTATATTTGTATAATTAGATTTTTCAAATGAAAGATTAATTTATAGTTCTAATATTTAATTCCCCACTGATAAATAAATCATAAAACGATTTATGCTCTTAGCTTTAAAATGGTACGAAATAAAGGAAGATTCAGACCTTGAAAGCCCTGCAACAGGCTGGCAAAAATCAAGTATGTCTCTCAAATATTATGATAATCATCATATTTTCAACTGTAGATATAAGCACTCATTTTACTCAGAGTAGGCCAAATAATTTGGCTAAACTCGATTAAATTTTAAAGTTAAATTTAACTATTTTAATCAACATGTTCAAAATGAATCGTACAGCCCATCAATAAATGCATCAGCTCGATTTGCGAACAACAATGGGTTTTTTCATAGATATTTTTAAAATAAGTCCGAACCGAACTAAGGGTAATGCCACACTGCTCTGCAATATCTTCTATTTTATATCCATTAATCAACAACTCACATAAATCAAATTCCCGTTTAGAAAGTTGATAGCACTGTTGTAGATAAGCTCTTGAAAGTGAATAATGCTGGCTTTTATGGGTCATAAATAATGCAACCTGATGTTGGGCAGACTGTAGATGTTGCATATTCCTTAATTTCTTAAAGGGCACCACTGTAAGCATGAGTTGCGCGCCCATAGTATCACTTAGCGCCAGAACCCCGCCTGCTTCTGTGTGAATAGCCGCATCTTCGAGTAAAGCACTTTCCAGCAATTGATCGAGACGTGTCTGCTGCCCAGAAGCGGCTTTCAGACGATTATGCATATCTAAATCAAGACATGAACTTTGATCTAGCATCTTTTGTGCAACCGGATTGGAATAGCTTAAACACAAATTTTGGTCCAGCAGTAAAATTCCTGTCTTGAAATTATCCAGTACCGTATACAAGCTTAAATTATCTTGCTGGATGACATTGATTTGCCGATGAATTTGCAAAGCCCGACGTAAATGGAGACTGATACGCCTTAAAAAATCCAGCTCAACCTGTGCAAAAGGCTGCACTTCACGTGTACGATGAATACCCAATACTGCCCAACGATAATTCCCCCGATCCAGCAGTACTCCTGCCAGATGACAGATACCACTCGGTTTTAAACATTTTTCATAGAATACATAGTGATCGGTTCCCGGATGCTGGGCATAATGCTGACAGCTTTGACTTAATGCCTCTCCTATCTCGCTTCCATTCCATAATGGCATATGCAGTTTCATATCAACTACTCTGATTCGGTCATCTTGATAAGCGGCCAGAGTTTCATTTGGGATATTATGCGTATACACAAAATCATAACCTGGATTAAGCTGATCCAGACCGGTAAAAATTGCGCTCTTGCTTTTAGTATGGTTCACAATATCTTTGATTACATCCAGCCATAGATTCGGCAATAAAGCAGCATCATAAATTTTTGCGATCAGATTATTTTCTCGTTCTAACTTCATTATCCTCTGCTCTTTATCATTATCATTATCATTATTTTCTTAATAATAGCGTTCAGAATCCCAGAACGAAACAGCATAAAGTTACTTTGAACTTTGATAAAAATTATTTAATTCTATTCAACTAGGAGTAACTTCAGCCTCATTCACCTAATGAATCAAACATTAACAGGATTGCCCTAGTTATCTGTACAGACTACTTTTAAGCTAAGTGATAGCAACTAAATCAATAAGGTCCGAACAATGAAAAAACTACCACTTATTGCAGCGACAGCAGTCACGCTTGCAGTAGCCTTAAGCGCATGTTCAAAGCCAAATAATAATGAACCGATGAATAATAATGCTGAATCAAGCCCGGCAACCATGGAAAAAAACACTGCAGATACCAACATGGCTCGTGCTGATAGCGCACAAACCTCACTAGACTGGGCGGGTGAATACGGAGGTGTTTTCCCTTGTGCTGACTGCGAAGGAATTAAAGTTGAATTAGACCTACATCCGGATAAAACCTATGAGCTCAATGAAGAATATTTGGGTAAAACTGGAAAGAATGAGTTTGAGACTAAAGGAAGTTTCAGTTTTGACCCTCAAGATCCGTCAATCATTACTCTAGATAACCATGCTGACAATCGTAAGTTTTTTGTGGGTGAAAATTTTATTGAAGCACGTGATGTAGAATCAGGTAAAAAAATTGACAGTAATTTAAATTATAAATTAGTTAAAAAATCTGCATCTTAATTTTGTAAACATATAAAAAAATCCCCGCAATTGCGGGGATTTTTTAGTTTCAATCAGGCTAAGCTTAAATTATTTACCGCCAAACACATATGAAACACCTACACGACCACCAACTTCGCTACCACCGAAACCAAGTGCAGCGCTTAGAGAAGTACGACCATCAGCAAGAACACTTGCAACACCTAGAGCAGCAGCAGATTCACCTTCATAGTGACCTACACCGCCAAACACTGCGTACTGACCAGCACCGATGTTAGGAATTTGTTGTTGAGTCGCTAACGCGATAGCGATACCACGGTAAGAAGTCTTCTCTACATCATCAATACGGCTGTTCAATTGACCAACACGGCTATTGAATCCTGCAACTGCATTATCAGTATAAGCATTTGCAGAGGCTAAAGTTGCTGCATCCCCCTCTACAGCTGCAGCACGAATCGCCTGGCGGTCTGTTGCCGCTGCTGTTAAACCTGCATCAACTGCAGCTACAGCTTCGGTTACGAATGTTTGATTTGCAGCTAATTGAGTTTCAACTTGTGCCACAACTTCCTGAGTTGCTTCACCTACAGAAGTTTGAATATTTTGAACGATACTTACACCACCGATCTGGAAGTCAGCAGCATTAATTACGCCTGTAGTGTTGATACCATCTGCATTTACTTCTGTGAACTTATCTGCTTTACCAGTTTCTTTTTGAGAAACAACTACACCATAAGTATTTTTACCATCTTCAGATTTTACAATACCAGTAGTTACTGATTGGGAAGATACTTCTGTAGTTGTACCTACATCACCTAAACCGAAACGGTCGCCTTCTTCAAAAATGCCACCTGCAACTGCGCTACTTATAAGCACATTTGTTGCGCTTGCTTGAGTACTTTTAGATTCGCCATAAACAACTGCGTTAGAATTAACACTCTTAGTTACCGTCGTACTTTCAGTTGTACCAGTAGCAACGTCTGCTACACCTGTCGCATATTGTGTAAGTGTGCTAATTTTTGCATTTGATGCAGAAACAGTCCCATCTTGATTTACTTGATACAGCCCCTTACCTACAAGTTCAAAATAGGTATTATCTTTGTCATCTCGGTATGAACGTGTTTCGAACTTTTCTACATCAGCATTTGGTTTTGTGATGGAAGCTGTCACAGTACCTTTAGTAGCATCAATCTCTATATTATCGTAAGCCTGCCCATCAAAATCTGATACAGAAGCTAGACCCAAGCCATTATGTGTTAATGCAGCACCAGTACCTGTAACTTTACCATTAGCAGCAAAGTCAAGGTTATAGGCTAAAACTCCGTGAGTTTCCAACTGCGTATTAGATTTACCAGTTAATTCATTTGGTAAAGCGCCAGCTACTAAAGTATTAACAGTACCAGTATTTACTTGGTTGCCACCTTCTGCATTATATGCTTCCACTTCGATAACAACATTACCATCAGCACTAATGAATGTACCTTCTACAAATTTCTCTTCATATGCAGCAGTACCTGTTTGGTTTTGAGATTGAGACCAAACATGCAGAACACCTTCATCATTATTGTTAGGCGTAATACCATGATCAACTACACCACCAGCATCAGAATCGGTTTGAGAGTCTACTTGACCCCCTAACGCTAATTCATAACCTGCAGGTAATTGACCATTTGCTACAACCGAACCAAATTCGTATTTATTTGTATCTTCATTAAATTCAAGGTTCCAGTACTCATATCCCTCATTACCATTGGCTAACTTAAGTACCACATCACCTTCAGCATTCTGATAAACCCAAGCATCTGCTTTCACTGGATCAGGTAAATTATTAAGTGCTGCATTTGTAGAAGTGAAAGCTGCAAATGCTAAAGTTGCTGCCAATAATGTCTTTTGAAATTTCATATAAATTTCCTTCAATTTTTATAAAAAGACTGGTCTACCCTAGGATTGATGTAAACCAGCAAAACTGATTTGAATGTCTGGTTGTTCTGGAGACTGCCATCCACTACAAACCGCTGTCATAGCGGTTCTGCAGCAATAATAAACAAAAAGAAACAATAATATCAATCAATATTTGATTTAATTTTAAAGCAATAATTACCTAGAGGTATTAACAAAATATAAATATTTATTAATTTCAATTAGTTAATTATAAAATACGATACGCAAAAAAATATATATAAAGTGAAAGTTGATATAAATTTGTGGAAATTTTACTAATTAAGTTAATCTAATAAATAACTTTTCGTATCTCAATAGTCCTTTTCATCTTAGGAGGCCGCTACAAAAAGGAGGTGATACCTTGGATAGAGATCACAAGTTTGTTTTTTATTTAATATATTTTTTGTTTTTTGATTAATTTAACTTTAAAGCTACAATTTAATAAACAAATAATTGTACAAAAAGCATAAAATACAAAAAGGTATATGATTTATTTTGGATTATGAGTAATCAACAAGAAAAAAAGCTATTTGCTGAACGCTTAAATAAAGCTTTGCTGGAAGCAAAGCATCCTATTAGTCCCACTTACTTGGCGAATGAATTTAACAACCGTTACAATGGTCAACCTATCAGTGTACAGTCAGCCAATAACTGGTTATTAGGTAAAGCAATTCCTAATCAGGATAAGTTAGCCATATTAGCCTTATGGTTAAATGTATCTAATCAATGGTTACGTTTTGGAGACATTGATCAAATAAACACACCTAATAGTAATTCATTAGAGTCAATGGATTTAGATTTTCTATTGAAATTCAGAAGATTAAGTAATTCTCAAAAGAAACTGGTTACTTCATTGATAGATGAAATTCTAAGATAATTTATTATGTAGAAGCTTCATATAATGTTGCTTCTCCTTCCTGTAGATCTCAAGCAAATCTTCATATTCTCTTATTTTTGCATATAATCTTTTCAGCTCATTTTTTTTAATGACCACTGAATCTATAGGATCATAACAAGTTCCTAAACATGCCTTTTTTTTCTGTTCCATACTTAAAATAATAAATCAATATTTGATTAAATCATAAACCATCTACAATAAAAAACCAATAAAAAAGCCACAAAAATATACTTTTGTCTATAAAACTGTGACCTGGTTCATAAGCAAAAAACAATTTCAATCAATCACTTAATTTTACTTATTAAAGGAAACCATATTTTTTAATCAAAAAATCCCCGCAATTGCGGGGATTTTTTTATGAAATGATCAGCTGATGAATTACATCATACCGCCCATACCACCCATACCACCCATATCAGGCATCGCAGGTTTGTCTTCTGGAATATCAGTGATCATGCATTCAGTTGTTAACATGAGGCCAGCTACAGATGCAGCGTGCTCAAGTGCAGAACGAGTTACTTTCGCTGGGTCAAGAATACCCATCTCTAGCATGTCACCGTATTCGCCAGTTGCAGCGTTGTAACCAAAGTTACCTTCGCCATTTTTAACAGCGTTGATCACTACAGAAGGCTCATCACCCGCGTTAGATACAATTTGACGAAGCGGTGCTTCGATCGCGCGGCGAAGAATGTTGATACCTACATTCTGGTCATCGTTCGCGCCTGTTACACCTTCAAGTGCTTTAGCTGCACGTACCAGAGCAACACCACCACCAGCAACAACACCTTCTTCAACTGCAGCACGAGTCGCGTGAAGCGCATCGTCTACGCGATCTTTCTTCTCTTTCATTGCAACTTCAGTTGCAGCACCGATTTTGATGACAGCAACCCCGCCAGCAAGTTTCGCTACACGCTCTTGAAGTTTTTCTTTGTCATATTCTGAAGTCGACTCTTCAATCTGTGCACGGATTTGCTGTACACGCTCAGAAATCTGAGTTGCATCACCAGCGCCATCGACAATTACAGTATTTTCTTTAGACACAGTTACTTTATGTGCTGTACCCAGGTGATCAAGTGTTGTTTGATCAAGCTGCATGCCGATTTCTTCAGAAATTACAGTACCGCCAGTCAAGATCGCGATATCTTGAAGCATTGCTTTACGACGATCACCAAAACCAGGCGCTTTCACTGCACATACTTTGATGATGCCGCGCATGTTGTTTACCACAAGTGTAGCTAGTGCCTCACCTTCAACATCTTCAGCAATGATCAGCAGCGGTTTGCCAGTTTTTGCAACAGCTTCAAGTACAGTGATCAGTTCACGGATATTACCGATTTTCTTATCAACAAGAAGAATGAACGGATTTTCAAGTTCTGCTGTCAAAGTATCTTGTTTGTTTGCAAAGTACGGAGAGATATAACCGCGATCGAACTGCATCCCTTCAACTACGTCTAGCGAATCTTCGAAGCCTGAACCTTCTTCAACCGTGATCACGCCTTCTTTGCCTACTTTTTCCATCGCTTGCGCAATCAGCTGGCCTACAGTCGTATCAGAGTTAGCAGAGATCGAACCTACTTGTTCAATAGCTTTAGAGTCTGATGCTGGTTTTGCAGTTGCCTTGATGTTTTCAACAACAGAACGTACTGCAATATCGATACCGCGTTTCAAGTCCATTGGGTTCATACCCGCAGTTACTGACTTGATACCTTCGTTCAAGATTGCTTGAGCAAGAACAGTCGCAGTCGTTGTACCGTCACCTGCGATGTCATTGGTCTTAGAAGATACTTCGCGAACAAGTTGAGCACCCATGTTCTCGAACTTGTCTTTTAAAGTAATTTCTTTGGCTACAGTAACACCATCTTTAGTGATGTGCGGCGAACCAAAAGAACGATCGATGACAACATTACGGCCTTTAGGACCAAGCGTAACTTTTACTGCATCTGCAAGGGTGTTTACACCAGCAATCATTTTTGAACGAGCTGAATCACCAAATTTTACGTCTTTAGCTGACATATTTGACTCCGAATATTATTGTATCTTTACAAAATCTGATTTGGAACGAATAAAACTTTTTAGCGTAGATTAAGCTTCTAA
This sequence comes from Acinetobacter sp. SFD, assembly GCF_001647575.1. Classification (NCBI taxonomy): domain Bacteria; kingdom Pseudomonadati; phylum Pseudomonadota; class Gammaproteobacteria; order Moraxellales; family Moraxellaceae; genus Acinetobacter; species Acinetobacter sp. SFD. Next base: position 194,622 of record NZ_LSZJ01000011.1, read on the forward strand.
TACTGCTAAAATGTCAGATTCTTTCATGATTAAAAGCTCTTCACCGTCTACTTTTACAGTAGTACCTGCATACGTACCGAACAATACTTTGTCGCCAACTTTTACATCTAGTGCACGTACACCATTGTCGGTGATTTGACCATTACCAACTGCAATAACTTCCCCTTGAGCAGGTTTTTCAGCAGCCGAACCAGGAAGTAAAATCCCTCCCGCTGTTTTAGTTTCTTCTTCAACACGACGAATAACAACGCGATCATGTAATGGACGAATGTTGCTCATAAATAACTCCATCAGACTAAGTCTTTTTTAAGGTCACTGATGACGACTTAATTATTCCATGGGTCATCATCAAAAATTTTTGATGTCACTTTTATGGAGATGGAATAAAACGCTTCAAGGGCAAAAATGAAAAAAAATTGGTTTTTTTTAAAGAATTCTTAATTTTCGTCTATTTCTTGGGCAGATCAGCTTTAAACACAAAAGATTGTGCCATTTCATCGAACAGATATTGAGAAATGTTTCCTGTGGCATCAATCAGGTTAAAGCTATTAGGTTCATTTTGATGCAGACGATTTGAGGCAGAAGTCCCCGCATGTACATCGTAAACCGGATGATCCAGTCCTAGCTCAAATATCTGGTTCAGGTCATAAGTCGCTGGTTGATGCAGATGTCCATGCAACACACCAAACAGGCCATGCTCCGCCCAGGCTTGTAACGCAATTTTAGCCATCAGTGGGCTGTCCTTGAAACCGCGCTTGTTTTGAAAAGGCACATAAAAAGGTTGATGGCTGACAATGATTTTTAGTTTGGAAACCGGCGCTTGAGCCAGCTTCATATCAATACGTTGAATCTGCTCAAGCGATAAATGTCCTTTGGTATGATACCGGCGTCGGATTGAATTCACGCCAATCAGGTAAAAGTTTTCTGTTTCAAACACCGGCTCCAGTTCACCAAAAAAAATCTGGTAGCGGGTGAATGGATTGAAAAACCGATTCCACAAATGATAAAGCGGAATATCATGATTACCTGGAATTACCATATAGGGTGTATCAAGTTGATCCAGAAATTTCTTACAGTCAAAGAACTGACCAAAACGCGCACGTTGCGTCAGATCGCCGCTCACCACTACCGCCTCCAATGGGTGAGACTGACAAAATTGCTGAATCGCTTTTAAACACTCCGGTCTTTCTGTACCAAAATGCAGATCAGAAAGATGTAGAATCATGCGGCACCATTACATTTAAAGCATTTTTTAAAACTGAAATATTTAGAGGAGGTGTCATTTCTACAGTCTCCCCATCTATGGCGATCATCAGCTTGTTACGTCTAGATTCAATCCGTACCTGATCCGCAGCAAAACTATACACATCCGATGCTTCATCAATCTTGCCCCGGATGAGCTGATATACCAGCTTAAACAACGTCATTTTGTCACTTTTAGCAACCACGACACCGGCAACCTTCCCCTGTTCCGCTGCCTGAGCAATCCGCATTTTCATTTCGGCCAGTTGTAGTGGATTATTACCAAAAAAAATCAGTGGAGTTTTAACCGGGTATTTTTTTTGATCTACCCAGATTTTGAGTTTTAATTCTTTGCGATCGCGAATCAGCACATCTAGCGCAGAGGTATAGGCATGTATAGGTAGCCGCCCAAAGATCCGGTTGTAATCTTCACGCTTTTTTATAAATAAAGGATAGAGTCCCAAACTGGCATTATTCAGATAAATTTCCTGATTAATACGAGCGACATGAATAGATTTAATCTGACCTGTGGCAATGACTTGTGCGGCTTCAACCAAGTCCAAAGGAATACCCAGCAACCTTGCTACATAATTAAAAGTACCTAAGGGCAAAATACCTACCGGAATCTGCGTTTCAAGCAAATGCTTTGCGACAGAGTTCAATGTTCCATCTCCACCAGCTGCGACCACTACCCCAGGTTCGACAGACTGCTGATGGCGCAGCAAAACTTCGGCCATAATTGTTTTAAATTGCTGTGAATCATTGATTTCATAGCTTTTAATCTGATAACCATGCGTTGAAAAAATTTCCATCAATTGCTTATAATTTTCTTGCTGATCGAGTAAACGAAAACCAGAATTATGGTTATAAATAATCGATAAGGGTTTAGATTGATTAGACATTTTTTGTTCAGATTAATGTAGACCTATTGGCATTTTGTCCAATTCATACACAATTAATAGTGGCTTTATGTAAAATTCAAATAGTGACCATTTATTTAATCAATGACAAACCAGATTAAACCATTTTATTTATATTATTGATTTTAAATAAAATAATTAAAATAAATACTATACATAAAATTAATAAATACAATATTAAGTCTTTGAATTTATTTATATCTAACTGTTTTTTCTATATTTAAATAGAAAATAGCATAATATTCCAAATAAAATCCAACGCTTCTTTGGTCTTATTTTTTTTACGATTTTATGCTTTAATACAGCCACTTTTTTTTCATATTTCATCTGGTCAGTATTTTATTGACCAGATTGTACTTTGTACAACATTTTGTACACATTTGAGATAGGCCTCACCATGACCCAAGTGAACGCACCAGAATTCGTTCGTCACCCTAAGCTTATTGCGTGGGTGGAAGAAATTGCTAAATTGACAAAACCAGCAAAAATTGAATGGTGTGACGGTAGCGCAGAAGAATATCAACGTTATATCGACTTGATGATCGCTAACGGCACAATGCAAGCGCTTAACCAGGAGAAACATCCGGGTTCTTATCTTGCAAATTCTGATCCTTCTGACGTTGCTCGTGTTGAAGGTCGTACTTATATCTGTTCAGAAAACAAAGAAGACGCTGGTGCGACCAATAACTGGGAAGCGCCTGCTGAAATGCGTGCTCGCCTGAACGGTTTGTTCGACGGTTCTATGAAAGGCCGTACTTTGTACGTTGTACCTTTCTCTATGGGTCCTTTAGGTTCTCATATTGCACATATCGGTATCGAACTGACTGACTCTCCTTATGTAGCAGTCAGCATGTCTAAAATGGCTCGTATGGGTAAAGCTGTTTATGACGTTTTGGGTACTGATGGCGAATTTGTTCCATGTGTACACACAGTTGGTGCACCTTTAGAAGAAGGTCAAAAAGACGTTGCCTGGCCTTGCAACCCTGAAAAATGGATCGTGCATTATCCAGAAACGCGTGAAATCTGGTCTTACGGTTCTGGTTACGGCGGTAATGCATTGCTTGGTAAAAAATGCCTAGCTTTACGTATTGCATCTTATATGGGTCGTCAACAAGGCTGGTTAGCTGAACACATGCTGATCCTTGGCGTGACAAATCCACAAGGCGAAAAACACTACATCGCAGCTGCATTCCCATCTGCTTGTGGTAAAACAAACTTCGCGATGCTGATTCCACCAGCAGGCTACGAAGGCTGGAAGATTGAAACTGTAGGTGACGATATTGCCTGGATCAAACCAGGTGAAGACGGTCGTCTATACGCAATCAACCCTGAAGCTGGTTTCTTCGGTGTAGCGCCTGGTACTAATACCAAGACCAACCCGAACTGTATGGCTACACTGCACAAAGACGTGATCTATACCAACGTTGCTGTGACTGACAACGGCGAAGTTTGGTGGGAAGGTCTGACTAAAGAAGCACCTGCTAACCTGACCAACTGGAAAGGTCAACCACACACTGGCGAAGAAAAAGCAGCGCATCCAAACGCTCGTTTCACCGTTGCTGCTGGTCAATGCCCTTCTATCGATGCTGATTGGGAAAATCCAGCGGGTGTTCCAATTTCTGCGTTCATCTTCGGTGGTCGCCGTGCAGACACAGTACCGCTAATTTCAGAAGCTATTGATTGGGTTGATGGCGTGTATAAAGCTGCAACCATGGGTTCTGAAACCACTGCCGCTGCTGTTGGTCAACAAGGTGTTGTTCGTCGTGACCCATTCGCGATGCTGCCATTTGCTGGCTACAACATGGCTGACTACTTCACGCATTGGTTAGAAATGGGTGAGAAAGTGGGCGAGAAAGCTGCTGCTGCAGGCAACAAGCTTCCAGGTATCTACAACGTGAACTGGTTCCGTCGTGATGCTGAAGGCAACTTCGTATGGCCTGGTTTCGGTCAAAACATGCGTGTTCTTGAGTGGATCATTGACCGTTGTGAAGGTCGTGCAACTGCTGTTGAGACTCCAATTGGCCGTGTTCCAACTTACGAACAGTTGAACTGGAACGGTACTGATTTCTCTAAAGAACAGTTTGACCTGGTAACTTCTCAAGACAAAGATCAATGGATCAAAGAGCTTGAAAGCCACACTGAATTATTTAACAAATTAGGTGATCGTTTACCTGAAGCGTTGAAAAAACGTCAAGCTGAATTACTTGAAGCTGTTAAATCTGCTTAAGTGCTGATTTAATTTAAGAAGGTCGCGTAAGCGGCCTTTTTTATTAGGTGTCTAAACAATTGATCACAATTCGCCAGATCAACAGATCTGGCAAACTATGGCATACTCGGGACAATACATCAGGGAATATAACTATGAATAAAACCACAATTTTTTTAGGATTAGGTCTCAGCAGTCTACTCATCAGCGCATGCCAGACAGCACCACAACAATTTAATGGCCAGACAGGTTATGAAGTCCTGGAGCGTTCAGAAAATGCTGCGACCCTGAGCTATACACTCGCAGGGCGACCAAGCCAAGATGGAAACCGCCTGCAAGCCGCTTGCAGACAGGTTTTAGGCAACTCTAAAACTTACAATATCCAGATTCTAAGCATAAATGAAATTCCCAATCCCACTGCGGAACAAGAACAATATGGCCGACAATTAGGGAACAGCCGTACGCAAATCAGCTTAAGTAATACACCTGATTTATATAATAGCGATAACCCCGGTGCACGCGAAGCCTTAGATGCCCGTCCGACGATCATGCGTGTAATTCGTTATACTTGCTCTTAATCACTGATACTTATTTAAAATGAGGCAATAAAAGGGCTAACAGCCCTTTTATTTTTAAACTTTAAAGGGTTTTATAAAAACTGACATTACGAAACTCGGGTGATTCATCTAAATCTGGCCAGGTCGTTGCGCTGCGTTCCTCCAGTTTTTCGTATAGGGGATGGCTAAAGTTTTTGACCCGACTATCTGCAACCCATACCTCAGGGGCAAATTTTAAAAACTCGTCCAAGAAGAAACGGTTGCACTGATCATAAAGCACATCTGCAGCTAACAGAATATCCACCTGCTCGGCTTTATATAGATCATCCAGATATTCAAGCTCGATATCATTCAGCTCAGCATTGGCCCGACATGCCTCCAGACTGACCTGATCGATGTCACAACAAATCACACGTTTCGCGCCCGCCATTTTTGCGGCAATTGCTACTACACCCGACCCTGCACCAAAATCCAGCACCACCTTATCTTTGACATGATGCGGCTCTGCCAATAGCCATTGAGCCATCGCCAATCCTGATGCCCAGCAGAAGATCCAGTACGGCGTATCATTCCAGATGCGACGAATTACTTCATCATCCAGCTTATCTGCCGGAAATACTGGTGGAATCAGCCAAAGTGAAATTGGCGTTTCAGGCAATTGCTGTGCCAGCAACTCACAACCAGGGATTACCTCATGTAAGACTTGAAGTAAATGCTCGGGGGCTTTGGGGAATTGGAAAGTACAGCTCATTGGATTTCTTTTTAATTGGTATTTATATCTTTAAATAATCTCCCCTAACCCCTCTTTAAAAAAGAGGGGAAACTCCATCCAAAAATAACGATCAGAGTTCCCTCCTTTGAAAAAGGAGGGTTAGGGAGGATTTAAAATTAACCTAGCGCTTTTTCAGCAGCTTCAACCGTTTGACGAATCAAGGTGGTAATGGTCATAGGACCTACACCACCTGGAACTGGCGTGTAAGCAGAAGCTATTTCTTCAATACCTTGTAACTGGATATCCCCCACACCACCGCCATCACGTGGATGGAAACCGGCATCTACAACTACTGCACCGGGTTTGATCCAGTCTTTCTGAATCAGCTCAGCCTTACCTACCGCACCAACAATGATATCTGCTTGCTTCACGAAGCTTGCAAGATCTTGAGTACGTGAGTGGCAAATGGTCACAGTTGCATTGGCTTCAAGCAGCATTGCTGCCATTGGTTTACCCAAAATTGCAGAGCGACCAACCACTACCGCATGTTTACCAGCAATTTCAATGTTGTTTTCTTTCAGGATGGTCATGATGCCTGCAGGCGTTGCAGAACCATAAGCTGCTTCACCCATTGCCATACGGCCGTAGCCCAGACAAGTGACACCATCTACGTCTTTTTCAAGCGAAATTGCATCAAAACATGCACGCTCATCAATTTGCGCAGGAACCGGGTGTTGGAGCAAAATACCATGTACATCTGGGTTTGCATTTAGTTTTTCAATTTCAGCAAGTAATTCTTCAGTAGTGGTCTCCTTAGGAAGTTCCACTTTAAGTGAATCCATACCAACACGGCGGCAAGCATTGCCTTTCATGCGAACATAAGTAGCAGATGCACCATCGTCACCTACCAAAATCGTCGCAAGAATTGGAGTACGACCTGATTTTGCTTTCAGCGCTTCTACGCGAGTAAACAAGTCAGCTTCTATTTGCTTCGCCAATGCACGACCGTCTAGAACTAATGCCACAGCATTTCTCCCAAGTGTTGATATGAATCAATTTTGCACATTCTACATGATAATGCTAAATATTTTCCGCCAGATGCTGTTTTTATGCGCATACGAATGAATACACTATTGTTTTTTTTTCTGAGCTTGATAATATACGCATCAACAAGACGCGGCGGGGTGGCAGAGTGGTCATGCAGCGGACTGCAACTCCGTGGACGCCGGTTCGATTCCGACCTCCGCCTCCATCTTGTTAAAGCCCGAGTGGTGAAATCGGTAGACACAGGGGATTTAAAATCCCCCGCCCACAAAGCGTGCCAGTTCGAGTCTGGCCTCGGGCACCATTCTTCTACTATAGAAAATGGTGCAAATAAAAGAACCCAGCGAAAGCTGGTTTTTTTATGCCTGTAATTTAGTTATTCTAAAAATGAGTAAGTCTAAATTTCCTGTTTAAGTTTCATTACCTATTATGCAGCGCCCTGCTTTCATTTAAAATATCATCCGGCAGAGCGTAAATATCCTTGCAGATCCTGTTCCAGTTTTTGCTGAAAATGAATCGGTTCAATGATTTTCACATAAGGTAACCAGTAACGCACCAAAGGCAGTAACTGCATTTCATGACGAATCTGGCAACTAATCAATAATTCTCCAGACTCCAACTCCTGCTCAATCTGCTGTTCCGGAAATAAACGGCGCTCTTTAAAAAATACTGTGACTGCAGGCTGTACCTTGACCAAAACCTGCTGTTTTTGCCGTCCAAACCAGATACTGTCTTCATCTGTTAGCATTTTCAGTACTTCAGAATCATGCTCAAAACTTTCAGCCTTGAAGACCAGTTTTACCTGCTGCAACTGGCTTAGGCGATAGGTTTTCAACTCGCCCTGAATCACACCAGCCAAGTACCAGATACCATGATGATGAATCAAGCGATAAGGCTGGATAATTCGCACTTGATCTGAATAAAGTAGCTCAATCTGCTGACGTTTATAGATCGCACCTGCAAGCAGCTTGAAATGTTCGGCAAACTGTTTGGCATCTTCAAAATAGTAGCCTTTTGCCGAAAACACCTGATTTGCCCGCTCATCCAGCAGTTCACGTATAAAAGACATGTCCAGCGTCGGGTACAGATCACTGATCCCGGACAATTGGGCAAAATTCTGGATATCCTGTAACTTGAAACGTCCTAAATAGGAAGGTTCAAGATAATAGCGTTTTGTATGTTCATCCTGTATCAGCGGCAAATAAGAATTAAGGCGATCAAAATCACGCTCAATCGTTCGGGTGCTCACCTGAAATTCTCGTGCCAACTCCTGCACATTTAACTGATGCCCTATATTAAGTTTGGTTAAAATACTGGCCAAACGTTCTGCGAGGCGCTCATGCGTTGACGCATTGCCCTTCATAAATCCCCTCTTTTCGCTATTTTTAGCGCAATGCATACTCTGCTTAGAATTTTTAAATTATGGGAAAATTATACAGCTTAATAAAAATGAGATTAGAGTTAATTACTTCAACTTAAGGCTAATAGGAACAGTCTTTTTAAGCTTTTTTACGGCGTTTAAAAGCAGATTTAGAACTTTTCCGGTTCAGCCGTTCCATATAGCGTTCCAGATGCAGCATAGCCTGATACAGCTTATGTAAATCTGAACGGATGAACTGATTAAGAATAATGACTTTATGCAACCGCTTTAATGCCCGAAAGCCATGTTCACGCGTATAGGGAGCTGACACTATTTTCATCATATACTTCCTTTTGTTATGTGATATTTCATTCAATACCAAACAATTTAGTCAGGTTAATTTTAATTGTTAATTTACTCCCCAGTTTCGACAGGTTGTGTCGAACAATTAACATTTTTACCATTTTTTAAAATTTAAACCCCCATATCAATCAATTAATTTAAATTGGTCGTCATTTTTTATGCAAAATAAAAGCCAACACAAGTTGGCTTTTATTGTTTTTAGTATTCTAATCACAAGAATAATTAGATGATTTCCACCACAATTTTTCCAATATGTTCACCCGTATCCATGGCTGCATGCGCCTCCTGAATCTGGTCAAACTTAAAGGTCTGATAAATCATTGGCAGACATTCGCCTTTTGCCCATAAGGGTGCTACATGCGTTTTCAAACCTTGTGCAATTTCAGCTTTTTCAGCCGTGCTACGTGCACGCATGGTTGAACCAGTAATAGTCAGACGTTTCATCATGATCTGACCCAGTTTCACTTCCTTAGCCTTGGCACCACCCAAAAATGCGATATATACCAGACGGCCATCACGGCGGAGCAAATTCAAATTACGCTCTAAATATGGCGCACCGACCATATCCAGAATCACATCTACACCTGCATTATCCGTTGCTTCATTAATGACCTGCTCAAAGTCCTGAGTCTTGTAATTGATTCCTGTGGTCAGATGTGAAATCGCCTGGATTTTTTCGTCACTACCTGCTGTGGCAAAGGTTTTAATACCCAAGGATTTACATAGCATGAGTGCCGTGGTTCCAATCCCACTGGTTCCGCCATGCACCAGTACCGTTTCTCCTGCCTTGGCTTTACTCATCTGGAACACATTTGCCCACACCGTAAAGAAGGTTTCAGGAATCGCAGCAGCCTGCACAAAGCTCACGCCTTCAGGAATATTTAAAGTCTGGCTTTCAGGTACGACGCAATATTCTGCATAGCCACCACCATTGGTCAGGCCACAAACCTTGTCACCGACTTTAAACTGACTTACATCAGTTCCGACCGCAACCACTTCACCTGCCACTTCCAGCCCTGGAACAGGAGTTACGCCTTTTGGCATCGGGTATATACCCTGACGCTGCAAGATATCCGGACGGTTAATCCCAAAAGCATGAACCTTGACCAGCACCTCGTCAGCTTTGGGTTCAGGAATAGCAACTGTTTCATAAGCGAGTTTATCCACCCCACCCGGTTCTGTAATAATGACGTGTTGCATGTTTTGTTGCGACATGGATTGTTTCCCTAACATTGATGTTTTATCTCTCTTAAACTTATTTGAACATAGAACGCTTATGGATTGAAGGCTAATGGACTTATGTATAATCTTTGGGGTATTTTATAAATTGATATCAAGCAGCCCATGACTATTATTATTCAAAAAGTTGAAACAGAGGATATAAATCCAGTTCTAGACATCTGGCTAAATGCCTCCTTACAGGCACATGCCTTTATTCCCGCAACATATTGGCAACAACAGCTGATTGCCATGCGTGATCTATATCTGCCTCTTTCTGAAAATTATATAATCAAAGAAAATCATACAGTTCTGGGTTTTGCCTCATTGCTAAGATTAGAGCAGGTATTGGCCGCACTTTTCATTGATCCCGCCCAGCAGGGCAAAGGTTATGGCGTACGTCTGCTGAATTTCCTGAAACAGCAATGTGAGCAACTGCATTTAAATGTGTATGCTGAAAATACCTCAGCAGTTCAGTTCTACCAGAAACAAGGTTTTAAAATGACCAGTCCAGAGATTGACCAAAATACCGGCCATGCAGAACTAGGTATGAGTTGGTGCAGGCCTTGATCTGGAACATATAAGGGCAACTTATGTCAGCAGTCATCCTTTATAACGAAGATAATTATAGCGATTTTGAATGGTATGAAGGCCTTGCGGTGATCCGCTTCTATGCAGACTGGTGCAAACCCTGTGTTCAAAACTTTCCTGTATTTGAACAACTGGCAGCGTATTATGCTGAGCACAAACCAACCATCAAGTTCGGCAAGATCAATGTTGACCAGTCACCGATTCTGACTTTACGCTATAACGTCTATGGCCTACCTTCCACCCTGATTTTTAAAAATGGCCAGATTATTCACCGTATAGCCGGTGTAAAAAGTCTGACTGAAATGAAAGCCATTCTGACCCAAGTAATGGATGAATTATCCAACTGATGCAAGCAGATCAATCCCCTATTTGACAGATTGATTCGGCATCTGCACAAACTGCATCAGGAATTTACGCACCAGTGGCAGCACCACCAGAATCAGTGGAAATGCCATCAGCCATGACATGCTCCAGGCATGCAGCCACACTGAGATAAACTGATCACTCCAGCCTTTATTCAGTAGCAGATTAAAGCAGGAAATTGCGCCACTCATGATGCCAGATAGAATCAGCGGCATCAGCCAGTTCAGATGTTTGGCATGAAATTTTGGAACTCTATTTTTCATCATTTTACCTAATTTTTAAATCATGAATCGAATTACAGACGTGTGATGTTTACTGCTGCTTGGTCAATCTGTCTTGCAATCTTTTGAATATCTTCAGTGCTTAATTCATCATCAAACAATTTGAATCGCAATGCAGCTTTCAGACTTTCCATCGCAGTATTAATGTCGGTATAACGCTCATCATCTTTAATCCGGCGACGGGTTTCAAACCGACGAAGAACTTTTTGCAGGATTTCCTGATAGCTTTCCAGATGCTTAAGACCTTCGTCAGTAATGTGATATTGCTTGCGCTCATCAGCGCTCATAGTCACTTGTGTATATTGCTGCTCTTCCAAATAACTAATGGTTGGACAGATCGTACCGGTGCTCGGCTTGTAGTTTCCGCCGACCAGAGCAGCCACTTCTTTAATAATGTCATAGCTAAACCTGGGTGCCTGGGCAATAAAATGCAGCACCAGCAATTTCATTTCACCTGCTTCAAACAGACGTTTGCGAAGTTTTGGAGAGTTTTCTTGTTCTTCTGAAATAACAGAGTGAGGACTTACAGGCATGGTTAAGATATATCTTAAATTTAATTAAGATATATCTTATTGAGAATTTAATTAAAATTCTAGTTCTAATTCAACTTTTATTTGATCAACTTAAGCATCTAGAAAACCATCATGAATAATTTTATTTCTCATTTCTTTTAGAAAAGTCAAACTTGATGATTCGGACTCAAATAAACTTCCACTTAATTCATTCAACCTCAATAGTTTTCTTTTACCATGTTTAATATCATGTTTATAACATTCAAGCTTTTGATAAGAAGAAAGTGTTATAAATTAATTTTCTTTCAAATTGATATGCATAATCCATCAATGGAGAGTGATATTCTTCCATCCCATTCTTATAAAAATGGTTGATTATTATTTTGTTCACCTTTTACCCCATTTAAATTAAAGTACAACATTTCAATTTCTCTTTTTTAACAGATTAACTCTTAATTATTTCCGACTCAAAAAATTTTTTATCATCTTTTCACTTACATCTTCCGGATAACAAAGTGGTGCATATCCACCAGCGCGGTTATAAGCACTGCGTTTCCCACAACGGCTGCCATTACGTGCAGTATTGTAAGGGCATGGACAATTGCCCTGATAACTCTCAATCGACTCTTTAATAATTTTCTGCTTGATCGCTTCAACACTTTGACTACTCTGTTTGGCTTCAGCTCCAAAAGCTACACACACACCAACCAGTAATAATAATTTTTTCATAAATACCCCCATTTATGGAGCATTGTATTAATTGACTAGTAAATTGAAAGATCACATTTTGACTAATCGAATGATTTTCATGCAAACAAAATTTAGGCAATAAAAAACCCGCCTTACAGCGGGTTTCTCTAAAACCAGTCCAGTCTTATAGACGAACCAGTTCCACAATTTTCTCAGCAAGTTCTTCAGCTAATTCCTGAGCAAAAGTAACATCTGTACCTTCAGTTGCATCAGTTACTATAACTACACCGGTTTCACGAACCAGCGTAACTTGATCAGCAGTCAGACCTGCTTTTGCAATTGCAACCACACCTTGCTGGATTAGCAGGCTTTCAAGTGCTTGAGCATTTTCCAATGCCTTAGCAGATACAGTTACCGCTGCAGGTTTCTGACCTAAACGCGCAGCACGCGTTTCAGCCGTTACAGGCTCGTTGTGCGCAGTCCATTCCACTGCCATCTCAACCATCCCCGCACCAACAGTCACGTTGTTTAAACGGTCAATAAAGATGAATGAGCCGGTATAACGGCTATCCTGATAACGGTCGAAAACCACTGGCGCATCAAATTCGATGGTGACATCAGCAATTGCATTCAACTCCAGTTGCTCAACTTCCATTTTTTCCAATGTGTTGACATTGGTACGATAGTGAATTTTCGCAACTTTTGCTGGAATGGTCTGAGTACCGAACTTCACGTTATAAAGTTTGCCAATGACTAGCGACTGGTCATTCATCCAAACCACTGAAGCTCGCGCAGAACGTGAAATTAAAGGCTGCTCACCCGCTTTAACGAGAACGTTACCACGTGAAATATCAATTTCATCATTCAAAGTTAAAGTAATGGCTTGCCCCGCAACAGCGTGATCCAGATTACTATCAAAAGTGACAATTTCTTTGACTGTGGATTTCTTGCCAGATGGCAGCGCAACAATCTCATCACCAACTTTTATTTCGCCCAGTGCGATGGTACCGCAGAAACCACGGAAGTCGAGGTTCGGACGGTTCACATACTGAACCGGAAAACGGAATTCATCCTTGCTGGTATTACGCGTAATTTCAACAGTCTCCAAAGTCTCCATTAAGGTTTGACCTTGGTACCACGGCGTATTTGGTGATTTGTTAACGACGTTATCACCGTTGAGTGCAGAAATTGGCGTGAAAATAATATTTTCAGGCTTACGTTCACCCAACTGTTCAATGAACTTGTTGTACTCTGCCTGAATTTCATTGAAGCGTGCTTCAGAGAATTCAACCAGGTCCATCTTGTTCACGGCCACTACGATATTATGAATTCCTAATAGACTCGCAATAAATGAGTGACGGCGGGTTTGGGTCTGCACGCCATAACGCGCATCAATCAGGATGATCGCAAGATCTGCAGTCGACGCACCTGTCGCCATATTGCGGGTATACTGTTCATGTCCCGGTGTATCAGCAATAATAAACTTACGTTTTTCAGTCGAGAAATAACGGTAAGCCACATCAATAGTAATGCCCTGCTCACGTTCGGCCTGCAGACCATCTACAAGAAGTGCCAGATCAGGTGCATCGCCAGTAGTACCGACTTTTTTCGAGTCACGGGTAACTGCCTGCAGCTGATCTTCATAAATCAGTTTTGAATCGTAAAGCAGACGACCAATTAAAGTTGATTTACCATCATCTACGTTACCGCACGTCAGGAAACGCAATAAGTCTTTATTTTCATGTTGTTTCAAATAACCCAAGATATCTTGGCTGATTAAATCAGATTGATGAGACATTGCTCAAAGCTCCACAAATACGTTGAAATCGGTTGCTAATCTTTAAATCCACCTAAATCCTCCTTTAATAAAGGAGGACTTTCCTCCAATCAATTTTTGGAGTTCCCCCCTCTTTTCTAAAGAGGGGGTTAGGGGAGATTACGAGACTCTAGAAATAACCTTCCTGCTTTTTCTTTTCCATCGAACCTGCTTCATCATGATCGATCATACGGCCCTGACGTTCAGATGTGGTCGCTAAAAGCATTTCCTGGATAATTTCCGGCAAGGTGTTGGCTGTAGATTCCACAGCACCCGTAAGCGGGTAACAGCCTAGAGTACGGAAACGAACCGATTTCATTTGTGGTACTTCGCCTGGATTCAGGCGCATACGCTCATCATCCACCATGATCAGCGTGCCATTACGCTCAACCACTGGGCGTTCAGCCGCCAGATACAATGGCACAAGTTTGATATTTTCAAGATAGATGTATTGCCAGATGTCTAGTTCAGTCCAGTTAGACAATGGGAATACACGGATACTTTCGCCTTTATTCACTTTACCGTTGTAAAGGTTCCACAGTTCTGGACGCTGGTTTTTCGGGTCCCAACGGTGTTTAGAATCACGGAATGAATACACACGTTCCTTCGCGCGTGACTTTTCTTCATCACGACGTGCCCCGCCAAAAGCTGCATCAAACTGATATTTGTCCAGCGCCTGTTTCAGACCTTGGGTTTTCATGATGTCGGTATATTTTGAGCTACCATAGTCAAATGGATTTACGCCCGCATCACGGCCTTCCTTGTTCTGATGCACGATCAGATCAAAGCCATGTTCTTTGGCCATGTTGTCACGGAACGTGATCATGTCTTTGAATTTCCAGCCTGTATCTACATGCAGCAATGGAAATGGAAGTTTTGCAGGATAAAACGCTTTTAGTGCCAAATGCAGCATTACTGCTGAATCTTTACCGATTGAATACAGCATGACCGGATTTTCAAACTCGGCAGCAACTTCGCGGATGATATGAATACTCTCAGCTTCGAGCTGTTTGAGATGAGTAAGTCTTTCCTCATTTAACGACATGGACAACACCAGCTTAGAAAAACGTGTACTTATGACACTTTTGAAAATTTATATTCATTATAGTGATTTACCTATCCTATCCATTGCTTGTTTTATGATATTGATATATCAAAAGCTCATATAAAAATTCATCAATAATGAATATCAGTTTTTATGAATCAAGGTTTTGCATAACGCAGGCTTGGATATTTTGTAGTATTTATCCAGGGACACTCTGTCAACAAACCAATAAAATCATAGAAAAATAATCTAAAGTAGTGGTTCTCAAACAGTTGAAAAATTACTAGAGTAAGCTCAACTCTGCCCTTTCATATATGTTATTTATGCCCTATAGCGCTTTTGATCTCAGCACAGTAAAACACCGCCTGGAACAGGCTCAGCTTGCCGGCTACATTTATCAGCACCAGCAGCATATTTTAGTTCTGCAAGAACCTTTTAGTGATGATGGCAAGCCCTTGAATATCTATCTGCAACATGCACTGACCGCAGACCAAATCGGATTGCAGTTTGCTTTACGTTTACATGAAGGTCATTGGGAATTTCTAGTGGGCATCACCTATAGCAACCAGAATGCAGCTTACGAAATTGGTGTCAGCCATCTCAAAGGAGATCAAAAAGCCTTTAACTTGCTATATGCCTTTTATAATTATCCTAAAGCCTTCTATCTGGTGGCATTACCTTTGACGAGTAGTAGTCAAATGCTGGAGCAAACCCTGCAACAACAGCTTTTCAGTCAGCCTGATCTGAACTTCCTGAATACCGCAGTCAAGGTCAATCCTATGGGTGAACAGGTTAAATGGATGCAGCAGTATATTCTGCAACAGACCCTCGATATGAAAGTGCGAATTCAGACCGCCCTGCTCTAGCAGATTTAAATAGAAAATATAAAGATACTCTGGTTGAAGTATCTTTATATTTTTCCCAGAAACATACAGACAACAGGCGTTACTTGCCATAATTTCTATGGAATTATTCCATTTCTCTATCAAGAATCTGATTCGCTTATAGTTTATTATTAATTTTAATAGTTCACTGATTATTAAATAATCTATATATTCAATCCCTGTTTATCAGGTTTTTTGTTATTTTTTTGCATACAAAAACTACAATTACTGCTATCGTAAGCCTGATAAAAAATTTCAGATACTTTTCCTAAAAACATAATTATAGAGATAAAAAATGTGGGAACTGTTTACACATCCATCCAATATCGTATTTAGCATCAGTTTAAGCCTAATGCTGATGTTTGCTGCACTTGAGTGCATTCTGCTGTTGCTCGGTGGCGGATCACAGCATATGTTTGAACAGTTTTTACCTGACGACCCCCTGCATCCGGAAATAAGTCCGGATCACCCTCCCGGTGTTTTCAGCAAAGTATTTGACTGGTTATATTTGGGACGTCTGCCTTTATTTATCTGGCTGATTATTTTTCTGACCAGTTATGGTTTGAGTGGTTTATTGATTCAGGGCATATTTGAACGCCTGACCAGCCAACTTTTCAGTGTCTGGCTGATTTCTCCAGCCTGCCTGTTTCTGTGTATGCCCGTAGTACGCTTTCTTGCCAAGGCGGCAAGCAAGCTTCTGCCTGAAGATGAAACTTCCGCCATTCATAGCGATGAACTGATCGGACGTACCGCGACCATTATCCTGGGAGACGCTAGAGTGAATTCTCCGGCACAGGCCAGAGTTCAGGACCAGTATGGGCAGACCCATTATGTGCTGGTTGAACCTGAAAGTAATCAGACTTTAAATCAAGGCCAGGATGTGGTTCTGACCCAAAAAACTAAAAATGGCTTTCAAGCCATTGAACTTTAATTTTATTTAGCCAAAACTCAATTGAGACTTTATAACAATGTTAAAATTTGATTTATATAATATTTTAATTATTGCGGGAATTATTTTTGTAGCACTGGTGACCTTCGGTCTCATCATTGCACGCTTATACCGTCGTTCAAGCAAGGAAATTTCCTTTGTACGTACCGGCTGGGGTGGAGAAAAAGTGATTTTAGGCGGAGGTGCCATTGTGCTTCCAGTCCTGCATGAAATTATTCCGGTAAACATGAATACCTTGCGCCTTGAGGTGCGTCGTGCAGATGATCAGGCACTAATCACCCGTGACCGGATGCGTGTCGATGTCATGGCCGAATTCTATGTACGGGTCAAACCTACCGCTGATTCAATTGCCACCGCAGCACAAACACTCGGTCAAAAAACCATGTCACCAAATGAACTAAAAAATCTGGTGGAAGGCAAGTTTGTCGATTCACTACGCGCAGTAGCCGCAGAAATGGCTATGGAAGAACTACATGAAAAGCGGGTGGATTTCGTACAGAAAGTTCAGCAGGTGGTGTCTGAAGATTTACATAAAAATGGTCTGGAGCTTGAAACTGTTTCACTAACTGGTCTGGATCAGACCGGATTTAAATATTTCAATCCACAAAATGCTTTTGATGCAGAAGGCCTGACCAAGCTTACTGAAACTATTGAGGATCGTCGTCGCAAGCGTAACCATATTGAACAAGATACAGATCTGGCAATTAAAACCAAGAATCTGGAAGCTGAACAGGCTCGCCTGCAAATTATTCGTGAAGAAGAATATGCCAAGCTACAGCAGGAACGTGAAATTGCCATTCGACGTGCTGAACAGCTGGCTGAAATTGCCGCTCAGGAAGCTGGCAAAAAACGCGAAGCAGAGGAAGCCCAAATTGCGGCTGAACGCGAGGTCGAACTCAAGCGTATTTTGGCCGCCCGTGATGTAGAGAATGAAAACATTCAAAAAGCACAGCTGATTCAAAAAGCCCAAGTCGAACAAAAGAAAACCATTGAACTGGCTGAACAGGATCGTGCCATTGCCATTGCGGAAAAATCCCGTGCCGAATCTGAAGCCAAAGCCCAGGCCGACCACGCCCGTGCGCAGGCGGTAAAAGCAGAAGAAGAAGTTGTCACCGTGCGTCAAATCCAGCAGGCAGAGCGTCAAAAGGCGGTCGAGCTGGTTGCGGCCAAAGAACATGCTGAAAAAGATGCGATTGCAATTACAGTGGCCGCTGAAGCTGGCAAACAGGCGGCAGCAGACGATGCAGAAGCCGTACGCATTGCTGCTGAAGCTGAAGCTGAAAAGGTCCGTCTCAAAGCCAAGGGTGAAGCGGATGCGAAAATCCTACTGGCTCAAGCGATGGAGAAACAGTATCAGGTAGATGCTGAAGGTACCCGTGCGGTCAATGAAGCCAATAATGTTCTGTCACCAGAACAGGTTGAAATGCAGATTCGTCTGGCCATGCTGAAATACTTGCCTGAAATTATCCGGGAAAGCGTCAAGCCAATGGAAAATATTGACGATATCAAAATTCTTCAGGTCAATGGACTACATGGCAGTCATGCCGGTTCTTGTCAGGCAGATGCACATCATGAAGGGGGCAATGTTGCCCTTTCAGATCAGGTTGTCAATAGCGCCCTGCGTTATCGTAGTCAGGCACCTTTAATTGATAGCTTGATGAGTGAGCTGGGTATTCAAGGTGGTGATATCAATGGCATGACCCAGAGTCTCAAAGCTAAAACCTGAAAAATAGACTGAGATATAAAAAAGCTCCCATCTGGGAGCTTTTTTATTACAGCCTTACTTTAGATATCAAGCCAAACCTTTATCTTTTAACACTTGCAGCATGGTTGAACCGAGTTCAGCAGGACTACGCGTATAGGCCATGCCCGCACGCTCAAAGGCTGCAAATTTTTCTTCAGCTGTACCCTTGCCACCTGAAATAATCGCACCTGCGTGACCCATACGTTTGCCTTTAGGCGCAGTTACGCCCGCAATATAACCAACAACCGGCTTAGTCACATTCGATTGAATATATTCAGCTGCTTCTTCTTCTGCCGTACCACCAATTTCACCAATCATAATGATGGCTTCAGTTTGCGGATCTTCCTGGAACAGTTTTAAGCAGTCAATCTGGTTCATGCCCGGAATCGGGTCACCACCAATACCGATACAGGTCGACTGACCTAAACCTAGGTTAGTGGTCTGTGCCACGGCCTCATAAGTCAGTGTACCTGAACGCGAGATAATTCCGATTTTACCTGGTTGATGAATATGTCCCGGCATAATCCCGATCTTACATTCACCCGGCGTAATAATACCCGGACAGTTTGGTCCAATCAGACGTGTACCGTTGCCATTGGTTTCCAGATAACGCTTGGCTTTCAGCATGTCGAGGGTTGGTACACCTTCAGTAATTACCACAATTAATTCAATGCCGGAATCAACCGCTTCAATAATGGAATCCAGTACAAAAGGTGCCGGAACATAAATCACCGAAGCATCTGCGCCAGTTTCCTTCACCGCTTCACGCATGGTATTAAAAACGGGTAAATCCAGATGGGTTTGACCGCCTTTTCCTGGAGTGACACCGCCCACAACTTTAGTGCCATAAGCCAAAGCCTGTTCAGAATGGAATGTGCCGTTTTTACCTGTAAAACCTTGTACCAACACTTTGGTGTCTTTATTAACTAATACGCTCATGATTGATACTCCTTAAGCTTTTACAGCAGCAACAATTTTTTCTGCAGCATCAGCAAGACCATGTGCAGAAATCAACTTCAAACCTGATTCATCCAGTAATTTTGCACCCAATTCCGCATTGTTGCCTTCAAGGCGAACAACCACAGGAACAGTCACATTTACTTCCTGAACCGCTGCAATAATTGCTTCAGCAATCATGTCACAACGTACAATTCCACCAAAAATATTGATTAATACGCCCTGTACAGAGCTATCTGCAAGGATAATTTTGAAAGCTTCAATCACACGCTCTTTCGTGGCACCACCACCCACATCCAGGAAGTTGGCTGGCTGACCGCCATAGAGCTTGATAATATCCATGGTTGCCATGGCGAGACCCGCGCCATTAACCATACAGCCAATGTTACCCTCAAGTGCCACATAGTTCAGATCAAATTCAGAGGCTTTCAGTTCGCGCTCATTTTCCTGAGATTTATCTCGCATAGCCGCGATTTCTGGCAAACGGTATAGCGCATTTGAATCAATTCCGATTTTCGCATCAACACACAGAATGTCACCATTCTCACGCACGGAGAGCGGATTGATTTCAAAAAGTGCAAAATCATTCTCTACAAATGCCTGATAGGCAGCTGTCATGATTTTTACAAATTGATTGATTTGTCCATCTTTCAGTTTCAGTGCAAAAGCAACTTCACGTGCCTGAAATGGCATCAAACCGACTAAAGGTTCAACTTCAACTTTAATGATTTTTTCCGGGGTTTCTTCAGCTACCTTCTCAATCTCAACACCGCCTTCAGTTGATGCCATAAAAGTGATCCGGCGAGTCGAGCGATCGACTACAGCACCCAAGTACAGCTCGCGCTCAACCGGATAAACATCTTCCGAGACTAAAATGCTATTGACTGGCTGACCATTGGCATCCGTCTGATAAGTGACCAAGCGTGAACCAATTATCTGGTTGGCATATTCAGCAGCCTCGGCAGCCGATTTTACTACTTTTACACCGCCTGCTTTACCTCGACCGCCAGCATGTACCTGTGCTTTCAATACTGCGAACTTTCCACCCAGCTGCTCAAAAGCTTGCACCGTTTCATCGGCATTAGTGGCCAGTATGCCCTCCTGTACAGGCATACCATATTTTTTTAATAGCGCTTTTGCTTGATACTCATGTAAATTCATGGAATAACCTTTTATTACTTCTTTAGCTTGTTATAACTCACCAGCACCCAGACGTCCGTCAAAGCAGCACCAGCATTTCTTCAAATCGTTATCTTTATTTTTAGATGATTGTTCCAATAAAAACAACCATGAAATACAAAAGAGCGACCTAAGTCGCTCTTTTTTTGCATTACTTACGTTTACGCTGAATCGCGTGAATTGCACGGCCATCAACAGCAAGAGCTGCTTCATGCACCACTTCAGAGAAGGTTGGATGAGCAAATGTCATTAACTGCAGGTCTTCAACTGACGATACAAACTCAAGTGCGATCATGCCTTGGTGGATGATATCAGACGCAGCAGGTCCAATCACATGCATACCCAATAGACGATCCGTTTTTGCGTCAGCAACAAACTTCACGAAACCAGCACCTTCACCCGCAGCCAAAGCACGACCATTGACAGCAAAACCGAATTGGCCAGTTTTTACTTCGTGACCTTTTTCTACAGCCTGCTGCTCTGTTAAACCAACCCACGCCGCTTCTGGGTGTGTGTAGATCACAGAAATAATGGTGTCATAGTTTACTTGCGCAGCATGTCCGTGAATACGCTCAACAGCCATCACACCTTCTTCCATGGCTTTATGCGCAAGCATTGGACCACGTACCAAATCACCAATTGCGTATACACCTTCAACTGAAGTTGCACACCAGTCATTTACTTCAACCAGACCACGTTCAGTCAGCTTGATACCTGAATCTTCAGCCAGTAGACCTTCAGCATAGGCACGACGACCTACACAAACGATCAATTTATCGAAAGTTTCAGTTTTATCTTCACCAGCTTGGGTATATTTAACTGTCACTTCACGACCGTTAATTTCAGTGCCAGAAACTTTCGCACCGATACGGATATCCATACCCTGTTTAGTCAGGATTTTTTGGTATTCTTTAGACAATGCTTTATCAGCCATTGGCAAGAATGCGTCCATTGCTTCAAATACAACAACTTCTGCACCAAGACGACGCCATACTGAACCTAGCTCAAGACCGATTACACCCGCACCAATCACACCTAAACGCTTAGGCACTTCAGTGAATTCAAGTGCGCCAGTAGAATCAACGATTAAGTCTTGATCTACAGGAGCTGAAGGAATGTTAATTGGTACAGAACCTGTCGCAAGAATCACGTATTTAGGCTCTAAAACTTGAACTTCACCTTCAAATGGTGTGAATTCAACTTTTTTGCCCGCAAGCAATTTACCTGTACCTTGCAACCATTCAATCCCGTTGCCTTTAAGCAACTGGGCAACACCGCCAGTCAACTGATCTACAACTTTGTCTTTACGACTCATCATTTTAGAAAGATCAAATTTAACTTCACCGGTCGTAATACCATGGTCATCTAAATGCTGAACGGTATCTTCATAACGATGTGAAGAATCAAGCAATGCTTTAGACGGGATACAACCCACGTTTAAGCAAGTACCACCCAAAGCTGGCTTGCCTTTATGAATACGTTTTTCGATACACGCAACTTTGTAACCAAGTTGAGCTGCACGAATTGCTGCTTCGTAGCCGCCCGGGCCACCACCAATTACGACTAAATCGAATTGAGACATGTTCATCTCCAAAAATGGGCCTAGAGTTTTGCCCTAAGCCCATAAATATATTCTTAAAAATTAAAGATCAAGGATAAGACGTGCTGGCTCTTCTAACAATTCTTTGATTGTTACAAGGAAACCAACTGCTTCTTTACCATCGATTAAACGGTGGTCATAAGACAATGCAAGATACATCATCGGCAAGATTTCTACTTGACCATTTACAGCCATCGGACGTTCCTGGATTTTATGCATACCCAGAATCGCAGTTTGTGGCGTATTTAGAATTGGTGTAGAAAGCAATGAGCCAAAAGTACCACCATTGGTGATCGTGAATGTACCACCAGTCATGTCTTCGATGCCCAGCTTACCGTCACGTGCCTTCGCAGCATATGCACGGATGCCGTTTTCAACTTCAGCATAGTTCATGCGGTCTGTATCACGAAGTACAGGAACCACAAGACCACGTTCAGATGAAACTGCAACACCGATGTCATAGTAACCATGATAAACAATATCATCGCCATCAATTGAAGCATTTACCGCTGGATAGCGTTTTAGGGCTTCAGTTGCTGCTTTAACGAAGAATGACATAAAGCCAAGACGCGCACCATGACGCTTCTCGAATGCATCTTTGTATTGAGCACGCATTTCCATGATTGGTTTCATGTTCACTTCGTTGAACGTGGTCAACATTGCAGTTTCTTGAGTTGCTGCAAGTAAACGTTCAGCTACACGCTTACGAAGACGTGTCATCGGAACACGTTTCTCAATACGCTCACCCACCGCAACGCTTAATGGCTGCGCTGCAGGTGCTGCCGGCTTCGCCTGATGATTTGCCACATCTTCTTTAGTGATGCGACCACCACGGCCCGTACCTTCGACATCAGCAGCAGCCACACCAGATTCAGTCAATGCTTTACGCACGGCTGGAGCCTGATCCTGTACCTGTTGACGTTCAACGATCGGTGCATTACCCGCTTCAGTTTGCGCAGCAGCTTGTTCAACTTTCTCTTCAGACTGAACTGCTTGAGTTTGCGTAGCGCCAGAAACAGCACCTTCTTCAAACTGTGCAATTACTTCAGCTGAAAGAACAGTATCGCCTTCACCTTTAATAATAGATGCAAGTGTACCGTCTGCAGGAGCGACAACTTCTAAAACAACTTTATCAGTCTCAATATCGCAGATCACTTCATCACGTGAAACTGCTTCACCTGGTTGTTTGTGCCAAGTTGCGATCGTACCGTCCGCAACTGACTCTGGAAATACCGGTGCTTTAATTTCGGTTGCCATTACTTAGAATCTCCTGGATTATTCAGCATCGATCGCAAGCGCGTCGTTGATGAGCTGAGCTTGTTGTTTTGCATGCAAATATGGTGAACCACATGCCGGTGCAGCAGAAGCTTCACGGCCGGCATAGCTAATACGTACTTGTTTACCCGCTTTCATCACATCATCATAAAGACGCGGTGCAATGAACAACCAAGCACCTTGGTTTTTCGGTTCTTCTTGTGCCCAAACAAGATCTTTCACGTTTGGATACTGAGCCAGAACTTCTGCCAGGCGTTTTTCTGGGTATGGATATAATTGTTCAATACGTACAATAGCAGTATTGTTCAATTCTTTTTCACGACGTTTTTCAATCAGATCGTAATACACCTTACCCCCACACAGAATCAGACGGTTTACCTCTGACTTGTTGATGTTATCTACTTCATCGATCACAGTTTGGAATGTGCCGTTTGCCAGCTCTTCCAGGCTCGATACAGCCAGCTTGTGACGAAGTAAAGATTTCGGCGAAGTAACGATCAGCGGCTTACGAATTGGACGAATCGCTTGACGACGTAATGCATGGAAAATCTGTGCAGGTGTAGTCGGTGTGATCACTTGCATGTTGTCTTCAGCACATAACTGCAAGAAACGTTCCAAACGTGCAGATGAATGCTCTGGACCTTGACCTTCGAAACCATGCGGAAGAAGCATGGTCAGACCACACACACGTTCCCATTTGGTTTCACCAGATGAGATGAACTGATCGATTACAACCTGTGCACAGTTTGCAAAGTCACCAAATTGTGCTTCCCAGATGATCAAGCTCTTTGGAAGAGTGGTCGCATAGCCATATTCAAATGCCAATACCGCCATTTCTGACAATAAAGAATCATAGATTGCAGTACGCGGCTGGTTTTCTTTGATGTGACAAAGTGGAATATAAGTTGAACCATCTACCTGATTATGCAGTTTCGCATGACGATGCGAGAAGGTACCACGGCCTACATCTTCACCTGTTAAACGAAGCAAGTAACCTTCATCTAGTACAGATGCATACGCCAGAGTTTCAGCAGCACCCCAGTTCAGTGGCATTTCGCCTGTTTGCATTTTCAGACGGTCATCAATTACTTTTGCAACTTGACGCTGCATCACGAAGCCTTCAGGAAGCTCACGCATTTTTACGCCCAGCTCTTTCAGACGTTCAATTGGGAAAGTTGTATCCCATTCGTCAGTATATTCATGACCCAGATAAGGCGTCCAGTCCACAAACATTTTTTTGTTCGGCTCAAGGACCAGTGCATTGGCAACGTGATTACCCGCTTCAAGATCTGAACGGTAGTTTTCTACCATCTGATCTGCGCTTGCACGATCAAGAATACCCTGCTGTACCAATTGATCCGCATAAAGCGTACGTGTAGTCGCTTTCTTGTTAATCACCTGATACATCATTGGCTGAGTTGCAGCCGGCTCATCTGCTTCGTTATGACCGCGGCGACGGTAGCAGAACATGTCAATCACAACATCTTTACGGAAAGTATGACGGAAGTCATGTGCCAATTGTGAAATGAACACCACCGCTTCAGGATCATCACCATTGACATGGAAGATTGGCGCCTGAATCATTTTTGCGATGTCAGTACAGTATTCTGTAGAACGCGCATCACGTGGATCAGAAGTGGTGAAACCCACTTGGTTATTGATCACGATATGAACCGTACCACCCACGGTATAACCGCGAGTTTGTGACATCTGGAAAGTTTCCTGGTTGACGCCCTGACCGGCAAATGCAGCATCACCGTGTACGATTAATGGCAATACATCATCGCCACCAATGTCTTTACGACGTACTTGACGTGCACGTACTGAACCTTCAACTACAGGTCCAACGATTTCCAGATGTGAAGGGTTAAACGCCAATGCCAGGTGAACTTCGCCACCCGGAGTCATGACGTTTGAAGAGAAGCCTTGGTGATACTTAACGTCACCAGAACCTTTCTTGTGAATAGACTTACCTTCGAACTCACCAAACAGGTCAGCCGGGTTTTTACCCATGATGTTAACAAGAAGGTTTAAACGGCCGCGGTGAGGCATACCGATCACAACTTCTTTACAACTTACAGAACCTGCACGCTGAATGATTTCGTTGACCATCGGGATGAATGCTTCACCGCCTTCAACGCCGAAACGTTTAGCACCAACGAATTTATTACCAAGATATTTTTCCAGACCTTCGGCTGCAGTCAAACGCTCAAGGATATGTTTCTTTTGATCTGCAGAGAAGTTAAATTTACCACGCGCACCTTCAAGACGTTGTTGAATCCAACGTTTCTCTTTAGTGTCTACGATGTGCATGTATTCAGAACCTACTGTATTACAGTAGGTAGATTCTAATGCTTCGACAATTTCTGCCAGGGTCGCTTCTTCTTTACCAATCGCCAGATTACCAGTATTAAATACAGTATCCAGGTCAGACTGAGTCAAACCGTGCGCAGCCAGATCAAGGTCAGGTACAACTTCACGCTTTGCCAAACCTAATGGATCCAGTTTTGCCTTCTGGTGGCCACGATTACGGTACGCAGCAATCAACTGTAACACGCCAATTTGACGACGTTCATGTTCTGAGCTGACTGTTGACTGAACAACAGGCTGAATCCGGCTTGAATTGCGACCTAGCAGCAGGAATTGCTCACGTACATTACTGTGTGGTTGATCACCTTTTGGGAATTTATCGAAGTACGCTCTCCAGTCAGCACCCACTGAATCTGGAGCAGTCAGATACTGCTCATAAAGTTCTTCAATGTACGCTGCACTATCAGCGGAAAGTTCAGTGTCAAGACGCAGAGCGTCAGCAACTTCTTGCATTTGTGGACCCATTTCCTATTGCAAAAACATTTTCAGGATGCTTTTTAAGCAAAACCCAGGATTATTAGCATCAAATTGGTAATATGATACTAGTCCCCCATAAGGCATAAGCCATGAGGCGTTATCACCACACCAAGAAAATCTTGATATGTATAATGAACAATAACACCCCTCAGCGGTATCATCACTCATCGAATACCCGATCGAAACCAGGCAATTTTTTGCAAATCGACTTAGAAAAAAATAAGCATGAACAAAAGTTTTTTCTAAAGCGACTCAGTTCTATCTTTATATACCAGTCCCAGATTCTACAGTGTTTAAAAAATGTACCTAAAAGTGCTTTTTTTAAAGATATACATGGGCTGAATGCTACCATGTTCTCCACTTTTCAATTGATTTTTTTGACACATACCTTCTATAAATTGGCTAAATACAGTTCAGATATTTTACTCTAATATATGGTGCTTTATCCTAAAAATAGATTCAATGTAGACTTAAGTTCTAAGCATTTCCGATAAATAAAAAGAGAGCAAACTTCTCAATCCACTCCCTTTTCAAATTTCCGTTATATAATAACATCGTTCTTGTTATTTTTCAGGTCAGTTTTACACCGATCTTGTTATTTTTCAGCTCATTTTTAGCTCTAAAAGCCATAAATACCTCCAAATAATCCAGTGTCCGCCATTAATGATGTTTAACATCTTCCTTATTCCGAAATTGCCTGAATCAACTCTATACATATTAAGTATGGTCTTCTTATTTTTATCTTATGATTGATTATTTTTCTTGAATAATTTGCATAAAAAAGCACACCCTGAGGTGTGCCTTTTTCAAACTAGAGGATCAGCCTATTAGCCAGCCATATCTAAAAGCATGTTACGAATGTGACCGATTGCTTTAGTAGGGTTCAAACCTTTAGGACATACAGATACACAGTTCATGATGCCTTTACAACGGAACAATGAGAACGGGTCGTCAAGACGAGCCAAACGTTCTTGTGTTCCAGTATCACGCGAGTCAATGATGAAGCGGTAAGCATTCAACAATGCTGAAGGACCCAAGAACTTGTCCGGGTTCCACCAGAATGATGGGCATGAAGTTGAACAGCATGCACATAGAATACATTCGTAAAGACCATCAAGATGCTCACGCTCTTCCGGAGACTGTAAACGCTCTTTAGGAGGTGCAGGCTGATTGTTGATCAAGAACGGATGGATCTTGTTGTACTGATCGTAGAACTGGTTCATGTCAACTACCAGATCTTTAATCACAGGAAGACCAGGCAATGGACGAACAGTAATTTCATTTGGTAAATCGTTCAGGTTCCAAAGACACGCCAAACCGTTTTTACCATTGATGTTCACACCATCAGAACCACAGATCCCTTCACGACATGAACGACGGAACGTTAAAGTTTCGTCCTGTACTTTCAATGCAAGAAGCGCATCAAGCAACATACGGTGCTTATCAGTCAGTTCCAGCTTAAAAGTTTGCATGTACGGTGCTTTATCCTTATCAGGATCATAGCGGTAGATATGAAATGTACGAGTACCTCTACTCATCTGAATTCTCCTGATTAGAATGTACGTGGTTTAGGTGGAATCGCATCAACCGACAATGGACGGTAACGAACTGGCTTGTACTCTAGACGGTTGTCAGCAGAGAACCAAAGAGTATGTTTCATCCACTCATCATCACGACGACCGTATGGGTAAGCAGGATGGTCTGGAGACTCTTCAAAGTCTACCACCGTATGCGCACCACGGCATTCTTTACGCGCTGCAGCTGAAATAAGCGTTGCTTTAGCAACTTCATACAGGTTTTCAACTTCAAGTGCTTCAATACGTGCTGTATTGAATACTTTAGATTTGTCTTTCAAGTGAATGTTGCGTACACGCGGTTCAATTGCAAGAATCTGTTTTACACCTTCTTCAAGCAGTGCAGATGTACGGAATACACCAGCGTGATCTTGAACGATGTCACGAATTGCATCAGCAACTTCCTGTGCATTCTCACCTGAAGTCGATTCGTCAAGTTTACGAACGCGCTCAACAGTTTGTTGAAGTACAGTGGTAGGCAGTGGTTCGTATTCATCACCGTGATGTTTAGTCACGTAATCGATGATGTGCTGACCAGCAGCCTTGCCAAATACAACCAAGTCAAGTAATGAGTTTGTACCTAGACGGTTTGCACCGTGTACAGATACACATGAACACTCACCAATTGCATAGAAGCCTTTCACTGGTTTAGTAAAGTCACGGCCTTCTTGATTGGTTGAGTAAACATCATTTTCTTTGTCGTAGTGAGTAACAAGCGCTTCAGTTTCGCGAGTTTCAGGAACAACAACCTGGCCATGAATATTCGTCGGAATACCACCCATTTGATAATGGATTGTTGGTACTACCGGAATTGGCTCTTTAGTGATATCAACGTTCGCGAATTTCTTGCCAATCTCGAATACAGACGGAAGACGTTTCATGATCGTATCCGCACCCAAATGCGTCATATCAAGCAGGATATAATCGCCTTTAGGACCACAACCACGACCTTCTTTGATTTCTTGGTCCATAGAACGTGATACGAAGTCACGCGGTGCCAAATCTTTCAAAGTAGGCGCATAACGTTCCATGAACGGTTCGCCGTCTTTGTTACGAAGGATTGCACCTTCACCACGACAACCTTCAGTTAACAATACGCCTGCGCCCGCAACACCCGTTGGGTGGAATTGCCAGAATTCCATATCTTGTAATGGAATACCTGCACGAGCTGCCATACCAAGACCGTCACCAGTGTTGATATAAGCGTTAGTAGATGCACGGTACACACGACCAGCACCACCTGTAGCGAATAATGTTGCTTTCGCCTGGAATACCGCAATTTTACCTGTTTCCTGGTCAATTGCTGTAACACCAAGTACATCGCCTTCTTCATTACGGATCAAATCAAGTGCGATCCATTCTACGAAGAATTGAGTACCCATTTTCACGTTGCTTTGATAAAGCGTGTGAAGAAGTGCGTGACCTGTACGGTCGGCAGCAGCACATGCACGTGGAACCGCTTTTTCACCGTAGTTTGCTGAGTGACCACCAAACGGACGTTGGTAAATTGTACCATCAGCATTACGGTCGAATGGCATACCTAGGTGTTCAAGCTCATATACAACTTGTGGCGCTTCGCGAGTCATGAACTCGATCGCGTCTTGGTCACCTAACCAGTCCGAACCTTTAACGGTGTCATAGAAGTGGTAGTGCCAGTTATCTTCTTGCATATTACCAAGAGATGCACCGATACCCCCCTGCGCAGCAACAGTGTGTGAACGGGTTGGGAATACTTTTGTCAGAACCGCAACTTTCAAACCAGCTTGAGCAAGTTGGTAAGACGCACGCATACCTGAACCACCACCACCAACGATGACAGCATCGAAAGTTTCGTGTGGAATATTTGTGTAATCTTCTTTAGGGTTTATAGCGCCCATGATTGTTTCCTATCAATTCGCCCAAAAAATCTGGATGGCCCAGATTGCATATGCAAGTACAGCAATGATCACTGCTGAAGTCAGTACAAGGCGTAAACCTGAAGCTGAAGGACCCATTTGACGAGTAGTCACATAATCAGTGAATACCTGCCACATACCGATCCATGCGTGTGCAACAAGAGATAAGACCGCCAATAAAGACATGATCTTCATTGGCACTGTCATCATAAAGCCGTACCATTGTTCAAAGTTGAAACCGCCATTTAGGAGAATCCAACCCAGTACAACAACGGTATAAACAGCTAGAACTACAGCACTGATACGTTGGAGAAACCAATCGCGAGAACCTGAACCTGTTAAACCAGTAGCGCTTTTCATTAGAGTACGATCCATACAAATGCTGCAACAATACCGATTGCAGACAAGATTAATGCGATAGTAGATGCAACACGGCCACTTTCTAGTTCTTCAGCAACACCCATGTCAGCAAGTAAATGCTTAACACCAGCGATGAAGTGAAAAATCAAGCCGGCGACAAATACCCATACAATGAAACGAACAATGAAACCACTCATGATTTCTTGAACTTGCGCAAAACCTTCAGGCGAAGACAATGACTTGTCTAAGAGCCAGAGAAGGACCGGTACGAGTAAAAATACGATAACACCTGAAAGACGGTGTAGAATTGATGCAATAGCCACGGGTGATTTTAAGTTTACTTCTAAAACTTGACCCATGGACAAATTGACAGGTCTGTTGCTTTTCACAGCGGGCATCCTGTAAGTAAAAACTCCATCCGGAGTTTGTTGGAATTAATTCGAAGGAAAGCTGGCATTTTTAGGCAAATTCATTACCTAAAATCAAAACGACACTGAATTATAAAACGTCAACTATCAAAATACAAACGGCGGAATTTGGCTTTTTGGAGAAAAAGCCATTAAATAAGAATCATTAACATCAACAATTTAAATCTCTCTACCCTCCCAGTCCTCCTTAATCTTATCTATATGATTGTTTTTAAAAAATTAATTTGATTAATTTAATCTACTTTCAACCTAAAGACTCATGTGCTCGTTTTAGACTAAAGACGCACAGTTCAAACACAAATATTATTTAAATCTCTTTTTAAATCAGATTAAAATCAATTGCCTATATTCTACAGACCAATTGCCCTCCATAAAAAGCAGATCAATCATGAAGATATCTCGTTGTTAAATAGCCACTTAATATTCATTACGATGGTTTTTTCAATCGATTTAGGCTATTTGGATTCAAAAAATCATTTATTTATTTTTATACCACGCCCTTCTGCTATAAAACTGGCCATTTATTAAGCTATTTTTTAATCAATTAAACAGAACTAAAAATCCAATTAATTGCTTTTATTTCTAATTCCAAATATGAAGTTTTGGATGACAAAAACCATGTAAGTTATGAGATTTATATAGTTTTAAGCATATTGGCTTTAACTTCTGACAACTTTCACCTCGATTTCTTATAAGAAAAAAACGCTTACAAATACTCCAGGCAATCTATTTTTTTCTGCACCTAAGCATTAATTTGACTTATTATAGAGGTTTGATGCTGTGATTTTACTGAACTTTTTATACTGAACAAATCTGACTAA
Organism: Acinetobacter sp. SFD; assembly: GCF_001647575.1. Lineage (NCBI taxonomy): Bacteria > Pseudomonadati > Pseudomonadota > Gammaproteobacteria > Moraxellales > Moraxellaceae > Acinetobacter > Acinetobacter sp. SFD. Next base: position 226,055 of record NZ_LSZJ01000011.1, read on the forward strand.
ATTGCTGTGCGACTGTCATTTTTCATCCATAAGTATAATTGACAAAATTTCAGTACTCACTAATCTTATAGCAAATTTTTGATCCGTCCGTTTTGTGCATTAAAAAATTGATAGGCAAACCGGATATACATTCACCAGGACAGGAGATCTATTGAATGTCTGAAGCAACTGGCAAGAAAGCCGTTTTACAGCTTGATGGCAAAGAAATTGAACTACCAATTTACAGCGGCACATTGGGCCCAGATGTAATCGACGTTAAAGATGTGTTGGCTGCAGGTCACTTTACTTTTGATCCTGGTTTTATGGCGACAGCGGCGTGCGAATCTAAAATCACGTTCATCGACGGTAACAAAGGTGTACTTTTACACCGTGGCTACCCAATCGACCAGTTAGCAACTAAAGCAGATTACCTGGAAACTTGCTATTTACTATTAAATGGTGAACTTCCAACTGCTGAACAAAAAGAAGAATTTGACGCTAAAGTGCGTAACCACACGATGGTTCACGATCAAGTTAGCCGTTTCTACAATGGTTTCCGTCGTGATGCACATCCTATGGCGATCATGGTGGGTGTGGTTGGTGCGTTATCTGCGTTCTATCACAACAATCTTGACATTGAAGATGTAAACCACCGTGAAATCACCGCGATTCGTTTAATCGCGAAGATCCCAACACTGGCGGCTTGGAGCTACAAGTACACGATCGGTCAACCGTTCGTTTACCCACGTAACGACTTGAACTATGCTGAAAACTTCCTTCACATGATGTTCGCAACTCCGGCAGACCGTGATTACAAAGTTGATCCTATCCTTGCAAAAGCAATGGACCGTATCTTCACGCTGCATGCTGACCATGAACAAAATGCATCTACATCTACAGTACGTTTAGCTGGTTCTACCGGTGCGAACCCGTATGCATGTATCGCAGCTGGTATTTCTGCACTTTGGGGCCCTGCTCACGGCGGCGCGAACGAAGCTGTTCTTAAGATGCTGGACGAAATCGGCACTGTAGAAAACGTTGCTGGCTTCATGGAAAAAGTGAAGACCAAAGAAGTTAAACTGATGGGCTTCGGTCACCGCGTTTACAAAAACTTCGATCCACGTGCGAAAGTAATGAAAGAAACTTGCGACGAAGTTCTTGGTGCGCTTGGCATCAATGATCCACAGCTTGCCTTGGCTATGGAACTTGAACGTATCGCACTTTCTGACGAATACTTCATCAAACGTAACCTTTACCCGAACGTAGACTTCTACTCAGGTATCATTCTTAAAGCGATTGGTATCCCGACAGAAATGTTTACTGTGATCTTTGCGCTTGCACGTACTGTGGGCTGGATCAGCCACTGGCTAGAAATGCACAGCGGTCCTTACAAGATCGGTCGTCCTCGTCAGCTTTATACTGGCGAAGTTCAACGCGATATCGCTCGTTAATTCGAACGACGTTGAAAGACAGAAAAACCACCCTTTAGGGTGGTTTTTTATTACTGACAAAATCCTACACTTAGGTTATTTAATATCTTTAAAATGAGTAAATCTAAACCAAATTCATAAATTAAAACTCGAACAGGATTTGTACTTGATGTTGTTTTACACTGCTCTGCCTTTCATTCTGAAGCTTATCCATTTTGAACAGTTCAAATATCGCAGCCTAACTCCTGGTGAAATCAACATCTGCCAGCAGGTCTTTGGCAACCTGATTGACTATTCAACAGTCAAAGTCATGAACCACCCCTACCTTCCCTGGCAATCCAGACATGTCATTATGGCACCCAGCGGCTATATTCATGCACGCAATTTAAATTATCGAGAAGACTATTCACAGGAAAGCTTGGCATATCAGGCACTATTCATTCATGAGATGATATCTATAAGTTTTAAATAAAATGACAACAAATATAAGTTTAATAAAAAATGGACAAACCCTGTTTCAATTTAAGATATTTATTTAACTAAGATTTTTTTGTAAGGTTTAAGGCAACTTCTATAAAAAGACTTTGGCTTCAATATGACAAACAAGGCTAGAAAAATAACCTTATCTAAATTTGCTCAGACAAAAGTTGTGCAACCTTCACATTTTGAAGCAACAGAAATAACCCTACCAACACAAACCAAATACCACGTTGCGCATATAACACAAAACTCTTTTGAATATGATCCAACTTATGGAACACGAGAAACTAAGTCACCTGTTCAATTTAATTTATATCCTCTAGTTGTTGATAGTTATGGAGTGCCTTGGGCTGAAGCTAATATTTACATCTTAGATAGAATAAAAAATAGTCTTAATGTAGTTATGGCAACCTATTCAAATATAGCTAGTGATTTAGTCGCATTTAGGCAATTTTTAGATGATACAAATGTGAATTGGGTTACTTTCGATAAAAACAAATTATATAGACCTACATATCGCTATAGAGCATATCTACGAACAATGATTGAAGCTGAAAAAATCAGCTTTTCCACTGCCCGTAGAAGAATGAGTACTGTAATCTCATTTTATCGTTGGTTAAAAAACGAAGACTTACTGAAGCCTGAATTTCCTATGTGGAAAGAATCAGATCGTTTTATAGATTTAAAAAATGATTTTGGTTCAACTTTTACAAAAAAAATCAAGTCAACAGATGTCTCTATCAAAGTCACTAAATCAAATAATCCATATGCTGAAACCATTAATGATGGTGGACTACTTCGACCATTGTCCAAAGATGAACAAATTCACTTACTAGAGGCCCTATCTGCATTAAAGAACACTGAAATGCTTTTAATCCACCTCTTAGGGTTGGCAAGTGGTGCACGAATTCAGACTATTCTCACTATGAGATTGCATCATGTATTTACCAATATGGAGGGTTCAGAATTAAAGGAAATCAGAATTCCTGCAGGACCTAGCACAGGCATTGACACAAAAAATGATAAGAAAATAGTTTTGCATATTCCTCTTTGGCTCTACCAAAAACTACATATCTATTCACAAAGTGAAAATGCTCAGGTACGAAGAAAAAAATCACTGTTGGGTGATTCAGATGATCAATATTTATTTTTAAGTAATCGCGGTACACCCTATTATCAGTCTAAAGCGGAGATTAAACACTTTCATGAAAATTTTGCACTTCATCATGCTAAGAATGGACAAACTGTGAGGCAATTTATAAATGATAAAGTAATTCCATATATTCAAAATCAATTGAACAATCCAAAATTTAAATATCGCTTTCATGATTTAAGAGCTACTTTTGGCATGAATCTAACAGATGAACAGCTAGAATATGTTGCTAGAGGACAAATAAGTCTTCACCAAGCTCGTGAATTTGTCAGAGTTAGAATGTGCCATGAATCCTCAGCAACGACAGACTTATATCTACAATACCGACAAAATTTAAAACATATTAGACAAGTGTCAGACTCATATAATGATCACCTATTTAAGATTGTTACCTCACTTGACTTGGATCAGAAATTATGAATTTAGAGCGAAGAATTATACAAGTCTATGATTTACCAATTCATTCTAATATTACAATTCTTCGCCCTGAACAAGTGGTGGTGAAATTTCCTCTGGGTAAGACCATTGATATAGGTGCATTGTGCTATTTAATTCGACAACCTACAGCCAAATCACATTTAGGTGTTAAAAGAATTTCAAATGAAGGAAGACTTGTACAGATAGATTCTGTGTATGAACCTCGCAAGGATGATGTACGCCGACTTATAACTTTTATTTCAGAACATATTATCCATAGTGGAAAACGTATTGAAACTATTAGAGATATGATCTCACGTTCAGTAGCCTTTGTATTTTGGGCTGATCAGAATAAATTTTATGATCTATTAAATAAAAAAGAAATAGCTAAACTAGCATTAATTCAGTACACCCAATATTTAAAAGAAAAAGTCTCAAGAGACGAGATCACAATAAATAGTGCTTCAAGACAACAAAGTTCAGTTATTACATTCTTATGTGATTTTTTTGAAGATGATGAATTTGCCATTGGTGTGAACATAATTCGAATAAACCAAAAACTCAAGAAAAGCACACAACCTCCAAGTGAAGATTCACAGGCAAAAGTCTTATCATTGTGTGAAAATATTTTTGATGGAATAGTCTCTTTTATCCTTGAGCATAAACAATATCCACATGAACTCAACATGCCCACATATTTAAATTTCCCAAACAATAAGCTTTGGATTTTCCCTGCAGAGTCATGGTTTATTCATCCTCTTAAATCATTAGACAAACGTAATACTTGTTTAGGTTATAACTACCAATTAGGAATATTAAACACAATTGAACAAATTGATAAATTAAGACTAAAACCCATTATAAATCAAAGAAACACTTACCATCTTTTAAAAAATGCAGAAAATAATTTAATTGCGGCTAATCAAAATTTTAGGCATAGCCAAAGAATACACATTGGAACTATTGCGCTGAATGCTTTTATTATTTTATTTACTGCACAAACAGGAATGAATTGGTCACAAATACTCAATTTGCAATGGGATAATGAATTTCATATATCTAGCACTCATCAATTATTCAGAACAATAAAATGGAGAGCTGCAGGTAAAGAGTGCAGTTTTGAAATACCTGTAGGATTTATGCCTAGATTCAAAAATTTCATTAGATTAAGGAATTATCTTTTAAATAATCAAAAGTTTGAATATTTGTTTTTTACTGCTGGTGAACGAGGTTTAGGCACCCCGAAACAAGTTAAATCATTTACTTTGCATGGTATTTACTCAGCAATTAAGCGAATTGATCCTCTGTTACCCACAATTCAATCAAGAGAATGGCGTGCAGCAAAAAGTGATTGGCTTGTGCGAAATACTGACATTTCAACAACAGCACTAATTTTACAAAATACAGAAAAAACAGTTTTATCTTCTTATATTGCAGGTTCTGAAAGTGCACATTGGGAAGAGATATCAAACTTTCTACATAACATATCTAAAGTTATTCTTTCGCCTAATCACGATCAAAAGCACTTATTACAGAGTGCTATTGGTAAATGCTCCTCCTTTGGAAACCCTGTAATTCCACAGGAAAACGACTCAATAAACACACCTAATTGTATTAATCCCGAAGGTTGCTTATTTTGTCAGAATTATAGAATACACGTAGATGAAACTGATATTCGAAAATTATTAAGTTGTAGGTATTGTATTGAAAAAACAGCACATTTAATAGGAAACTTGGAAGAACAAGATTTAATAACAAAACCAATTTTTGAAAGAATTAATTTAATTATAACCCATGTTAAAAAGAACAATGAACCGCTTGTAAACAAAATTATGTCTGAAGTTGAAGAAGGGGAACTTGACATTTATTGGGCAAGAAAACTTGTAATGTTTATGGAGTTAGATTGGATAATATGACTATTTTAAATCTAGATGCAAAATTAACATTTCCTTCACATCATATTCCACCTGATTCCTTCAATATATTGAATGATAGTTTACCATCGGATGATTTTGTTGTAAGTAGATCACCCACAGGAGCTATAATTTCATTATATGGAGACATTGTTTGGGACTTCACCATTTACCACCCCGATGGCAAGCCAAGTCCGTTATTATTCAGCTATTGGGATCAAGGTGAATTAACCCCTAATAGACAGGAATTAATCAAAGAAATTAAACATATTTTCTTTATATTAATTTGGCTAAGAGATAAAAGCCCGTTAAGTTTTGGGACATTAAGAAATTATCTAACTATTACTCGTGATATTGCAAAATTTGCAGAACGTAAACACACCACGTTAAAAGAAGTCATCGGCAATAATAAATTATTTTTAGAATTCGTTCGATCTCAGAACTCAGGATGGTTTATAGAAACACTTTCATCGCTTTTATTATTACTAATTGCTAGTAGTTATCAAAATCTTGCAATCAAGATAATTGAACCAGAAATAATAAGACAACTGCAAAAACAGAACAAACAGTACAGAGCATCTTTAAATCAACATGCCCCTATTCCTACCAGAATCTATTCTGAAATTTTAAAAAATTGGACATGTTATTTAGAGGAGTGGGAAAAAGTATCAAATGAATTAATGCAATTAATTTTGGAATGTTATGAATATAAACTAAGTTGTTCAGCTAAAAGAGCTTATTTTCATTCAATTTTGGATAATGTATCTGAACCATTAAAAAACTTCGTTAATGAACATACTGGACAATTCACAATAAAGCAAATCTCTAGCTTAGTTACAGCAACGCAGTGTATTTGTAAACTTGTAATTCAAGCTTTTTCTGGTATGCGAGACGAAGAGGCACAAACTATCCCTTATCAATGTATTAAAGAGGTGATCTCGAACTCACAAAAACATTATTTGATAATTGGTAGAACAACTAAGTTAAACCAGGGAAATGCCAAGACCACCCAATGGATAACAAGTATTGAGGGTTTAAAAGCCGTCAGAATTGCTCAAAAAATTGCTGATCATATTTACCAAATTCTTGATGAACAAGGAATTCAAAAAAGCACAGATATTTTTCAGTATCCCCTGTTTATTTCAGCGAGTTACTTTGGATTTTCAAGTAAACCGATTGAGTCAACAATTAAACAATATCGCATTGGAACTCTATACAGTAAACAAGTAGTTGATAAACTGATACCCCAAATAAGATTGGCTGATGTTGAAGAACTTGAACAAATTGATCCTCACAGAGCATGGAGATCAGAAGAGATTTTTCTTATTGGGCAATATTGGCCTTTTACTACTCATCAATTACGTCGTTCATTAGCACTTTATGCTCAAAGATCAGGTCTTGTATCTTTACCCTCTCTACGAAGGCAGTTACAACATATCACCAATGAAATGACCAGTTATTATGCTAAAGGTTCTACATCTGCAAAAAATCTAATAAATGACGATAAAAGCCATTTTGCAAATGAATGGCAACAGACCCAATTAGAATCTAACTCATTGGGGTATATTTTTAACGTTTTAATGTCTAATACCCCTTTATATGGTGGTCATATACATTGGATGGAAAATACGCTTAAAAATGAAGAAGGAATGATAATATTTGACCGCAAGCAAACATTACAACGTTTCAGAAAAGGCGACATTTCCTATAAAGAAACAATCATGGGCGGCTGTACCAAAGTTGGAGCTTGTAATTTTACAGCGACTAATTGGCTTCAAATTAATTGCTTAAAAGATAATTGTAGACACTTAATTGTCAGCCTACCTAAGCTAGAAAAAGTCATTACAGCACAAGAAAAAATGATTAACTTTTTAGATATAACCTCGCTAGAATATCGAACTGAAGTATCACATTTACAAATACTTAAAGAAACAAAGCATAAAATTATTGAACTTAAGGGTGCAGAATAGAATGTCAGAAGCTCTTATTGAATATTTTGAAGCACTTGAACGACTGAAAGTAAATAAGCCTATTCGTATAGATATTGGAACGAAAATTTCTAACGATTCTGTAGCTTTAGAAGCTGGTCGTAGTAAAGGAGCAATCAAGAAATCAAGATTAATATTTGCAGATCTAATTGTAGCAATTGACAGTGCGGCAAAAGAACAAAATATAACGCCTCTTGATCAACGTAAGCTTTTAAAAATACAAGAAGAATTGAAAACTGTCCGTGAAGACTTAGAAAAAGCATTGGGAAGAGAAATTTCGTTACTTTATGAAAATTATCAACTCAAAAAACAACTCAACGCCTTAAATGGAAGCAATATCATACCAATCCGTCAATCCGATCATGATTAATTAGCTTCGAATGATAATATTAGGGATTTTTTCAAAAAAAATGTCGCGCGCAATATCACCTTGTTGCTCAATATTATATTGCTCAAACCGTTTTCCATTGATCAATTTGTATTTATATGGATCATACATCTTAAAACTAAGATAATAAGCACTCTGTAAAATAAAGCCTTTAACTACTACATTCGTATGCTTTTGATATTGAAGTACATGGGTGAGCTCATGAATAAATACACCTTGCATAACAATTGAACATTTTGAATAGTCTTTAGCGAAAACCTGCTGGCTTACAAATAACCTGCCATTTGGAGCCATCAATATGTCTTTAGGTTGCCAAGGTAAATAAGGAATATTAAAAATTTTTACTTCATTATAATTGATGAGGTCATTAAATACTTTTTTTGCAATTTCCACTTCGCCATCAGTAAGCCCTCTATATTCAAAATCCTGTATTTTCAAAATCTTATATAAAAAAAACCACAATTTATAGATATTTTCTTTAAAAAGATTCTTCATGATATTAGTTTAAATTTAAATAGTTAAGGGAAGAATACATATTTACTGAATAGTATTTCAAGGTAAAAAAATTTTGGGATCAGTATCTAGAGCTGAAGCAATTTCATACAGTTTTTTAATCGTTATATTTACTTCCCCTCTTTCAATTCTTCCTAAATAGCTTCGATCTATACCACATTGTAATGCCAAGTTTTCTTGACTTATTTTTTTTGATTCCCGAGTAAAGCGTATTAATTGACCAATTGATACCGCTAAATCATTCATAAATAATCGATAGTTCAAAAAATAGAACTATCAAATTTTGATGTTTATAAGTCCACGGCTTATAATCCTCATTGCTTCAATTTAGGGTTTTCTAATGTCAAATCGCCTTTTACCATTCTATTCAAAATTTTTTAATACTTTTGAAAAACACACTATTGAGAAATGGGAAGCAAAAGATTTCATTTTAAACGTTTTAGATGAGCACCTTCGCACAACACAAAATAAGCAACGGATCTATCAAGGTATCAATGTGCTTGTTAATTGTGGATATTTAAAAAAAGTTATAAACCCTCGGAAAAAGAATACATACCTTTATTCAGAAGCAGAAAGACTGAGTGATTATCGAAGTGCCAAAAAACAAGAAAATATAGCGAAAGCTTTAAGTGAAAAAATGGATTTTGTACAAGAAAGTATCGTGAAAAAAAACTTTGAGGTGGATTTTATAAATGGGCTAAAAGATGAGTACCCCAAAATAGCGAGCCAACTAGATATTATTGAGCAAGAACATATTGATAGCTTGAATAACTTAACAACACAACAAAATGTTATTAAAAGCCTCATGAGCCGTTTCAGTATCAATGAAGAAATTTAATAACATGACGAAGTATCTTTGAAAAACGGGTAACTGTCAGATCAGTTCTGAGCTAGTACATTTCATTATATACATTAACTAAATAGCCTAGCTGCCATATTATCTAATCGTACTTTCACTATCTCCCAATCAGGCATAACTTGACTTAGAAGTTGATAGAAACGCTCGCTATGATTATGTTCAACCAAATGACAAAGTTCATGCAAAATCACATAATCAATGCAAATTGCGGGCGCTTTAACTAGATGCGGGTTCAGTGTAAGAAGACCTGATGGTGAACAGTTCCCCCACTGTGTGCGCATTGTCATGAGTCGAATATCAGGCTTAGCTTCAACCCATAAGGCTTTTTCAAGAATCTGCCTCAATCGTACTTCAAATATGACTTTTGCTCGAGATCTGTACCATTCATTTAAATGAGATTTAATACTTTCAATATCCGTATCTAAGGTATTTAGCTCCAATCTTCCCCTCAGAAGTTTTACACCATTTGGCTTGGTATCATCTTGAATCACTTTCAATTGATACTGTTTACCCAAATAAAAGTGGCTTTCACCACTTTTATATTGGCGAGGCGTGATAAATTTGCTTTGTTCACGAAACTCTCGTAATTGCTTATAGATCCAACGACTACGTTGCTTTACCGCTTCAATGATTGTTTTATCATCTGTATTTAACGGTGTTGATACAACTACCCGACAATCAGCATAGACTTTAATCAGTATTTTTTGAGAACGACTAGAACTTTCAAGCACCTCAAAATCGATAACTTCATCACCATATACAATGCTTAACTTTTTCTCTGGCAGCGTATTCATCCTAGAGCCCATTCAAACCGACCCGAGTAATTTGTACGATCATTTCCACAATTTTTTTGGCTTGATCCATACCACTCCCAATGGATTTACATTCACGGAACATCTGAGGTAATAGTTTTTTACGGATATCCGCTTCAATATTTTGTGGATTAATTGAGTTTTCAGCTACAGAGCTCATGACAGAACGATCAACCTCGAAAGCAAGCTCAATCCACTTATCTTGATTCTGTTGATCTGTTATCGAGAATGCTTCAGGTAATAGTTTCTTGAAGACACCATAATAAGCTTGAGCATGCTTATTACCACTGAACACATCAGGAATTTCATCTAAACGACGAGCTTCAACTTGTTCTTCGAACTCTCTAAACAGCATGTGTTGCTTCAATGGGTGATCAAACTCTTTCTCAGCCTCTTCAATAACTTGACGTAACAGCTTAGAGAAAGCCTCCTGAGCATAGGGATCATCACGCAGTTGCTGCTCAATCATCTTCGTTACACGAGTTTTGATGATATCCGTTTCATTACGTGTTTTCTCTTCACTCCAATCTTCAGGCTGAGCTATTTTACCCATCTTGCCGACTTCATAAACACCATCAGGGTCCTTAACTTCAATGCCCACAACATGCTTATCAATCAGTTTTTTGACTTGCTCTGCATACTGATCGTAGTCTACTGTCTCTCCAGCATCTCGTTTCACAATCTGACGCAAGCTTGTAAATAATTTGACTGTTTCTTTGTAGTGCTGACGATCTGCATCAGAAAAGCTTTTATCTTCAAAGAAGGTTGCTGACTGCAACGCAACTTTTAAACAACTTGCGAATTCTGTGAGTGCTTCATAAAAATCATCACGAACTTTTAAGTGAATATCGACTAACTCACCCTCACGTTCTTCAATACGAGGGACTAAAACTTGGCGTAACTGCTCTGGATCATTTTTATTTTTAACATCAGCAAAAATTGCCCAAAGTGCTTTATACAAACGAGGTAAACGTTTGTATTCAGAGCTCATTTGCGTATATAAGCCTGTAAGATCATTGATATCATAGCCACCTTGGGTACGAGCAGCGAGATCTTGGTAATCAAGAATTGTGGCATCTAATTCTTTTAAAATACCTCGATAGTCAATCAATAAACCAAACTTTTTCATCGGATGAAGTCGGTTTACACGCGCAATTGCTTGAATCAGATTGTGCTGTTTTAAATTTTTATCAATATAAAGAACAGTATTTTTAGGTTCATCAAAACCTGTTAAAAGCTTATCCACCACTATCAGCAATTTAAGAGAATCATCTTTTTCAAAACGCTCAATCACTTGTTTAGTATAGGCTTGCTCATCCTGAGTACCGACATTCTCCTTCCACCATTGATTCACTTCTGGGGTAGCCGATTCATCAACATCAGTATTCCCTTCACGACTATCAGGTGGGCTCATCACCACAGCAGACTCAAACAAGCCTGCTTCATCCAAGTACTTTTTATACTTAATCGCTGAAGCCTTGCTATCGCAAGCAAGCTGTCCTTTTAAACCATCATCAATATTTTTCACAAAGTGATTAGCAATATCTAACGCAATCAGACGAATACGATCATCCGCAGTATAAATCTCACCTTTTCTCGCAAATTTACGTTTTAAGTCTGCTTTTTGCTGATCGTTTAAACCTTCTGTAATCCGTTCAAACCACGTATCAATAGCTCGTTCATTCACATCTAAATCAGGGATTCGCTCTTCATAGAGCAACGGTGTTACGGTTTTGTCTTCTACTGCTCTCTGCATGGTATAGGCATGGACAATAGGACCAAACTTGTTCACTGTCTTTTCATCTTTAAGTAATGGCGTACCTGTAAATGCGACGAATGCAGCATTTGGCAGTGCGAGTTTCATACGCACATGGTTTTCACCACCTTGGCTTCGATGCCCTTCATCAATCAGGACAATGAAGTCAGAACTTGTGTTAACACATTCAGGAAGTTTTGTTGCAGAGTTAAATTTCTGAATCAAAGAGAACATGATTCGCTCTGTACCCTTACCAATTTGTTCAGCCAAGCGTTTGCCTGAAGTCGCCATGGCATTTTGCTTGTCTCTTTTTCCTGCTAATTCACCACCTGATACAAAGGTTTTACTCAGTTGATCTTCTAAATCGACACGGTCAGTGACAACCAAGATACGGCATTGTTTTAAAGCCTCATGCAAGATTAAGGCTTTACTGAGAAATACCATCGTAAAAGATTTACCTGAGCCCGTTGTATGCCAAATGACACCACCTTCACGGCCACCTTTACTGTTTTTCGTACTAATACGCTCAATGAGTCGTTTAATACCAAAAATTTGCTGATATCGAGCAACAATTTTTCCAGCTTTCTTGTCGAAAAGCGTATATAGGCGAACCATTTCAAGTAGGCGTTCAGGCTTTAATAGACTGATCAGCAGTTGATCTTGACCTGTAACAGCTAAGTCTCCACCTGAAATTAAATTTTCATACCAAGTTAAGTCATCAACTGGACGATAAGAAAATAGGCTCTGTTTTTGTGAAACAGTTAATTTCTTATTTTTAAGCGCATACATCTCTGCATCAGAAATATCTTCTTCTCGCCACGCTGCCCAAAACTTAGCAGGGGTATTACATGTGCCGTAACGCCCTTCATGTCCGTTTAGTGAGAGTAGCAGTTGGCTATATGCAAACAGATGTGGAATTTCATCAGGTCGCTGATTACGAAGCGTCTGAGAAATGCCTTCATTGATCGTTGGACCTTTCTTTGCCTGACTATCGGGGCGTTTTGCTTCAATCACAACTAAAGGGATACCATTTACAAAGCAAATGATATCGGGTCTACGTGTATCTACACCGCCTGAGCGTGTAACAGGAAATTCTTCAGTATATGAAAAGTCATTATTATGGATGTTATACCAATCAATCAGTGGAATCGTTGGACTAACCTTTTTTCCATTCACAAATTCAGTGACAGGGATGCCATAGAATAAATGGTCATACATTTTTTCATTAGCAGTCAGTAACCCTTCATTCAAAGCAGGGCTACAGATTTCGGCAATTAAGTTATCAACTGATTTTGGCGATAGTGAATATTCTTTGCCCGCGAATGGAAAAGTACGTTTAGAGAGCTCTTTACGTAAAATTTGGCGTAATACCACTTGGTCTTGTTTTCCATCACGGGCAGTGAGAGCCTGTGATGGGGATAAGAATGACCACCCCAAATTCATTAACAATGTTAATGCGGGGATCTTAGCACTGTATTCTTCTTGAAACTTAATTGATAGACCGTTCATAACTAACCAAAATTTTTAAAATAAAACTGCGAAACATGCACTAAGTTTTGCTTTATAAATAAAGCAAATAGCCACAACGATTACTGCAACCAAGAATACATAAAAGCTCAGAGGTACTTTATCTCGAAAAAAATTAAATTCTTTCTGCTCATCAACCCATTCAATTTGATGCTGCCAAAAGAATTTATAGTGTGCATACCAATCACTAAACAATATCTGCTTACTTAAACCAACTGAACAATATTGACTCTCTAATTGACGATACTTGTTAATCAATTGGGTTAAATCATCTGAATCATTTTTTCCTTTAGCTGAATAATACAAAACTCTGAGTTGATTATAGATTTTCGTCAGCTTAATACCTGCTTTCTCATATTCACTTTTTTTTGCATCATACATACTGACATAGAGACTAACTACACCGAGTATTGTGAATGAAGCGGAGAGAAAACTTGTTGATAGCTCCTTAAAAGCTAGAGAATAAATACCAAAGGCGATTGATAGGAAACTAATCCACCCTGGTGATTTTTCAACAAGATCATAAGTAGCAAAATGCTTCTTTGCTCCGAATCCAACGTTGTATCCCGTATCAGCAATACATTTAAGTAAATCATCTCGTTTCATATTTATTCCTCAATTGGTACATAAATGCGATCACGAGCTACAACTACACCGTTTTGAACGATGTAACATTCCACTATATGTTCACCATTAAAATCAGCGGTTTCAGTTTTTTGATTCTGCCCTAGATCCGCAACAATTTTCCCTCTAATACAATCTCGACTTTTTGCAGCCTCTCCACGATTCAAAACTTTCCATAAAACAGAATATTTTTGCTCTGGCAAACTGGAGGGCGTCCCATTTTTATCGATATAGAATCTAAGACTTCTTCCACTATTTAATTTTTTACGATTTCTTTTAAAATGTCTTAAGAAATCTATGAATGCACCATGTTTAGTAATTTCACATTCTATTTTTAACGGATAACGTATATCTATTGGGTATTTATTCTCAATAAACTCTTCAGTATCTCTATAGCGTAACTCACCTAATGTCATTGATTTAACGATAGTAGTTGCTGCTTTAGGGAAAGAGTTTCCATATACTTTTCGCCAATAATCATTAGCCGAACTCTTTCCTGCATTTTCAATAGCTTTAAGCGAATTCTCATATGCTTTTTTAGCTTTTCTTTGAAATTTACTTTTAACTTTGACATCCTGATTACTACCTAAAGCTTGATAGTGATCTTGATCGGGTTGTTCGGATAAATACTTAAAAAAGTCTCTACTTAAACAATCATATGAACTATAACTCTTGTCATCATAATTCGTAGTCGATTTCATAAAATTGTAGGCCAGTGTGTCTATTAATAGGCCTCCTATGCCCACTCCATGCTTATTTTTCCAAGCTCTAGCCATCTTACATAAACGACGCAAGTTTTTATTTTTTGCCTCATTCATGCTTTTCATTTCATCAATTTCGGCTTGAGGCTTAGTAATTTTCCAACTGCCACCATTCTTTGTATCTGGATACTTATACGAACCATCCTCTTGCTCAAAAACAGGCTGTACCTCGACATGAAAATTTGTGTATTGGATACATACAACTAATCGATCTACAAAAACTGTAGTTCGAGGATAACGTGCAAGAATTGCATCTTTTGTATCCTTTAATAACTTTGATTGACCGCCATTTTTATAATCATCCCATTTTGAGGGTGGCATGATGTACAACATGTCTAAATCTGAAATACCTTTAATCGCAGTCCATCTGCCGTACGAACCAACTTGTAATTGGTTTGATGTTTTTGATTCGGTATCACGAAATTTTTTGTTCAATGCACATGTTATCTCTTGATAACGTGACGTGATTTGTTCTTCATTTGCAACTTTAATATTGCTTAAAAAGTCTTGAAACATTTGGGAAATTGACATTACAGCCCTCAAGTTTTAATTGTTGATAAAGTATTAAAAACGTCCTTGTTTCTAACGATCCATTTGATATTTAGTGACGCCAAATATAATCTTTAAGAGTCAAATTTCAGTTTGCATTAGCTTTTATTCAGCTTAAAACTCAACTGATAACGATAAAACTCAATATTCTGAGCCACACTTAAAGCACGACGAATTCTTAAGTCATCTTCTAGCGCAATGATGACACCTTTCACTTGCTGATCTGCCTCAGCCAATTCATCTTTGACATAGCCCATATAGCGCTGGATTTGCCCCACCACACGATCACTTGCACGACCACGCTTTAACTCAACAACAAGCAATGTCTTTTTATCCTTACTGATTGCCAAAATATCGATAGGTCCTGTATCAGAAGGGTACTGCTGACCGACTAATTGACCTTCTTCAGTATAAATATCGTATGTTGAACCCAAATCAGTTTTAGACCAGTTCTCTACCAAGAAATGCTCTAAATGCTTTTCTAAAGCAAAAGCTGTTGGGTCTTCGACTACTTCATCAGGCTCAAGATATTCAACTGTTTCTTTGCCATCAATAAGTGTTTTAAGCTCTTCGGCATACTTGGTCAGATTACAAACTGTACCCACTGATCCCGATGAGTTTTTTAGCTCTTGAGACATCATTTCTCTAGGTAAAGTCTGTTCAAACCATTCAACTTTTCTGCGATGGCTTAATTCACCAGAAGGCACGTAGTAATAGTCTGAAATGACTTTACCAACTAAGTAATGACCATCCCCACGAGGTGTAAGGATAATGTCACCCTGTTTAATGCCTTTGCAGATGGTGTGTAACATGCCACAGGCTAAGCCTGCTGAAATTTTGGTTTTATCAGGTAAGGCTTCAAGATAGACAGGAATAAAACGGTGATTAAACTCACGCCAATCATCAGGTAAGTCATGTGTTAAGTCTTGGTCAATGTTCCAGTTGGCGGCAATAAAGCCGCCCTCTAGAAACTCTTGAGCAAATACAGACTTCGCACCCGCCATAATGCGGTAATAGCTAGGCATCATTTGCATCATTAGGCAGCCACCTTGACACGTTTTTTACCTGTCAAAAGTTGTTGCATGAGTGCTTTTTTCTCTTGCTTTAAGCAATCAAGTTTTTTCTGCAAAGTTTCAAGTTCTTGATCGGCTAGAGAAAGGACTTTAGCAATTTTTTGTTGTTCTTGTATCTCAGGTAATTTAAGAACAAAGCTGCTAATAGCATCAAATCCAACAGAATCCCTAACAGACCCCTGAGTGCTGTTATTGATTCTCTGTTTAGCTTCATTAGACTTCATCCAATAAAGGAAAAAATCACTATCTAATTTTTCAGATGTAATACTAAAAACAACGTACATTGGACTCAATAAGCCATTGTCAAATTGATCTAGTCTTGCAAAAGAGCCCACATTAATACGTGAAGGGTTATAACCAAACTGACCTTTTATCACTACCTTGTAATTTGAAACTTCATCACTCGCAATACGCTTTGAAAACTGATTTTCAGGCAAAACGAAACCACTGTGATTTGTCACACTTAAAACACGAGATAATGAATTATCTTTATTACGCTGTTTCTCTTCTTTTAACAAAGCACCTAGACGATATTTTTCCCAAGGAATATTAAATTTTAACCCTGTCTCATCGAGCAGACGCTTCTTACCCGTCAACAATTGCTGCATCAATGCTTTTTTCTGCTGTTGGCTATTTTCAAGCAGCTTTTCAGTCGCTGAAATCGCTTGATCCCAAGTTGAAAGGATTTGGGCGATTTTATTCTGCTCTGCTAAAGGTGGGGTGTAAATTTTTAAACGTCTCACATCATCTTTTGTAATAGTCTTGGTTGTCGAACCACTAGCAAAAGATTTAACGTAATGCTCATTTTTTCTTAAATAGGCGTAGATAAAATACGGATTAGCCTTTTTGGTATTAATCCGTATTAAAAATAGATTCATTCCTAATGATACAGGCTTGCTAATTTCAGGCATAAAGTAAACTGTGCCAGGATTAGCAATTTTGTTCATGATTAAATCAGAAGCATAAACTTTTGATTTTTTTAAGTATTCATAAGCATGCTCATCTATGTAGATGAGATTATTTGTAAAATCATTTGCTTCAAAATTGGTAGTTCGAATCATGACAGCATGACTCTCTTTATCCAATAATGTCACATTTTCTTTTAGCTTTTCATAAGCACCATTAGCATGATAATCCGTTAGAAACTCAATGACATCACCTAGTGGTTTATAAAGAATAGTATTACTCTCCATAACCCAACTCCTCTAAATACTTCGCCATTTGAACTTCAAGCTCAGCAAGTTGAGTCTTTAACTGCTCACGCTCAGCACGTACAGCAACTAAATCAATCTCTGTTTCTTCTTCAAAGGTATCCACATAACGAGGAATATTCAGGTTGTAATCGTTGTCTTTCACTTCCTGCAAAGTCGCTAAATACGCATACTTATCAACACTTTCACGAGCACGATAGGTTGCAATAATCTTGGCAATATTGTCTTCAGTTAAATTGTTTTGATTTTTACCTGACTTAAACTCACGGCTTGCATCAATAAACAAAACCGAATCATCAGACTTTTGCTTTTTGAAAATTAAAATCGCTGCAGGAATACCCGTACCGTAGAACAGCTTTTCAGGTAAACCAATCACCGCATCTAATAAGTTTTCGTTAATCAGCTTCTCACGAATCTTCCCTTCAGACGAGCCACGGAATAACACACCATGCGGAACTACAACCCCCATACGACCCGTAACAGGTTTGAGCGTCTCAATCATGTGTGAGATAAACGCATAATCACCTTTGCTCTTTGGTGGTAAACCACGACGGAAACGATCAAACTTATCATTTTCAGCTTGCTCATGACCCCATTTGTCTAATGAGAATGGTGGGTTAGCGGTCACAATATCAAACAGCATTAAATCGCCATTCTTATCCAATAATTTTGGATTACGAATGGTATCGCCCCACTCAATTTTGTGGTTGTCTTCACCATGCAAGAACATATTCATCTTGGCTAATGACCACGTTGAACCAATCGCTTCTTGCCCATAAAGTGCATATTCTTTGCTATCGTGATTCGCTACAACTTTACGACCACACTTCATCAACAGTGAACCAGAACCACAGGCAGGGTCACAAATGCTGTCGCCTTTTTGTGGATCAAGTAACTCAGCAATTAAGTCCGATACTTCAGGTGGTGTATAGAATTCACCCGCCTTTTGACCACCACTTGCAGCAAAGTTTTTAATCAAAAACTCATAACCGTTACCAATCACATCAAGTGAACCTACACGGCTTGGTTTGAGATCCAACTCAGGCACAGAAAACACTTCTAAAAGATCTTTTAGAATCGTATTTTTTTGCTTTTCTTCGCCCAATTTATCTGTATTAAACGAGATGTCTTGGAAAACACTTTTGCCTACATCTTTCAGCTTTGTACCATTGGCTTCTTCAAGTGCATGTAAAGCCATATCAATACGTTCACCATTGCCGGGCTCAAAACGACGCTCAAGCAAGGTGTAGAAATTAGATTCACGAGGCAGTACAAAACGCTCGTTTTTCATCATTTCTTCAATCAGTTCAGGTTCATCACCATATTCGTTTTTATAATTATCGTAGTGGTCTTGCCATACATCAGAGATGTACTTTAAGAACAGCATTGTCAAAATATAGTCTTTATAGGTATCTGCACTCACCGTGCCACGGAATACATCACATGCCGACCACAGGGCTTTATTGACGGTATCTTGATTGATTTGAGTAACCATTATTTGTTTCCTTGGAGCAGTTGTTTAAACATGCCCATCATCATTTGTTCACGATTTTTAAGTAATTGTTGGGTCAAGATCTGCTCTTGCTCCCAAATGTGGTTTAATTCGATTATGCGTTGCTGAATATCCAAGCTAGGGAGTTCAAGCTCAAACTGGCTGACTGTGGATACACTGAGCATCGGCATCTTAGAGCCCTGACTCTCTTTGCGTAACTCATATTGCACATGAGGTTGATTCAAGTACCAACATAAGTATTCAGGCAATACATTTTGATTTGGCATCAAAATCAAAAATTGACTACTCACAATAAGTGGTAGTGCTTTTGATTGATCTTGAAAACCTACAAAATAATGTGCCTTGAGATACTCTCCACGACAGGGCAACAACACAGACTCAGGCGATACGATTGCATTATTTTTACCCTGCCAATTAATTTGCGGTAAAGCATCAGCAAAAAGTGTATAGCCACATGTATCCGTTGCAATGCTACGAATATCTTTGATCTGCAATACATGGGCATTGCCTGACTCGACTTCTTCAACCTTTTCACGGAATGTAAAACCTGTTCGGATCTCTGCAAGGTCGCTCAGCTTCATAAATCTCTTTAACTTTGACATAAATATTTACTCTGAAAGGGATAGAGCCGTCCTAGGCTCAATCCATTTATGATGCTTTGCTTAAGTTTTCTTGAAGCCAATTACTGATGTCTTTAGTTCCTTTTGAATCAAGGTTGTACCAAGCAGCCTCATTTTGTAAGCGAGTCACTAATAATCCGTCATCACCATCCATGACTTTGAATAAATCTTCTGCAATTTGTGATGCTGTTTTTTCAGAGGCAATTAACCAACATGACTCCAAAGGATGGCACCAATTATCTAGAGACATAATTTTTTTATAAAGCTCGTCATAGTTACGTTGTTTACGCAGGTCATAGTTGATCTGATATACTTTCATGTGTTCTTAACTCCTAATGTTTAGTCGCGTTAATAGTTTTGAATTCGATGACAGGCGGCCACCTGTCATCACTAAAATTACACAGTAGAACAACTATGCATTCCACATAACTTAAATATTGGAGTGCTTTTAACTTAATGTCAAGAATTATTTTTATGCAGTAGATCATCTACGAAATATTGATTGCACTATCTTAGTGAGATTTAGAATACTCTTCTCATTTATAGCGTTACTAGCTAGGAAAAACACAAAGCGTCATACAGTGACGTTCTTAATACTGTCTGAAAGATATTCCCTTTATGACTCTCTATATTTGTGAGCCTTGATTTGTAACAAAATGCAACACGACTAAAAATTAGTTGTCCATTTTTTGAAGGAAAACAATGGACTATATTTAGAAAATAATTTCCATAACCCCTTAATATCTCTATGTCCATTTTTTATAACTTATAAGTGAAATGGCGCATATTTATCAATACCAACAGAAGATTAATGTGGTTTTAAAAGGCGCACTCCTGCAAAGTGCTTATTTTTTAAGCTTGAGAAAATATAATCCTTACAAATATCAATTTAATCCCAACAAATCATTTTCACACTACAATATTGAACAACAAGGTGATATTGCACGAGATATTTTCTTAAAAAGAATCCCGAATATAATTTTGAATCCCTGAATAAGCAGATGATATTTAATTACTTTAATTTTAAGAAAAATCAAAAGCACATATTTTAAAATCCCTTATTCCCGCTTAAGTCTTTACTTCTGCATATGTATACATGTATAAAACATCAGCATATTTTGTAATTTTATATCATTACTTTCCCATTCGATGTCTCTTCTTGCTAAGTCAAGTCTAGCTTATCGATAAAATTTCGATAAAATAAGCCAGTATGATTATTTTACTTCGCACATTAAGATTCAGTAATCATGCGATAAAAAGTTTTTTATTTTAGCCATTTGGCATTTTATGAATATCGAAGTGCACTTAACTGGATAATTAGAATAATAAAAATCAGTAATTTAGTGTATTAACCTATAGGAATAGGATTTAATTGGATGAAAAGTTTTAAAATTGCAATTGCTCAATTCTCTCCACATGTCGGCAATCTGGATGCAAATGCGCAAAGAATGATTGAGTTGGCCAGTCAGGCCAAAGAAGATAAAGCGGATCTGATCATCTTTCCTGAGCTTTCAACACTGGGCTACCCTGCAGAAGATTTATTAATTCGCCCAAGTCTGGTGAAACGTACCAAGGCAGCTTTTGAAAAACTGACTGAAGTAAAAGATATTGTCATGGTCTTTGGTTTCGTCAATCAAACCGAAGATTGTCAGCGTTATAACTCAGCTGCTGTAATGAAAGATGGCGACGTGCTGGGGATCTATAACAAGCAAGTGCTGCCAAATTATGGGGTATTTGATGAAAAGCGCTATTTTGGCGAAGGTCATCAGCACCTGGTTTTTGAGTATCTCGGACACAAATTTGGCATACTGATCTGTGAAGATGTCTGGTCTTTAGCGACCGTTCAGCAACTGGCTAAATTGAATGTTGAAACCGCTTTGGTACTCAATGCCTCTCCATATGAAGTAGGTAAGCCCCAACATCGTATTGAAACCATGGCGGCCTTAGTCAAGCAGCTGAATATCAACCTGGTGTACTGTAATCAAGTTTGTGGACAGGATGATTTGATCTTTGACGGTACCAGCTTTGTGCTGAACAAATCTGGTGAGGTGGCTTTACAGGCCCCAAGCTTTCAGGAAAAACTGGCGATTGCCGAGTATGATGCTGAAAAGCTTCAATTCAAGACAGGTAGCATCACTCCTGCCTTAGACACCATGGCTGAGATTTATCAAAGCCTGGTCATGGCAACACGTGATTATGTACAGCGCTCCGGCTTTCCTGGTGTAATTCTAGGGCTGTCTGGCGGTATTGACTCTGCCCTGACTCTGGCAATTGCCGTAGATGCACTTGGTGCAGATAAAGTTCAGGCTGTGATGATGCCTTATACTTATACCGCACAAATCAGTGTGGAAGATGCAGCTGCTCAGGCCAAAAATATGGGCGTGACTTTCGGTATTGCCGAAATCAATCCAGTGGTAAACGGCTTTATGCAGGTGCTGTTCCCATTCTTTGGTAATGCTCCAGTCGATGCGACCGAGGAAAACCTGCAAGCACGCTCGCGTGGTACTTTATTGATGGCTCTGTCCAACAAATTTGGTAACCTGGTGCTGGCAACTGGCAATAAATCCGAAATTTCTGTAGGTTATTGCACCCTGTATGGCGACATGGTGGGTGGTTATGCTGTTCTGAAAGACGTGTATAAAACTATTGTGTTCGAACTGGCGAAATACCGTAACAGCATTTCAGAAACGCCAGTAATTCCAGAACGTGTCATTACACGTCCGCCTTCAGCAGAATTGCGCCCAGATCAGGTCGACCAAGACTCTTTACCTGCCTATGACATTCTGGATGCGATCTTGTATTCTTATATTGAAGAAGATATGAGTCAGGATGACATTATTGCCAAAGGCTTTGATGCTGAAGTGGTGAAGAAAGTGATTCGTCTGGTTGATACCAATGAATACAAGCGCCGCCAAGGAGCAATAGGTCCTCGTATCAGCTCACGGTCTTTTGGTCGTGAACGCCGTTACCCACTCGTCAATGGCTGGAAAGCAGGAAACTAAATCCAGTTTTCAATGATATAAATTAGAATCGTTCCAGCGAGTGCTGGGACGATTTTTTTTTATGTTGTACTAAAGATTAAAGATCATTCATATCTCACATCAAATAAAACTGGTATGTTGAGAACATGTGCAAAATTAGTAGATACTTCAAATATTATTTATGATTTTCTCTGCAGGCTTTTCTATCGACAAAAAAAGAGACCAAGCTGAGAGCTTGGTCTTTAAAAATGGTGGCTATGACGAGACTTGAACTTGTGACCCCCGCATTATGAGTGCGGTGCTCTAACCAACTGAGCTACATAGCCGTAAACTGTGTGCGCATTATCGTAATTTAAGCGTGTATCGTCAAGCATTTTAGAACACAAATGTTCAGACTTTATGCAAATACCCAATAAACTTTTAAAATATAAACAATAAAGCTTTTTTAATAGGTAATTCACGTATTCATAATACTATCTATTGCTTATAGGATTCATCAAATGCATAAAATCAAAATACTTATTTTAGCAACTGGACTTTCATGTCTCAGTGCCTGCCAGATCATTTCCCCGATTTTTGTAGATTACAATGGCGTCAGACGCGATGTCGCACAGTGGATTAACCAGCAACAACTGATGAGCATGCAGCAGAAACGCTCTTTGGCACAACTCAGCAAAGCGCAGCAGAAAATCAAACGTTATCCAGAATATGAGCAAAATCAACGACTGGAAGTAACCCGAGAAAATCAGATCGCCTTACATTGTGCACGTTTGCATGTGACAGAACATAAAATCCGGCAGCTGCAACAGAAAATTTATGCAGATGAAACCCAAACCATTTTAAATCGCTATGAACAGCTGTCACCGCAAATAAAACTAGACCCCGCCTCTATTCAATGTGACTGACCGTAATTTTGGGTAAGCTGATTTTTTACATATAAATTATTCACTTAGATTCCATCAACAATCCGATTAAAGCACTGTTAGCAGATGCTTTACTCTTCAATCTATTAGATCTTATACCTATGTATTTACTTGGTTTTATTTTTATAAAATACAGGCTATGATCAAAGTATAAACAATTATTCGTATTCCAGTTCAACGCGTCACAATTTATAACTCTTACTTCTTCTCAGGAGAATTCTAATGCCTTTTGAACATATTTTAGTACCCATCGACGGTTCAGAAACATCTTATGCTGCAGTAGATAAAGCAGTAGAAATTGCCAAAGCATTCAACAGTAAAGTAACAGTCGTTCAGGTGCTGGCACTGGATCCTTATATCGCTGCAGAATATATCTCTGCGGCACAGACCAATGACCTAATTGAACGTGCCCGCACTTCAATCTTAAAAACCCTGGATGAAGCCAAAGCAAAATTCTCTGCGTCAGGTATTGAAGTGAATACACAGCTGCTTGAAGGTCAAGTGATTCACAGTGAGATTCTGGCAGCCGCAAAAGATTTAAATGCTGATCTGATTGTAATCGGTTCCCATGGCCGTACTGGCTTCAAAAAACTGTTCCTTGGTAGCGTAGCGCAAAGTATTCTTGGACAGGCGGACATTCCAGTCATGGTGATTCGCAAGTAAATAATCTTTAAAATTTCCATTTATACAAACCTCCACTTCTTAAAAAGTGGGGGTTTTATATTTCAACCTGACCATTCCATTGATAGCATTTTAAATCCACACGCTCACCTCTTAGAACAACTCCTTCCCGCATGAGTTTTTGCTGCTGGATATTTTGGCCGTATTGATCCTGTTGCTTCAGACTGATTTTCGCCTGAGCATTGATGACCCGATACCAGGGAATATCGCTATCAGGTTCTAAATGGCTTAATACTCGTCCGACCAAGCGTGCATGTTTAGGCAAACCTGCCAGTCTGGCAATCTGTCCATAAGTAGCGACTTTGGCATACGGAATCTGATTCACCACAGCCAAAATCATCTCTGCCATTTCCTGACTGGCTGAAGCTATTTTGATCACTGGCATGTTTTAATAACCCGTTTAAATGAAAATATACCTGTCTCCTTAAAAAACTCTCTGAGAATAATCAAGCCTGCTTATACATTTAGGCTTGTTCGATTCTTTGCCTCAACAGAAAATCCCATAATATTTTGATATTATATTTAGAAGTTATCCGGGTTTTCCAATCGTTTGACTTCCTGAACCTTGTCTGGATGATGCACCGTAGCGACGCCATCTTCATCTTTTTGATCAATCATGATATCAGGCTGAAAGACGGTGATGGTTTCATTTCCTTTGGTATCTTCCCCGACAATATAGCGAAAGCCCTTACGGTTCAGCTTGTGGCACATGCGTTGATACCAGCCTTTGAAGCCCTCAGTTTCTTCATTGGGATTATAGTAAAAGGCATTCATCACTGCAGGTAAGCCCAAGCCACATACCACACCAGACAATAGCACCACAATAAAGGTATAGCCCACCAGAATACTGCTATAGGCTTCCAGTTGTGGAACATTGGCTACAGCTAAAATGAGTGCCAGGGAAATCCCGCCCCGTACTCCGCCCCAAGACAGAATGGTTAAACTGCCGTTATAGCTTTTCTTGCTGACTTTTGGAAACATAGCAAAGGCCAGATAGTTAGCTGCAAAACGGGCCAAATGCAGAATTACAAAGGCCACCATTCCGCCCAGAACCAGGCTGGTACTCAAGTCCAGAATAAACAATTCCAGACCAATCAGGGTAAACAGGAATGAATTAATAATTCCTTCAACAGTATGCCAGAAATGATTAACATCACCAATTTCAGCATCAGCCAGGATTTCTTTCCATTTATTACCGACAATCAAGCCACCAATTACACAAGCAATTGGCGCTGAAGCATGGGCCAGTAATGCCACCAGATATGAACCGCAGGCCAGCAAGGCTGTGGTCAGAATAAGCGACTCCATTTCATGCTTGCCGCGCAGAATTCGCAAGATCGCAAAACCAAATCCCAGACCGATCAGCACTGCCACCACAATCTCATAAAGCAGGGTTTGCAGTACCCCCAAGACCGTAAAGTTTTCACCTTGCAGAACATTGAGCAAAGTCATAAATAGGGCAATACACATCGCATCATTAAATAGTGATTCGCCTTCCAGCTTGACAATCAGATGATGCGGTGCGCGAACCGAACTCAATACCCCTTTAATACCGATCGGGTCTGTGGCACCCAAAGCCGCACCGAGCAACAGTAAAACCAGCAGGTCGACATGCTTACCAATCAGGAATTGATAACCATATAAGGCCACACCAAAGAATACCGCACAAAACACCAAAGCCAGTCCAGCCAGAATACTGATGGGCCGCCAGTGGTTACGCAAATCCGAGACCTTAAACTTCAGTGCAGATGAGGTCAGAATAAAGCAGATCACGCCATTGATCAGAAAATCATAAAAATCCACATGACGAACAGCCTGCTCGATATTGTCAATATTGATGCTAAAGAATGGATTGCCATGCAGTAAACTGGCACCCCACTGCAAAATAAAAACAAAAATTGCCGAGACAATCGGAACGCCGATCGCTTGTGGAAAGCCTAAAACACGCTTATTAAACATGGTTGTGGCAATGGACAAGGCAAAGACGACTGTGAGTAGCTGAAGAAAAAAGAAATTTCCCATTCGGTTTCCTAAAATCGGGCGAGATGGAGCACTATGCGCAGAGCGGCATTGTTAAAATAGAGGTTTGAATAGCAGCGTATTCTGACAAAACAAGTTTAATCCTCTTTTTATCGAATTGAGTTAAGTTTCTTTTCAGTATTTCCGAATGATGATTTAACATACAGATCAGCACTTGGCTTTTGCTTTCCTCCCCTTTCTATTTTGAATTTCTCTCCCATGCATCAAACTGTCAAAACCATTTTCCGCCTCTGTTTTGCAAGTGTGATTTTTCTGGTCACCTTGTCCTTATGTTTTACCAGCTTCGCTAAAATTCAGGAAATTCTGCAAGCTGAACAGCATTATCAGCAGGCAACCAGCATTCCCCTGAAAAGTACCGCTAGCGAACAGTATGTTCTGGTATCTAATAACCAGCGACCGGACAATGCTATTTTCATTCTGATAGCAGGAAATGGGTATGTGGCTAAAATCAACTGCGAGCATTACAGCACTTTATGCAGCGATGATTATAATCAATCACATACCCGCCAAATCCAGAGCATTGACCTCATTAAAGCAGGAAACCTGTTTTATATTGAAAAAATCCAGTTTAGAGACAGCCGCACCGGTCAAGAAACTACTCTTAAATATTCCAAACAGGATATTCAGCAGTTTTATCAGAATGACATCAGCAACCTGAAATATACGGTCTTTGCAATTACCCTGTTTGCTTTGGCTGCATTATTTGTCAGTATCAAAATATTAAGAAATTTCCGACGTTTTCTGTATAAATAAAAAAGGAGCCTAAAGCTCCTTTTTTATAAGCAAATGAGCTAAATATTTTGATTAAAGGTATCGCAATTCGCAATCTGACCGGATTGCAAGCCTGTATTAAACCAATGTACTCGCTGTGCGCTACTGCCATGAGTAAAGCTGTCCGGTACTACCTGTCCGCGGGCACGTTTCTGTAAATAGTCATCACCAATTTTATGTGCAGCATCCATGGCTTCCTGCACATCACCCTGTTCCAGAAACTGGGTCCGCTGCTGATTATGGTAGGCCCAGACTCCGGCCAGACAGTCTGCCTGTAATTCCTGACGCACTGAAAGCTGATTACTCTGCACTTCGCTTGCCTGCTGGCGTGCCTGTTGTACCTGGGAAGAAATACCTAAAATCGTCTGGATATGATGACCCACTTCATGGGCCACAACATAGGCCAAGGCAAAGTCTCCAGCCTGATCATTGCGCGAGAGTTCGGTGGCATTCTGTTCTCCGCTAATGCCCATCTGGGTACGCATATCTTTAAAGAATGCAGTATCAATATAGACTTTCTGGTCTGCCGGACAGTAGAAAGGGCCCATCGCCGCCTGAGCCGTACCACAACCCGAATTCACGATGCCATTAAACAGCACCAGTTTCGGAGGAACATACTGCTGGTTTAACTGCTGCTGGAAAACCTGATTCCAGGTATCTTCAGTATCCGCCAATACGGTTCCGACAAACTCAATCGATTCCTGCTGTTCCGGGGTGGGATTTTCCAGTCCACGGGTTTCTGTTGCACCCGAGATGCCCTGAGTTACCTGTTTGGTAGTTTGATAGGTTTGTTGTGGATCAACGCCAAAAAACTTCCAGGCCACAAAGGCAACAATTAATCCGATAATACTGATTCCGCCAGCTTTGGCACCGCCACCGCGACGGTCTTCTACATTGCTACTGACACGACGACCTTTCCAACGCATAGCCTTTTCCTTCTTTTAATCTGCTCAATTTTCAGATATTTCTGCATCTTAAGCTTTTGATGATTTAGGCCAAATCTTTTGGATCATTGCGACTACAAGCAATACCACGAGGCCCGCAACAAAACCAATGACCAGATTAATTAAAGTGGGAGTAACCGCACCAATAATATTTCCAACATTGGGAATATGCTGTATATGATCAACAGAATCTTCAGTTAAATGATGAAACCACGGAATAGTATGAGCAATAATCCCACCGCCCACCAAAAACATGGCAAGTGTTCCCACAATGGTCAGTGTTTTCATTAATTTTGGAGCGAAAGCCAGCAAGCCACGTCCAATGCTCTGCTTGAAACTCGATGTCTGCTCAGTAAGATACAGTCCCAGATCATCAATTTTGACAATCATGGCTACAAATCCATACACACCAACGGTCATTACAATAGCAATCAGTGAAAGTACCATGACTTTAGTACCAAAAGCTGCTGTTGCTACTGTGCCTAATGAAATCACCACAATTTCAGCCGACAGAATAAAATCGGTCCGGATTGCACCTTTAATTTTTTCTTTTTCAAATTGAGCTAAATCGGTTTCGATTGTATTGAATTCGATTTCAGCTGCTTCTTCAGTTTTAACTTTTTTATGCTTCAGGCTATGCAGTACTTTTTCCACACCCTCATAACACAAAAACAACCCACCAATCATCAGCAGAGGATTGATAAGCCATGGAGCGACGACACTAATCAGTAAAGCTAGAGGAACAAGAATCAGCTTATTAACAAAAGACCCTTTGGCAACTCCCCACACGACAGGCAGTTCACGTTCGGAGCGTACACCACTGACTTGCTGGGCATTCAATGCCAGATCATCACCGAGGACGCCTGCTGTTTTTTTTGCTGCCATTTTGCTCATGACAGCGACATCATCCAGAACAGTAGCAATATCATCTAATAATAGTAATAAACTGCTCGCCATACTTAATTATCCTTATCGTATTTCAGCTTATTTTAATCAAAATTCTTAAAAATATTGTATTCACTTGTTTAATTTATAAGATTTTTTTTACTACAGCTTTTTTTCTGGCTGACAATCAAAAACAGAATGCCGTACAATGTTGCCATTCGTTAAAATACAGCTGTAGTACTGACTACCCTTTGGAATAGATAATGAGTAATCAAGATAATCGTCCAGTGATCTTGACGGGCGACCGTCCTACCGGACAACTCCACCTCGGCCACTTTGTGGGTTCATTACGTTCTCGTGTAGGTCTGCAAGATTCCCATCATCAACACTTGTTACTTGCGGATGCTCAAGCCTTAACCGATAACGCGGACAATTTTGAAAAGGTACGCCGTAACATTATTGAAGTGGCAACGGATTATCTGGCTGTGGGTATTGACCCGACTAAAACCACAATTTGTGTTCAGTCTTGCCTTCCTGCACTGAATGAATTGACCATGCTTTACCTCAACTTCGTGACGGTTTCACGTCTTGAGCGTAACCCGACCATCAAGTCTGAAATTCAGATGCGTGGTTTCGAACGTGATATTCCAGCTGGCTTCTTGTGCTATCCGGTGGCTCAGGCTGCTGACATCACAGCCTTCAAGGCCACTGTGGTTCCTGTGGGTGAAGATCAGATTCCAATGATCGAACAGACCAACGAAATTGTACGTCGTTTAAACCGTCAAATTGGTCATGACCTGTTACCAGAATGTAAGGCACTTCTTTCCAATGTTGGGCGCCTACCTGGTTTTGATGGTAAAGCGAAAATGTCGAAATCTTTGGGCAATACCATTGTGCTGGATGCGACAGATAAAGATATCAAGAAAGCGGTAAACGCAATGTATACCGATCCGAATCATCTGCGCATTGAAGATCCAGGGCAGGTAGAAGGCAATGTAGTATTTACTTATCTAGATGCTTTTGATCCAAATAAAGAAGAGCTGGAAGAACTCAAAGCCCATTATCGTCGTGGCGGTTTAGGTGATGGTACGGTAAAAAAACGTCTGGAAGGCATTCTTAAAGAATTGATTGGTCCAATTCGTGAGCGTCGTATTGAACTGGCTAAAGATCCAGACTACATCATGGACATTCTGAAAACCGGAACTGATAAATGTCGCGATATTACCCAGGCAACACTGGATGAAGTTAAATCTGGCCTCGGCGTATTCCATTTTTAAATATAAAAAATTGCTTTTAAAAGCTCTTCTGATGAAGAGCTTTTTTATTTAAGCTGAAAATGCGCAGTAATAATGCAAATATCCCCACATAATCTCCATAGTTTTAACCTTATTTAACATGTATTAACATGAATACTGATGAGTCATATGAGAATGCATCCTATTATGATCATATTCAGTAAGGAATCAGATTTAACTCTCTCCACAGTTAATGAAGTAGTTTGAAAGACGTTCCTTTTTCTACGCAATGACAACCCCAATCATTGCGTTTTTTTTGTCTTGAATTTAGTAAACCTATAAAAATAAAAAAGCCTACTCAGTCGCAGGATTTTTCAGTATCTAAAATTAGTATTTAAACAACCCTTTCTCTAAAGGAATTTCGATTCCAAGTGAGGCTCCCCCATCTTGGCCATTCACATCGGAATGACTCACCCAGACATTGAAGTTTAGTGGCATGTTGGGACGGATATAATGCGACCAGTTCAAATCCAATGCTTTAATCTCATCATTAAAAGCAAAAGCAGCATTATTAACAGCAGCACGTTCTGATTGATTCACCTCAGCAAAAAGTATGCGACCTGATAAGCGGTTCATAAAGTCAATACGAACGTTCCCACCCACAGAGATCATCTGCGCATCCCCCCCAAAGCATGTGCCAGAGGATAACCATGCTGATAAAAACTATCTGTATAATTCGTATGATTATAAGAAATCCCTTGAACCTTGCCATTAGTCCGCGTATCTGCCCATTCTGCATAAACTTGGTATGGTATATTTTTCAAACTAGCAGAATAGTCGATTCCAGCCAAATACATTTTTTTTGCAGGTAAGCGGCCAGCCTCGTCCTCTCCCACATATTGAGCATATAGACCTACCGGAATTTGGGTAAGAGAAAATAAATTTAACCGCGCATCGAAGCCGGCAATCTGGTTAGACGGGTCAGGTTCACCTGTACCCCCATTATCTTTACTGCCTACAAAAGCATCCCATAGCGAACTTAAACTTTCAGGTCGACCCTCCCCCCCCACTGAATCGCACGCGAGGCACCGAGCTCTAAATAAGGTAAAGGCTGTGCTGTAACACGCAAACCAATCAATTTAGCGTCTGGAACTGCGTTATAGTCATCGAGTTGACCTACAAAAGCCTGATACTGCCACGACCCAATCCAAGATAACCATTTATTTTCAAATGCTGTCTGTTCTGCACGTTGAACTGTAAAGCCATAGACCGGCCGGCTAGCATCACCACGAATCAAGCTGCCATCATGGCCTAGCCCCCAGTAAGTTGGAATCTGCCCACCAATCAGCCATTGATTCCAAAGTTTACCCGCCAGATAAGAACCTTCAAGATTTATATTCTGATCATTATCAATTTGTGGATCTTTTTCAGCATTCACCCTGATTTTGGCATCCCAATTCGCATTGCCCGCATTAAACTCTAAAGCTGCCTGATATTGTGCTTTTTGCTGATCCCCGAAAGCCTGTGGAATATCTTTTTGATCAGTTTCTGCAAATAAACCCAATTTTAGTTGTTGATTATCTGCCTTTAGTTTAGCCAGAACTGAATCGATCACACGCTGCTGCACAGTATTGCTGATCTGCGCATTTGATAAGGCTCGTTGAATTTCATCCCCACTCAGCGGCCAGGTTGAGGTACTGATTTGAATAACCCCTTGCTGGTTTAACCAGTTCAGGTCAGTACGCAAATTTGCATCATTTAGAACCAGACCCTGAGCAAAAGCAGGAAAAGTAAATGTACTCAGCAATATTTTTAATAATTTTTTTTAAATAACATAAACTAATTTTTCATTATTATTTTTATTCTACCCTAGTCATGTTCATATTAATTTTCAATAATTAAATTGTTTCTTTTTTAATCATTTTTCAAATATTTCTATAAAAAAATAACCCACACGATGGTGGGTTATTTTGTATTCAGCACTTAAGCATTTTTATGACGCATATGCGGGAACAGGATTACATCACGGATACTTGCTGCATTGGCAAAAATCATCACCAGACGGTCAATACCGATGCCCTCACCTGCTGTTGGAGGAAGACCGTATTCCAGTGCTTCGACAAAGTCTGCATCGTAATGCATGGCTTCATCATCACCAGCATCTTTTTCAGCAACCTGTGCCTGGAAACGTTCAGCCTGATCGATTGGATCATTCAATTCCGAGAAGCCATTGGCCAACTCACGGCCACCGATGAAGAATTCAAAACGGTCAGTAATGTGCGGATTATGATCATTACGGCGCGCCAATGGAGAGGTTTCCGCTGGATATTCTGTAATGAACGTTGGCTGACGCAATTTGGTTTCTACGGTTTCTTCAAATACCATCGTTTGCAGTTTGCCCAGACCAAAACCTGGCTTCACCTGCTCTTTCAATTCTTCCTGAAGGAATTTTGCCAGGAACTCACGGTCATTGACATTTTCAGGAGTAAATTGTGGGTTATTTTCAAGAATCGCATCGAACATTGAAATTTTCTTGAATGGACCTTTGAAGCTATACACTTCATCACCATAAGGCACGTCAGTGGTGCCCAAGATATCAATCGCCAGACGCTCCAGCATTTGCTCGGTCAATTCCATCAAGTCTTTGTAATCTGCATAAGCCTGATAGAATTCAATCATGGTGAATTCAGGGTTATGACGGGTAGAAACACCTTCGTTACGGAAGTTACGGTTAATTTCAAACACACGTTCAAAACCACCAACTACCAAACGTTTTAAATAAAGCTCTGGCGCAATACGCAAGAACAATGGCATATCTAATGCATTATGATGTGTTTCGAAAGGACGTGCAGATGCACCGCCTGGAATCACATGCATCATTGGCGTTTCAACTTCCATATAGCGTTTTTCAGTCAGGAAGGCACGGATACCTGCCACAACTTTGGCACGAATTTCAAAAGTCTTACGCGTTTCTTCATTGACGATTAGATCAAGGTAGCGTTTACGATATTTCACTTCAGTATCGTTCAGGCCATGGAACTTGTCTGGAAGCGGACGCAATGATTTGGTCAATAATTCAAAATGCTCGATATGTACATACAGATCGCCTTTACCCGAACGACCGATATAACCTTCCACTGCGATGATATCGCCTAGGTCCAGACCTTTAATGGTAGCAAGTACATCTTCTGGGAGTTCTTTACGCGCAACATAAAGCTGGATACGACCTGTCATGTCCTGGATCACGATAAATGAACCACGGTTCAACATCACACGACCGGCAACTTTAACGTAGACCTTTTCGCCTGCTTCAATTTCTTCTTTAGATTTATCAGCGAACTGGTCTTGTAAATCCTGGGCATAATGCTCACGCTTAAAGGTATTCGGCCATGGGCTCTTACCTGTTTCTTGTGCCTGAGCTTCGATTTGCTTTAACTTGGCATGACGCTGTGCAATTAAATCGTTTTCGGAAATGATTTGTTCAGAAGTCGATTGAGCGTTAGTTTGCGTCATCTCTGCCTCGAATAAGATTAGTTAAAAAATAGAAGTTGCATAGAATAGCAGAAATCGTTCCCAAATCGTAGCGCAAACCCTTCCACGAACCGGCTTTTCTTTGGAAATATCTACTATCCCCTTCTTTTTGCAATTCAGTTGCGTCCATCTGCCACCCTGTTAAATTTCTTTTGCCCAATTTTTTGCAGCATTCGGCTGCTCTCAACTACGATTAAAGTCCAAAGCAAAGAGGTTTTACATAAAATTATTGGAATGTGAAACGGCGGCTTAGACCAATAGCTAACTGTCTTGTACAGCTAGACGTTCTACAATGATGTTCAGATTGAAGAAGGCATGCCCATCCACAAATAAGCAATATGGCATGTCTCATAAAAATGAGTAATAAACTATGTCTAAGATTTTGTTTTTACATGGCTTAGATTCCTCGAAAGAATCCACCAAGTTCCATGCCATCGATATAGCCCCTAAATACTGTATCGATGTCGATTACCGAAATCTGAGCTATAGTTCGGTTGCCGAGTTTTATCACGAGACGATTGAAACCATCAAACCGGATATTCTGGTCGGACACAGTCTGGGCGGCTATTGGGCATTGAAAATGTCCCATGCCCATCAGATTCCATGCGTCATTGCAAATCCCAGTCTGCAACCCAATTTTCGTGATGACTATCCTGCAATTTGCGACAGTGATTTGCAGCACGATATTCCGCAAATGGCTTATCTGGAATTAGGCGATGAAATTCTGGATATGCATGCTGTACAAGCTCAGCTGGAAGATTATATGCAGATTCATGCTATTGATGGCGGACATCATCGTCTGGAGCACCCGGAACAGGTGAACGAGCTGATTCAGGAAATCGAATATCATTTTATCCGACAATAAAAAAGCCCCAATGTCCGGGGCTTCTTTATATGCTTTAAGCTTAGGCTACTGCAGCTTCAGGCTGGGATTTATCATCCAGTACTGACCAGATCTCCATGCCTAATTCCATATGCAGGTCAGGAAGATCAAGGAAGATACTTGCACCTAGAACTTCATGCTGGCATTTTTGAGCCAGTTCATGAACCGCTTTTAGAGTTCCACCAGTTGCCAGAACGTCATCCACAATAATTACTTTTTGGGATTGAACTTCCGCAGACATTTCTAAACGATCCAGACCATATTCCAGGCTATAACCAACACCGACCACTGGAGGTGGTAATTTCCCTGCTTTACGAACCAGCAATAAGCCTTTACCTGTACGTTGCGCTAACAAACTTGCCAAGACAAAACCACGTGCTTCAACCGCAATAAAGCTTTCTACTTCTGCCAATTTGTCAGCAGGAATGCTAGCAATCAAGGCATCAGTCAATGGACCAATATTGCTCATGAAAAGTGGTGTCAAATCATAGAAGCAAATTCCAGGTTTTGGAAAATCTTGGACCGTACGAATGTGAGACCACAAAGAAGTAGACAAATTGCTCATGGGAGATCTTAAAAAAGAAAAGGAATATAAGAATTTTAAACTTATTTGAGGTACGTGGACAAGCCAAGCTGTATAATAAAAACCCGTTACTTAATAACAACTATTTGATTTTATTTAATTCATTTATTTTAAAAAATATTTAATCCAGACTTTAGCTATTTTAAATTACCTGAAAAGGAGAATTTTTACTGCAAGACTTTGGTCGGTCACACCAGAAAACTGTAATTTTTATTCATAATCAGATTGGTGTCTTCAACCGCCTACAGCAGTAAAGCAGATGAAAGTAGTTTTCTGATAAATAAGGAATGCGAGCTCTATTCTGCTGCTAATTTCGCTGATTAAGCTTTTATTCACTTTACTTTCTGAACAGAACTGCGTAAAAATTTAGCCAAATATGTTCACTGTTAAAAAGTTATATTCTTTTAGAGTCTTGCTATTTTATGGATTTTAAGCTGACGCCTAGAATTGCTTAGTTTTGGAGAGTTACATGAGAAAGTTTCAATGCATCGTATGCGGATGGATTTATGATGAGGCAGAAGGCTGGCCTCAAGACGGAATCGTAGCGGGAACCAAGTGGGAAGATATTCCGGATGACTGGACCTGTCCAGATTGTGGCGTGTCTAAAGTCGATTTCGAAATGATCGAAGTCTAATGACGCCCAGTTAAAGGCCATATCTATATGGTCTTTTTTTATGCCTTTCTATCATTTATACAGCATGGAGCTCTACCATATGGAAACAACTATGCATCCTATCGTCATTATTGGTTCAGGTATGGCGGGTTATGCCGTAGCACGTGAATTTCGCAAGCTGAATCCAGAGCATGAACTGCTAATGATTTGTGCCGATGATGCAGTCAATTATGCTAAACCGACGCTTTCCAATGCTCTGGCCGGCAATAAAGCACCTGAACAGATTCCACTGGGCGATGCAGCTAAAATGTCAGCACAGCTGAATATGCACATTGAACAGCACACCTGGGTCAAAGCGATTCATCCGGAAGATCATCAGCTGATTCTTGAAAAAGATGGTCAGGAAAGCACGCAACCTTATAGCAAACTGGTCTTGGCAGTCGGTGCCAATCCGGTACGTCTGGCCATTGCCGGGGACGCTAGCGATGATATTCATGTCGTCAACAATTTAAATGACTATAAAGCTTTCCGTAATAATCTGGCAGCACGTGAAGATAAGCGTGTGGTGATTTTAGGTGCCGGTCTGATTGGCTGTGAATTTGCCAACGACCTGCAAAATACCGATCACCAAGTTACCGTCATTGATTTGGCACCGCAGCCGCTTGGCCGTTTATTGCCGGAATATGTTGCCACAGCATTCCAGAAAAATCTTGAAGAAACAGGCATCCACTTTGTCTTGGGCACCACGGTCGAAAAAGTTTCTCGAGCCAATAACGGTGATTATCTGGTCACGCTGGCCAATGGCCAGTCTCTGGTCGCAGATGTGGTGTTATCTGCGGTAGGCTTGCAGCCAAATATTTCTTTGGCGAAACAGGCAGACATCCATACCAGTCGCGGAGTTTTAACCACAGCACAACTGGAAACCAGTCAGGCCGATATTTATGCTGTAGGTGACTGTGCAGAAGTCAATGGAATCTTACTGCCTTATGTCATGCCAATCATGCAACAAGCTCGCGCTCTGGCAAAAACCTTGAACGGTGAACACACTGCCGTACATTATCCGGCTATGCCAGTAGCAGTTAAAACACCTGCTGCACCTTTAACAGTATTGCCTGCACCCGTCGATGTTGATGTCATCTGGGAAACTGAAGAGTTTGACGATGGCATGCTGGCTAAAGCAATTGATACCCATGGAACCTTACGCGGTTTCGTGCTTTTGGGTGCCACTGCAGCCAAACAGCGTCTGGCCTTGACCAAGCAGGTTCCTGACTTGATTCCTGCGGCAGTTTAGAGGTTTAATAGCAAGGATATTTTTTAAACAAAATATCCTTTTATCAGGACAGCGACCATGTACAGCTTAGAACAGCTTAATCTTTCCCCTTATACCCCGTTCATGCATGAAACTAAGGTCGATCTTGGTAATGGGATCCAGCTACATGTCGAGGTTGGCGGCAATCCGGAACATCCTACCATTTTGCTGATTATGGGTCTGGGTGGGCAAATGCTATACTGGCCGGATTTTTTTTGTAAATCCCTGATTGATAAAGGTTATCATATTGTACGTTTTGATAATCGTGATATTGGGCTGTCTTCAAAAATCCATCATAAAGGCCCACGCCTGAACACCCTGAAAATGATGAGCCGTTTTGTGCTAGGTCTGGGCAATCAGGGTGCACCTTATGATCTGTATGATATGGCGGAAGATGTCAGTCTGCTGATTGAAAAAATGCAGTTGGGGCAGGTCTATGTGCTGGGTGCCTCAATGGGCGGTATGATTGCGCAGATTCTGGCAGCCCGCTATCCGGACAAAGTTAAAAAACTGGGGTTATTATTTACCAGCAATAACCAGCCTCTGTTACCACCACCCTTTCCCAAGCAGCTCTTTAGTTTAATTGACAAACCATCTTCAACAGATGAAGATGGTATTGTCGACCATAGCTTGAAACTGTTTAAGATCATTGGCTCACCAGGTTATGTCAATCATCTGGAGGCAGTGCAGACCGCACGCAAATTATATAAGCGAAGTTACTATCCTGCCGGTATACTTCAGCAGTTTTTAGCAATATTATGTACAGGCTCATTGCTGCAACTGGACAAGCAAATCAAACAAGATACCCTGGTAGTCCATGGTTCTCGAGATCGATTGCTACCTCCTAGCCATGGCAAAGCCGTTGCGAAAGCAATTTCAGGGGCTAAATTTGAATTAATTGATGGAATGGGGCATGATATCCCACCGCATTTTATTCCATATCTTAGCGAATTATTTGCTGATCATTTTAAATCATAAACATTAGGACACTATGGCTGCATTACCATCCCTAAGACAGCTGTCATACCTCGTAACACTGTCAGAGACGCTGCATTTTACAGAAGCTGCTCGCCGCTCGTTTGTCACCCAGTCTACCTTGTCTGGCGGCATCATGGAGCTGGAGCGTTTACTCGGTGGCGTACTTGTTGAACGCGACCGTCAGAATGTTCGTTTAACGCCTCTTGGTGAACAAGTGGTTGCTCGCGCACGTGTTCTACTGGCCGATGCTCAGGATCTAATGCGTTTAAGTCGTGAGATGAGTGAACCCTTAACTGGTGATTTACATCTCGGAATCATTCCAACGATCGCTCCTTTCCTGTTGTCCCAGCTGCTAGACGAAGTGCATAAACAGTTACCAAAAATTCAGTTACATCTACATGAAGCACAAAGTGAAAAGATTGTAGAAAAGCTAGAACACGGTAATCTGGATATGGTCGCCCTGGCATTGCCTTTCGACACCCGTGGTCTGAAAGTCGCTGAAATTGCCAAAGAGAATCTGTATCTGGTTTATCAAAAATCTGATCAGCATGCGGCACAAGCCAATTCTCTGGCAGATCTGGACCTGTCTCGCCTGATGTTACTTGAAGAAGGTCATTGCCTGCGTGATCATGCTTTAAGTGCCTGCCCGATTGGTGAGCGTAAAAATGATCATCGGCTAAAAGCCAGCTCACTGCCGACTTTAATCGAAATGGTTTCAGCCAATCTTGGTTTTACCCTGTTGCCTGAAATTGCGATCCATACCAATATGGTAAAAGCTAATCCTGAGATTCAGGTAAAAGCCATCGAGTCAGCCCCAAGTCGTACCCTGGCATTGGTAACCCGTAAAAGCACTCCGCTACAAAGCGAGTTTGATGTGTTGTTACAGATTTTCCAGAAGATTACCCGTCACGACGGCGCTTAATCCCAGTATGATAAAAAGGAGCAACAAGTGTGCTCCTTTTTTTATATCCTAAAACTCATACTCCAACTCAAATAAAGCCAGCAAGGCCTCAGGTTGAACATGAGTAAAAATATTCCGAGATAGAAGATAAGCAGTCTAAAATAAATATCAGATCATTTCATTTACTGCACCTGCACCTGCACCTATTCTGCAGCACAGTTAAATCCTCTTTTCAGAATGAAAAAGAGGCTGAAGATTCAGCCTCTGGAAATACCTAAACCTATTTAAACAGCTCTAGCAAAACACGTTGTGCATTATGCGGCTTTTCACCTTCTTGCGGATGTGCTCGCACCCAGGTTCCATCACCTTGCAATAACCAGGCTTGCTGGTTATCTTTCAGGTAATTAAAAAGACCCTGCTGATAGATACGTTTTTTCAAGCCTTCATCTTCTATCGGGAAACAGGCTTCGACCCGGTTAAACAGGTTACGATCCATCCAGTCGGCACTTGAACAGTAAATCCGTGCATTGCCATTATTGCTGAAATAATACACACGGGTATGCTCCAGGAAACGCCCGACAATTGAACGTACCCGAATATTTTCAGACAGGCCCGGTAATCCCGGACGCAAACTGCAAATCGAACGGATAATCAGGTCAATCTGCACCCCGGCCTGAGAGGCCTCATAAAGTTTATTAATCAATTGCATTTCGGTCAGGGCATTGACTTTGACGATGATCTGCGCCGGCTTACCTGCCTGGGCAAAGGCAATTTCATTATCGATATAGTTCAGTAACTGGGCATGCAAGGTAAACGGCGCATGTAGCAGCTTTTTCAGCTTGGCCATTTTCCCCATACCGGTCAGTTCCTGGAAAATCCGATGCACATCTTCACACAGGTCTTTGTCCGTAGTTAACAGCCCATAGTCGGTATAGATTCGCGCATTGCCGGCATGATAGTTACCGGTACCCAGATGCACATAGCGCACCAGTTTATTATTTTCCCGGCGTACCACCAGAATCATCTTGGCATGGGTCTTGTAGCCCACAATGCCATACACCACCACCGCACCCGCTTCCTGCAGTACATTGGCGACTTCAATATTGGATTCCTCATCGAAACGCGCGCGCAATTCAATCACTGCCGTGACTTCTTTGCCATTACGGGCAGCTTCAGCCAGTACCTGCACAATTTCAGAATCCGGTCCGCTACGATATAAGGTCTGTTTGATCGCCAAGACTTGTGGATCACGTGCCGCTTCACGTAATAATGAAATGACCGGTGCAAAAGATTCAAACGGATGATGCAGCAAGATATCCTGTTTCTGCATTGCACTAAAAATATTTTCAGATTTTTTTAGTACTTTGGGAATAACCGGCGTATGCGAGTCATAGCGTAAATGTGGACGCTTAAAGTTAGACAGCAAACGTGCCAGATTGACCGGGCCAGCAACTTTATAAAGCTGATCCTCATCCAGATCAAATTCATTCAGCAGATATTCATAAATATGCTGTGGACAGTTTTCTGTGACTTCCAGACGTACCGCTCGACCAAACCGGCGTGAACTGAGTTCACCTTTGAGTGCCTTGGCCAGATCTTCCACATCTTCATTCAAGGCCAGATCGGCATTACGGGTAACACGGAACTGATAACAGCCGGTCGCCGTCATACCCGGAAACAGATCGGAGACATGCTCGTGAATAATGGCAGACAGCATCACATGATGTTCTTTGCCATCGGTCAGTTCATCGGGCAAACGTACCACGCGTGGCAATGACCGCGGTGCAGGCACTACGGCCAGATCAATCTGACGACCAAAGGCGTCTTTACC
Source organism: Acinetobacter sp. SFD (assembly GCF_001647575.1). Lineage (NCBI taxonomy): Bacteria > Pseudomonadati > Pseudomonadota > Gammaproteobacteria > Moraxellales > Moraxellaceae > Acinetobacter > Acinetobacter sp. SFD. The sequence goes on from NZ_LSZJ01000011.1 coordinate 266,710, forward strand.
TTCCAGCGTCACAATAAAGTTCAGTGATTTATTCACCAGCCGCGGGAATGGATGCGCTGGGTCTAGGCTGATCGGCGTGAGAACCGGCGCCACCTGCTCCTGAAAATATTTTTTAACCCAGGCAGATTGTGCTGGAGTCAGCTCACCACGGCGCAGGAAACAAATATCTTCCTCACGCAGTTTTGGCAAAATTTCTTCATTCAAAATACGGTACTGACGCTCAATCGCGGCATGCGCAGTTTTAGAAATCTGCTCCATGACCTGCTTGGGTGTGAGACCATCCGGGCTGCGGCTTTCATTTCCCAGATCAAGCTGCTCTAAAACACCTGCAACGCGAATTTCAAAAAACTCGTCCAGATTACGCGAGAAAATCAACAGGAAATTCATGCGTTCGAGCAATGGATGTAAAGGATCGACAGCCTGTTCCAGAACGCGTAAATGAAAGTCCAGGATAGACAGTTCACGATTGATATAACGATCATTATACGTATATTCGGGCTGTACTGAAGTGCTGCTGGCTGCCGTATTCATATCAAACCTACGTGGATTTAAAATTGTGCTTATCGTTCCAAGTATGCTTCAATTTTATGACAATTTCATAAAAAAAGCCCAAATAATTGGGCTTTCTCTCTAAATAATATCTTAAGGTAATTCTGCATAACGCATATAACGCTTAATCATCCGCTTACGTGCATTTAAAGCAGACGAGTTACGATGATCCTGAAAATATTTCGGATTGGTGAGAATGGCAGCCAGAAAGATAGCCTGATCCTGGGTCAGGCTTTGCGCGGTTTTACCAAAATAATGTTTGGCCGCGGCTTCCACTCCATAGATGTTGTCCCCGAACTCGATCGAGTTCATATACACTTCCAGAATTCTCTGTTTGGACCACATGCGTTCCATCATCCAGGTGGCGACAGCTTCTTGTCCTTTACGTACAAATGAACGCTTATTGACGAGGAACAGGTTTTTCGCCAGTTGCTGGGAAATGGTGGAACCTCCTGCGACGACTCGGCCTTGATCCCGGTTTTTATTCAGCGCCTGTTGAATGCCCTCCCAGTCAAAACCATGGTGATGAATAAATTTTCCATCTTCCGCAGTGACAATTGCACGTTTCAGATTCAGGCTGATCTCGTCGTAGGGCCGCCACTGATGCTGAATCGGTTTGGAAGGTTCTGACCAGTAATCGATCCGCATCATCATGGTGGTGTTTACCGGATGGGTGCGCCACCAGGCCAGACTGGCAAAGATCCACAATTGAACCAGCAGGATCACACTGACGATGACGAGCATCGTGCGGATCAGAAAGGCTTTCATGTCAGTGCGTTACTCCTGAAAATTTAATTTTTCGTGTTAAGCTTATTCGAAATATACAATCACAGCAAAAAAATAGCATGTCTGAATACTCTCCCCCTGTCGCACATCGCAAACTTGATATGCATCTCTGGTGGATTACCGCCATTTTAATCGGCATCAATGTGGGATTATTTGTCTGGCAAGTCATGCATGGCATGGACGTGACCCAACCGAGTACCCGAGATGCTATTCTCTGGGGTGCAGATTATGCACCTTTAACTTATATAGCGGAACCCATGCGCTTGTTTAGCAGCATGTTTTTTCATTTTGGCCTGATTCATCTGATGTTGAATATGTGGGCCTTGTATATTTTTGGTAGTGTGGCCGAACAACTTTTTGGCCGGATGTATTTTATCGGCTTATATCTCTGCGCCGGTCTGATGGGTAGTCTGCTCAGTGGTTATATAAATATTCAAAACAGCTATAACCTGATTGAAGGTGGTGTCGCCAATCCAGATCTATTACCTGCAGTCAGTGCCGGGGCATCTGGTGCTGTGATGGGACTCGGGGCTTCACTGACAGTGCTGGCCTTATTGCCGATGCTACCCCAGCAACGCTTTATTCTGGATAAAAAAACCCTGGTAATGGTTCTGGGTCTAAACCTGGCATTGGGCTTTATGATCAGCGGAATCAACAATGCCGCCCATATAGGCGGCATGCTGATGGGTGCTTTGCTCACCCTGTTATGGTATATGGGTCAAAAAATGCAGCGTAGCCGCCTGTTCAATCTGATAGCCTTGTGTATCGGTTTTGGGCTGTGTGTCCTGCTTTATCAATATAACCTAGTCTTGCTTGAACCCATTCGTCCACTCTGGCAAGAAATGCTGGAACTCATGCAGCAGCAGTTACAACTTTAAATCAGAACCGGTTTAAAAGCCCAAGAGATGAATCTTACTGATTCATCTCGCGCAAGCTTTGTAAAGGCGGAATATCCGACAGATAACTCAGACGATAACGGCCAATTAACATACATAAAACGGTCATAAAGATCGGCAGGATAATCCAGATTTCCCAATGCGGCTGAATCATCAAATCCATTTTATAGCTGGCAATTGCACTGATGACTTCGGCAAACAGGCAGGAAACAATTCCGGCAAACAGCCCGATAAAACCAATTTCCAGACTCATCATGGTCTTCAGTTTCTGCTTGGAACTACCAAATGAACGTAGCAAAGCCACTTCACGTTTGCGTTCATCCATTAACAGGTTCAAACAGGCCATCAGCACCAGAAAACCGGAAATACTGACCAGTACCGCCAGAATCGTCACGATTTGCACCAGCACATTCACAAGGCGTTTGATCTCTTCCAGAATCAGGCTGACATCAATAAAAACCGTGTTGGAAAATTGCTGGATTACCGACACCAGTTTGCCTTTATCTGTCTCCGGCACATAAAAACTGCCCAGATAACTGCCTGCATTGGCATCCATGCTATTCGGGGCAAAAATAAAGAAAAAGTTCGGACTAAAACTTTCCCACTCGACGGTTCTTAGATTAACGACTTTAGCTTCCAGTATGCCTTCAGGCAGACTGAAACTGAGTTTATCTCCTATCTTAATGCCTAATTCTTCGGCCGTATTGGCCTCGACTGAAACCTCACCCGGCTGTTTTAATTCTGCCTTACCCTGAACAATGACATTATCCTGAGGATAGCGGTTTGACTGGGTCAGATTCAGCTCACGCTTTAAGGTATTGCTGCTTTTGACCAGTTCATCAGCAAAAGGCTGATCATTTTTGGCGACCAGACGCCCGCGAATATTCGGATAGAGTGGTGTGCTTTTCCAGCCATTCTGCTCCAGTTGGGCTTTCAGGGCTGGCATCTCAAAAGGTGGTAAACCATAAACAAACTGGTTCGGCGTACCTTCTGGTAACTGTTGCTGCCAACGATCTAGCAGATCAGTACGTAATACTGCCAGTACCGTAATCAGGCTCAGACCCAAAGCTAACGCCGTAATCTGCAAGGCGGTATGTGAAGGTGTTCTGACATACGATGATAGATTTAGCTTCATATTCCGCAGCAGCTTTAACACCATCCAGACCGTCACATACAGCACCACACATAACACAATAATCGCGCCAATCACCCAGGCGGTCAGCAGCAAGTTTTCAGTCAAAATCACACTGAAAATAATCAGGCTGAGCGTTCCGGTCAGCAGCATCCACAGCATGGACTGTACTGATTTTTCCTGCTGGCGAATCACCCGAATCGGCGGCGTATTTAGCAGTTGCAATAAGCTAGGCATCACAAAACCGAGCAGCACCACCGCACTGGTCAGCATCGCGACCGGCAATGGTCCAAGCAACATTGCAATGGCAGAAAATTCAATCTGCAAATTTGGAATCAGCTGCAACATTAACTGTAACAATCCATAACCCAGACCGATCCCGAGCACAGTACCGATCAGCATGGCAATCAGCAGCACCATCCCGAGTAAAGCCAGATAAGCTGACAGAATCTGCTGCTTGGTGGCACCGATACAACGCATCAAGGCAATATGATCCTGATTCTGCTGCACATAACGCTGTGCGGTTAAGGCTATGGCAATCCCGCATAATAAAATGGTCAGAATATTCGCCAGTTGCAGAAAAGTATCCAGATTGGCGATTGGCTTCATCAAACGGGTATTACCCTCACTGGCATTGCGCAACTTGAGACTGCTTTGCTCCTCAAACTCCTGCCCCTGTACTTCTGCTGGCGTTTCTGAGGTGTCGTTTGCTGACTTGTGCTGCTTGAATAAGGCTTCAAATTGTTGGGTATCATTCGGACGGCCCGCCATGAGAAGGCGATATTCGATTCGGCTCCCCACCTGAATGGCATTGGTTCTTGCTACATCTGCCTGGGAAATAATCACCGTTGGCGAAAAGCCGGAAAATCCAAGCTCCTGATTGGAGTCCTGTTCAATCTTTGCAGTAACTTTAAACGCAGCATCGGCAATATGGAGCTGATCGCCCAGTTTGACCTTGAGTAGATCCATGGCCCGTTGACTGAGCCAGATTTCACCAGATTGAATCGAGCGTTTGGCCGGTTGCACCCGCAGCTCACCACGCAAAGGAAAAGCCTGATCAATCGCTTTGACATTGACCATGACAAACTCTGCATCAGTATAGGCCATGCTGCTAAACACAATAACTTCTGACTGCTTTAGGTCCAGCTGTCTGGCCTGATCACGCCACTGCTCAGGCAAAGGTTCATTGTCTGAAAGCACCAGATCAGCAGCCAGCATTTCTGCTGCCTGCAAGGCGACTGCATTTTGAATCTGCTCATTGCTAAATTTAAGCGCAGTGGTCGCACTGATCGCCAGTGTTAAGGCAATAATCAGCAGATAAATCCCGGTCGTTTTAAAGCTTTGTGTCAGTAAAGGACGAAATAATGGATTCATTTCATCCCCCACTCGGATGTTCAATCAGCTCGCCATTCAACAGCTCAAAATGCCGCTGGCACTGCTGTGCCAGTTTTCGGTCATGCGTCACCAGCACCAAGGTCGTTCCCAGTTCCCGATTTAGTTGAAATAGCAGTTGTTCAATTTCTTTGGCAGTTTCGCCATCGAGGTTACCCGTGGGTTCATCGGCAAAAATGATTTTTGGTTCACTGACCAGTGCCCGGGCGATCGCCACACGCTGCTGCTCTCCCCCCGACAGCACTTTCGGGGTTTGCTGCGCCTGTCGATCCAGCCCTACTTTATGCAGTAGTGCCAAGGCTTTTTGCTCGGCTTCTGCATATTTAAAATCGGGTTTCAGGCGCAGGGGCAGCATCACATTTTCAAGTGCAGTCAGATGTGGCAACAGCTGAAAAGACTGAAATACAAAGCCGATATTTTTCAAACGCACCAGTGCACGCTGTTCTTCATCCAGACTTGACACCAATTCACCACAGACCATAAGCTGACCTGAACTGGCCTGATCCAGTGTTGCCAGAATACCCAGTAATGTGGATTTTCCGGAACCGGAACGACCCGTAATCGCTACCTGTTCCCCAGCCCGAATTTCCAGGTCAAGATTCTCAAAAATGGTGAGCTGTTTTTGTGAAAGTTGTATCTTTTGTGTCAATTTCTGGGCAGAAATAATAGCCTGTGGCATGATGGTCGAATCGTTGCTGCTTTGAATCATACGTGTCCTATATGAAAGATCTTAATCAGAAAACCCGGCTATTGCCTTACTTGTTTTTGCTCAGTCTGTGCCTGTTTCCTCTTGGGGTTTCAGCAAAGACAATTATGATTTTAGGTGATAGTTTAAGTGCAGGATATGGTATCCAGCCTCAGCAAGGCTGGGTAAATTTGTTACAAAAGCGTTTAGAGCAACAGTATCCGAAACAGCATAAAGTGGTCAATGCAAGTGTCAGTGGCGAAACCACCAGCGGAGCGCTGGCCAGACTACCAAAATTGCTACAAACGCATCGTCCAGACCTTGTGGTGATTGAGTTAGGTGGCAATGATGGCTTGCGTGGACAACCGCCACAAATGATTCAAAAAAATTTAGCCAGCCTGATTCAGCAGAGCCAGAAAGCCAAAGCCAAAGTTATTGTATTTGGTATGAAAATGCCGCCTAACTACGGTCAGGCATATAGCAAGACCTTTGAAAATAATTATAAAGTGGTCAGTCAGCAATATAAGGTGAAATTATTGCCTTTCTTCCTGGAGGGTGTGGCCGGCAACAAAACCCTGATGCAAAAAGATTTGGTTCATCCGAATGCCAAAGCGCAAACCATCCTGTTAAACAATGCTTATCCATCCATTAAAGGCGCTTTATAAAGCGCCTTTAATGGATTCAAATCTTAAAATCTGACTTAGAAATCAAAGAATGTAACTTCACCTGTTTCAAGTGAATATTCTGCTCCCACGACCAGTAATTTACCTTTGGCAATCAAATTTTCCAGTACGGCTGAACCATGACGAAGCTGGTTCACTGAAGCAAATACATTCGATCGAATAGCATGTATGGACAGTTTGTCCAAATCATCTTTTAATTCAGTTTGCATCAGAATTTCGACTGATGGACGTACCCGGTTCACAATCGACATCAAATTTGCAGATGGCGGTGTTGCCGGATTGGTCAAGGCTTCAATTGTAGAATGAATTGCGCCACAATGCGTATGGCCTAATACAATAACCACTGGACAGCCAAAGCTGTCTGCAGCGAACTCAACACTGCCGACTTGAGAGGGTGCCACAATATTGCCTGCTACCCGAATCACAAATAGATCACCCAGCCCCTGATCAAATACCATTTCTGCCGGGACACGCGAATCCGAACATCCTAAAACAATAGCAAATGGTTCCTGACTTTCTGCCATTTCAGCGCGTTGCTGATGCGATAATAATTTTAAATGCTGCGTTTCACCATTGACAAAGCGCTGGTTACCCTTTTTAAGACGATCTATAGCTTCCTGAGCTGTGAGCATTCTTTTTTACCATCGATGTTTTTAGTGGGAATATCTTACTGCTAGATTTTTTGAATGTCACTTGCAAAAAAAATTACCCGTTTAAATTTTTTAGCTTTTGATGATTTCTTGTTCTGTGTGTTTTTCTGTGAAATTCATCACATTTCATTCAGGATTTTTCTGCCCGGACTATTCATTAACAGATGTACAATATTAAGGAATGTTTTAAAATAAGTTGAAAGATTACGATTTGATTCATCTATAAATTGCAAATCGATAACACGGAAGTATTTTGAGCATTTTGCTTGGTGGGTTTATTTTGGGGAATAGCCAATGAAGAAAATAATAAGATTGCGCTCGAAAATGATCTGTTCAACCCTGGTTGCCTTAAGCATGGCATTACCAGGCCTGACCCATGGTCAAAATCTGTTTGGCCAGAAAAGTGAAAAGTCTGCCCAAGTATTGCAGCAACATCTATTGCAGGAACGTAGCCTTGCCGGACTCAAGTCCAAGACCCTCAAAATTGGAGAGGTGACCTGGAGCTATAGCGAAGGCGGGTCCAAGAACAAACCGTCAATTCTACTGATTCATGGCCTGGCCGGCACCCGTGACAACTGGAATCGGGTGGCTCAGTTTCTGACACCTTATTATCATGTCATCATTCCTGACTTGCCGAGCAATGGCGATACCAAAGTGCCAGACGATTTTGATGTTTCTGTGCCCAATGTTACCTCTCAACTGCGGTTGTTCCTTGAAACCTTAAATGTGGACGAAAATTTACACATTGCCGGCCACTCTCTGGGTGGATCGATTGCTACGGTGTATGCTTCACAATATCCTTTCGATACTCAGAGTCTATTTCTTATTAATAGTGCTGGTCTTTACAAAATGGGGAATACTCCCTACACCAAAGACCCACAAGCCTTAAAAGATCTGATCGTCAGCAAACCCGGCGATCTGCAGGATGTATCCAAAGAGCTGATGCAGAACCCGCCAGTAATTCCTTATCAGTTGCGCCATGCACAGGAAAAACTGCTGATTTCACGCGCTGAACAAACCAGCAAATCGATTGATCAGGTGGTGATGCTAAACCGGATTTATACACCGGAAACCTTTGCCCGTCTGACCCGTACAGTTGAAGCACCCACCTTGATTTTATGGGGCAGACAGGATCGGATCATTAATGTTGAAGTGGTCAAGGAACTGCATGCCCTGCTGAAACGTGCCGAAAAACCGGTGATTTTGAACAATGTCGGGCATATGCCGATTCTGGAAGCAGAAAAACAGGTCGCACAACATTATTTGCCTTTTCTGGCCAAGACACAGACCCTAAAAAACCCGCTTGCTGATAAACTCATTCCTTTATATTAAGTTTCAGAGATGCTATGCAGAAACACCCGATGATTGAGCAGTTGATCGATGCTCAACTTGATTTTCTCGATCAGGCATTTTCTCAATCTGAAACGATTCAAACCGAGTTTCATGCATTTTATTTGTGGTTGCGTAAACAGACACTAAAAGAGCTGTGGAGCTGTGAAGCAATCAATCAGCTTTTACAGAAACAGATTCTGGATACAGCTACCAGTAGCTTTCTGATTGAACAGATTGCCGAGCATATCCGTTTTGCACTGGTGCATCCGGCCAATGACACCACCACGATTGCCGATCTGATTCCAGTACTGACCATAGACAAGATTGCCCAGTATGTGGCCAGCAAAAGTGACCATCGGCAGCGTCTGATTAAAACCGTAGTCAATAATCCGGCATTTTCAGCCATGATTACCCAATTGATCCAGCACTCCATTCAGGATTATCTGGATAACTCCATGATTGCCAGAAGTGTGCCCGGGGTTTCCCGTTTTATGAAAATGGGCAAATCCGTTCTGGAAAATGTCACCGATACCAACCTCGATAGCACCATTGCGCGTTATCTGCAAAAGAACATTCTGAAGCTCAGCCAGATGAGTGAGCATGTGCTGAACCAGCATTTTGACGATGAAAAACTCTATCATTTTCAGGCTAATCTCTGGCATAAAATCAAGGTCATGCCTGTATCTGTCTTGAAGAAGTATATTGAGCTACAGGATCTGAATCAGACGGTCGGCTTAGGTCATGACATCTGGGATCACATACGCCAGACCGACTATCTGCAGCAGCAGTTACATGACGGAATTCATACCTGGTATGTCCGCAATCAGGAACATACTTTTGATCAGTTATTACGTGATCTGAATATTGATGAAGCTCTCATTCAGAATGAATTGCAGCAACTGCTCAGCCCGGTAATCCAGCAGATGGTTTCTCAAGGCCATTTACGTGAACGCGCGCGCAAATATCTGGAACAATTTTATTATCATGAAGATACTTTAAAAATCCTTAAAATTTAAATAAAAAAGCCGCTTTATAGCGGCTTTTTTATTTTATTGTGTGCTTAGAATTTTGCATTCAGGCTAATACCGTAACGGCGGCCATCCAATAATTGATCCCCATCAATATCTTCAGCTTTTTCATCCAGTAGGTTATAGACGCCAAATTTACCGGTCAAATTCGGACTGAATTTATAGTTAAAGCCGACATCTACAAATTGGTAGCCTGGATTTGGCTGAGCCATAGAAGTACGGCTCAAGTATGCAGAGGTTTCAGAACGGTGGTGCAAGCGGCTCCATACATTTAATGCATCATTTAGCTCATAATCGACACCAATATTAAACATGTGTTCTGGCATCTGGTTCAGTGGCTGGCCTTTAAAAGCACCCGATTTAAACTCTGAATCGGTATAGGTATAGTTTGCAGTCAAGGTCGTGTAATCATTCAGACTGGCTTCTATCGTTGCTTCTACACCACGAATTTCCGCTTCATCTACATTAATCCGTTCACTAATAAAGTAGAATGGAATATCTCCTTCGAAACATTTCCAATTCTGCCAGTTATTACGGTTTGTTGTTGTGCCATCAGTATCGGTTTCGCAGGCACGAACTTCCGTAATCCGGTCTTTATATTTAGTGATAAAGCCAGTTAACGATGTATTGATATAATCATTTTTCCAGTTGAAACCTAATTCAGTCGATACACTTGATTCAGGTTTCAAGTCCGGATTGGCACGAATAATGCCACGGCCTGTTGGCAAGGGTGAACCGCCACCACCCGTGACGCTATAGAACCCTTCTGTGGCTGCACGAATATCAGGCTGTTTATAACCTGTGGCTACACCACCTTTTACTACAAAGTTATCATTTACCGCGTACACCCCATACAGTCGTGGCGATAAATGGCCACTATAGTTTTCATCATGGTCATAACGCAGGCCAGCGGTTAAATCGAAACGATCTGTCATGCTCCAGGTATCTTCAAGGAATGCAGCAGCAGACCATCGTGTTAACTCACTAAATTCAGGTGCAGTGGGATTCCGGTTAGTGGCTTTATCGACCAGTTTTTCATCTTTAAGATACCCACCGAATGACAGCATGTGATCACCTAAGGCCCAGTTCCATTGACTGTTTGCTGTCCAGGTATCCAGGGTAATCCCTTTGGTGCCGAGTTCCGTATTTCCACGATCCGGATTTTTTGAATTTTCATACTGGATATAAGATGAACTGTCCAAGTTATCGCTATAACGGCCATTATGGGTTACTGAATAAACGTTACGGTAATTACGCGAGAATGAATCTGCAGCGCCTTGAACGGCTGCTACCGTCTTACCGACTGAAGTCGTGGATTCCTGCTGCACAAAATTGGCTTCAACCTGCACATCATGATCATCATTAATGGCATAGCTCAGACGTGAATTTAAGCTTTCACGTTCTGTGCCACGAAAACCGCCAACATAACGGTCTTCATTACGTTCCTGCTTATTGACTGCTAGCTGCAAGCCCAGCTTGTCTGCAATTAAAGGACCGGTAAGATATGCAGAAGCATTTTTAATATCACCTGAACGACTACTGTCCTGAAGCGTGGTTCCTAATTCGACATGACCAGACCATTCATCCGAGACTTTTTTGGTAATGATATTGACTACCCCGCCCATGGCATCCGTACCATACAGTGTAGAAGCTGGACCACGAATAATTTCAATACGTTCGATAGCGGCAAGCGGTGGCAGAATATTTTTCTCAAAACCGCCATCATCCCCATTCGGGTTCACATCCTTGCCATATTGACGCTTACCATCGACCAGAAACAAGGTATAGTTTGAACTCATGCCTCGAATACTGATGGTCTGTGCAGAACCTGAACCCGAAACCACTACGCCAGGCGTATTACGCAGCACATCAGTAATGTCGTTATATTCACGTTTATCCAATTCTTCACGATCAATCACGGTAATGGAAGCAGGTGCTTTAGCCAAATCTTGCTCATAACCTGTTGCGGTCACCACAATCGTTTGCAGTTTAGTCGCTTCCGCCTGTGGAACAACAGCTTCGACTGCAAATGCATTACCCGTCATGACTGAAGTTACAGCAAATGCCAAAGTGGTTTTTAAGAATGGCTTATTCATACCTTGCGCGCCCCAATATTTATGAAGAGATCATGTTTATTCGGTTGCGAAGTGTAACAGCTTTCCATTTAAATGCAATTGCTATTGATAATAATTATCATTAATATTCACTATATTTTAAGCCAGATATAAAAAAACCTCGAACTTTCGAGGTTTTTTTAAATACTATAAATGAACTGTTATATACAACAGCTTATTTCATATACGCACCTTCAGATTGACTATGATCCGTTTCATCAACGACATTCATCAATTCAGGAATATGCTGTTTTAGGGTTGTTTCTACGCCTTGTTTCAAGGTGATATCAATCGCTGAACAACCCTGGCAACCACCACCAAATTTAAGTACAGCGGTTAAACCTTTTTCAGGATCTTCTTTGACTTCAACCAGTGCACAGTTACCGCCATGGCCTGCCAGACCCGGGTTAATTTCAGACTGCAAGACATAGGTAATGCGCTCTTCTACTGATGCATCTGGCCCCACGCGTGGCACTTTAGAGTTCGGCGCACGGAAGGTCAACTGACCACCAAAACGGTCTTTGTTGTAGTCAATTACGGCATCAAGTAAATACGGAATAGATGGCGAGTCGATAAAAGCAGGGAAATCAGGATATTCCTGCTTATAATCTGTCGGTACAACTTCATCAGGTGCACTATAGGCCATGCAACATTCAGCGCGAGGAGTACCCGGATGCTCTACAAAAACACGCACACCAATACCCGGGGTGTTCTGTTTATCCAGTAAATCCTTTAAATACTCTTGTGCTGTTGGTGTAATCAATAAGTTGGGAATTTCACCAACAACTGGAGTGCTGCTGTTCTCAGTCGACATAACAATAATTTCCTCAAGCTCAAGTGACCATTTTAACTGAAGATGCGGGGTAATTTTTAAAAATCAACTAAAATTGTCGGATTTATTATAAAAGTACAACTTTAGCTCAATTTTAATGGCATGATAATTAGCAAATAGGCACCATTAGAATCATTTATATGCTTGATTTACCTTTTAATCATACTGTTACCATTATTCTGATCACCTGTATTGTGTCATTTATTGCTTTCTCCAAAGAGACGGTAATGAACCGGTTGATTTTCTGGCCTCCGGCACTGCAACGTGGACAATATGACCGTTTTATTACGCATGGGTTTATTCATGCGGATGGAACCCATCTGCTGTTCAATATGATTACCCTGTTCTTTTTTGGCAGTGTAATTGAAAGCTTTTATCGTCAATATCTGTACGACCTGGGTTTTATCCTGTTCTATCTGGGTGCTCTGGTTGCTGCGATTCTGCCAAGTTACCTGAAGCATAAAAATGATGCACGCTGGGCCAGTCTAGGCGCTTCCGGTGCAGTGTCGGCTGTGTTATTTGCCTATATTCTGTTTGAACCATGGAAACTGATTTTTGTATTCTTCATTCCAGTTCCTGCAATTATTTTTGCTGTGCTGTATGTGGCCTATAGCATCTGGTCAGGCAAAAAAGGCAATAGCAATATTAATCACAGTGCGCACTTATGGGGAGCAGCCTATGGTGTGATCATGACGATTATTCTGGAGCCACGCCTGATTCCGCACTTCCTGAATAAACTGATGCAGATTCCGTTTTAACGCGGATTTTTAAATCCTGAGACAACTGGACTACCTGTAAGTTGGGCCTGAGTTTTTCACTAAAAATCGACAAGAGAGCTGCGGCTCTCTTAGTCAGTTGAAACATCTCGTAATATATTAGAAAGACAGGATGTCACTTAATGCCAATCTTGAAGTGAATTTTGCAGCGATAATGTATACATCTGTATATTAATTACTGTCATTATCGAGATATTTTGCATGTCCACTACACCAGACGGTCTCCAATTTCCTCTTCAGTCTCTACAACAAAAACCCAGTAGCTCAAAAGCAGGGCGCGCAATTATCGCGGCAGCGCTAGCCAATGTCGCCCCTCACAGTTCTGCACAGGCACAATCAGAAAAAAACTGGCGCAAACTCTACACCGTACATTTTAAGCAGCTGGTCGAGCAGGGTCTGAGCTCTCCTGAAGCCAGCCTAAAAATTGCAGAGGATGGATTGGCACAGGCTCATCAGACGTTTGAGTTTTATCGTGACGGTCAAAAGCATTTACTGCAGGAGGTCTTCTCCCTGCCCGCAGGTCAGTTGCATACCTTCAAACTGACAGGTCATAGCAAATCAGCACCAGAATGGTATGTGCCCTACCAGGGGCAAAAGCTGCAAGGTGATGCCTTACTGGAGCAGATTGAACGCTGGGAAACTCAAGGCATCATGGAAACCAGTCATGCCAATGCCCTGCGTGAATGTGCCGTGCATCCGGAATGGTTTGACCTGTCAGATCGAACCACTGTGCTGTTTGGTGCTGCATCTGAAGCAGGACCTCTGACCTGGCTGGCAAAATGGAAAGCCAATATTGTGGCGATTGATTTACCGAATAGCCGGGTTTGGGGCAAGATTATCGATACCGTCAGCCAAGGCAATGCCACCCTGTATGCACCTTGTACTGAAGACCTGCCTGCCGATACTTCACCGAACATTTTGAAAGAAAAACTGGGCGCGAATTTGCTCACCCAGATTCCTGAAATTGCCAAATGGTTATTACAGTTCGAGCAGGATCTGGATCTGGCTGCAATTGCCTATCTGGATGGTGAAAAGCATGTCCGCGTTTCCATGGCGATGGATGCCATCATGCACTATGTTAGCCAGCAAAAAGCCAATACCAGCCTGATGTATATGTGTACACCGACTGATGTATATGCCGTTCCAGCTGAAGTGATCGAAGCCTCAAAAGAAAAATATGCAGAACGCTCCAAGGCACAGACCCTGATTTCTAAAAGTGTTGCGACTTTAAGCCGTAAACACTTTTTCCAGAAAAATAGTCATGAGCTGATTCAGTCTGGCGATCAGGCATATGGCATTTGTGACTGTCTGGTGGTTGAACAAGGCCCAAACTATGCGCTGGCAAAACGTATTCAGCAATGGCGTGCAACCTTGGCGCGTGCTCAAGGTCAACGGGTCAGCATTAATATTGCACCCTCTACGACCACTCATTCTGTTACCAAAAATCCGCTATTAAAAGCCGCATTCAATGGCGCCAGCCTGTTTGATGTGGAAGCTTTCGCACCTGAAACTACCAATGCATTGATGGCAGCATTATGGATTCATGACCTTCGCAATCCGGAATCGGTGGCCAATCCTGAAGTGGAGCTGAACCATCCGCTTGAGTTAATGATGCATGGTGCGAATCATGGTGGTTTGTGGCGAGTCGCTTATCTGGCGCGTACCGCACTGCCTTTTGCTGCGCTGTATGGTTTTGCGACGGAGAAGTTGCCAAAAGGATTATTGAGTAAGTTGAAGAAGTAATTTATTTCCTTCACCTTACCCTTCTCCTAGGGTCGATACTCTTTTTATTTAAAATTCTGCCCCTCTCCCCAACCCTCTTCCAAAGGGAGAGGATTTTAAAAAACTCCATAAAAAAAGCTGCTCTAGAGCAGCTTTTTTTATGTCTAAATAACTTAAAACACTTTTAACAATATCCAATACAAACCACCTGACAGACAGATCGTTGCTGGCAAGGTAAATACCCAGGCAGACAGAATGGTTTTCACCATCTGGAAATTCAGTCCTGACTTGTTTGCCACCATGGTACCGGCTACTGCAGAGTTCAGTACATGGGTAGTGGATACTGGCATACCGAAGCCATCTGCCGCAGCAATGGTTGACATCGCAACAAGCTCGGCAGACATGCCCTGACCATAGGTCATATGTTCTTTACCAATACGCTCACCCACGGTCACAACAATACGCTTCCAGCCCACCATGGTACCTAGACCCAGTGCAAGCGCAACTGCAACTTTCACCCAGGTTGGAATATATTGTAGGAATGAGTCAAGATTATCACGGTATTTATCCACCGTTTTTTCTTGCGCAGCAGACATCGCAGGTAAAGCTTCTGCTTTATCCAGACGTTTAAAAGCGGTTGTGCTCAGGTACATGTCGTTACGGAATTCAGAAACTTGAGCTTCAGGCACATCTTTAATGTTGCTGTAGCTAGCTACTTTCTCACCCAGATGATCGGTCAAACTTGCCAGTGCCGGAATGATTTCAGGGGTAATTTCCTTGGTCTGGATATACTTGGTGATGACAGCACGGGCTTGCTCATCCGGAATATCCTGATGATTTGGATAGATCACATCGGCTGTTTGTGCCGACAACTGGCCAAAAGACTGAATATGCTGGGCATCCAGATTCTTGTTCAACGAGTACGCCAGAGGTACACACCCAATCAGAATCAGCATGATCAGACCCATGCCTTTTTGACCGTCATTTGAACCGTGTGCAAAACTCACACCTGTACAGGTAAAAATCAGCATGGCACGAATCAATGGAGGTGGTGGCTTGTTGCCTTCAGGTGGCTGGAACAGCTCCATCTGACGCTTGAAGATTTTTTTTACCAGCAGGAACAGTACCGCTGCAAATGCAAAGCCGATGAGAGGCGAAAATAATAGCGCCTTACCAACTTTAATCACCTGCTCCATGTCTATACCTGAAGCGCCACTGCCGGCATTCAGAATGTAATTCATGATGCCAACACCCAGAATCGAACCGATCAGGGTATGCGAACTGGATGCAGGAATACCAAGGAACCAGGTTCCAAGGTTCCAGAGAATGGCCGCAATCAGCATGGCAAAGACCATGGCAAAGCCTGCACCAGAGCCGACATTCATAATCAGCTCAACCGGCAATAACGCAATAATACCGTAAGCAACCGCGCCACTGGCCACCATAACCCCAAGGAAATTACAGAAGCCGGCCCACATCACTGCGACGGGAGCTGAGAGTGCATTGGTATAAATAACGGTAGCAACCGCATTGGCTGTATCGTGGAAGCCATTGACGAATTCAAAGCTCAATGCGATGAAAAGTGCAGTTGCTAACAAAATAACTGAATACAGGCTCAAGGCCGGTACATGTGCTAAATCTGAAGACAATTGGAAGCCGATATAAATCAGCGTAGTGATAATAAGAGTCAAGAACACCGGCATAAAAAATTTCGGTGTTGGCACATGAACATTGGTCGACTTTTTCGAAGCCGACTTGTGTGCTGAATCTACGGGAGTTGGATTAGGATTCATGCAAGCAGGAATAGAGGATTCAAGGATCCTCATATTGTTCAGTTAAATTGTGACAATTATATGACAAACTGTTGTCATATGATGCAATTATTTGGATTTTCTTGCTGTCATTCGTCCTGTTTAATTCCGACTAAAAAACTAAATTTTGATTTTATAAATCATTTACTTGAGATAGCATTCCAGCTTGTTTCTGCTCAAAAAGCACACACATTTTGCTACCAAAACCATCAAAGCCCTTTCTGTCAGCAGGCTAAATAAAGTTTCAGTTGCATAGCATAAGGAATGAATATGACATTTTTATGAATAGATGCCTCAGTTCAATTCTGTGTTTCTGCCCCTGCCCCAAACCGGTCAAATCAGAGCCAGGTTCACTATGTTTTGTGGTCCAGATTTCATAATTTCCTGTTTATCTACTGACTTATCAAATTTTCATATCATACTTATCCATCATTCTGAGCAATGTCAGCAGAAATCGGTTCACTAATCTGCTAAGATTACAGCCGTTTTAAAAGACTGCTGAGAACGTTTGAATGTCGACATTAACCACCTTAAAAGAACTTCTTGCCAAAAGAATTTTAATTATCGATGGTGCGATGGGTACCATGATCCAACGCCATAAACTGGAAGAAGCCGATTATCGTGGTGAACGTTTTGCCGATTGGGCCCATGACCTCAAAGGCAACAATGACCTTTTAGTCCTGACCCAACCGCAGATTATCCAAGGCATTCACGAAGCATACCTTGAAGCCGGCGCAGACATTATTGAAACCAATACCTTTAACGGCACCCGCGTTTCAATGTCTGACTATCATATGCAAGATCTGGTTCCAGAAATTAACCGTGAAGCTGCACGTTTAGCGAAAGAAGCCTGTGCCAAATATTCAACGCCGGAAAAACCGCGTTTTGTAGCCGGAGTCATCGGGCCAACATCACGTACAACATCTATTTCACCGAATGTGAATGATCCTGCGTTCCGTAACATCACCTTTGATGCCCTGAAAGTTGATTATATCGAGTCGACCAAAGCCTTAATTGAAGGTGGTGTTGACATCATCCTGATCGAAACTGTATTCGATACGCTCAATGCTAAAGCTGCCATCTTTGCAGTAAAAGAAGTGTTCAAGGAACTGGGTTATGAATTGCCAATCATGATCTCAGGCACGATTACCGATGCCTCAGGTCGCACATTGACAGGTCAAACCGCAGAAGCATTCTGGAACTCAATGCGTCATGCAGAACCGATTTCAATCGGCTTTAACTGTGCACTTGGTGCAGATGCGATGCGTCCACACGTAAAAACCGTGTCTGACGTTGCCGACACCTTCGTTTCTGCACATCCTAACGCAGGCTTGCCAAATGCGTTTGGTGGTTATGATGAAACCCCTGAAGAAACGGCAGCATTCATTAAAGAATTTGCTGAAAGCGGCTTGATCAATATCACCGGTGGTTGCTGTGGTACTACGCCAGATCATATCCGCGCGATTGCGCAGGCGGTTGAAGGTATTGCTCCTCGCCAGATTCCTGAAATTGAGCCTGCATGTCGTTTAAGTGGTTTAGAACCATTTAACATTACCAAAGATTCATTATTCGTGAACGTCGGTGAACGTACTAACGTCACGGGTTCTAAAAAATTCCTTCGTTTAATTAAAGAAGAAAACTTCACAGAAGCGTTGGACGTTGCCCGTCAACAAGTTGAAGCGGGTGCGCAGATCATCGACATCAACATGGATGAAGGCATGCTGGATTCACAAGGTGCGATGGTGCACTTCCTGAATCTGATCGCATCTGAACCTGATATTTCACGTGTGCCAATCATGCTCGATTCTTCTAAATGGGAGATCATTGAAGCAGGTTTGAAATGCGTTCAAGGTAAAGCGGTTGTGAACTCGATTTCCTTAAAAGAAGGTTATGACGAGTTTGTCGAACGTGCCCGCCTTTGCCGTCAGTACGGTGCTGCGGTTATCGTGATGGCATTTGATGAAAATGGTCAGGCCGATACAGCAGAACGAAAAAAAGCAATCTGTAAGCGTTCATACGATGTACTTGTGAACGAAGTGGGCTTCCCTTCTGAAGATATTATCTTTGACCCGAACGTATTTGCAGTGGCAACGGGTATTGAAGAACACAATAACTATGGCGTGGACTTCATTGAAGCAACCGGCTGGATTAAAGAAAATCTGCCAAATGCGATGATTTCAGGCGGTATTTCAAACGTATCATTCTCCTTCCGTGGTAACGAGCCTGTACGTGAAGCGATCCATGCAGTGTTCCTGTATCACGCGATCCAGAAAGGCTTGACCATGGGGATCGTGAATGCCGGCCAGTTGGCGATTTATGATGACATCGACAAAGAGCTTAAAGATGCCGTTGAAGATGTAGTCTTGAACCGCAACCAGGGCGAAAGCGGTCAGGAAGCAACTGAAAAATTATTGACCATTGCAGAAAAATACCGTGGTCAAGGCGGTCAGCAAAAAGCTGAAGAAAACCTTGAATGGCGAGCCGAATCCGTTGAAAAACGTCTTGAGTATGCACTGGTAAAAGGCATCACCACTTACATCGATCAGGATACGGAAGAAGCCCGTTTAAAATCGACGCGTCCACTGGATGTGATTGAAGGTCCACTCATGGCAGGTATGAACGTAGTCGGTGACCTGTTCGGTGCCGGCAAAATGTTCCTGCCACAAGTGGTGAAATCGGCACGTGTGATGAAACAGGCCGTCGCATGGTTAAACCCGTTCATTGAAGCTGAAAAAACCCAGGCTGAAGCCAAAGGTAAAATCCTCTTGGCTACGGTAAAAGGCGATGTACACGATATCGGTAAGAACATCGTGGGCGTGGTATTGGGCTGTAATGGCTATGACATCGTTGACCTTGGCGTGATGGTGCCATGTGAGAAAATTCTACAAACTGCTATTGATGAAAAAGTCGATATCATCGGTTTGTCTGGTCTGATCACGCCGTCATTGGATGAAATGGTCTTTGTAGCTAAAGAAATGCAGCGTAAAGGCTTTAATATTCCACTGATGATTGGTGGTGCAACGACCTCTAAAGCGCACACCGCTGTGAAAATCTCACCGCAGTATCATAATGATGGCGTGTACTACACGGCTGATGCTTCTCGTGCGGTGGGTGTGGCAACGCAATTGCTTTCTGCCGAGATGAAACCAAAACTGGCAGCAGACTATGCTGCGGATTATGAAAAAATCCGTATCCGTCTTGCCAATAAGCAGCCGAAAGCTGCGAAGCTTTCTTATGCTGAGTCAGTTGAAAACGGTTTCAAAATCGACTTTGCCAAGAATGCACCAGTTAAACCAAATTTCATTGGCTCACAAACATTCACCAACTATCCTTTAGAAACCTTGGTGGAATATTTTGACTGGACGCCATTCTTTATTTCTTGGAGTTTGGCGGGTAAATTCCCGAAAATCCTTGAAGATGAAGTGGTGGGTGAAGCTGCACGGGATTTGTATGAACAAGCACAAGCAATGCTGAAAGACATCATCGAGAATAAACGTTTCGATGCCCGTGCGACGTTTAGCATTTACCCTGCGAACCGTGTGGCGGCAGATACGGTTGCAGTTGCTGATGAAAATGGCAATGTGACACATAGCTTCGAGCACCTTCGTCAGCAGTCTGACAAAGTCACCGGTAAAGCGAACTACTCTCTGGCTGACTTTATTGCGCCAAAAGATGTGGCTCAGGATTACTTGGGTGGCTTCACCGTTTCGATCTTTGGTGCGGAAGAACTTTCGCAAGAATACAAAGCCAAAGGCGATGACTATAACGCGATTATGGTTCAAGCCTTGGGTGACCGTTTTGCTGAAGCATTTGCTGAGCATTTGCATCAACGTATTCGTAAAGAGTTCTGGGGCTACCAGGCAGATGAACAGCTTTCAAATGATGAGTTAATTAAAGAGAAGTATGTGGGTATTCGTCCTGCACCGGGCTACCCTGCTTGTCCTGAACATTCTGAAAAAGCGCCATTGTTTGACTGGTTAGGTACGACAGAGAAGATGGGTACTTACCTGACTTCGAGCTTTGCAATGTGGCCACCTTCATCAGTGAGCGGTTTCTATTATGCAAACCCTGAAACTGAATACTTTAATGTGGGTAAAATCTCTGGCGATCAGTTGGAAGATTATGCGAAGCGTAAAGGTTGGACCTTGGATGAAGCGAAACGTTGGTTAGCGCCGAATTTGGATGATTCTGTGGTTTAAAAATCACTGAATCCCCCTAACCCCCTTTGATAAAGGGGGGAGGAATCCATTCGTATCGAATATAAAAAATCCCCTCGAATGAGGGGATTTTTTATTTTGAATCTCCCCTAACCCCTCTTTGAAAAAGAGGGGGATTTCACGGATCAAATTGATTACGTGAAAGCTCCTCCCTTTTTAAAGGGAGGTTGGGAGGGATTTTTGACATTTCACGAACAGCATGCAATGCTTAAACAATATACAAAAATTAACAAAAGAGCATATAAGAATGTCTATTCCGAAAATCAAAAAACTAATAATCAAAAATTTTGGATGTATTGGTAATAACCCTGTTTCTATTGATATTGATAAAATTGTTATATTGGTTGGAGCAAACAATGCAGGTAAAAGTACAATTCTTAAAGCAATCGAAGCTGTAACAGACTGTCTAGAATTGGAAGAAAGTGATTTTCATAATAATCAAGTTGATCCTGAAAATTTTCCTGAAATTGAAGTACATTCAATAGCAACAATTGATACCAAGCCTGGCGATGAATGGTGTCAGTCAATATCAACCGACACTTATCTAGTTAAAGAAAAATGGACATGGAAAGCTACTAAAAAACCGCCTGAAAGAGTAGGTTTCAATGTTAATGAAGGAAGATTTGCTATAGGTTCTGATGCAGAAAAAATGCCATGGGGTATAAACAATGTCGCCAAGTCCAAACGTCCTAAGCCACATCGTGTAAGTACCTTTGATGAACCTGAAATTCAAGCTAGAGCTATAAAATCTCTTCTTAAAAGCTTACTCGACACTGCTATCAAGTCTTTTAAAACTAATGCTGAAGATAATGAAACTGATTATGAGAAAATCATTAATTCTCTAGTTAGCCTAAAAGATTCTACAAAATCTCAGCAACAAAATGATATAGCATCCTTAGAAACAGAAGCAAATGCAATTATTGGTAAAATATTTCCATACCACGAATTAAAAATAACAACTGCAGATTCTGAAATACCAGACTCAATTTCAATTTTAGGTGACGAATTCGATGTACAAATGGGCTCAATTAGTGGTGAAAAATTTCCATTAGAGAAGCAAGGTAGTGGTAGTCGCCGAACGGCTCTTTGGACTATTTTAAAATTACTTGCGGATAAGGGAATTAAAGCCAAAAAAGGCAACAAAGCTCAACACGAAGAATTAGGTGCAAATACATCACATATTCTATTACTCGATGAACCCGAGGTAAGTCTACATCCACTGGCTATAGCAAATGCTCGTGATGTACTTTATGAGTTACCAGATAGCGATAATTGGCAAATAATGATCGCCACTCACTCTCCTAATTTTATTGATTTAACTAAAGACAATACCACTGTTATGCGAGTCGAAAAAAGCTCGTGTAATGAAATCGAAACTACAACATTATTTTCACCTGAGCAAACTCAATTAGACGCTATTGACAAAGAAAATTTAAAACTGATCAATTTATTTGATTCACATATTTCACATGCTTTTTTCGGTGGAAAAATTTTAATTGTTGAGGGCGATACTGAGTACGCTGCATTTAACTATATTCGTGATAATGAAAGTAAGAATGGAAATCAAGTTTATGATGATTTAAATATTATTAGAGCTAGAGGAAAAGTAACTGTTGCCTCAATGATGAAAGTATTAAATCATTTTAAAAACACTTACTATGTCTTGCACGATTCAGATACTCCTACCTGTAAAAGTCGTCGACTAAACAAGGAACAATCCACTCTTAAAAATAAAGTTTATGAGATTATAGAAATAACAAATCCTGCCTGGACTAATAATATTAAGATTAGTGATCAAATGGGAGATAATTGTAAGGTGATAAGTTCTATTATTAATTTTGAGCATGCTTATTTCTCAGAAATTATAAGCACAAATAAGCCTGAACACTGTATATCAAAGATCAAATCAGCTCCTGAAAAATATGATCTAATCAAACAACTTTTAGATGCTTTACTTGATCTCAATGAAGCTGTTCTTCCTGAAGGAGCCGTGCATTGGAGTGATATTTCGGAGCTGGAAGCTTTAATTCCTGAAGTAACCTTACTAGAAGAAGCTGAACCTGCATAAATCCCTCCTAACCTCCCTTTAGAAAAGGGAGGAACAGCACGAATCCAAAACCGCGATTAAATTCGTGGCAAGTCCCCCTTTGCAAAAGGGGGAGTTAGGGGGGATTCTTGTTGAATAAATTGATAAATCACTTCCACTACATCATCAATCCGCCCCATCACCTGACTATTATCAAATCTAAGCACCTTTAAACCAAGTTGAGCCAATGTTTCATCGCGAATCCGATCTGCATCTAAGCCTTCATCTATAAAGTGCTGACTGCCATCACACTCAATCACCAAATTAGCTGCAGGACAGTATAAATCCACGATGTAATTCAAAATCGGCTTTTGCCGATAAAATTGCAAAGCTAAAATTTGCTTGTTCCGCAGCCGTGACCATAACAGCTTTTCAGCATCGGTCATGTTATTGCGTAAATCCCGTGAAGCTTGTTTTAAATTTTTATTGTAGGGTTTCATTATTATTCTCTTTTTTTTTGGAATCTCCCCTAACTCTGAGCCATATGGCGCAAGGGGAAAGAGGGGAATTTCACGTATCAAATATATTACGTGACAACTCCTCCCTTTTTAAAGGGAGGTTGGGAGGGATTAAATTTAAACTTCTTTGCTACAGCATCCCAACCCCACCCGTTTTTACATATTTTAGTCAGACAAACCCGCTACAATTCCGCATACTTAACAAAAATTTACCTCTCCCATTTAACCCATTGGTGCAACAATGAAAAAACTCATCAACAACCCTGAAAACCTGGTTGTCGAAATGTGCAAAGGCTTTGTACTTGCCCATCCAGAACTGCAATTTACCGAATCGCACAAAATAATTTCACGAAAAGAAAAACATAATAACGTGGCACTGATCAGTGGCGGTGGTTCTGGTCATGAGCCTGCACATGCAGGCTTTGTCGGTACAGGCATGTTAGACGCGGCTGTATGCGGTGACGTTTTTGCATCGCCATCTCAAATTCAGGTATATAAAGCCCTACAGCATGTCGCAACAGACGAAGGCGTGTTGATGATCATCAAAAACTATTCTGGTGATATGATGAATTTCCAGAATGGCGCAGCATTGGCTGCGGAAGATGGCATTAAAGTCGATTATGTCAAAGTGGCGGATGATATTGCCGTTAAAGACAGCCTTTATACCGTGGGTCGTCGTGGTGTTGCTGGTACCATCTTCGTGCACAAAATTGCAGGTGCAGCAGCCACTAAAGGTTTAGAGCTTGCGAAAGTCAAAGCTGTGGCTCAAAAAGCAGCAGATAACGTGATTAGTCTTGGTTTCGCCTATACCTCATGTACCGTTCCTGCCAAAGGCACACCCACCTTCACCTTGGCGAATGATGAAATGGAATACGGCGTCGGCATCCACGGCGAACCGGGTATCCGCCGTGAAAAAATTCTACCATCCAAAGAACTGGCACAACGAATTATCGATGACCTATTTCTGGACCGCCCTGATCTGACTGAAGTTGCTGTTCTAGTCAACGGCTTTGGTTCAACACCAATGCAAGAGCTGTATGTCTTTAATAACGATGTGTGCGAACATCTGGCGCGCAAAGGCATCAAGATTTACCGTACTTTTGTTGGTAACTACATGACCAGTATCGACATGAATGGTGCATCGGTGTCTCTTCTGGCAGTCGATGATGAGCTAAAAAGCTACTTAGATGCGGAAGCCAACACGCCTGCTCTTAAAATGGATGGCTCAGCAGCACAGCCTTTAATCTTCTCAACAAAAAATGCCGCAGCAGAAGATGTAATAAATACGGAAGTCGAAACTCAGCCAGAACATGCTGAAATTCAAAATGAACAGTTCACGATAGAAAATATGCGTTATGTCGTTGACGTAATGGCTGCCTGTATTATCAAAAACGAAGTGCCATTCTGCGAGCTGGATGCCCATGCAGGCGATGGTGACTTTGGCATGAGTGTAGCTAAAGGTTTCAAACAACTGAAACGCGAATGGCAAAGCCTGATTCAAGCGCAGCACATGGATGATTTTTTGCTGAACAGTTCAATGATTATCATGGAGCACTGTGGCGGTGCGTCGGGTCCAATCTGGGGTTCAGCGTTTCGTGCAGCGAGTAAAGCCATTCAAGGCAAAACCACATTAACTGTGGCAGATTTTGCCGAGATGCTTCAAGCTGCGGTAAGAGGTATTCAAATCACAGGTGAACGCTCATTTGGTCGTGGCGCGGTAGTGGGTGACAAAACCCTGATTGATGCTTTGGTTCCTTGTGCAGATTCATGGGCTGCGAATACCGATAAAACATTTAAGGAAAACTTTGTGTTGGGTGCAGCGGCTGCGGTAAAAGGTGCGGAATCGACCAAAGATATCGTGGCACGTATGGGACGTGCCGGAACTGTGGGTGACCGTAGCTTGGGCTATCCGGATGCCGGGGCATATGGTTTAGGTGTTATCTTTAGCGATATTGCAGAGCATATTAAGTAAATAACACCCAATAAAAAGCCTCGAATTCTCGGGGCTTTTTAATTTCCTGGCGTGGATGATAAACCTTGCTTTCAATCAAGGCGAGCAGGATAAACCTTGCTTTCAAACAAGATGATAGAAAAATATTTATTGAAACTTTTCTAGATACTTGTCCAGTTTTTCTCTGACCACCACCCTTTTATTGCCCTTCATCTGTGCTTCACTCAAAATTCCTTCCGAGTCAACCACCACGACTGGATGGCCATCCTTCTTCAAACGGGCCACGCCTTCAAATAACATCCGGGCACCGACATTATGAATTAAGGTCAAATTGGTCAGATCTAGTACAATCCGTTTTTTGCCTTCCGGTTCATCTTGCAATATACGTAGCAGCATTTCCGATTCGGTAAACTGTAATACGCCACGCAGTTCGTACACCACCACATGGTCCCTCTTACCAGTGAGATAACGGCTTTGCAAAATGGTTTGTGCCGAGGGCGTTCCTTCCATCAAATGCAGTCCCATTTCCCGGGACATACGTTCAAAAATTTCGACGCCGCGCGCACTATGTCCATGCTCATCAATGCGCGGAGAAAATACAGCTATACCCACCTGTCCCGGCAACACGCCGATAATACCGCCTGCGACCCCACTTTTAGCCGGAATACCCACCGTGGTCAGCCAGTCACCGGCAGCATCATACATCCCGCAAGTGAGCATCACACTCAGGACTTGCCGCACCACAGAACGGTCCAGCAATTTTTTACCGGTTTGTGGCTGAATCCCGCCATTGGCAAGTACCGCGGTGATCATCGCCAGGTCTTTGACCGTCACCTTAATTGAACACTGTTTGATATAACCATTTACAATCGCTTCTGGATCTTCTTCCAGTACCCCCACTGTACGTAGCATATAACCCAAGGATCTGTTACGAAATGCTGTTTTCAGTTCAGAGGTATATACTTCGGTATCAAAACTCAGCTCACGCCCCGCCAGACCACTTAAAAAACGGCGTAACTGTTCCGCACGGGATACTGTTCGTTTATAGGGAATCAGGGAATGGGTGGTAATTGCACCCGAATTGATCATCGGATTTTTCGGAATATTGGAATCCTTCTCCAGTGAAATCTGGTTAAAGGCCTCGCCCGAAGGCTCCACGCCTACTTTTTCCATGACCTTGGTCAAGCCGACTTTCTGCAAAGCCAGAGCATAGGCAAAGGGCTTGGACATGGACTGCATGGTAAACTCAACCTCGTCATCACCGGTTGAATAGATCGTGCCATCTACGGTCGAGAGTGCCAAAGCAAACTTATCCGGGTCTACTGCTGCCAGCTCAGGAATATAATCTGCCAGGGCACCTTTATCATTGTCACGGCAGGAAGTTAAAACATGCTTGAGGTAGTCTGGCACCGGTGTTTTCATCAAATGAGCTTATTCCAATTCACTATTATTTTTAATTAACATACCGGCTTTTGGCTTAAGTACCAGAGTGAAAAGGTAATTTTCTGCATATCCATGTTATCGGCTGCTTTCCCTGTACGTGCAATCCCTCCAGAAATGAATTGCATTTTTAAGTATTGTTATTTTTATTGAGGTTTTAAGAGACATAAAAAAGGGCGCTCCTGCCCTTTTTTACTCTGGATGATTTATTTTACTTTGGTTTTACGGATCATCTTGTACAGAACTTTTGGTGAAATACGTGAAACCAGTACGCCCAGTTTTTCTTTCTTGCCGCCAATCACGATATATTCTTCGCCGTTCTGCAAAGCCTGTACAGTCTGAGCCGCAAAATCTTCTGCGGACAGACCATTTTCAATCGCTTCATCTGGATGTCCTTGCGGTTTTCCTTCACCGTTTAAGGCGTTCAGGGATACATTGGTTTTGACAAAGCCCGGGAAAACCACCGAAACCTGCACGCCCTGCGCAGCGACTTCCGCACGCAAGCTGTTGGCCCACATGTGAATTGCAGCTTTTGCCGCCGAATAGGATGCACGATACTGGGTACCAAGCAAACCTGCCACACTGGAAATAAAGATAATACGTCCGGATTTTTGTTCCAGAAAAGTGGGCAGTACGGTTTTAGTCAAAAATACCTGTGAGAAATAATCCACTTCCATAATGGCACGTTCAGTCTGCATGGTGGTGTCCTGAATCAGGGCACGCTGGCTGAGTCCGGCATTGTTAATCAGCCAGTCAATCCGGCCTTTTTGCTGCAAAACCTGATCATAGGCATGACGAACCTGGCTTTCATCCGTGATATCAGCCGTGATAGAAATATGCTGTTCAGGATTGTTTAAAAGCTGACGTACCTTTTCCAGCTCTTCATGCCGGCGTGCAGTCAATACCACCTGTGCGCCCAGTGCAGCACATTGTTGTGCAATCGCCTTGCCAATCCCTGAAGATGCTCCGGTAATCCAGACCACTTTTCCCTTTAAGTCTTCAACTTTCGCCATGAAATCCTGTTTCCCTTGTTTTAATGGATGCGCTGAGGCATTTCGTCTTCCAGAAATGCCAGTAAATGTTCAAAATAATAACTCATGGTATCAGCATCATAGATGTGACTGAGTTTATCAAAACGTTTATAGCCTAACTGGGTGGTTAAATGAATCACCCCATTCAAGGTTTTATCGACGACCACATTAAATTTCAACATTTTTTTCGGTTCACGGATTAAGTATGTCACGCCCTGATCAATGACCTGGGTAAAGGCTTTTAAGGCCGGTGTTACATACTGGTGATTACCATTTTTCATCTGGTCTACACAGCCGAGCAGCTCCATCACCAGCATCTTTTCCACCGGATAACGGACAAAAGCATCACCGGCCTGCTCATACGTCATTTGATGCAGGTAATTCACCATCGGCATGAGCCGTTCATTGTCAAATAAGGAGACCGACCAGGGCATATATTTACGGGTGGTATGAATGATCTGCTGAATCACTTTTTCAGACTCACTGTTCGGCGAATTGGCAAGTTGTACAATCTCACCAAAAATCTGGTCAATAATTTCACAGGCCATATCGGCCAGATTTTCACCTAAGGGTCTGGCCAGACTATTTTGTTCGCCGGCATTTAATCTGGAATGGATCTCTTTAAAGCGCTGATGGGTTTCGGGCCGAAGCTTGAGGGAAATGTTATAGCTCATCTTATTATCCTTTTTTTGATATGTTGCGATGAGTCGCGTTTTTTATGGTTCTATCATACGTTGAGTTGCTATACATGCCAATTGGCTAAAGTTTGCGTTTGGTTAAGCTGCCGCATGTACTATTTTTTTTGCTACAATAGATGCAATTTTTCATTCACTTTTGATCTGTTTAGACTATGACTGACTCAGCGCAAAATATCGCGACAACCTACGATCCGACCGAGATCGAGAAAAAATGGTACCAAACCTGGGAAGAGCGCGGTTACTTCAAGCCGTCTCAAAAAGGCGAATCTTTCTGTATCATGATTCCGCCGCCAAACGTCACTGGCAGCCTGCACATGGGTCATGGTTTCAACAATGCCATCATGGATGCGCTGACCCGTTATAACCGTATGTCTGGTAAAAATACGCTTTGGCAGCCAGGTACGGACCATGCCGGTATCGCAACGCAAATGGTAGTTGAGCGTCAGTTGGGTGCTGAAGGTATCAGCCGTCATGACTTGGGTCGTGAAAAATTCATCGAAAAAGTCTGGGAATGGAAGGAACAGTCTGGCGGTAACATTACCCGTCAAATCCGTCGTTTAGGTTCTTCTGTAGACTGGTCACGTGAACGCTTCACGATGGATGACGGCTTATCAAATGCGGTAAAAGAAGTATTTGTCAAACTGCATGAAGAAGGCCTGATCTACCGCGGCAAGCGTCTGGTGAACTGGGATCCAAAATTACAAACTGCCCTTTCTGATCTGGAAGTAGAGTCAGATAAAGAAGAACAAAGTTCGTTATGGCACTTCAAGTATTTCTTTGAAGACAAGTCAGTGCGTACACACGATGGTAAAGATTATATCGTTGTAGCAACAACACGCCCTGAAACATTGTTAGGCGATACTGCAGTTGCGGTTGCCCTTGATGATGAGCGTTATACGGATCTGGTGGGTAAAAACATCATCCTGCCAATTACTGGTCGTGCGGTTCCAATCGTTAAAGATGAATACGTCGATAAAGAATTCGGTACCGGTTGTGTAAAAATCACGCCTGCGCATGACTTTAATGACTATGAAGTGGGTAAACGCTGTGGCCTGCCACTGATCAATATCTTCAACAAAAATGCTGAAGTACTGGCTGAGTTTGAATACATCGCGAAAGCGGGTGAACAGATTTCTAAAACCATTCCTGCGCCTGCAGATTACATTGGTTTAGAACGCTTTGAAGCACGTAAGAAGATCGTTGAACAGGCTGAAGCTGAAGGCTGGTTAGACCAGATTCAACCTTATACATTAAAACCACCTCGCGGTGACCGTTCAGGTGTGATTGTTGAACCATTACTGACTGACCAATGGTATGTAAAAATTGCACCGCTTGCGAAGCCTGCCATTGAAGCGGTTCAGGATGGCCGTATCAAGTTCGTGCCTGAGCAGTACAGCAACATGTACATGGCATGGATGAACAATATCCAGGACTGGTGTATCTCGCGTCAATTATGGTGGGGTCACCGTATTCCAGCCTGGTATGATGCAGAAGGCAATGTTTACGTAGGTCGTAACGAGGCAGAAGTTCGTACGAAAAACAATATTCCTGCCGATGTTCAGCTTAACCAAGATGAAGACGTACTGGATACCTGGTTCTCTTCAGGTCTCTGGACATTCTCGACTTTAGGCTGGACTGGCGACGAAGCAAAAGACAAAGCAAACTACTTCTTGAATACCTTCCACCCGACAGATGTACTGGTGACAGGTTTTGACATCATCTTCTTCTGGGTTGCCCGCATGATCATGCTGACCATGCACTTCATGAAAAATGAAGATGGTACGCCTCAAGTTCCGTTCAAGACTGTGTATGTTCACGGTCTGGTACGTGATGGCGAAGGTCAGAAGATGTCTAAATCTAAGGGTAACGTACTTGACCCATTAGACCTGATTGACGGTGTGGATCTTGAAACATTAGTACAAAAACGTACTACAGGACTCATGAACCCGAAACAGGCAGCGAAGATTGAAAAATCGACCCGTAAAGAATTCCCTGAAGGGATTCAGTCTTACGGTACTGACGCAGTTCGTTTCACCTTCTGTGCACTTGCCAACACCGGTCGTGACATCAAGTTCGACATGAAGCGTGTTGAAGGTTACCGTAACTTTGCCAACAAGATCTGGAACGCAACGCGTTTCGTGATGATGAATGTCGAAGGTCAAACCATTGGTTCAGAAGCACGTCAAGACCTTTGGGAATTGCCTGAACAATGGATCGTAAGCCGTCTGCAAAAAGCGGAACAAGCGGTGCAAACCGCATTTGCAACCTACCGTTTAGATCTGGCTGCTCAAGCGATTTACGAGTTCATCTGGAATGAATACTGTGACTGGTATGTTGAGTTAACCAAACCAGTTCTAAACGATGAAAATGTATCTGAAGAGCGTAAAGCTGAAGTACGTCGTGTTCTTCTTTCGGTGATGGAAGCATCTTTACGTCTTGCGCATCCGTTAATGCCATACTTGACTGAAGAAATCTGGCAAACACTTGCGCCGAAACTCGGTATCACTGGCGAAACTATTATGTTGGCGCCGTACCCTGTTGCTGAGCAAGCATTGATTAATGATCAGGCTGAAGCAGATATGCAATGGCTGCAAGGTTTGATTGGTGCGGTGCGTAACATCCGTGGTGAAATGGGGCTAGGGAATGCGCGCTTATTGCCTGTTCTGCTACAAAATACCACTGATGCTGAAAAAGCACAGATTGCACGTATTGAACCGTTGTTCAAAGCATTGGCGAAAGTTGAAAGCATTACCTTCTTGGCTGATGGCGAACAACCACCATTGTCTTCATCATCTGTCGTTGGTCACGTATCGGTATACGTTCCAATGAAGGGCTTAATTGACCCTAAAGCGGAATTGGGTCGTCTACAAAAAGACTTGGACAAGGTTCAAAAGCAACATGACCAGATTGCGACCAAACTTTCTAACGAAGGTTTTGTGGCAAAAGCTCCTGCTGCTGTGGTTGAAGGCGAGAAAGTGAAGCTTGCTGAGTTTGCTGACCAGTTAGCGAAGATTAAAGCGAATATGGAACAGATTGCGGCGCTTTAATGTGTTGTTAGTTTGATCTAATTTGTGTATAAAGGGCTGATTATTCAGCCCTTTTTTTATTTGGTAAATCCTCTCATATCAACAAGATAAGGTGGAAATAAAATACCTACCCTTTTGGTTTCCTCATTAAAGCCTAATCTAGATGTTTCTAAAAGATGTTCTATTTGCTCTTTAATTTTCTCATTTAATTTACTTAAAATATAATTTATAAAATTTTTCACAACTTCATATTCGCCATAAATTGATTGAATATTCATAGTCCGAATAGATACACCTATACTTTTTTCCCAAAAATCTTCATATTGATCAAAAATAGGCATTTGTTTATCAAAATATACATTTCCAAATGCCTGCTTATTGATATTTACATTACCATGAAGCAGATCATTTCTTTCATTCATCAAAGTATGAAACTTTTTACACTCCTCTGTTGTATAATCAACATTAGATGAAAATCCATTACAATTTAAATGCAATGATTGAACTCTGATATCTATAGGCTGTCTAAGAGTAGTTTGATAGAGTCTGTCATTTGATTTAATTTCAGGCTTAGCTAATATAAATAATAAGAAATTTACAAAAGATTCTGCCATAACAGGCAACATAGCTCTTAAACCGAAAACTTGCCCAACTGCAAAATCTTATTTTTGAAGTGTTTGTGTCCATCTTTCTTGAACTTCCTCAAACTCCAATTGATTTTGAGTGATCTTTAAATCTATACGATCTTGCTCTAAGTTTAAATTCAGCTCATTTAACTTTATAAAACTTTGTTCAATCGTAGACTTAATACGATAATACGGATTAATAAATTCAGTCCATTTTTCCAATGACTTTTTAGTTATGGATATACCTTGTCCATAATTTTTAAAATCTGCTTTGATTTGGCTAATGAAATCGAACTTATTTAGTCCTGACTCGATAACTTCACCACTAACATGTATTTCTGTTCTGAAATTATGTCCTTGAATATGAACTAGTCCTTTAGGGGAATCTAACATCCAATCCCAATGAATTAAATTATCTGAATGATCATTTTTTAATATTGTTAAAATTCCATTGGGATCACCATATTTTGCTGATAAATAGCAAAATAAATCAATTGGTTTGATCTCATTTGTGATTTCCCAAATTTCTCCTTTTTTTGAACTATCATTTAATTTTCTTTTATCTAATAATTCTAAAATGTCTAAAGGATTAAATTCTTGTAATTCCAAGAAAAAATTTTCCATTTAATTATCCCAATAACATAACTCCTTGTGATAATACATTTTTCTATTATTTTTCAAAATGCTAGACCATCACTTAAAGATAATTTTTTCATAGTTGAAACCCTCACCCCAGCCCTCTCCCATAGGGAGAGGGAGCCGTCACCTGATTTCATGCCTATGTGAAATCCAGAATGGAGTTCCCTCTCCTCTCAGGAGAGGGTTAGGGAGAGGTGATTTTGCTTTTTAATTCAAAACATCTCTGCCACAAATCCTCCAACACGACATCCATCCTTCTCAACACATCATGATTCCAATACCGCACAACGGTTAAACCCAAAGCCTCTAAAAACTTGGTGCGTTCAGCATCATATTCTTTTGTCTCATCTGTTCCATGCTGACTACCATCCAGCTCAATCACTAAACCAATTTCATGACAGTAGAAATCTACGATATAGGGTTTGATCACATGCTGACGACGGAATTTAAGATTCATAAAACGCTTGGCACGTAGCAGTTGCCACATGAAGTGTTCTGCATCGGTGGCGGTGTGGCGCATTGATTTGGCGAATTCTAATAATTGAGGATCTATTTTCATTGTTATTTTCCCTCTCCCCCTTGCGAAGCAGTGCTTCTCATCCCAAAGGGAGAAGAAACTTTCATTGTGACTTTAATTATTGTTATTTAATTCCAATATTGAAATTCTAGCTTAAAGTTATTCTGTAATGGATTTCCCCTCTCCTGAGCAAGTTTTAAAGCACTGCTTTAAAACGAAGCGCAAGTGATGAGCAGCACTGCTGCGCAAGGGAGAGGCAATTCTAATTAAGTTAAAGCATCCCATGCCTTAAAAACATCTCCAAGCCACTCACCTTTTTGATATACATCAGGCGTTCTTTTTCTACTTTAATCTGCTGTTTGATGGCTGAAGTATCTTCGTCAATCTGCTTATACAGATCAGCAATTTGAACTTTCCCTTTCCCCTTTTTCACCGCAATTCTGGTTTTCGATGACCAGACCAATCTATGAATCAAGGCATCAATCTGCTCTTGTAATTTCTGGCTCTGTGCATCCAAAGCCAGTTGATAAAACTTGAGTTGCTCTGCGCTTAAACCTTTTTGTGAAACTTCCTGATCTTGTTCAATCTGCAGTTGCATTTTCAGTAACGTAAACAGATCCTGCTCTGCATAAGCCTCATTGGCACGTTGCAATAATTCAGTTTTCTTGATTTTTTTGACATCATTCACTTCACGGTCAGGGTGAATGATGGCAGCAATTTTTAAATATACGGTTTTCAATGACTGCTCTGCCATCGCTGTAACCTGTGCCTGTTTTTCCTGCTGGCGTTTTAACCTGGCTTGCTCACGTGCCTGCTGAAAATGATCTGATTCCCATTCTTCAAATACTTCTACATCTGCAAGATCTGAGGGATTCTCATTCTTAAAGAATGTTTCCAGTTCATTTATTTTCTTTTGGCTTTTTCTAAATTGGGCATGTTCGGCACGTTGCTGATAGTAAGTGAAGATTTCATTCACTTTATGGGCTTGTTGCACCGACATGGCCTGAGAGTCTTTTAGATAATTTGCAAGGTACTGAATCTTTTCATCCAGTACCACCAGTTCTGCCTTTGAAAATGTGGTTTCCTGCAGGTGCTTCCAAAGCTGTTCCAGCTGCTTGAACAGTACGCCATGCAATTCATGGTAGACCGGCATAAATGTTTTATGGGTATATTGCTGCAGATCTTCTTCAGCCTGTTGCCATTGTTGTAATTCCTGTTTCTGTTGCTCGATTTTATCAATCAGATGATCCAGCTTCTTCTGCTGTGGCGAAAGCGCTGTGAACGGCTGAATCATGGTTTTCAAGTCAAAGAGCATGGCAGGAGAAGGTCAAAGAAGAAATAATATCCATATTAAATCTTTCAGCTTTGGTCACAAAGTCCTTTTCAGTGTGCCCTTTCGAAATTTGTATCAGAATTAAAAAAAGCAGACCAAAGTCTGCTTTTTCGCTCTCCTATTGATTATTCCAACACTACACGGCCATTCAAGGACTGCACCGGACGGTTATTTGGGTGTCCCATCAGTTTGGCAAATTCCGAAATCTGCTTGGCAGAAGCCTGCTGAATATCTTTCAGGATCAGCCAGCGTACGCCTTCAGAACACGGCGGTGTGGTCAGCGAGCCGCTAAAACGATAATAATCCAGATTTTTAGGCAACATCTGATTCACCGCTTGTGGCGTTTTTAAAACCACTTTCTCGCCCTGCTTTTTCGGTAAACGGTTCCACATATGTTTGAGCATTTTGCTTTCCTGTCCCTGTTCAAACATCATCCCCACGACAGCCAGCTCACCTTTGGCATTGGCATGGACAAAGTGGATTTCCAGTGGATAGCTTTTGCCTTTAATCAGGTTTTCGCTCGGGCTGTGCAAATGAAACTGTTTTAGCACAAAGGTATCGCCATCCAGTTGCAATTCGCCACCTTGCGCAAAATCCACCTGAACAGTATGACCTTTATTTTCGATCGCATGAATCATGGTGTTATAGCTGAATTTGAGCGGTTCCAGTTCTGCTTTCACTGTTCGCTCAATATTGATTGGTGACTGGTTCAGACCGTTACAGGCCGAATATTTCTGGCTCAAAGTTGACCATTGTTCAGGCTGAGTATAATCCCACTGTGCATCTGCCCAGACTGCTGTACTTAAACCCATAACCGTTAAAAGCGTGAATATTTTTTTCACAATACATCCCTTGGTGGAAATCAAAATCAAATTTCTAATTTAAAAACAGTTTATTAAAGTAGTGTAATCACTCTATTTTTCAGGCCACAAACTACAGATGTTTATAGAAATGAAGTGATTTTCTTACAAATTTCCAAACACTTTCAACAATTTCAGAAAAATTAAGTTACATTAATATTTTTAAATTTCAAATAGATAGAATTAATTTTGACTTGATAATAGGCCATAAAGAATGTGATCTTCTTCAAAGTTAATCTGCTGATTTTTTATGCATTTTTTACATGAAATATATATCTTATTTTGAATAAATTAAATAGCTGGATTTTTTAGCTCAATCTTCTTGTTTAAATAGAATCTATTTCTATTCATAAACTTACACAATCACAGCAGCAAATAAAATACTGATATTGCTAGACTCGAGCCAAAGAGCAAAATGAGGATCAAGAATCTAAATGGACTGGGCCACGATATTTATACATGACACCACCTGGGCGTTTACCGCAGAAATTTTGCTGCGTTGTGCCCTGATGTACACGATGATTATCCTGTTTCTGCGCCTGACCGGAAAACGCGGGGTACGGCAACTTTCCATCTTCGAAGTCGCTATCATTTTGAGCTTGGGTTCGATTGCTGGCGATCCGATGTTTACCGAAGATATTCCTCTGATTCAGGCGGTTCTGGTGATGTCGGTCATTATTATCATGTATCGTCTGACCACCTGGCTCATGATGAAATATCAGTGGTTTGAAGACTTACTGGAAGGTAAACCCATTTATATTGTAGAAGATGGACTGTTGGTCGTTGAAGAGATTAAAAAAGGTAAAATGTCGCATGATGAATTCTTTGCCGAAATGCGACAGCAAGGTGTTGAGCATCTCGGTCAGGTCCGTACAGGTTTACTGGAAACTGACGGTAAATTCAGTGTGTTATTATTTAGCGATGATGAAGTAAAGCCCGGTCTTCCTCTTTTTCCTAAAAGCTGTTCTATTGTCAAACAGGTCAAGGCCAATGAGCTATATGCCTGTATTTACTGTGGACAGGTACAAACTCTTTCGAGTGCCGACCAGCAATGCCCGCGCTGCGATTCTACGCAGTGGTCCGAAACACTTGACTGTTTAAGAGTAACTTAAGCGCGATTTAATAACTGCAAATGGGCAAAAATTTCCGGCAGATGCTGAATTTTATGCTGAATATGTTCGGCATCGGCATGAAAGCCCTGCATCCATAAGGCATTCATGCCGGCATTTTTTGCTCCCTGTACATCATTGACTGGATGATCTCCAATATACAGGCACTGTGCAGATTGCACGCCTAAACGCTCTGCGGTGATCTGGAATATTTCCGGCTGTGGTTTGTTAAAGCCTACCAGTCCTGAACTGATAATTTCATCAAAATAAGTTTCAATACCCAAACCCCGAATCGTATTCAAACGGGTATCATGTCCGCCATTGGAAACAATGGCTAGCTGATAACCCTGATCTTTCAGCTGTTTTAATACTTGTATTGCTTGTGGCATTTCTACAGCGAAACGACCAAACTGGCGAAACCAGAACTGGGCCAGTTCCTCTATGCTCGGAGGATTTAACCAAGACAATTCCTGCAATAAGGCATAAGCAGCCGAAGCGCCAATACTGCCATGCGTCAGCAGTTCCTTTTTAGGATAACCGCCATTATCAATACGTCTTACAATCTCGATAATTTTATCTGAATCGACCTGTGCCAATGCTGGAGCATAATATTCTGCCAGATAACGGCTATAGGCCTGTGTAGTCAGATCACGGTGGGTCAAGGTATTGTCAAGGTCAAATAAAACGGCTTGGATCGTCATAATGTTCAAATCAAAATGTTGAAACTTTCAGTCATGGTAACAGCCCGAAACTGGGTAGATTAGACCTAAAATTGCTAAGTTTTGTTGTTTTAAGCATAAAAAATTGATGCTGAAGCACCGCTTTTTGATAGGAAAATAAAACTCTCGATTAGAATTTGTATTCTAAGCCTGTACAAAAATCCCTATGCTTTATTCAAAATAACCTTCTCCCAAGGTATTGATATAAAAAATCCCACCAAGTGGTGGGATTTTTTATATTTAGCTTCACATCATCAATTAGAAGCTATATTTACTCATTAAACCAATACGGTTATCTTTGAATTTTTCATTATTAAAGGTTTTACGCTCACCGTTGACATACTCAACACCAAACTCAAGCGGTTTAACTGGTGAATACACCAAGTTTAACCATGCTTGTTGTACCTCTTTGTTTGCAGCCTCATTGAGGTCTGCATAGTCTGAGTCTTTATCAGCAAACAATGCACCATAACCAAGTGAGGTTTTTAAGTTAGGTAAAATACTGTACGTTAAGCCCGTTTGTACCGCCCAAATTTCATTTTGCTCAATATTACGGTTACCTTCATCATCTACGAATGCAGCATTGGCATTGGTACCATACAAAATACCGTTTACACCTTTGGTATAGCTGACATCCAGCGTCGCTTTTAAAGGATCAATTACTTGATAGGTTGTACCTGCTGCTAGACCCCAACCTGCTTTACGCTTATTAGTGTCTTCATCTTTATAAACTTCAACTAAAGCACGCGCAGACGCATTACCTTTTTTGTCATCAAAGTTGTGTGCCAATTTAGCAGTCAATGTTGGTACGCTTGATTTGATGTGTTCAACACTTACTCTTTGGCCTTGGGCATTGAATTCAGTCTGTGCAGCACTTGAGTTTGGTTTTTCTGCCGCCAAGAACAATTGCGTTGCTGGTGTCAAATCAAAACCATAACGAACCATTGGTAGACGGGTAGTACCACCACCGACGTTGGTGCTGAAATCAATCATAAACGGTGCATGATTTGACAAGAAGTTAGATTGGGTTTGACCAATCAACCAATTTTCATAGGTTAAATATGCTTGACGTATACGGAATGAATCGTTAGTACCTGCAAAATCACTTTCAAGTTTACCGCCAACCTCTGCACCGTTAACACTGGTTTTAAAATCTAAACCCAATCGTGTTGTTTTTGCGGTTGCGACTAACTTGTCTCTGGTTTGACCATTGGTTTTAGCAACGTCAGAGAAGTCTCCTGCTGAACCTTCAATGATATAGTTTGCATCACCACGAACGAAACCATATAGCTTCACTTCAGTATCTGATTTTGTACTTAGTGCTTTCGGTGCAGCTGCTGATGGTTGTGGTGCTGCTTTAACTTGTTCAATCTGCACGGCTTGATTTTGCTGAACTTGTTGCTGCTGTGTTACTAATGCTTTTAGTGCTTCAACTTCTTGACGCAGCTGCTTAATTTCTTTTTGCTCTTGTGTTTCAGCATGTGCAACCGTCCCCATCATCAAGGTTGTTACTGCGACTGCTAATCCCTTAACTAAAAACTTTCGTGTTAAAACTTGATTCATTAAATTCTCCATATTGAACAAACGTTCATTGGCTTTGAAAGCTCACTGATTCCCACTAAAATCTAAAGCGTGGGGAATATCTATAATTATAAATTGACTTATTTTATTATCTCGCGAGATCACTCACGAACAATATGCATAGTTAAAAACCATCCTTATCATGTTACATGATTTTACTGGATTTATGATTTTTTACTATACCTACATAATAAGCCGTATAAAAACATCAGAAATTTAACAATTTTAGACTCAGTTTGAAATCATTTTTATCTCATACTTTTAGCTAAAATATGTATTAACGACACTTTTAAAATAATTTGATTGTTTTTAATACGGCTTTAATTGATGCGTTGCAATGATCAGGAGTCTTGCTGTGTTCTACCCCAAAATACGATAGGCCATAATAAAAACACACTGATCCATACAATATATGTTAAATACTGTGCATACCCCCAATAATCCCCGAATATCCCACTCAGACTATATAACCCACCACTCACTGTGGCCATCAGCGCCACCTGAAAGGTAAAATCAGTACCGGCCAGATGCTTGCGACTGTATTGCATGACCAAGGTCAGCATGACCACCAAGAGCATGGCAGAGATCATATCTTCGGCGGCATTAATCAGATAAATGATCCAGTTTTCTACTTTATTTTGGATTTCATACTGGGCAGCCAGCCAGGCATAAGCCATTAAAGTCATGACTTTCAGAACAGAGAAAATCAGTAAACTCCGGCTACGTGACCAGTATTTCAGACACCAGCCAGCCAATCCGGCCCCAATCAGTGCCGCAAATGCACCTAACATGGTGACATAAAGGCCAATCTGGCTAAAGCTCAGCCCGAGATCTACCATTAACGGTTTTAATAAAGGCCCGGATAAACCATCGGCGATTTTAAAGGTCAGTAAAACCAGAAGCCACCTCGCCAAGGTTAAATCTGACCAAAAGTATTGAAAATAGGTTTTTATATTGCTGAGTGCAGGTCCTTTATCAGCTGGCGTGATAATTTTTGAATGCTGAGGTTCTCTAAAAAGTAAAATCGGTAAAGTATTAACAAAAACCAGCGCAGCCAGCAACAGAAAAGTACTTTGCCATTGCAGCAAATCGAGCAGCCATAATATGGCCCCGCCTCCGACAATGAATCCCAGACGCGAACCAATCACCTGAAAGGTATTGCCCCAGTGTTGCTGCTCATTTTTCAGAATATTGACTGCCAGTGCATCGGTCGCAATATCCTGCGTGGCGCCAATACCATTCATCAGCAAAAGCATGATAAAAAACAGCAGTAAATATAGCGGCTGGTTCAAAGCCTGAATGGGTAGAAAAGAAAGTCCAATCAAGACAGTAACTGACAGCCATTGCAAGGGAATAATCCAGCTACGGTAATGACCTTTGGCACTCGATCCATGCCGATCAACTAAAGGCGCCCAGAATATTTTGATCGACCACGGTATCATCAGCAGGCCAAAGCCCCCGATATGCGCCAGTGATACCCCTTCAGCCCGCAGAATGACCGGCAAGGCATGCGTCATAAATCCGACCGGAAGCCCCTGTGCCCAATACAGCGAAAACAGTAAGATATAGATATTCCGCATATGCAGGCCAAGTCCTTAGGGTGAAAATGCATTAACGGCATTTAAGATGCCATACATTTTGCCAATGATCCGGATTTTACAACAGTCTAATATAATCAAAAATAAAGAAAAATTAGTTTCAGGAAGAGACAGAAGTAATGACCCAGACACGTTTCCCCCGGTTACCGCCGCATGTCCCGGCTCGTGGCAGCAAACTGAGCCGGACTTTTTTCAGGCAACTTTTCTTGGCTCAGGGCTGGCGTCTGGAAGGAGAATTTCCCGATTTGCCCAAAGCTGTGGCCATTATTTCTCCGCATACTTCAAATATTGATGCCTGGCTCGGTTTTAACGCCCTGCTCGGTCTCGGTATTCAGATTACGATTTTTGGTAAAGATAGCCTATTTCGCACTCCCCTCAAGCCGGTTCTGGAATGGATTGGGGTCGTTCCAGTCGTGCGGGATAGTCCACAAGGTCATACCCGACAGATTGTCGAGATTATTGAAAAATCACCTCAAATCTGGGTCGGTATGGCACCAGAAGGCTCACGCAAGGGTCCTGAAAAAATCCGCAGTGGTTTTTATCATATTGCCAAAGCGGCGCATTTGCCGATTGTGATGTTTTCCTTTGACTATGACATCAAGACCATTCACATCTTGGGTATATACCATCTGACCGGTGACTATGAATATGATCTGGAAAAGATTTATCAGTATTATGAAGGAAAATTCTCGGCCAAAAATCCAGAGTGGGTAGCCAAGCCGTTACAAAAGCTTTTGAAAAAAGACTAGGCAAATACGGCTTTTTTTGATGTGATAGCCTAAATTTTGTTGATTTAATCACCAGTTTTATAATGAAGTTAGCCCATTATGCCTTGATTGGCTGTCTTGGTTTAAGTCTTGCAGCCTGTGACAAAGCCACTAAAACACCCACCACTACCACGCCTATCAAAGCCCGCGAACCCGTCGTCGCACTTGCTCTCGGTG
Source organism: Acinetobacter sp. SFD (assembly GCF_001647575.1). Taxonomy (NCBI): domain Bacteria; kingdom Pseudomonadati; phylum Pseudomonadota; class Gammaproteobacteria; order Moraxellales; family Moraxellaceae; genus Acinetobacter; species Acinetobacter sp. SFD. The sequence continues at coordinate 307,931 of NZ_LSZJ01000011.1, forward strand.
GTGGCGGTGCCAAAGGTTTTGCCCATATTGGTGTGATTAAAGTACTCGAATCACATGGCATTAAACCGAAAATCGTCACCGGTACCAGTGCCGGCAGTTTTGTCGGCAGTCTGTATGCCAGCGGCAAATCCCCTTATCAGTTACAGCAGATTGCCCTAAATTTTAAAGAGTCGGATATCCGCGATTTAACCTTGAACCGGCAAGGGATTATTGCCGGACAAAAATTGCAGGATTTCGTCAACAAGAATGTAGCGAACAAACCGATTGAGCAGTTCCCGATTCGCTTTGCTGCTGTTGCCACTCGTCTGGACAATGGCCGCAAGGCAGATTTTATTAAAGGCAATGCCGGCCAGGCAGTTCGCGCGTCCTGCAGTATTCCGAATGTGTTTGTGCCTGCCGTGATTGGCGGCACCAAATATGTTGACGGCGGCCTGGTCAGTCCGATTCCGGTCAAGACCGCCAAAGATATGGGAGCTGATATTGTCATTGCCGTGGATATTTCGGCACGCCCAGATGGCAATAAAGCCCTGAACATGTGGGGTGTCCTAGATCAGACCCTGAATATTATGGGACAGCAAAGCATTCATGAGGAACTGAGTCAGGCCAATGTGGTGATCCAGCCCAAAGTCGGCCATATCGGTACTTTAGACCTGAAATCCAGTAATGCGACCATTCTGGAAGGTGAAAAAGCAGCCCAGCTGAAAATTCGTGCCATTGAAAAAGCAATTACTGATTTCAAGCAGTCTCCTGCAGCACTTAAACCGCCGCGTCAGGCTAAATTTTGATGCACGATTTTTTTATATTCATCTGCGGCCGCATCTGCTACATTGAAGATCAATCATATAAAGATGATGATTAATTAAATACTTAGCGATATAGGTCACGATATGGAATTAGTTCTTGAACCTTGGCACTGGTTTGTATTAGGCATCCTTCTGATCCTGTCAGAATTACTGCTGCCCGCATTTGCTGCCCTTTGGTTCGGGATTGGTGCCGTCATGGTTGGTGTCCTGTACTGGATGTTCCCGATGATGGGACTGACCACCCAGATCCTGACCTGGATCATACTTTCTGTACTGTGTACGCTGCTCTGGTTCAAGTTTATCAAACCGCTTTCCACCGACAAGACTAAAGCGGGTCTGTCGCGTGAGGCAACGATTGGCCAGATTGGTATGGTGATTCAGATCAATCTGGATCATGGGCAAATCCGGGTACGCTTTCCCATGCCAGTTTTAGGCTCTGATGAATGGGAATGCCGAACTCTGGACCCAGTTCAGGTCGGTGACCGTGTTCGCGTCGTGGATATTCTTGGAAACGACCTGGTCGTACAACCTCACAGCACACATTATCAAAATCAATAAGGTGAATAAGCTATGTCTGGTGGTTCTATCATTGTTATCGCGTTTCTGGCCTTTGTGGCAATTACCATTTTTAAAGGGGTGCGGATTGTACCGCAAGGCTACAAATGGATTGTACAGCGTCTGGGGAAATACCATACCACGCTAAATCCTGGCCTGAATTTTGTTATTCCCTATGTAGATGAAGTTGCCTATAAAGTCACAACCAAAGATATCGTTCTGGATATTCCTTCACAAGAAGTGATTACCCGTGATAACGCTGTCCTGCTGATGAATGCCGTGGCCTATATCAACCTGACCACACCGGAAAAAGCCGTGTACGGGATTGAAAACTACTCATGGGCAATTCAGAACCTGGTACAGACTTCACTGCGTTCGATTGTCGGGGAAATGGATCTGGATGATGCCTTGTCTTCACGTGACCATATCAAGGCACGCTTAAAATCCAGTATTTCCGATGATATCTCGGACTGGGGTATTACCCTAAAGACTGTGGAAATTCAGGATATTAAACCTTCTATCACCATGCAGACTGCGATGGAAGAACAGGCAGCTGCGGAACGTCAGCGTCGTGCGACAGTCACCAAAGCTGACGGTGAAAAACAGGCCGCGATTCTGGAAGCGGACGGCCGTCTGGAAGCCTCTCGTCGTGATGCTGAAGCGCAAGTGGTACTGGCTGAATCTTCACAACGTGCAATTGACATGGTGACTTCCGCCATTGGTGATAATGAAATTCCGGTCGCCTATTTACTCGGTGAACAGTATATTAAAGCCATGCAAGATATGGCCAAATCGCCAAATGCCAAGACTGTGGTACTGCCTGCTGATGTGCTGAATACCATTCGTGGTGTGATGGGACGTCCTAACTAGATTTAATAAATACTTCATAATAGGCAGCCAATTGGTTGCCTATTTCTCTTGAAAATAAGAAAATCTCAGCAAAGATTGTGAATTTATGGTTAAATTTCGCGTTTATTTTTGAAATCTCCTGGATTCGATGTTGCCTGACTTTCGGATTAAAGTTTCTCGCATCTGTCACAATCCTTATTTCGATCTACTGTCCAACTTAAAAATGGATACCGTATGAGCTCCCTAAATCCAACCTTAATTACCTTTCTTTTTTATATTGTCGCCATGGTGGTGATTGGCCTGATCGCTTATCGTGCGACAAGCAACTTTTCCGATTACATCTTAGGGGGCCGACGTTTAGGGAGTTTCGTAACTGCACTTTCTGCAGGGGCTTCCGACATGAGTGGCTGGCTACTGATGGGTCTGCCCGGTGCAATTTATCTTTCCGGCCTGTCTGAAATGTGGATTGCCATCGGTCTGATTATTGGTGCCTGGCTCAACTGGCTGCTGGTCGCTGGCCGTTTACGCGTACATACCGAAGTCCAGCACAATGCCCTGACCCTGCCGGATTATTTCTCGAATCGCTTCAATGACCAGAAGAAAATCCTGCGTATTGTTTCGGCTTTCGTGATTCTGATTTTCTTTGCGATTTACTGTGCTTCCGGCATGGTTGCAGGCGCACGTCTGTTCGAAAGCATGTTTGGCATGTCTTATAGCACCGCACTCTGGATCAGTGCCATTGCCACCATCAGCTATGTGTTTATTGGTGGCTTCCTGGCCGTGAGCTGGACCGATACGATTCAGGCGGGGCTGATGATCTTCGCCCTGTTGCTGACGCCAATCGTGACGTTGATGGCATTTTCAGATATGTCCCAAGTGACTTTGGCACTGGAAGCTGCTCGTCCTCAAGCAATGAATATTCTGGGTGATCTGAGCTTTGTTGCGATTATTTCCCTGCTGGCCTGGGGTCTGGGTTACTTTGGCCAGCCGCATATTCTGGTGCGCTTCATGGCAGCAGATTCGGTCAAGTCGATTCCAAATGCACGCCGTATTGGCATGACCTGGATGATTCTATGTCTGGGTGGTGCAGTAGCCGCCGGCTTCTTCGGGATCGCCTATTTCCAGCAGCATCCAGAATTGGCAGCTGCAGTGAATGCCAATCCTGAAACGGTATTTATGGAACTGACCAAAATCCTGTTTAACCCATGGATTGCAGGTGTGGTACTGGCTGCCATTCTTGCCGCAGTAATGAGTACTTTAAGCTGTCAGTTACTGGTCTGCTCAAGTACCCTGACGGAAGACTTCTATAAATCTTTCCTGCGTAAAAATGCTTCGCAAAAAGAACTGGTCTGGGTTGGCCGTTTGATGGTACTGCTGATTGCCTTGCTGGCGATCTGGATGGCGGGTAATCCTGAATCCAAAGTACTGGGGCTGGTGGCGTATGCCTGGGCAGGTTTTGGTGCCGCCTTTGGTCCGCTGATTATCCTGTCACTGTTCTGGAAACGCATGACCTTGAATGGTGCTTTGGCAGGGATGATCATAGGTGCAGTCGTGGTTATTTTCTGGAAGAACCTGTTTGCTGACACTGGACTGTATGAAATCGTTCCTGGCTTTATCTGTTCAATGCTGGCGATTGTGGTGGTGAGCCTGATGGGTAAAGCGCCAACAGCAGAAGTGACTGACCGTTTTGAAGAAGCGGAACGCCTTTACAACGAAAGCAAATAATTCTGTAGCAACTAAAAAAGAGGACTTGAAGTCCTCTTTTTTATGGAATGCTCTTATACCTCAGAAGAATGTTCCAATCAGCTTTTGCGCGTGAGCAGGAACCGGGTAATTTGCATCAACTCTTCCGCCTGATCTTCAAAATGGTTCAAGGCATTGATTGCCTGATCGTGTAATTGCTGGGCATAGGCTTTGGCCTGCTCCAGACCCATCAATGCCGGATAGGTTGATTTTTCAACCTGTTCATCTTTACCTGCAGTTTTCCCCAAGACTTCGGTATCGGAAATAATATCCAGAATATCATCCTGTACCTGGAAGGCCAGACCAATCGCCTGTCCAAACTCACGTAATTTAGGAATGGCCAGATCGGTACCTTCAAAGATTGTCACCGCCGCCATCATGATCGCGGCACTAATCAAAGCACCAGTTTTATTGCGATGGATGGTTTCCAGTGCCTGCTGATCGATTTTTTTGCCTTCAGACTGTAAATCTAAAACCTGACCATTCACCATTTTCGAAGAAGCGGTTGCCAGAATCTGCATCTGTTTCAGTACAATGGAAGCTTCTACCGCTGGCCCCTGATCAAACAGACGGCTACCCAAGATTTCGAAAGCCATAGACTGCAGGATATCACCTGCCAAAAGTGCTGTATCTTCTCCATAAGCCACATGACAGGTTGGCTGGCCACGGCGCAACAAATCATTGTCCATACACGGCAGATCATCATGGGCCAGTGAATAGCAGTGAATAAACTCGATCGCAACCGCTGCACGACGCACTGCAGCACTATTCTGGTTGGGTTTTAATGCAGCGGTGGCATAGCATAGCGCTGGACGTACCCGCTTGCCACCCAGCATCACAGCATGATGGACTGCCGACCTTAACGGTTCCGGAATGGCAAAGGCTTCCAGAGCGGTCAATAAATCCTGTTGAATGCGGTGTTGTGCTTGTGTGAGTGCATGGGTTGATACGTCAGTGATAGATGACACATTCGCCTCGAATACGTAGTCCAGAAGAATAAAATGACAAGCGAATAAATGCCTGTACGCTGATCAGGCATTGTACCTAGAAATGCCTTGAATTTTCAGCCATAAATCGAATTGTTCTGCTGAAATTTGCTATTCAACATCAAATAAGCAAGTCAGAGATTTTAAACCATAAAAAACCACCGCAGAACCGGTGGTTTTATTCAGGCTAAAAGTATGCACCGCTTTTAAACGAGAACATCTTCTGGTACGCGCACCCAGCCTTCCATCAATACACGGGCACTGCGGCTCATAATCGCTTTCTTCACTTTCCACTCACCATTTTCAAAACTTGCTTGTGCACCCACTCTCAACGTCCCGGAAGGATGACCGAAATGCACCGCTTCACGCTCTACTCCGCCTGCTACCCGGTTTACCAATGTTCCCGGAATAGCAGCTGCCGTACCAATGGCCACAGCAGCCGTGCCCATCATGGCATGATGGAGTTTGCCCATAGACAAGGCACGAACCAGAATATCGGTATCAGATTCGGTGACCGTCTTGCCACTGGACGAAGTATAAGTTTTAGATGGGGCAATAAATGCAATTTTCGGGGTATGTTGTCGGGTAACTGCTTCTGCAATATCCTGAATCAGCCCCATTTTCTTCGCAGCATAGGCACGAATCGTTTCAAATTTTGCCAGGGCTGCTACATCATTATTAATCTGATCCTGAAGTTCGGTGCCCTTATAGCCGAGATCTCCAGCATTCAAAAATACGGTTGGAATACCGGCATTAATCATCGTCACTTCGAAACTGCCAATATTGGGGACTTCCAATGTATCGACCAGATTGCCTGTCGGAAACATGGAACCGCCTTCTGCATCATCATCGGCAGGGTCCAGAAACTCGATCTGCACTTCGGCTGCAGGAAAGGTGACGCCATCCAATTCGAAATCACCCAATTCCTGTACCTGTCCACTCTGTATCGGCACATGCGCAATAATGGTTTTCTGAATATTGGCCTGCCAGATGCGTACCTTACACAACCCGTTTTCAGGAATACGTTCGGCATCGACCAGCCCGTTGGAAATGGCGAATGCCCCAACTGCCGCAGTCAGATTGCCACAGTTGCCGCTCCAGTCGATATAAGGACGCTCAATTGAAACCTGACCAAATAAATAATCGACATCATGATCGGCTTGCTGGCTTTTCGACAGGATGACCGTTTTACTGGTACTGGAACTGGCGCCCCCCATGCCATCGATCTGCTTCCCATAAGGGTCTGGGCTACCAATCACACGTAGCAAAAGCTGATCACGAATCCGGCCAGCCTGTTGTGCTTGTGCAGGCAGATCATCCAGCTTAAAGAAAATACCTTTGCTGGTTCCTCCACGCATATAGGTCGCAGGAATCTTGATTTGGACTGCAGAACTCATGACTTATTTCATCCTTTGAATTGTCTTTGTTGTGGTAGTGCTTATTGAATATTTGTACCAAGAGTATAATCAGTTTCAGGCCAAGTGAGTGCAGTGTTCCGACCTAAGTATAAAAAACCGGCATTTGTATCGGGGCAAAAAAACAGAAAACTCATCAGTTATAATTAAAATAAAATTAATATATTGATTCATATATGGTTTCTCGAATTCGTTTTTTATAATTTTTTATTATAAACACCATAATAATATTTCATTCAAATGCTTGTACTAGGTTTCTTAACTTCCATCCTTTACAATCTTCATACTTATTTTCCATTGTCGGGCTGAACACTTTGAATAACGAGTCTTCACAACTTCAGCGTGGCTTAAAGAACCGTCATATTCAGTTGATCGCCATGGGCGGTGCAATTGGCACAGGCTTATTCTTAGGTTCCGCACAGGTGATCCAATCTGCGGGTCCTTCCATTATTTTGGGCTATGCCATTGGTGGCTTGATTGCATTTTTAATCATGCGTCAATTGGGTGAGATGATTGTTCATGAACCTGTCGCAGGTTCATTCAGCCATTTTGCTTATAAATACTGGGGCAAATTCCCCGGTTTCCTTGCGGGCTGGAACTACTGGATTTTGTATATCCTGGTGGCCATGACCGAACTCACTGCTGTTGCGAAATACATCAACTACTGGTGGCCTCATATTCCAGCCTGGGCATCGGTACTGTTTTTCTTTATCGTGATTACACTGGTCAACCTCGGCAATGTGAAATTCTACGGTGAATCGGAATTCTGGCTATCTATCATTAAAGTAACTGCGGTTATTTCGATGATTGTCTTTGGCTTGTATCTGATCCTGACAGCTGATGCTTCTTCAGGTGCCTCTTTTAGCAACCTCTGGACCGCGGGTGGTTTCTTCCCGAATGGTTTTGAAGGTCTGTTCTATATGCTGGCCTTTCTGATGTTTGCTTTTGGTGGTATTGAACTGATCGGTATGGCTGCAGCAGAAGCTGAAAATCCGGAAAAAACCATTCCGAAAGCCATTAATCAGGTCGTGTTCCGTATTCTGATTTTCTATGTCGGTGCACTGACCATTCTGTTGTCTTTGGTGCCTTGGAACCAGCTGGAGCTCGGTGGTCTGGACAAAAGCCCGTTCGTGATGATTTTCAGCCAGCTGGGTATCGACTGGGCGGCACATCTGCTTAACTTTATTATCCTGACTGCAGCGCTGTCTGTGTATAACAGTGGTATGTATGCCAACAGCCGTATGTTGTATGGTCTGGCTCAGCAAGGAAACGCACCTAAAGTATTCATGAAAGTGAATAAACAAGGTACGCCGATTCCTGCCGTATTATTCTCTGCTGTACTGATTTTTGGCTGTGTACTGCTTAATTACTTCGTACCTGAAGATGCCTTAAGCCACCTGATTTATATTGTAGTCGGTGCACTTGTACTCAACTGGGCCATGATCAGTCTGACCCATCTCAAGTTTATCCAGACTATGAAGAAACAGGGCATCGTAACCAAATTCCCGGCGCTCTGGTCCCCTGCAAGCAATATACTGGTATTGGCCTTTATCGCCACCATCCTGTACATCATGTGGACACAAGGTTTTCAGGAATCTGTCTATATGATTCCTGTCTGGATCGTGGTGATGTATATCGTATTCAAACTGCTGCATTCAAAAAAATAACGGAAAAATCTTCTTATTCCTGATTTTTAAAGTTATTGCTTCGGCAATAACTTTTTTTTTTGTGTTTTTTGCAGTACATTAGCCTTCTTTTGCGCCCTTAGCTTAACTGGATAGAGCAGTTGCCTCCTAAGCGACCGACGTGGGTTCGAGTCCCGCAGGGCGTACCATTTATTTTCATTTTTTTAGATTGGTCCGTTATTCTTTATAGAATGGCCTTCCCCGACACTGCTCTATCAAGTACTCCCAGAGTCAGTGCTATTGGTTTAGAGTATAATTTAGCAAGACAAGTCCACTGGTCTGCCCTTCCTGTAAAATATCCGCTTGCCCATACCCCCAGATACTTTTTCAACATATGACATATTCGATGTATGGCTAAGCCATGGTATGAATAGTGTCCTTAAAGCGTTTCCATGCTACATAGAAAAATACCGTGCCAATGCCAATGAGCCAGAGAAATGCCGGCCAGACCACACTCAGCCCGGCATTTCTATACAAAATGGCCTGAGCAAGTTCGACAAAGTGTGTGGTCGGAGCAATCAGCATCACATTTTGCAGTACTTCAGGCATACTTTCACGTGGCGTCATTCCACCAGACAGCATTTGCATCGGGATCAGAGTCAACATCATCAAAAGGCCAAATTGCGGCATTGACTTGGACATGGTCGCCAAATAAATGCCCATCGAAGTAGTCGCGAATAAGGTCAATAATGCTCCGAAAAAGAACAGCCACAGATTCCCCTCTATCGGTACCTTCAAGATGATCTGTACCACCAGTTTCAAACCTAAAAATGCTGCAAGCAAAACCACCAGGCTCATCGACCAGACTTTGGACATCATAATTTCAAATACGGTGACCGGCATGACCATCAGATGTTCTATCGTACCGTGTTCACGTTCACGGATTAAAGCCGCACCAGTTAGAATAATGGACAGCATTGCCACGTTATTGATGATTTGCATCACACTCCCAAACCATTTCTGGTCAAGTACAGGGTTAAAACGTGCCCGCATTTCCAGTTCTACTGGCAGGGTGCTTATTTCACGGTGACGCAGAACGTATTCATTGACTTCGGACAGTATAATCTGCTGAATATAACCCGCCCCGACCATGGCCTGAGTCATCCGCGTGGCATCAACATTGACCTGAATCGTTGCCTCTCTCCCTGCCAGTATATCTTCCTGAAAATTGACCGGAATATTCAGGGCGAAGGTAAATTCTCCGGCATCCATTCCGGCATCCATATGATTCAGTTCAGTCGTCTGGGGCAGAAAGTAGGGAGGATAAAAAGCCGAGCTTATCCGCTCCGACAAGGTTGAATGATCTTCATCCACAATCGCGATGGGTGCCATATTCAGACTGTCAGGCATAGCGGTTGCAGCTGTATAGACGGCGACGGTAAAAGTATAGACAATCAGAATCAGCATGACCGGATCACGCCATAGACTCCAAAGCTCCTTGCAACCGAGCAGATAGATATTCTTTATTTTCTGGCTGACCATGCTAGGACTCCTGTTTTTTCAGGGCAAGAATTGCTGCACCCATAATCACAGGGACTGACAGCAGAATCACCCAAAAATCCTGATGCAGTGCATTAAAGCTCAATGCCTTGTTAAATACCCCGCGGCTGATATTCACCATATGCGTAGTAGGATAGATTTCACCAAACCAGCGACCAAAACCTTCCAGAGAGGAAACAGGATTGATAATACCGGCGAACTGCACCGCAGGTATAAGCGTACCGATCAACACCAGAAACATCGAGGCAATCTGGCTTTTGGTCAATGAAGATGCCAGCAGTCCCAAGCCAGTAGAAAAAATAATAAACAGGAAGGATGCCAGGGTCAGCGTTATGAAACTTCCCTTGATCGGCACATCGAATATCGCCACAATGATCAGGCACATCAGGAAATAGTTCAGCATGGCCAGCACCACATAAGGGATTTGCTTGCCAATCAGAAATTCACTGCGGGTCACCGGAGTTACATACAGGTTCACAATTGAACCGAGCTCTTTTTCCCGCACCACAGACAGTGCTGTCAGCATGGCAGGAATCAATAAAATCAATATGGGAAATACAGCGGGCGCGATTGCAGGCAGGCTCTTGATGTCGGGATTGTAGCGGAATCGGGTTTCTATATTTATGGTACTCGAGGTTTTATATCCACTTCGCTCTAGTTCCTGCTGCATCAACCAGTGAGTATGAATTCCCTGTACATAGCCCTTCACTGTTTCAGCACGCTGTGGCATGGCACCATCAATCCAGGCGCCAATCTTAACCTCCTCTCCCCGGTTAACATCCCGGGCAAAATCAGGTGGAATTTCAATGGCCAAAGAGATATCGCCACTTCGCATGCGTTGATCCAGATCCTCATAATTTTGCAGCGGTGGCTTTTCAACAAAATAACGTGAACCCGCAATGCTCATGCTGTAATTCTGGCTAAGACCACTCTGGTCACGATCCAGTACTGCAAAGGTCAGATTATCTACGTCCATGGTGATTCCATACCCCATCACAAACAGCAGGATAATCGACCCGACCAGCGCCATGGTGGCACGTATCGGATCACGTGCCAGCTCCAGCGATTCACGCCAAGCATAGCTAAGCATCCGTTGCAGGCTAAATCGGCTGGATATCCTGGTTTCTTCTTTCACTGTCTGGTCATTGGAAATACTGCCTTCTAGCTCCTGTTCAGGTGGCGTCTGGCTGGCTGCTCCAGCATCCATTAGGTAGCCAATAAATGCTTCTTCCAGAGTGGCAGCCTGCCTATTTTTGATCAACTGTGCGGGTGCAGCACTGTCCAGAACCCGGCCGGCATGCATCAGGGAAATCCGGTCACAGCGCTGTGCTTCATTCATGAAATGCGTTGAAATAAAGATGGTGACCCCGTCCTTGCGAGACAAGGAGATTAAAAAACGCCAGAAATTGTCACGAGCAATCGGGTCTACCCCCGAAGTCGGTTCATCCAGAATCAGGATTTCCGGGTTATGTACCAGTGCCACAGCAAGAGACAGACGCTGACGGATACCCAGCGGCAAGTCATCAGGCAGCTTGTTTTTCACTTCGGCCAAGTCAAAACGCTGCAGCATCTGCTGTACACGCGTGTCAATCTGTTCAGCCGGCACATGAAACAATTTTGCGTGAAGTACCAGGTTCTGGGTAATGGTCAGTTCACTATAGAGAGAGAAAGACTGTGACATATAGCCAACACGGCGGCGGGTCTCAATATTACTGCCTTCCACTGGCTGGCCAAATAACCAGGCCTGCCCTTCTGAAGCTTCGAGCAATCCGGTCAGTACTTTCATGGTGGTGGTTTTACCACAGCCATTCGATCCCAGAAAACCAAAAATTTCACCCTGCCGAATCTGGAAATTGACATGATCTACTGCGGTAAAATCACCAAACCTGACTGTCAGATCCTTCGCTTCCAGCGCATAGCCATCCGAATCGTAATCTGGTAAAGGTGGAATCACTACAGGGGTATAGCCCTGTTTCTTTTCTTCCGGTAATAGCTTGATATAAGCATCTTCCAGACTGTTACTCTCCGTCTGCGTCAACAGTTCTTGCGGAGTTCCGGTTTTCAGGATTTTGCCTTCATCCATCATCGCCAGCCAGTCGAAACCTTGGGCTTCATCCATGTAGGCAGTAGCGACAATCACACTCATCTGGGGACGAACCTGGCGGATACGGTTAATCAGCTCCCAGAACTGTGCCCGTGCCAAGGGATCGACTCCCGTGGTGGGCTCATCCAGAATCAGAAAATCCGGATCATGAATCAGGGAGCAGCACAATCCGAGTTTCTGTTTCATGCCTCCGGACAATTTTCCTGCCGGCCGATCGAGAAATTCAAATAGTCCTGTACTTTTAGTCAGATCATCAATGCGTTTACGGCTTTCTGTACGACTATGCCCAAACAATCGGGCAACAAACTGCAGGTTTTCCTCAACAGATAGGTTTTTGGACAGGTTGCTGCCCAGACCTTGAGGCATGTAGGCAATATGCGGACAAACTTTTCTGCGATGTTTCGGGTCAGCAATATCTCCACCAAGCACGATCAGGCGGCCCGCCTGAACGACCTTGGCACCGGCCAGTAAGGCCAGCAAACTGGATTTCCCCACGCCATCCGGTCCGATCAGTCCAATCATGCAGCCCGCAGGAAGCGACAGGGAAATGTCCTGTAAAGCCTGGGTCTTGCCATATTTCAGGCTGACCTGCTGGATTTCGGCAACTGCCGCTCCGGCAACAAATTGCGGCATCATGATTTAACCTGATTTCTTAAGAACGCCGGCCAGGGCAGATTGGAATCAAGTTTGATATAGGCCACGCCCGGAAGACCGGTTTTGACTTGCTGGATATGTTTTCTCAGCAATTCAGGATCAATTTTCGCCTTGACACGGAACATTAATTTCTGGCGTTCACTTTCAGTCTCCACGGTTTTTGGAGTGAACTGGGCCGTGTCGGCAACAAAAGACACCCGAGCAGGAATTACCAGATTTTTAGCCACATCCAGCACAATCCGGACTTCAGTACCGATTGCGATACGGCCAGCCACGGTTTCCGGCAGGAAAAACGTCATATAGACATCGGACAGATCAATCAGGTTCATGACCCGCCCCCCCGCAGCAATCATTTCGCCTGGTTGTGCGACCAGGAACTGCACCCGTGCCTTCAAGGGTGCCTTAAGCTGGGCATCCTCAATATCGAAATTGATCCGGTCAATGGTTGCTTTGATAGCATCGACCTGAGATTGTGCGCTCGAAACCTGGCTGCGTGCGGCCACGATAGCTCCTTCAGCGCTGTCCACTTGCGCCTGGGCTGCGCTGAGTACTGCTGCTACACGCTTGGCATCTGCCCTCTCATCATCCAGCTGCTGCCTAGAAGATGCGCCTTCCTTGGCTAGAATTTCCGTCCGTACCAGACGGTTTTTTGCTGCAATAAGTTCTGTTTCACGTTGCAGCACCATCGCTTCGGCGGCTGATTTTTCACTTTTACGCATTGCCAGTTGCGCTTCAGCGGTCGCAATACCATCTTCAGCCTGACGCTGTTGGGCTTGAATTTCGCGCAGTTGAGCTTCAAGGGTAGAAACTTTTATTCGCGCCAGAATCTGCCCCGGCTCGACAAAATCTCCTTCCCGCACCAGAATTTCTTCTAACTGGCCAGCGAACTTACTGGAAATATTGACTTCAGTCGCCTCAATCCGTCCATTCCCACTGACCAGCCCATCGGTATCAGGCTGATTCATGTTTTTCCAGATCAGGTAGCCCACCAAGATGGCGACAACGACTGCTCCCACAATGGATATTTTTTTTATATTCATGGATCTGATTACTCAACATATTCAATCGGGCTATCACTCACCCTTTTTATAATTTTTAGTAAAATCAAAACATTAATTCTTTTATTTTGTTCAATTTATAATAAGTGTATTCAACAAATAAATTTAGCCTGGCTGTACCAGTCTGCTATCACCGCCCAGTGCAAAATACAGGGAAATATAAGACTGCATTAAGGCACTTTGGGTTTCAATCCACTGCTGTTCTGCCGTCAGCAAACTTCGCTGTGCATCTAGCACATCGAGATAACCCACAGCACCATTATCATAGCGTAACTGTGCCAGTCGTGCGGTTTCCCGAAAAGCAGCCAGTCCCTGATCCTGTATTTGCAGTTGCTGGCTTAAATAGCGCTGATCAACCAAAGCATCAGCCACTTCCCGGAAGGCATTCTGTACAGTTTTTTCATAGTCAGCCACAGCAATATCCTGTCTCACCTCCGCCAAGATGACATTATTTTTTAACTGACCTGCGGTAAATATGGGCAAAGTGATACTGGGAGCAATCGACCATACTGAACTACCGGATTTAAACAGACCCTCCAGTTCTGTACTGGCTGTTCCAAAACTCCCAGTGAGCGCAATACGCGGAAAAAATGCAGCACGGGCAGCCTGGATATTGGCATGCTGGGAATACAGTAAAGCTTCAGCAGCCCGAATATCTGGCCGGTTCAGCAGTAACTCCGACGGAAGTCCAGTCTGTAATACGACTGGCTTAAAATTCAGCTGATCCAGGCCTAATCTCGGGACTTCTACAGGCTGGCCTATCAACTGGATCAAATAATTGGCTGTCATATCCTGGACATTTTGCAGCTGGGTTAGTAACGCCCGGCCATTACTGAGCAAGGTTTGTGCCTGCATATATTCTACTTTTGAACCAGCCCCAACCTCGTAACGCCGTTTAAAGATACGTACAGATTTTTCATAATTTTGCACAGAACCTTCGGCATAATAAATCCGTTTTTCTAGTTCAGCCAGGGTCAGATAGGTCTGAATCGACTGCTGTATAATACTGTTTCGTACCGCCAGCTGATTATATTCAGAAGCAAAAAACTGCTGTAATGCTGCTTCATTCAGGCTGCGTATACGTCCCCACAAATCCAGTTCCCACTGGCTTATTCCCACACCTACCGTATACTGTTCTGTGGTTACAGCACGGCCCACAGGAGATAAATCTGCTGGTACCCTGCTGCGTTCATAACTACTGCTTCCCAATATACTCGGCCACAATTCTGAACGCTGAATACCGTAGGCAGCCTGGGCTTCACGAATCCGGAGTGCTGCAATTTTCAGGTCATAATTATAGGTCAGGGCAAGACGGGCAATTCTCACTAAAGTAGGATCACCGACATAATCAGACCACGGCAAAGCATGATATGTACCGCCCTGCTGAAATGGATAGTGTGCTGGCAAGACAGGCTCTGGTTTGATCAAAGGGGCTGTATTCTGACAGCCTGTCAATAGAGCTAAAATGGGAAGTATCGCCAGACTGCTATGTAGATAAAATCTGCAAAAAATATTCAGTTTCAACAATTGACCCTCCTGTCAGCTGAGCCTTTTCTAAAAATATGCATGACTGTCTGAGATAAATATCTGCTTAAGTCATCAGAAAAAGGTGGCGATATCGTTCGCTTACCCGGTCACATTGCTTTTAATTCTTTTGAATTTCTAGTCAGCATCATGACCTGATATCAGGACTTATCCGATATAATACACTAAGTATTTATTTTATTTAGTTTTTATATTATTCTTTTAACCTATTACAGGCTTAAAACCTGACTTCTGAATCAGGCCATTTCGTCTCCTTATTTCAAGGATTAAATATCTAACTTCTAACCATCATTATATGGGCAAGACTTTCTGCAATCTGCAACGTGTGTTTGCCTATTGCAATCGTGTATTTCTACACAATACACGGTTCAGTCTAAGCTGCACATATCCCTCTCTGTATTCACGCATCTAATGTAGTAACAAATTGAAACTGGCTTTCATGGTAGAAGATTTAAGGTACCCTATCGCACTGTTACCCCTGAAAAAATCAATTAATTAGTCCAAGTATTCCTTTGATTCTAATAGATATATTATAAAAATATCCCCCCAATGAGCTACTTTATCTGTCTCAAACACTCTTCTTCATACATTTTGGAGGTGGGTATATGTAACGCTCATGTAACAGAATTTTGTCGTTCTCGCTCAAACTGAGCGGAACACAAGGGTAGAAATATGCGAATTAATTAACAAATTAGTTGTGCAATCTTTCATTAAATTTAATTTTTTTAAGAATCAATTTATCTGTAATTAAAAATAATAATTTCAATCACTTAAATTTTAAATTAAAGCCACTAATTAGTATTTTTACTCTATTTTGATGTTTTTTTAAACTGTCTATTCAAACTAGAGCATTTACTCTTATTTTATTTGTGGTATTTTTGGCACATGGAGTAACAAATGATTGCGGTTTAGTAACCAAACTCTCCAAAGAATTAAATTTAAGTGCAAACAACAACGCTAGATATAAATTTGTACCTCAAGGAAAGACGTAAATGAAATTAAAGACATTAACTACTGCAATGATTCTCGCGACTGTACCTATGACAGGTGCATTTGCTGCTGCAATGGATCGTTCGGGGCAATCTATCGCAGCGTTTTTACAGCCAGGTAATTACTTTGAAGCGGGTATTACTGTATTAGATCCTTCTGTATCTGGTACCACTTCTAACGCACCATCCCTAAACTCACCTACACTAGGTGTAGGTACCAATCAGGCAACAGGTGATATGGCGGGTGATTATCATTCTGTATCAGCTGCGTTGAAGCTCCAGTTAACAGACAACTTTTCTTTTGGTCTTATTTTTGATCAGCCATTTGGTGCTGAAGCAGACTATAAAGACCGCTCTGTTGCCTTTAATCCTACAGGTAATGATGGCACCCGGGCTGAAGTGACGACAGAAAATTTAAGTTTCGTGTTTGGTTTCCAGCCAACTGAAAACTGGAATATTTATGCAGGCCCAGTTTATCAAGAAGCTAAAGGTAATGTATCTTTACGTGGTACCGCTTATGGATTATTAACTGGATATGATGCCACCATGAAAAAAGATGGTGGTACAGGCTGGTTAGCAGGTCTGGCTTACCAAATTCCTGAAATTGCCTTGAAAGCATCTTTGACTTACCGTTCAGAAATCGAACACCAACTTGCTTCAAGAGAGAATGTTAATACAGTAGTACCAGGCTTCGGCATTCCTGGAGTATTACCTACTCAATTATTTGCTTATGCTCCTGGCAAAACTGATGTTACTACTCCTCAATCTGTTAACCTAGACCTACAATCAGGGATCATGGCTGACACGGTTGCCTTCTTAAATGTTCGATGGGTAAATTGGGATGGATTCGCAATTCGACCAACTCAATTCGGCCAAGCTTTAGATCAACTTGCTGCTGCGGGAAATGCTCTTCCTGCTTTACCAGCATTAGCTCCAACTAAAGCTCTCTTGACCTCGTTAGAGGGTGGGAATCTTGTTGAATATAATGAAGATCAATGGTCTGCTACAGCGGGTGTAGGCCGTAAATTCAATGCAAAATGGGCAGGTAATGTCTCTGTAGGCTGGGACTCTGGTGCAGGTAATCCTGTTACAACGCTTGGTCCAACAGAAGGTTACTGGAATGTGGGTGTAGGGGTTCAGTTCTCTCCTGCTCCAAACTATTTCATTGCAGGCGGAATGAAATATTTCTGGCTGGGCGATGCTGATGCTCTGACTGTAGCAAATCCAAATGTAGGTAGCTTTAAAGACAATGACGCAATTGCTTATGGCTTGAAAATGGGTTACCGCTTCTAAGTTCTCATAAAATAAAAAACCACTTTCGGGTGGTTTTTTATGTTTGAATCCTAATTTTATACATTTGCATAGCATTTGTTTATTTTACCGCCAATCAATATTTTACTCACTTTCATTTCTATAGAAATTTTTATCTTTTTTATTTTGTTATTTTTCATCTATTTAATCTTAAAATTCTAGTATAAATACTCTAAGCAATCCCTATATTTAACCGTTCCAGTTCATTTCTCATGCGAACCTGAGTATTTACTCTTTTTAAATTTATGTTACTTTTCCTGCACATTTTTGTTACAGATGGCATCAGGGACCGTACCATGAAGCTCACTAAAATTTCTTCAGCTATTTTACTTAGCACTTTCTCCCTCTCAGCAGTTCAAGCAGCTGGCCTAGACCGTTCTGGTCAGTCAATTCATGCTTTTTTACAGCCTGGTAATTATGCAGAAGCAGGCATTACTGTCATTGATCCAACTGTTCGAGGTCAAGCGATCGCACAATTGGGCGGTCAAAAAATTTCCGATATGGGCGATGATTACTATTTCCCTTCTGCTGCATTAAAAGTACAAGCAACAGATCATCTTTCTTTAGGTCTAATTTATGACCAACCTTTTGGTGCAGATGCAACTTACAATACAGAAACCACAAGTTTTTCTGAAACCCATCCATTGCTTAAAGTAACTGAAGGCACCAGTGTTGAAGTTAGAACTGAGAATTTAACTGCTTTATTTGGTTACCAGCCAAATCAAAACTGGAATTTCTACGCAGGCCCAGTATGGCAAACGGTAGAAGCGGATATTAAATTGCGTGGTACAGCCTATAAAAATACAGGCTATAACATTAACGTTGATACCAAAGAAGCCTATGGCTGGTTAGCGGGTTTTGCCTATCAAATTCCAGAAATTGCATTAAAAGCAGCGATTACCTATCGCTCTGAAATTTCACATGATGCGAAATCGACTGAAACATCTAATCTGCCAATATATGCATCATTTATGTCTGATACAGATCCACGTAAAGCAATATATGCAACTAAAGGCTTTAGACAAAGCACGGTTAATGCAACAACCCCTCAATCTGTAAATTTAGACTTACAAACAGGTATCGCAGCCAATACCGTAGCATTTGCTAATGTCCGTTGGGTTCACTGGGATCAATTTACAGTGAGTCCAGAAATGTTAGGCGAATTAGGTCAAGACTTGATCAGCTATAGCGATGACCAATGGTCGGCAAATGTCGGTGTTGGCCGTAAGTTTAGTGAAAAATGGTCAGGTACGGCGATGGTGAACTATGACACTGGCGCAGGTAACCCGGTCACGACTCTTGGACCAACTAAAGGTTACTGGGGTCTGGGTGTTGGCGCGCAATATAGCCCAACCGCACAAACCTTTATACAAGGTGGTGTACGCTATATGTGGTTAGGCGATGCACATGCGCAAACAGCTAACAATATTGTAGCCGAGTTTAAAGATAACACTGCTATGGCTTATGCAATGAAAATTGGTTACCGTTTCTAATTGAACGAATCCCATAAAAAAGGCATCTCTTAGATGCCTTTTTTATTAACAGTTGATTCATTAAGCTGGAATATCACGCACAGATGCATTACGAATCGCTTCTTTCAAGGCATCATAACCACGAATTGGCGGGAATTGCGGGAATTCGGCAATAACGTTTTCAGGTGCATCAAATAAGAAACCATGATCTGCTTCACCTAGCATCGTGGTATCGTTATAAGAATCGCCTGCTGCAATCACACGGAAGTTCAGGCCATGTAATGCTTTTACGGCTTGACGTTTTTGGTCCGGCTGACGAAGTTTATAAGCAGAGATCATTCCTGCTTCATCTGTTTCCAGTTTATGGCAGAAAATAGTTGGCCAATCCAGTTGTTTCATCAGTGGATGTGCAAATTCATAGAAGGTATCTGAAAGAATAATCAATTGAAAATGTGTGCTCACCCATTTCACAAATTCTTTTGCTCCTGGAAAAGGACCCATTTCTGCAATCACTTCCTGAATATCGTTCAAGCCTAAACCGTGCTGTTTTAAAATATTCAGACGTTGAGTCATCAGTACATCATAGTCAGGAATGTCACGAGTCGTCGCTTCAAGCTCTTTAATACCGGTTTTTTTTGCAAAGTTAATCCAGATTTCTGGAACCAACACGCCTTCTAAATCTAGACATACGACTTCCATGAACATCCCCTCTGAGTTGTATTGAAAAAATTTGCATTATGATAGCTGAAGAAACAGATTTTGCACCGTACTTTTTTAAATCTATTTTTTTCATAACTATTTATTTTTTAGTGATAAGTCTGGTTAATCAATTCTACTAAAATAGAGGTGAAATTAATTTATATAGGCCATGTCTTTTCCAAGCCTATATCGCCAGGACTCTCATGACCATTATTCCTACTATTGATCGTATCGATGCACTTGCTTCCGAATATGCAGACAAATCACCTAATGAAATTTTGGCACTTGCCCTGAGCCAGCAAGGTGAAATCGCGATTTCATTTTCTGGTGCCGAAGATGTGGTATTGATTGATATGGCCTCTCATCTGGGTAAACCGTTCCGGGTATTCAGTCTGGATACTGGCCGTTTACATGCAGAAACCTATCAGTTTATTGAAAAGGTTCGTCAGCATTATAATATTGATATTGAGATCTGTTTCCCGGAAACTGAGGCTATCCAGCAACTGACTACTGAAAAAGGCCTGTTCAGTTTTTACCGGGATGGCCACCAGGAATGTTGTGGAATCCGCAAGGTGCAGCCATTACGTAAAAAGCTGGCCATGCTGGATGGATGGATTACCGGTCAGCGTAAGGACCAAAGTCCGGGAACACGCAATGAAATTCCTGTAGTTCAGGCAGATCCAGGTTTTTCCGGTCCCGGAAAGCAGCTAATCAAATACAATCCTCTGGCAAACTGGTCCAGTGCTGATGTCTGGAGTTATATCCGCATGATGGAAGTGCCTTATAATGCCCTGCATGAAAAAGGTTTCGTTTCAATTGGCTGTGAACCCTGTACCCGCCCTGTCCTGCCAAATCAGCATGAACGTGAAGGTCGCTGGTGGTGGGAAGAGGCCACCCACAAAGAATGCGGGCTGCATGCCGGCAACTTGAAAAAGTGATCTAGCATAACCACCGACTCATCGGTGGTTTTTTTGTAAACGAAACATCTACAGAAAAATCAGTACCTTTCCACGACAAAACCGCTATACTTTGTAATGTCTATATTAATAATTCTAACAAGGTTGTTCGGATCAGAGCAGCTGAAGAAACTGCAGTGAGGCAATTTACGCTATGCGTCCATTACACCCGATTGATCTTATTTTCTTGACTTTAGAAAAACGACAGCAGCCTATGCATGTAGGTGGGCTATTTTTATTCCAGATTCCCGATAATGCACCCACTTCTTTTATTCAGAATCTGGTGAGGGATATTCAAAATTCAAAATCTACCCCTATTCCACCTTTTAACAACTATTTAAACGGATTATTTTGGGATGAAGACCAAGAGTTTGATTTAGATCATCATTTTCGTCATATTGCGCTGCCAAAACCGGGCCGTATCCGTGAACTGCTCACCTATATTTCACAAGAACATAGTGCCCTGATTGATCGCGCCAAACCTTTATGGACCTGCCATATCATTGAAGGTATTGAAGGTAACCGTTTTGCCATGTATTTCAAGATCCATCATGCCATGGTGGATGGAATTGCCGGCATGCGTCTGGTAGAAAAATCACTTTCATTTGACCCCCATGCCAAGAGTATTGTACCGCCGTGGTGTGTAGAAGGGCCACGTGCCAAACGCCTGAAAGCACCCAAAGTGAATGGCTTTAAAAATGTCTTGCAAGCCATTAAAGGACAATTGGAATGCGTGCCGCGAGTCGCTTATGAGCTGTCGCAAACCGTCATGAAAGATATGGGGCGTAATCCAGATTATGTGTCCAGCTTTCAGGCGCCAAGCTGTATTCTGAATCAACGCGTCAGTGCTTCTCGTCGTTTTGCCGCCCAGTCTTTTGAGTTTTCACGTTTACGCCATATTTCCAAGACATTAGGCGTGACCATTAATGACATTGTCCTCGCCATTTGCTCTGGGGCATTACGTGAATATTTATTATCACAAGATGCCCTGCCGAAAAAACCGTTAATTGCTATGGTTCCGGCTTCGCTGCGCAGTGATGATTCCGATATATCCAACCGTATTACCATGATTCTGGCCAATCTGGGTACCCATAAAGAAGACCCGCTGGAACGGCTCAAGATCGTACGTCGCAGTGTACTCAGTGCCAAAGAGCGCTTTAAACGTATGAATGCCAATCAGATTCTAAACTATAGTGCCTTTGTTTATGGTGCAGCAGGTCTGAATATTGCATCCGGTTTAATGCCGACACGTCAGGCTTTTAACGTGATTATTTCCAATGTGCCAGGACCGCAAGAACCACTTTACTGGAATGGTGCACGCCTTGAAGCGCTGTATCCTGCCTCCATTGTGCTCGATGGCCAAGCTCTCAATATCACCATGACCAGCTATTTAGACAAACTGGAAGTTGGCTTGACCGCATGTCGGAATGCCTTGCCGAAAATGCAGAATTTGCTGACGCATCTTGAAGAAGAAATTCAACGATTTGAATTCATTATACAGGGCGAACCCGCCCCAAAGTTACAGGCGGTGAGCTAACCGCAGATGAATAAATAAAATAGCCAGGCTGACAAAGGGAATGATAATTTTTGCCAGTCCTTGCCAAAGAATAAAGGGACCAGATTGGTCCCTTTTCTTTATTTTTTAAATCTTTTTGATTTTTTTAGAATTTTTGGAGGATTTTCCTAGGTAGAAGAAAATCTCTTCAAATGATTTTTGCCCGCTTAGAAACCCGAAACCAAGGTCATCAGCTTTTAATGGTACGGCACTGTTGCAGTAATTGATGACAGGCATTACGAATCATACTCGCGGTAATCTGAACTTCATTACCGCGTTCATCTACGATATAGCCTGCATGTACAGTCTTTGGTTCTAATACGTGTTTTAGGCCTTTATTGATTACTGCTTTACTCATATTCATCACATACTCCTTTTGCTAAGCCTGAAACTGGGAGAAACGGCTTTGGCTAATTCATGCATCTAGTATTGTAAATAAAGACCCCGTTGTAAAATTTCAGATGTAACAAGTGTTTAACGATATTCTGTTACAATTTCAGCTGAGAATGATATCGTATTGCTCTTGCGTATAGAGATTTTCCACCTGGAACTTAATCACGCGATTAATAAAATGCTCCAGATCAGCGACAGCCGGCGCTTCCACTGTTAACAAGCGATCAATAACAGCTGGATGCGCGACAACAGTAAAGCCACTCTGTGACTCATAAGCACGGGCATAGCGTAGAATTTCCCTGAATATTTCGTAACATACTGACTCGGCTGTTTTGACATAACCCCGCCCCTGACAGGTCGGACAAGACTCACACAGCAGATGCTCCAGCGATTCACGGGTCCGTTTCCGGGTCATTTCCACCAAGCCCAGTTCTGACACCTGAGTAATCTTGGTTTTGGCATGATCACGTTCCAGCATACGTTCAAACTGTTTCATCACTTCTTCACGATGCTGCGCTTCCTGCATGTCAATAAAATCAATGATGATAATGCCACCGAGATTACGCAGACGTAACTGACGTGCGATAACCTGCGTCGCTTCCATATTAGTTTTAAAGACAGTGTCTTCCAGCGAACGGCCACCAACATAAGAGCCGGTATTGACATCAATCGTAGCCATGGCTTCAGTCTGGTCAATCATCAGATAACCGCCAGACTTCAATGCGACACGAGTTTGCAATGCCTTCTGCAGATCTTCTTCGACATTATACAAGTCAAAAATAGGCCGCTCCCCCGGATAATGCAGCAAACGGTCTTTCATGTTCGGAACGAATTCTTCGACAAATTCCTGCAGTTTGGCATGAATCTCCCGTGAATCTACATAAATTTTGGCCGTTTCTTCATTAGCCAGATCCCGAATGACGCGTTGCGGTAAAGGCAATTCTTCAAAAATCAAAGAAGGTACCGCAATAATCTTTTGTTTGCGCTGGATGTATTCCCAGAGTTTGGCCAGATAAGCCATATCCTGTGCGATGGCTTCTTCTTCAATCCCTTCTGCCGCAGTACGCACAATCACTGAACCCGGAAGCTTGTGTTCCACCTGAATCCGCTCAATGATAGAACGCAAACGATTACGCTCTTCTTCGGATTCAATCCGTTGCGATACCCCAATATGATTGCCATATGGCATCAAGACCAAATAGCGTGAAGGAATAGACAGGTCAGTAGATAGTCGCGCACCCTTGGTACCGAGCATATCCTTCATGACCTGAACAGTGAGGGTCTGTCCCGGTTGCAGTAGCTCAAAAACATTCGGGGTTGGCTGATTGCGTGGCCAGACCATATCATTGATATGCAAAAATGCAGTACGCGAGAGTCCTATATCTACGAAAGCGGCCTGCATGCCGGGTAAAACCCGCACCACTTTTCCTTTATAGACATTTCCTACCAGACCACGCTTGGCGGTACGCTCGACAAACAGTTCATTGACCGTGCCGTTTTCAATTAACGCGACCCGACATTCCATCGGCGTGACGTTAATCAACAACTCGTCAGACATAAATACACTCAAAACATTATAAGAATTCTTTTTCAGCAGTTAATTTAGTGCCTTAACCGTCTGTAATAACTGTACTGTTTCATATAAGGGCAAGCCCACCACATTGGAATAACTGCCCTGTATTTTTGGAATATAACGTGCAGCAATTCCTTGAATTGCATAAGCCCCGGCTTTACCCAAGGGCTCACCTGTCGCCCAGTAACTTTCCATATCTGCGGCGCTCAGGATTTGAAATTCGACCTGTGTACGTACCACTATACTGTATTTTTCACACTTTGTACGAACACAGACGCCACTATACACATCATGCCATCGACCAGAGATTTTTGTCCATATTTCAATCGCATGTTCTTTAGATTCAGGTTTGCCCAAAATCTCCTGATCGACCCCTAAACTGGTATCTGCAGCAATAATGATGGCATCCGGATAGCGTTCGGCCACGGCATCCGCTTTGGCTCGTGCCAGACGCTCGACATAAGCAGCGACTGTCTCGCCTGCTTGTACAGATTCGTCGATTTCTGGACTATAAATATCAAATTGTAGCCCGAGTTGCTGTAACAACTCGCGGCGCCGTGGTGAGCTGGAAGCTAGAACTATATGCGCCATTTTTTCAGCATATAATAAATTACTGGCCAGACCAGAATACTGGTGAGCATTGGAATCCAGTGTCGTGCAAAAGAAAATTGCATTCCGGCAATAATCTGGGCAAAAAAGATTATCAGCAAATATGCCACAATCGCCAGCCCCATAATCACCCAGAGATTATTGAAGGTCAGGATACGACGTTCGCGGGTCAGAAAGCGGGCTAAAAAGGCGATAATGATAAAGCTGATTGCATTCAGACCCAAGGGGGCATCTAGCAGCAAATCCATAAAAATACCGGTGCCGAAGGCAAACCAGATTCCGCACCAGGTTGGCTGGCACAGCACCCAGAATAGCATGATCATCAGCATGAACAGCGGACGCCAGCCCGAGAGAGTATAGGAAAGTGGATAGACCATTAAAATGGAAGCTACAATCACCGAAATGACAATAGCCATTAAAGGATCACGATGCTTTCTAGACTTCATCCTAGCGATTGACATGCGGTTGCTCCATCGCTAATGAATCGGAAAATAACACCACCACATGATGTCCACCGGCCAGCTGGGCGGCAGGCGTGACATCAATCTGGGCAAACTCTCCGGAATTATGCCGTTGTACTTTAGACACCTGCCCCACCAGATAACCTGCCGGAAAATGTTGTCCCAAGCCCGAACTATAGACTTTTTCACCAACCTTGATATTGGCACTGGTCGGTACATATTCCATTTTCAAACGTCCCAGATCACCTGTGCCCGAGACAATGGCACGCATGCCCGTACGCTCCAGACGCACTGACAGTGAATGCTCTTTATCAGACAGTAGCATGACCCGGCTACTATGCGGATAGACATTGATAATCTGTCCCATGATACCCTTGTCGTCCAGTACCGTTTGCCCGACTTTTAGCTGGTTTTTAGCACCCCGGTTGATCACGATAATATGCCGCAATGGATCGGCATCGGTGCCAATTACTTCCGCAATTTCGATACGTCCATCAATGATTAACGGTGTGTCCAATAGGCCGCGCAAACGGGTATTTTCAGCAGATAGTTCAGAGATTTTTTGTAAGCGAACCTGTGCCTGTAACAGCTCGGCCTGCATCGCGGTATTTTCCCGGCGCAACTGAGCTTCAGACTTGGTTTGTTGATTTAACCACTCTCGCGACAATACCGGATAACTGGCCACCGCATAAATAGGATTATAAGCAGCGTACAGGACATCCCTTGCAGGTTGAACAACATGCGGCATGCGCCAATCAAAGAAAAGCACCACCAGGCATGTCACCAATGCAATGATAAAAGAGCGAAAAGATGGCGGTTGTCGAGAAAACAGATGTGCTTGCACCCGCCGGATCCTTTTCTTAGCCTACGAATAACATGTCATGATTTGGGTTGTCGAAAAATTCGAGGACCTTGCCGCCACCACGTGTCACACAAGACAGTGGATCTTCTGCCACCACGACTGGCAGGCCTGTTTCTTTGGCCAGCAGCTTGTCCAGATTACGCAGCAATGCGCCACCACCGGTTAACACGATACCGCGTTCAGCGATGTCCGAAGAAAGCTCAGGAGGTGTGTGTTCTAGTGCCGATTTCACCGCAGCAACGATGTTTTGCAATGGGTCAGAAATGGCTTGGGTGACTTCGTCAGAATTAACCACGATTGCGCGAGGCACACCTTCTGCGAGGTTACGGCCACGAACTTCAATTTCAAGCGGTTTAGCGCCTTCATCTGGCAACGCCATACCCACTTCTTTTTTGATTACTTCAGCCGTGGTTTCGCCGATCACACAGCCATGCGCTTTACGCACATAGTTAATGATCTGCTCATCAAATACATCACCACCAATACGCAAAGAATCGGCATAAACACAACCCTGCAGCGAGATAATCGCAATTTCAGTGGTACCACCGCCCACATCCACCACCATCGAACCACAAGCCTGCTCGACTGGCATCCCTGCACCAATCGCTGCTGCCATTGGCTCTTCGATTAAACGCACATCACGTGCGCCCGCATTAAACACGGCTTCACGAATGGCACGGCGCTCAACCAGGGTCGATTTACATGGCACACAGACCACGACACGCGGTGCCGGAGTAAATAAACGGTTTTCATGTACTTTGCGAATAAACTGATTCAGCATGGTCTCAGTGACTTCAAAATCCGCAATCACACCGTCTTTCATCGGACGGATCGCTGAGATATTGGCTGGGGTACGACCTAGCATTTGCTTCGCTTCAAGACCGACTGCCGCAACAATTTTATGTGAACCACTATGACGGATGGCTACAACCGTCGGTTCATTTAATATAATGCCTCGTCCTGGCGCATAAATAAGTGTATTTGCTGTACCTAAATCAATGGCAAGATCGGGCGAAAACAAGCCTATTAGTCGTTTTAGAATCACGGGGACGTTCTCAGTTAAACTTTATATGGACGCAAGGTGGCCACTTTAACTAAATGTGATGATTTGGACAAGTCAATCGCTTATCATAACGCATGATAATTTGAATTTTTTTAATACTGATTAGGTAATATTATGTCTACATCGGATGCACAGCATTCTGCAGATTTAAGTGCAGAAACAGTTTCAGCTATTGCCAACCTTGCACGGTTATCTCTCAATGATACGCAATCTGCTGAATATGCTCAAAGTTTAAATAAAATTTTAGGCATGATGGAAACCCTGAAAGGCATCAATACCGATGGTGTTGAACCCCTGAAAAGCCCTTTCGACCACCCTCAGCCGCTACGTGATGATGTGGTTACCGAAACCAATCATCGTGAACAATACCAAGCAGTTGCACCAGCTGTTCAGGATGGCTTGTACCTCGTACCGCGCGTGATTGAGTAATTACTACCCAGTTCATTCTTTTTATTAAATTAAACGTAAAGAATTATTTCTCATGACAGATTTACATCGCTTATCCATTCGTGAACTTAGTGAAGGTCTGGCAAATGCCCAGTTTTCATCTCGCGAATTGACTGAACACTACTTAAAGCGCATTGCAAAAATTGATGCACAGGTCAAGGCTTATGTGACAGTAACTGCTGAACAGGCGTTGGCTGAAGCTGATGCTGCCGATGCTGCAATCAAAGCTGGCAATGCCTCTGCCCTGACTGGTGTGCCAGTTGCCCACAAAGACATTTTCTGTACCCAGGGCATCAAGACCACTGCCGGTTCTAAAATGCTGGACAATTTTATCTCTCCTTACGATGCAACCGTAGTAGCGAAAGGCAAAGCTGCGGGCCTGGTCACTTTAGGTAAAGTGAACATGGACGAATTCGCGATGGGTTCGACCTCTGAGAACTCATATTACGGCGCAACGGCTAACCCCTGGAACTTGGGTCATGTCCCTGGCGGTTCTTCTGGTGGCTCTGCAGCAGCTGTGGCAGCGGATTTAGCACCATTTGCAACCGGTACTGATACTGGTGGTTCTATTCGCCAACCTGCGTCATTCTGTGGCCTCACCGGCCTTAAACCGACCTATGGCCGTGTATCGCGTTTCGGTATGATTGCCTATGCATCATCACTGGATCAAGGCGGCCCAATGGCGCGTTCGGCTGAAGACTGTGCTTACCTAATGAATGTCATGGCCGGCCATGATACAAAAGATTCAACCTCAATGGACAAAGACGTTGATGACTATGTGGCAAATCTGAACGCTACATCGGTAAAAGGTTTGCGCATCGGTATTCCAAAGCAATACTTCAATGTGGAAGGTCTGGATGCAGACGTAAAAGCACGGGTTGAAGAATCCTTAAAAAAACTGGAAGAGATGGGCGCGTCTTTGGTTGAGATTGATCTCGATATGACTGAAAGCTATGTGCCGACTTACTATCTGATCGCGCCTGCTGAAGCTTCTTCGAATCTGTCACGTTATGACGGCGTGCGTTATGGCTACCGCGCAGAAAACCCGGTGGACCTGATGGACCTGTACAAACGTTCACGTTCAGAAGGTTTTGGTGCAGAAGTGCAACGCCGTATCCTGATTGGTACCTATGCCCTATCTGCAGGTTATTACGATGCTTACTATGTAAAAGCACAGAAAGTACGCCGTCTGATCCAGCAAGATTTCCTCAAAGCATTTGAATCTGTTGATGTCATCGCTGCACCTTCTGCGCCAACGACTGCCTATAAAATTGGTGCGGATTTAACGCCGGTTGAAATGTATCTGGGCGATATTTATACGCTTGCGGTAAACCTGGCAGGTCTTCCTGCGATTAACGCGCCTGTCGGTTTTGACCAGAACAACTTGCCAGTTGGCTTACAGCTGATTGGGAATTACTGGTCAGAATCTCAATTGTTGTCTGTGGTATACCAGTACCAGCAAGCAACAGATTGGCATACAAAACGCGCTGCAATTGCTGAGGAGAACGCATAATGGCTCAAGCTCAAAAATCGGCTAAACCGAAATCCAACCTGATCGATGGTTGGGAAGTCGTTATTGGTATCGAGATTCACACTCAGCTTGCCACCAATACCAAAATTTTCTCAGGTTCATCGACTGTTTTCGGTAATGATCCAAATACCCAAGCTAGCCTGGTTGATTTAGCTATGCCGGGCGTATTGCCGGTATTGAACAAAGAAGTGGTTGATCTTGCGATTCGCTTTGGTTTGGGCATCGATGCGTATATCGACCAAGCCTCTGTATTTGCACGTAAAAACTATTTCTACCCTGACTCGCCTAAAGGCTACCAAATTAGCCAAATGGACAACCCGATTGTGGGCTTGGGTCATATCGACATCCAGCTTGAAGATGGCACAGTGAAGCGCATTGGTGTAACCCGTGCGCACCTTGAGGAAGATGCTGGTAAATCGATCCATGACCAGTTTGAAGGTATGTCTGGTATCGACTTAAACCGTGCCGGTACGCCGCTGCTTGAAATCGTCTCTGAACCGGATATGCGTTCAGTTGAAGAAGCGGTTGCATACATTAAAGCGATTCACACGCTAGTGCGCTGGTTAGGTATTTCCGACGGTAACATGGCGGAGGGTTCGTTCCGCTGTGACTGTAACGTGTCTTTACGTCGTCCGGGTCAACCGTTTGGTACACGTTGTGAATTGAAAAACCTCAACTCATTCCGTTTCATTGAACAGGCGATCAATGTTGAAATTGAACGTCAAATGGAAATTCTGGACTGGGATGGCACCATTGATCAGGAAACACGTTTATTCGATCCTGTGAAGATGGAAACCCGTTCAATGCGTTCTAAAGAAGAAGCCAACGATTACCGCTACTTCCCCGACCCAGACTTGTTGCCTGTGGTAATTGCTGATGAGCAAATCGAAGCAATTAAAGCGACCATGCCTGAGTTGCCTGCTGCACGTCGTGCGCGTTTTGTGGCGGACTTTGGTGTGACTGAGTACGATGCTCACGTATTAACCCTAACTCGTGAAATGTCAGAGTTCTACGAGGAAGTCGTCAAGGCTGCTGGTGGCGCTGCGCAAGGCAAAGTTTCTGCAAACTGGGTCATGGGTGAATTCTCGGGTGCGCTCAATAAAGCAGGTTTAGACCTTGCTGACTCTCCTGTATCTGCTGAAAAATTGGGTGGCATGATCGCACGTATTGTGGATAACACCATTAACGGCAAGATCGCGAAGCAAGTATTCGGCTTTATGTGGGATGAAGGCAAATCTGCGGACGAAATTATTGCGGAAAAAGGCTTGAAGCAGGAAACTGATACAGGCGCGATCGAAGCAATCATTAAAGAAGTACTTGCTGCCAACGAGAAGATGGTTGAAGAGTTTAAATCTGGTAAAGAGAAAGCTTTCAACGGTCTTGTTGGTCAAGTGATGAAAGCCGCGAAAGGTAAAGCAAACCCTGCGCAAGTGAATGAGTTGATGAAGAAATTGATTGGTTAATCTGATCTTTCTTTAAAAAGAAAACCCGCTTTAGAGCGGGTTTTTTTCATATTAAATCTAGGAAACTTTGATCTTCCTGATTATCAATTTCAACTTTACATTCTTGCAGCTGTTTTTCAAATTTTTTATAAATATTATCAATTAAGTTACTATTTTCATTACGAAAAAATTTTGACACTTTATTTATTTTGATTTCATGATCTAAAATTGGCATAGTTTGCATAAATCTATTTACACCATAATTATTAAGATTAATAAAAATTGCACTTGATGCTTCCCGACACGAAATTAAGTGATCATACAATAAATGATATAAATAATTACCATGCTTATCATCTAAGGTTTGAGTAATATCTACCATCGAAATTGTTGCTTCTACATAGTTCACAGTTTCATGTGAATTATCTAAATCTGCTTCCAAATGATAAACATCATACCCCTCCTCTAAAGAAACATTTAAGCTATTTTTAAAAGATTCAAGGTTAGGATAAATTTCAAAAAAACACTCTAATGATGGTTTTAATAAATACTTTTTATATCTATAACTATCAATTTCTGATAAAAATCTAATCTCAGATTTATATTTTTTTCCTTTTTCATCTAATAGTTTATAAGTCTGTTCAGCTAAGTCTTGAGGCCTTTTCTTAAAAAAAGAAGCCACAAAAAATTCCTGAATAGAGCGATGAATAAAACTGTAGTTATTACCATCACGAATAATTAAACATAAATTTTTACTAATATCTTCCAATAAAGCTGAAGGATCTTCTTTTGGGAATTTCTTAGTTATTGATTTTTTAATACATTCCAAAAGATCCTGTCTACTATTAAAAATTAATTTATTTTCATTTTTAGAAATAAAGCACAAAATTTCAAACCACTCTTGTAGCTCACTTTCATTTAAATTACTTTTAAATTCTCTCTGGTATCCTGGCTTAGTTCGATCATGCTTATAAATTAAAACACTAAATAACTCTTCATAAAATTTGGAAAGACTGTCAGGAATAATTAATTTTGCTCTATAAGTCATTACAAAAAGAGTAACCATTAAAGGAGTTTTTAATAACTCATCAACTTTTAATGGGCTTTCTTGCAAAGCATTTACAAGATTGTCGAATGAGTCATCATCATCTACAAGTTTTCTAATTAAACCTATTATTTCATCATCATCATAAGGTCTTATACTTAGTACCTTAAAAAAATTACTCGATTGAATGGCATTATCTGGTCGTGAAGTTATTACGATTTGAGTTTGTGGATATTGTTGACTAATACTCTCAAGATCTTTAATTACATTTGATACATCTTTTTCTTTTAACTCATCAAAACCATCAAGCAATAAAACAATTTTTCCAGATTTTAACACCCAATTTAATAATTCATCACTAACTGAAAAAACCCATGAACTAATTGCTTCTTTTATATGACTTAAAATCTCAGCTTTTTCATTTAATTTTCTTAATTCAATAAAAATTGGGATTCTTTTTTCCCCTTGATATTCCCTATAAGTCAAATATCTTAATAAAATTGACTTGCCTTGACCTGCAACACCCTCAATTACGAAATTTTTTAATGAAATATCTTCTATAGTTTCAGCTTTTATATACCCCTTATCGCTATTAATATAGGGTGGATAATAAAATAAATTTAAATCAATAGCTTCATCTCCTTTATAGATTGTTTTTACCTTCTTTATATTCTCTATTTTACTTTCTAACTTCCCAGAAATATCATTCAACTTTTGTTTTTCAAGATGAAATTTGGTTTCTTTTTTTACAAAATCATAAAGATCATTAAGTGGCTTATTTATCACTTTAAATAGAGCTGACAATGAAGGATCTACCATACAAAAACTCATTTTGAAATATTAATTATTGACCAAATAATAACTTATTTATAAAACACATTAAAGCCATGAATTTTCTAAAGATTAATTTCAAAACTCTTAAGTGTATCAATCCCTCAAAGTCGTTTTTTATACGTGACTAGTACCCTCATCCCCCGCCTTCTCTTGCACTTCGCTTAAAGCAGTGCTTTAAGCTCGTTCAGGGAGAAGGAGCTTTCATTACAAATTATTTGCCGTTATAAATTTAGTATTGAAAGTTCCCTCTCCTCTTAGGAAAGGGTTAGGGAGAGGTGATTA
This sequence comes from Acinetobacter sp. SFD, assembly GCF_001647575.1. Taxonomy (NCBI): domain Bacteria; kingdom Pseudomonadati; phylum Pseudomonadota; class Gammaproteobacteria; order Moraxellales; family Moraxellaceae; genus Acinetobacter; species Acinetobacter sp. SFD. The sequence continues at coordinate 340,352 of NZ_LSZJ01000011.1, forward strand.
AGAATCCCAGTTCATAGTCCCACCTTATTCAGCAAATCCGGTGTCAAAAAAGTCTGTACCACACGATTTAAATCGATATAACGCAGCACACCTTTGAGCTGGTTATTGATTTCAGGATTCTTTAAAATTTCATCGCCTGTAGCTCTACCTAATGCCTGGAAACTATCGCCTACCGCCGGCAAACCTTCAGCCTGAATCACCGCTTTGGTCTGTGCTGAACATTGCTCCACTAAAATGCGTTGCAATACTGTCGCCAGATTCTTGTCTAATGCTTCCTTTTGAGTAGCGGTCACATTGCTAAAAGCCTTTAAGTCGGGATGATTGCCCAATGCCACAAAGGTCCATTGCAACACTGTCGTTTTATCGGTGGCTGTGGTGGATTTCATCAAACAGTCACTGAGCTGATCCACCGTTGGGCCAGCTATTGCAACCTGAGTCGCCCCAAGCAAAGTCGTTGCCAAGAATACTGCACGAAGACAAGATGAACCTTTCAAATTCATATCCATTTCCCTTTTCATCAGCTCAAGCTGCTTAAACAAAACAGCTTCTTTGTATCATGTAAAAGGCAGGCAAGCCTGTTATGACTCTGTAACCTAAAATCATGAACAAAAAAATCCCGACATCAGTCAGGATTTTTTCAGAATCTATTGATTCAATAACATGATTACCAAATTTTGATGCGTTTTTCTTCCGGTAAATACATGCCATCGCCCTGCTTCACCCCAAAGGCTTCATAGAATGGGTCTTGGTTCAGTAAGGTTGCACGCCCCCGAATAGCTGATGGTGAATGTGGATCAGTTTTAACCAGCTGTAATGCCATTTCAGGACGCATTTTCGCACGCCACGCTTGTGCCCAACCCAAATAGAAACGCTGATCGCCACTAAAACCGTCGATCTCAGGTGCAGGATGTCCATTTAAAGACAATTTATATGCTTCGTATGCCACCGCTAAACCGGAATTGTCGGCAATATTTTCACCTAAGGTTAATTCACCGTTCACCTTATAGCCCGGCAAGGCCTCATAGGCGCTGTATTGTTCCACCAAGGCTTTGGTTTTGGCTTTGAACTTTTTATTATCTTCTTCCGTCCACCAGTTTTTCATATTGCCTTCAGCATCAAAACGACTCCCCTTATCATCAAAACCATGGCTAATTTCATGCCCAATCACGGCACCAATCGCACCATAATTGACCGCATCATCGGCTTTCATGTCAAAGAATGGTGGCTGCAAAATGGCAGCAGGGAAAACAATTTCATTCGACAACGGATTGTAATAGGCGTTTACGGTTTGTGGCAGCATATGCCATTCTTCGCGGTCAACTGGCTTGCCCAGCTTGTTCATTTCGATGTCATAAATAAAACTGTTGGTACGCTGAATATTACCGATTAAGTCGCTATCTTTAATATCTAACTTGCTGTAATCACGCCATTTGTTTGGATAGCCAATTTTCACACTGAAACTTTTCAGTTTACGATGTGCCTGAACTTTGGTGGCATCGCTCATCCAGTCTAATTTATTGAGATTTTGCTCAAATGCCAGCAATAAATTGTCGACCAATTTCTCCATACGCTGTTTTTGTTCAGGCTGGAAATGTTTTGCCACATACACTTGTGCCAGACTTTCACCCAGAATCGCATTGGTCAAATCGACACCGCGTTTCCAACGCGCACGTTGCTCAGTCACTCCACGTAAGGTTTTGCTATACATGTCAAAGTTTGCATCGGCATAAGGTTGGCTTAAATATGCTGCATTACCATTAATCAGGTGAAATTTAAAATAGGTCTGCCATGAATTAATCGGTGTTTTTTCTAAAATTTGATTGAGATCTTCAAAATAGCTTTTTTGCGCCATAATCACGGTTTTGGTTTTTTTATCTAAGCCTGTGACTTTAAAATAGGTTTTCCAATCAAATGCCGGCACTAAAGTTTTTACATCTTTGAGTACATAGACATTGTACATTTTTTCTATATCGCGATTTTGCACGCTGTCCCATTGCACTTTGGCAATGTCGGTTTCTAACTGCAAAATTGTCTGCGCATGTGTGCTTGCTTCAGCTTCTGTTTCACCAGAAAGCATAAGCAGTTTTTCGATATATCTCACATATGCTTCACGTGCTATTTTTAATTTTTCATCGTCTTTTAAATAGTAATCACGATCAGGTAAGCCTAAACCGCTTTGTTCCATCATTACCGCCATTTGATCGGACTTTTTCAAGTCTTGCATCACACCAAAATCAAAAGGTGTGGTAACCCGAGTTTTCGCAAATTCCGCGACCAACAACGTAAAGTCTTTTGAGGTTTTCATAGCTGCAATTCTGGCTAAATCTGCTTTAAGTGGCATTAAGCCTTTAGTATCTAAAGTCTTAGTGTCCATAAAGCTGGCATATAGGCTACCGACTTTTTGTTCATTGGTTCCATAAGCGGATTTTGTTTTGGCCAGGTCTTCGACAATGGCATGCAACTGCTGAGTCGAATTTTCACGTAACTGGGTAAATGCACCCCAGTTTGGCATGTCAGATGGAATATCTTCGTGTTCTAACCAGTGCCCGTTCACATGTTGATAGAAGTCCTGTTGTGGAGCGATTTTTTTATCAAAGTATTGCTGGTTTACACCTGAGCTTAATTGTTGCGCCACAACAGTTTGATCTGAAGCATAATTTGCAGTTGAAACCAATAATAAAGCACTAACTAGTGTTGTTTTTAGAAAAATTTTCAAAGCTGACTATCCTTGCGCTTCACTGCGCAGTTTAATTTAAATATGTATGTTGATTTTATGATCAGACACTTAAGTCCTTATACGATAAGCAGCATATATGCCAATCTCTAAAAAAACGTTTGGCTCTATATAATACTCTTTTACAGAAAAACAGGGCTGTTTTCAGACTCACGGCCCCGCTTTTTAACCGCTACCAGATGGATATCCGTTTTTCTGGTGGCAAATACATCTTGTCACCTTCTTTAATTTCGAAAGCCTCATAGAAACTCTGTTGATTACGTACAGCGCCATTTCCACGCACGGGTTCCGGGGCATGGGGGGCAAGATTCAGACTATTCAACAGATATTCAGGATTACTCTTGCTGCGCCATACCTGTGCCCAGCCCATATAAAAGCGCTGATCCCCACTAAAGCCATCAATGACAGGTGCTGGCTGACTTTTAAGGGATAATCTATAAGCCATATGTGCGACCCCTAGCCCCAGGTTATCTGCAATATTTTCACTTGTATTTAATTCAGCATTTACCTTGTATCCGGGTAATGCTTCATACTGTTTATATTGCTCGACCAAGGCTTTGGTACGTTCATTAAATTTTTTACGGTCATGCTCGTTCCACTTTTCTCCACCCTTACCTTTTGCATCAAAATGACTGCCCTTATCATCAAAACCATGACTAATCTCATGTGCAATCACAGCGCCTATGGCCCCATAATTGACCGCAGGATCATGGCTTGTATCATAATAAAATGGAGGCTGCCAGATTGCCGCTGGTAACACGATTTCATTGAGTTGGGCGTTATAGTAGGCATTTACCGATTGCGGCAACATGTACCAGGTTTCCGGATCAATGGCCTGTCCTACCTTGTCCAGTTCACGTTGAAAATTTAACATTAGGGTACGCTGGATGTTTCCGATCAGATCATCTTTACGAATATCCAAGGCTGAATAGTCGCGCCATGTTTTTGGATAGCCAACTTTGACATTAATACTATCCAGTTTATGTCGCACTTCTCTTTTGGTATCCGCTCCCATCCAGCTGGCCTGATCAAGTTTTAGATGAAATGCTTTACGGATATTTTCCACCATTTCCAGCATGGCCGGGCGTTGTGTTTCATCAAAATACTTTTCTACATAAAGCTTGCCAAGAACATTCCCTAAAATGCCGTTGGTCAGTTCAAGAGCAGATTCATCACGTGGAGAACGCGTTTGGATTCCATTCAAAGCAGTATCATAAAAATCAAAATAATGTTTCTGAAAAACTTCAGTTAAATATGGTGAATAACTGTTGATCAAATTAAATTTCAAATAGGTTTGCCAGGTTTCGATCGGAATGACCTTCCATAATTCGTCCAGTTGTCGTAAATAATCAACCTGAGAGATAGCAACCTCTTTTCCCATACCTTTTAGGCCTAGTTCTGAAAAATAACTCATCCAGTCAAAAGAAGGCATGAAGGTAATAACATTTTTAGGTGCAAAGACATAGGCTTTCACCTCATCATGGCGTAACTCCGTGGCTGACCAGCTAATTTTTGCCAATGCCTTTTCCAAAGCCAGGATGGTGCGTGCATCTTCAATCGGCTTGGGCTGACCGGCAAAATTTAAGGTATTGGCAACATACAGCAGATAAGTATTCCGAAGTTCCTGATGGCGTGGTTGCTCGCTCAAATAAAAATCACGGTCAGGCATGCCCAATTCACCCTGCCCCACAAACATCATAGCCTTTGAAGACGCTTTTCGGTCCTGATGAAAATCGGTAGAAAATGGCAAGTTCAGGTCAATTTTTTCTGCATAGGCAAAGAATTCTGCCAGATCTTTTTTAGTCCTGATATTTTCAATCCGCTGCAAGTCTTGTTGTAATCCTGCTAACCCAATGTGTTCCAGACGTTTGCTATCCATATAACTGGCGTATAAATCTGCGACTTTTTGTTCATTGCTGCCTTGCGGATGCTGCTTTTTAGCCAGTTCATTAAAAATGGTAAATAACTGATGACTTGACTTCATACTCAATTCGGCAAATGCACCTGATAGGGCCTGATCTTCAGGAATTTTTGCAGTTTTCAGCCAGTTTCCATTCACGAACTGATAAAAATCCTGCTTTGGGTCTACTGTCCTATCAATAGAGCTAAGATCAATTGCGGACTTTAAGTAAGTCGTAGTCACTGCATGATTCATTGGTGAAGCTAGAAACGCACCCATAAAAATCAAGTGACTTAAAATATGTTTTCTCAAGCGATAAATCTCATTATTTTATATGGTTGAAATCAATTGGTTTTTTATTTTTTAACGCATTGTCCTCTATATTCAAAACTGAATAGTTTTAAGCAAAGGATGTACCAATATAACTTATTATATATGGTTGAATAATCTTAAATTTAATCGACAGAAATAATAAATAAATTCCAGATAATGACTACTACCTGATATGAAAGCTTCTTTTTACTTCTGACCTGCTAAATTTTTTTAATATCACCATACCAGTCATTATTCATTTTTCTAACTCCATAAAAGCAAAATCTTTTATCAGTTTTAGAGCTATTTTAAATATTCTCTATCTCGATGCTTATAAGCATAAATCAAATTATTTTTCATTTCGATCGCCTGAAAAAAAAGATGCACGCTCTCTTTTTTCAGGCGCTAAAATTTTCACGAAAAGATCTTAAAGTTACTTGATCTGTCTTAACATATTTTTTGCACCACTATGATTAAAGTTATTGGCTAAATTTTGCAGAATTCGCTTGGATTGAGCTTTAGCATTCGGGAAACGGCTGGCATAGACCGGAATACTGTTCAGGCAGCGCGCGACCAGCATCCCTGATTCAGTATAGACACGGGTCCCTTCTGTGCCCTGCAATTTCCCATAATTATAGGCACGCTGTGCGTTGTTACAGGCATTGTTAAGATTCTTGCCGCTGTTAATATCACGACGTGCCGACACATAACTTTTCATCTGTTGTTGCTGAGGTGTTTCTGCCACCACAGCACGAGCGGATGCCGCCAGCTGTCTTTTTTCTGCTTCTTTTTTCTCCAGCTCTCTTCTTTCTAATTCCTTGCGCTCTACTTCTTTTCTCTCCAGATCTTTGACCGCTAATTCTTTAAGTTCCTTGGTATTCTTTGCAGCCGAAGCTTTATTAGTAGTGGTATTTTTGAGCGAGGAAGCCATATTTTTTTCAGCTGCAAGCTTGGCTTTAGGACGATAAAAGTTTTGGGCTTTGGAAAGACTCATAAGTTGGATGAGTAATCGAACACTGCGCGTCTGGCTGGTTTTATCAACCTGCCGCTCAGAAATCGGCTCAATCGAAACAATCCAGCTTTCTGTCAGATCATCCATACGACACTGATAGGCACCACTTCCCTGGACAACACCTCGATTACTGCTCAATCGTTTGCGTTGAGCCACATCTGCTACAGCACTAAAAGTACTTTTGTACAGCAGAGAAAATTTACCGCCCTGTTCATGACAATATTGCGTCAGTATGGACCGAGGATACATCGCCTGAGTGGTATTATTTTTCTGTGCTTGCCCCCAAAGATAAACATAATCTTTTGCACTACCATCACGTTGATTTAAAGCCCGTTTGGCAATTAGCTCGTCAGGACTGGCAAAAGGATGTAAAACCTCTGTTTTCATCCGGTTCATGCTATTACAACCGACTAAACTCGCTGCCCCTATTATTAGAATAATTACTTTTAGCTTCTCAGCAAACATCTCAACCCCAAACCCCTGTATAACAAAGCGAAAATAGCACAAAACCATAAACACAAGATATTGATAATTATAAAATTTAAACGGTAAAAAAATACATATCCGTCTCAAGTCTGCTAATTGTGCCAAGCTTCACATGATAAAAATTGACACAAGTATCATTATTAACCCAGATCAAATAATAAACAATACTATATAGGACTCAAGAAAAAGAAAGAAAAAACACATAAAAAACCGAAGAAGGCGGTGATTCCTTCTTCGGCGGCTTATTCAGATAACGCTACAGAGCTTTATTATTATGTGTAATAAAAATTACCTTTTATCCACTATAGCATTGCCTGAACAAGATCAGCATAAGAATAATTTCCTCAACGTACATTTTTTATTTTTATACGTGAACCACTGGAAATTAAACACCATCTTGGCTGGCCATTAGGATTCTAGCCAAGAAAAAAATAATTGAATACCCCAATATTAGGAGGTTCTACAACTATTTTTCCGGTTCATTCAGATTAGGGTTGGATCGTTATTTTCCATTGGATTTTGTGAACTAAATCACAATAAACAAAAGCCAAACTTAACTCTGTTTGGCTGATAAAGTACACTAATAATATGAGAAAAAATTAATCGATATGTGATTCAAATGCTTTCAAACGTTTATAGATTGACATGAGTTCAATAATGGTAGGCCATGACAATATCAAATACTGGAAAGATTCGCGGACTTTGCCAAACACGTTCAGGATTTGCATCATCAAACCCAGCGTAATAGCACCCGCCGCAATACTTGGAAACAGAATAAATAATCCGTAAATATTGTCTAACTGCAAATACCAGATCCGCACCATATTGAAATAAGCATAATGAAAATACAGCCTGAAATAATTCCAGCGTACCCGGCTAAACAGTTCTTGTAATGTCAACGGATGTGCCCGATCAGCATAATCTTCGCCATATACCAGCTCTTTGCGATATGCTGCCTCAACTTTCTGGTTATTGAACTCCAGTCCGGGCAGTTTCATTCCTACAACCATTAAAATGATCGTACCCAATAGCGCCCAGCCGATTGAGGCCCACATTAAAGCATGTGGTATTTCTCCCACAATTGGCAAGACCTTCACGTGACTAGATAGCTGATACAAGATCGGAAGGAAGGCCATTAGTAACATAAGTGCTTCAATCAGCGAAACACTCAACTGTTCCGTAGTTTTAGCAAAACGCATGGTATCTTCCTGGATACGCTGCGATGCACCTTCAATATGGCGTAATTGCTCCCAATGCGCGGTATAATAGTTATTCATCGCAGTACGCCAGCGAAAGACGTAATGGCTAACAAAAAACAGGTTAAATACGGCCAAAGTGACATAAACTATTGCAATATAAATAAAGGTTAATGCCCCTTGATAAAGCAATGACACATCACCGCCGCCTTTGGTGAGCATCTGTTGGATCTGGTCATAAAACGGACTGTACCATTCGTTTAATACCACATTTACCTGCACTCCAAACCAGATATTAAACAGGATAAATGCCGAACCCCAGACTGACCAGCGCTGCCATGGATGTCTGGCTTTCCAGTACCAGAACAGGGCAAATATAGCAGTCGCAATGCAATACCAGAGATAGAACCAGATAAATTGGTCCGACCAGAAACGACCGATGCCTATCGTAAGTTTTTCATCAGGAGAGCCTTCAGGGAAACCCAGATAAACGCCCCATCCTGATCCGCCACTATGCCAAAGCACAAGATTAATGATAAACCACAAAATCAGACTACTAAAAAACCAGACGGGTTGTGGGAAAAATGACTTAAACATACCGACACAGCTCTCCTTATGTTTTTTGGTCATTCAAATAATCCATATTTTATTCTTATTGCGGATTTTTACTGTTATAAAGCATTATTTTTAAATTTAGTGTAAAAGACAGGAGGATACTTGTTCTCTGAAAGCTTATTTTTAGCTGTCAACTCTGCATGATAATTCTTTTTCGTATATTCTCAGTTACTACCCGCTAACTCTTCATAGTAGGGGAGTAAAAAGTACAAAGATCATAATTTTTTTGAACTTTTCCCTCTGCGCAAATTTTCTATTTTTATTATTTGTCGGGTTTCTGTAAAAAATCTAATACATCTATACTCTGAAAAAGTGGGTTGAAAATCATGTATACCGCATGTCTTCTGGAGATTCCTCTCTGAATGGCCGTATTTCTCTTTACTTAAACAAGTCATTGATCGAGTTCTCAGTTTTTTGAAGAAATGGTTAAATTTTCAAAAATCATGCTATGATTTAATTATCGAAAAGTAATCTTATTTTGGAAAAGCTATGGAAAGTTCGGTAATTGAATTACTCAAACCAGTGACGCTAAGAAAGGAAAACTGCGATCCTATTATTTTTGAAGCAGGCACTGTTTTGAAAGTTGTCATGCAGACTCCAACCAGTCTTCTGGTGAGTAATGATGATGACTTTAACTTTACAATTCCTTTAAAAGACGAAAATGAGGTCTGGAGAGAAATCTGAGTATTTCCCCTCCCCCCATGTTGATGATTGGGTTGTATCAGGTATTGGCGCTTTAATTTAAATGGTACGACCCCCAACTTAGCCTCCCTCTCATAGCTTATTCATTATTTCTTAAAACTTATTCTCTCGCTTGTAATGCCCTGCATATACTCATTCTAAAGTTATTCATTCCTTCAAAAAATATTTATGAAATTCATTTATTTATTACTAGTCAAAAATTAGAAATAGTCATTTTTTGATCTTTTTTGTTAACTTTATTTTCCTAAAAAGTCCATTGCATCACTCCTGTCTCTTTAGCACAACTTTATCCAACTGCTTTTCCTCATCTAAAGAATGAGAACTTTCAAGTTATTTATGGTCGACAAATAACAGTTTACAAACTTGCCTTTTCTCAAAATATTTATACCTTATGGTAAAATACATAGACCAGAATGAAAAAATCAACCTTGACTCTCAATTTACCAGGCTGCTTCAGCTAAATAAATTTAAAAAATTAATCTGTAAAAATTTTATAATGAAAATCTTCTTCTATGATTTATTTCAGTAAATAATCTTTTTCTAGATTATTCATTAACATATAAAATCTTTATTTTTCATAAACTTAATCAATAAACTATTTTAAATAAAAAATTTAAAAATATTAATACTTAAAAAAATAAAAATATTTAAAAATAAAATATATCCTTGAATAAATATATTTATTATCCAAACAATACTCATTATTAATATAACAGGAACAATTATTAAAATACAACAAAAAAACCATCCTATTTAAATAAAAGCATTAAAGATTCCTCTTAATCCATTTTTAAATTTAATTAAAAATAATAGCACCTCATCTAAATATTTCTAAATCTTACAAAGTAACAATATTTGTTAAAAGTGTTTCGTTTCTGCACTTAAAGCCAGACTTTTAAATGAAATATGCTATAAATTTAATTAAACCAATGACAATTCAAATGGTTTTAAATTTTAATTAAATTTAATTTCAGAGGCTTAGGTAATATTTATGTCAACTCCAAAGGCAGATCAAGACCAAGAAGATTCACTTGTAAGCCCTTTTTATATATTACCTCATATGATTTTAACCCAGCTCAAATCTTTTATTTATTCACATAAAGTAGTTTTATTTCTTGATATTGACGGGACCATTTCTGAATTTCACCCTGACCCGGAAAAAAGTATAATCAGGAACGAAACTTTAAATATCTTAAAAGAATTACAAAAATATATTAGCTTGGTATTAGTGACAGGCCGCTCAATTGCACAAGCACAAAAACTCATTTATCCATTCACCTGGAATATTGCCGGCTCTCATGGTCTAGAATTATGCTATCAGTCAAATTTAACAAATTTAGTTAATTTAAATTCTAGACAGTTTGAATTATTAAAAAACCATATTAACGAGCGATGCGTTGATTTTCCTAAGCTTCGGATAGAAATTAAAGATTATTCTATCGCCCTACATTTTCGTGAACATCCTTATTTAGAACAACAAGTACACACCTTTGCCCTAGATTGTCTCGCTCACTTTCAAGATTTTGAACTTAAGGCTGGAAAGTTTGTATTTGAACTGGTACCCAAAGGTGCAAATAAAGGTGCAGCGATCCAAAAGATTATTCAACATTATCATTTAAATGATTATTACCCCATTTTTATTGGAGATGATCTGACTGACGAAGCCGGTTTTAAGGTCATCAATACTCTTAAAGGCTGCTCCATTAAAGTCGGCCCAGGCAAAACCCTGGCACACCATCGCCTTGAAAAGGTAACCCAGGTGCAGGCTTTTCTTGCGGAATTCTTAGAAATATTGAAAGCACAACAACAATTATTATTGGAGAAATTACATGTCAAAACTCATAGTGTTATCTAATCGTGTAAATCTACCCAAGGCAGACAATACCCAGGCAGGTGGATTAGCGGTTGCTTTGCAGGATGCTTTGCATGATATAGGCGGTATCTGGGTTGGCTGGAATGGATCCCGAGTTGAACAAACGAAAGAACAGAAATTCCAAATCCTGAAACATCAGAATGTTGAATATCATACGAGCCCTTTGACCGAGTCCCAATATCAGGGTTTTTATTGCGGTTTCGCCAATAATGCATTATGGCCACTAATGCACGATCAACATCAACTGGTAGATTATCAGCCCCAAGATTTTAAAATTTATCAGGATGTTAATTTACGTTTTGCCAAACACCTGAAACAGGTGGCCTCTCCTCATGACATCATCTGGATCCATGATTACCATTTTTTAAGTGTGGCGCATTATTGTCGTAAGCTCGGCATGCGTAACCGTATTGGCTTTTTCCTGCATATTCCTTTTCCTGAACTGAGACTCTGGCAGACTTTACCTGCTTATCGCGATCTGGCCCATCATTTAGCCAATTATGATGTAGTGGGTCTACAAACTTCTCGCGATCAGGAAAATTGTCTGCAGTTCCTTGAACAGACCTTGAAAGTCCAACATCGTCATAGTGAAATATTGAATTATCAATCTCGAAAGATTCATGTGAAATGCTATCCAATTGGTGTGCATCCTGTGCAACTACAAAATCAGGCCTCAGATACCCATCTAGAAAAGCTGCCCTTTAGTCTCGACACAGCGCCGCCTTATAAAACCATCATTTCGGTTGACCGGATTGATTACAGTAAAGGCTTACTGGAAAAAATCGGATCTTTGCAGAGCCTGCTAGAAGATCAGCCAGAATTTAAAAATCAATTCCAGCAATTACAAATTGCCTGCCCATGCCGGCTGGATGTAAAAACCTACCAAAATCTGTATGAGCAATTTAAATCTGCCGTGCAGGAACTTAATACCCAGCAGGGTACAGCGGACTGGGTACCTTTTGATTGCAGCTATGACACCTTGGGGCATGAAGCCTTGATGCAACTCTATCGCAAGGCAGATATCTGCTGGGTAAATTCGATCCGGGACGGTATGAACCTGGTTGCCAAAGAATATATTGCTGCACAGGATCCTCTAGATCCCGGTATCTTGATTCTATCTAAATATGCCGGCGCTGCCGAACAAATGAGAGAAGCTTTACTGGTGGATCCATATGAACACGACAGTATGGCCAAGGCGCTGAAAAAAGCGCTACGCATGCCTAAATCAGAACGTTTAGAGCGTTATCGGTATTTAAATCAGGGCTTGAAAAACTTCGATATTATTCGCTGGCGTGATCAGTTCATTACTGACCTGAAAAACTCGCAAAGTCTGCGGATCTATCGCCCTGTGGCTACCGGAGCGTCAACCCAGTTCAGCGTAACTGCTTAAGTTTTGAGCCTAAAAAACACCAGCATTAAGCTGGTGTTTCATTTTGAAGAGGGGCAACTGCATCTCCGCCTTGGTGAACTTCTCTTGGCTCTGCAGTGAGATGATTCAAAATCGTAATACCCAACAGGCCAATCGCAATTACGCTAAATACCAGACTTAATCCAATCATTTCACTGCCAAATCCTACCAATGCTGGTCCAATCAATGAACCTGTATAAGCAAATACCGATACATAAGACAATGCTACATGTGAAGCCAAGGTTTTTTGACGTCCTGCACGGGAAAACATCAGCGGTACAATATTGGCACTACCTAAGCCTAAAATTGCATAACCTACCAATACCACCTGCCAGACTGGCGCAAACACTACTGTCAACAAACCGGTGGTCGCCAGGAGCGCACTTAATAAAATCGTATTTTTTTCACCCAACTGGTTAACAATCAAGTGTCCGCTAAAACGTCCCAGTACCATCAAGCCAGCAAAGAAACTGTAAGCTAAACCGGTTTGTGCAGCTGGTAAACTGAACTCAGTGCTCAGATAAATACCACTCCAGTCCATGGCGGCACCTTCAGAGAGGAAGGCAACAAAACAGATCAGGCCAATGCCTAAAATCGCCAAGGTCGGTGCTGCTTTTTTCACAGGCTGTTCTGGTGACAATGCTTCATCTGTCACTGTTTTAGACTCAGCACCCAAGCTAAAAGGAACAGCAATTAAGGCAATAAGCAGCAAAATGCCACTGACAATGATCGCACCGCTTAAAGGGGCCAGTCCGAATCCCATCAACATGGTCATACCCAGCACCCCCGCCAGACCACCTAGACTACATACCCCATGAAAACCGGACATTAAACTTTTACCGAGTTTTCTCTCAATCTGTGCAGCCTGCATATTGACAGTAACACCCAAAGCGCCAGCACTTGCACCAAACAAAAACAGGCTGACAGCCATCATTATATGATTTGGGCTATAAGCCAGCGCAGGGAGAATGAACATCAATGCACTCAGAATCACTGCTAAAACTGCACGGCAACCCAAGGCATTGGCCAGTCGGCCTGCCAGTGGCATAGCCAGCATCGAACCGATTCCGGCACAGAGCAATAGCAGACCGAAATCAGCATGATTTAATAACAGGCGCTGCTGTGCATATGGAATTAACGGCGCCCAAGCCGCAGTACCAAAGCCCAAGCAGAAGAAGCACAACGCAGTCGCTATTTTCTGCCATAAATATGGTGATGGAGACTGAATTCGAGAAAGCAGTGTTTGATTGAACATTGTATTACCAAAAAAGAGGGTTCAGGCATCCATTACCGAGCATCCATATAAAAACCCCACAGACTTATAGTTAAAATATATAAGTATGCAGGGCTGAATTTGTGTGAATTATAAACAGAATAATTTTAAATGGAATACTTTTTAGACACAAAATTTGAGATTTTTTACAAGTCTCTGATTGTATAAAATTTATAGTTTTATGTTTTTATTTGCATAGGCTGATCGTTTTTTTTGTAGCCTGTTTAAGCTCAAGGTTTTGTAAAAAATGGGCAAAACCTGCAGTAATTTTTGAACTGAGACGACTGCTAGTCGTGACTCTGAGCTGATTTGACCAGACAATCTGGGCGCCAGCTTCTTCTAAACGATGGATGAAGTCAACATCTTCATGACACTCCATTTGCTGAAAACCGTTAACTTTCACATAAGCTGAAGCTTTAAAACACAGGTTTGCGCCATGAATATGCCGATGCCCCATCCTGTCCTGATAATGTCTCAGGTAAGCCTGACGGGTCTTGTGACTTAAATGATCCCATTGATCCAGCTCCACCACGCCACAAATCGCATCGGTCGGTTGATGCTGTGACATGACCTGAAACCAGTCACACTGTACAAATGAATCGGCATCAGTACAGCAAATCCAGTCACAGCCCTGCCCGATCATCTGCTGAACGCCCAGATGACGCGCCTTGCCTACATTTCGAAAATCGCAGCTGATGGCCTGAATACCCATTTGCTGAACTTTAACCGCGGTATTATCGGTACAATTGTCCAGGACCACAAGAATCTGGATTTCCGGAAGATTCTCTATTGATTTAAAATATTGAAAAAAATAAAGTTGGGCTGATTTTAACGCCAGCAGGCAGCGTTCAATATAAGCTTCCTCATTACAGGCCGGAATCACCACACCGATTTTTTTCATCTTAAACCCTCCAGCTCTGCCACAGATTGCGCTGTATTTAGCCAGAGATCTACTAAAAAATCGGAGTCCTGTAAACTTAAATGATGTGTATGGTTTAAATGCGCTTTGAGATATTGATGGATATCTTCACCATTCAAACTATAGCCTGAGATGGGCGTGCGCCAATGACAGCTCAAGATACATCCCCCGGGTTCCAATGCAGTATGCAACCATGTCAGTACCTGATCCAGTGCAGTGGAGTTCAGATAATATAAAATTTCACTGACCACAATGAGCTGAAATTTCTGTTTTGGCAGGTTATCGGGCACGATACGCTGCAAAATCTGTACATGCGGATAAGTGTGTAAACGTTGCCGGGCCAACCGGATCGCAGTATCGTTAGCATCCAGACACATTAAGCTATCGGTGCGCTGCGCCAGTTCCTGACTAAAGACGCCATTGCTGCAACCAATCTCAATTGCAGATTCAAAGCGCAACAGCGGCAATAGTGCCAGACAAATCTGCCGTTTGCGCTGTTCATACCAACGCTGTTCATATTGCCAGGGATCTCCCTGATTCAGGGCATATAGAGCATCGAAATATTCCTGATCATAGGCTGCGTTACTGTTCATACAGATACACCTCCCAGGGTTGTAAAAGACGTTGTAATGCCTGTTCTGGCAGAATAGCGACTTGTTCTGTGGTAGGGTCAAGCTCGAGCTGACTCTTAAAACATCGCGCAGCTATAGACTTATATTGCAGTTCTTCTTCAGTTAATCTGAGTTGATGAGCGACGCTCCAGGGAATTCTGGTATCTCCAGGGGTTGCCCAGTGCCACGCCCAAATCAGGACCTGAATACAGGCCAAATTAAGCTCAGTCGCCAGCTGCTGGGTGACCTGCCCTGTAATTTCATGATCTGGATGCCCATCATGAACAAATGTGGTAATTAACACATCATTCGGCTGCAGATAAGATTGCAGGTGCTGCTGCAACAAATCACGCTGTTCTGCCACCTTGCCATCCTGAATGTCTAAAGCGATCCGCAGAATATTCTGTTTTAAAGGCAACCCTTCTAAAGCTGCTCGCGTTTCAGCAGGACGAATCTGGTTCAACTCTTCGGGAGTATACAGACTAGAGCCCGGATGACTGGCTGTCCCGTTGGTAACGGCAAAAAGTACAATTTGATATCCAAGTTTGTCCAGGCGCTGAATCAGACCTCCACAGCCCAAAATTTCATCATCGGGATGAGGGGCAATAATGCAGATCCTGGCATCCGTTGGAATAACCTGAGGAATATCGAATTCCGGCATCTGTTGCAAAATCTCACAGGTACGCCATTCTTCCAGCCTTGTACCTTCACCATGGATGACACGATCACCCACAATCTCATGTCTTATAATGTCCATAGTGCTTCCTCCTGTGCGCTTAATTCACCAATTCGCTCCAAATCAAATGCGGCATGACTTTGACGAATAAATACCGGAAGATCTGCTGCAAGCCGGGCAAAATGCGGATGCTCACAATACGGCGCAGCACCTAGGGCCTTCCCCACATGAGTGAGCACGTTTAAAGCCGTTGCTTCAACCTGAGCACGCAGACTGCGAATGTTTAATTCATGTGAGTATTGTGGCTGCTGATCAATTAATTCAGCAACTTGATAAAATAAGGCTTGTGTTGCTAGAAGCTCCCGACTGATTTCACCAAGATACATGGCTTTATAGGCATGCGGTTTGACCAAGAACGTCTGCCTTAAATACTCAGCCAAACGGACAGTTGCACCATACCAGCACGCAGCCACACCTGCGGCACCATGCCAGAATCCGGGCCGATCCAGATAGGCATCCGGAGCAGCGACTTTTTCCACCTCTACCCGATCCAATTCTAGCCTGGCAGTTAAAGTATGCTGCATGCCCACTGCCTGCCATGCATCCTGATAATGCTGAATGCCTTCTTGCTGCAGATCCAGAATCAGTAACTGGGATTGTTGCTGCTCATCACGATAAGTGAGCAAGCCGTGTTGCACCCAGACCGATGCAGAACACCAAGGCTTAATTCCGGTGAGATTTCCTGCTTCCAGCTTTAAAGGTCGGGGGCCACCTTCTGCTGCCCATACTGCCCATAAGCCTTTTTTCATGACTGGAATATTCAGTTCATGCAAAATGGCCAAAGCATCTAAATGCGATTCAAACAGTTTTCCCAAGCTCAGATTATTGGCTGAGACCTGGCTGAGTATTTGCCAGCGTTTTAAGGTAGCTCCAGAAGCGGGATATGGCACCTGAGCGGAAATCTCCACCAGCTCCATTAAAGTGTGGTGAATTTTTTCTTGTAGCTCCAGAGGAGAAGTTTCAAATCTTTGTAATATTGAACCGAGGTTCATGCATGCGGTTCCTCATAAAATTCGGAGAATATTTTTGTGTTTTTTAAAGTCAGTTATTTCAGTTATTGGGAAAGCTTACGCATTTGTTTCAAACGTGTAGTTAATCCTAATACCTTACGTCTTGCATTAATCTCCTCTTCATTGAAACAGAGTTGCTGCATGAGTTCAGCTAAAGGCAAATGATTATGCTCAATGAGATAAATGTCCTGTTCTCTGCTCCATTTGGCTTGCTGTACTTGTGCCAACAACTGTTTGACATCCGGTTTCACCATCTCTTCGTCCATATAAAAACCGGGAGGATAGAAGCCGGAGCCTCTATCCTCCAACATAATAGCATGGGTGGTTTAAGCAGGAATCGCTTCCGCAATTGCTTCACGCACCCAGACACGATGGTTCAGGATCAAAGTCTTGAAGCTATCTTGTACTGCTTCAAACTGTCCGTTTACCAGAGTTCCTTCATCGCTAACCAAGCGTAAGTGTTCAATCAGCTTGCCTTTATCACCCAAGAACACGATTGGTTTTAAATGCTTGTAGGCTTCCAGCAGATAATGAGTTGCCACCCCGTCTTTCATCACCACATCGTAATTGTCACCGTCAGCAATCACCACGGCATCATAGGCGATGGATGGCTCGGCTTTTTGCATACCATCGGAAGGAATCACCTCGCCTTGCAGACCCAGTACCGGACCCGGTTTTGGAGTCAGTACATCCACTACAGCCCCTTCTGATTCTGCCCAAGCTTGAACAGCTTTGATACTGGCCTCATTGGCTTTATCGTGCACCAGCAGGGCAATTTTTCGTGCTTTAATATCTTCGGGTTTGAATGCCTCGAAAGATAAGCGTGGTGAAATCTGCACATCCGGCAATGTTGCAGCTTTTTTCTCTGCCGGAATTTCAATACCCAATTGATCAGCCACTTGCTGAGCCAAGTCCAGATCAATATTGCAGAGTACTTCCAGAACTTCACGCTCACGAATATATTTGCGCTCTACCTTGCTCAGCTCAAAGACATAGGCATCGACAATGTGCTTTTGCTCATGTGGTGCCTGGCTGCGGTAGAAAAGACGGGCCTGACTAAAGTGATCGCCGAATGATTCGCTACGCTGACGGATCTTGTGTCCATCAATACGTTCCTGATAACTTTCAAAACCACCGCCTTGTGCTGCGGGCGGAGTTTCAGCCGGCCAGTTATTGTCAATCGAATTCGGCTCATAACTGGCTTGACCGGTATGTACAATACGCTGATGTAAACCGTCACGCTGGTTATTGTGGAATGGACAAACCGGCTTGTTAATTGGGATCTGGTGGAAGTTCGGACCACCTAAACGGCTAAGCTGAGTATCGGTATAGGAGAACAGACGTGCTTGTAATAATGGATCATTGGTAAAATCCAGTCCTGGCACAATATGTCCCGGACAGAATGCCACCTGCTCGGTTTCACCGAAGAAATAATCGACATTACGGTTCAGTACCATTCTGCCAATCGGCGTCACCGGCACCAGCTCTTCCGGAATAATCTTGGTTGGATCCAGCAAGTCAAAGTCATACTTCATCTCATCTTCTTCTGGAACCACCTGTACACCCAGCTCCCATTCCGGATAGTTACCGGAGGCAATCGCTTCATATAAGTCACGACGATGGAAATCCGGATCTTTACCCGCCAGTTTTTGTGCTTCATCCCAGACTAGCTGGGCGAGACCCTGTTTTGGGGTCCAGTGGAATTTAACAAAAACCGCTTTATTCTCGGCATTGATAAAACGGAAAGTATGCACACCAAAGCCTTGAATGGCTCTTAAATTACGTGGGATGCCTCGATCTGACATGGCCCACATGACCGCATGTGCAGATTCAGGAACCAATGAGACAAAATCCCAAAAAGTATCATGTGCAGTGGCACCGGTAGGAATCTCGGTCTGTGGTTCAGGCTTGACCGCATGCACGAAATCCGGGAACTTGATGCCATCCTGAATGAAAAATACTGGCGCATCATTCGCCACTAAATCGAAATTACCTTCTTCAGTATAGAACTTGGTGGCAAAACCACGAATGTCGCGCACGGTATCTGCTGATCCACGCGGTCCCTGTACGGTAGAAAAACGCACAAATACTGGTGTTTGTACGTCGGTATTGGTCAGGAAGCTAGCTTTGGTGAGTTTTTCATTCCCCGGATAAGCCTCAAAATAACCATGTGCACCAACACCACGGGCATGCACAATACGTTCAGGAATTCGTTCATGGTCGAAATGGGTAATTTTTTCCCGAAGAATGAAATCTTCGATCAAGGTGGCACCGCGAACGCCTGCCTTGAGACTGTTCTGGTTGTCGGAAATTTTAACCCCTTGATTGGTGGTGAGTGCCTGCTCGGTAGCATCACTACGATATACATCGAGCTGCTCACTTTTTTTATTGGTATTTTGTTTATCTAAACCGTCTTTTCCAGACGCAGGGCTATTGGCCTTAATTTTCATGATGTTTTTTTCCTTGCTGAGCTTAAGTTTAGTGCAGATATTTTTGTCTGTCTCAAAATCGCTTGAGCTTGTATGTCGCTTGGCTTGACCAGTTCATCTTTATCCGTAAGTTAATCGTCTACAGCTTGTCGCAGTCTCACATTTCATCTACTAAATGTACTGACTGGAAGATTTTTGACTTTTAGAGATTTGACTTGCAGAAATGCTCATTGGTTTCGCCTGTGTCCTAACATAACTGTATTTAGAAGCGAGATTTATTATTGTTTGTAGTCACTTGTTTAATTAAGGCAGTGTTGTGTTATTTTTTTATAAACTCTCGCTTTATTTATGTTTTAAATTTTCACATAAACCATTTATTTAAAATAAGATATTAGAAATACTCCAATGATGTGGGCAAGTCGGATTAAGTATAAGAATACGTGATTTTACTCATAAATCAGCACTCTAGATTATTATACTTCTGAAATGATAAAGACTTTTTAAAGCATCCATTTGCTTTAAAGAATTAACTCGTTAGCTAGTAAACGTGATCAAAATGGTCATTTTTAAATGGTTACACTCCTACGTCTCACTTATACATAATGACTAAACTTTATGTCTGCATACTCATCTAATATCTATAACTTATAACCACTTAAATCGATCTCCTCATAGAGAGATCAACTATCCAGTTATAGGGATGACCTCATCTTCTGACTCAGGTTTTTGAATCCATCCGAATTTATTCTCATACACAGTATCGCATTAAGTTTTAAGGAGTAAGAGCATGGCCTCTTCTAAAAAAGAATCTAAAGCAATGAAAATTGATATCGGGATTTCTCATGATGATCGCGCCAAAATTGTCGACGGTTTGTCTAGACTCTTAGCAGACAGTTATACCCTGTATTTGATGACTCATAATTTCCACTGGAATGTCACCGGCCCTCAGTTCAACAGTCTGCATAACATGTTTATGACACAATACACCGAACAGTGGAATGCACTGGATATTATTGCTGAACGTATCCGTGCTTTGGGTTTTGCAGCACCAGGCACCTATAAACAGTTTGTAAAACTTACTTCCATTCAGGAAGTCGAAGGTGTACCCACTGCTGACGAAATGTTGCGTTTACTCGTAGATGCACATGAAACTGTGGCACGTACCGCCAGAAGTATTTTTTCAACGATTGAAGAGGCAAATGATCAGCCGACAGCTGATATTCTTACCCAGCGTCTGGAAGTGCATGAAAAAACGGCCTGGATGCTCAGAAGCAGTCTGGAGCAATAGAGCCAGACTGAATCAAATGAGAAGCCCGGCTTATTTCACAGGATGAAGTAGATATTTAACAGAGCACCCTAAGTGCATAGGTACGCTCTAACGTTTTTATTAGTTTTATTAGTTAGATTTATTGATCCTAAGTGACTAAAG
Source organism: Acinetobacter sp. SFD (assembly GCF_001647575.1). Classification (NCBI taxonomy): domain Bacteria; kingdom Pseudomonadati; phylum Pseudomonadota; class Gammaproteobacteria; order Moraxellales; family Moraxellaceae; genus Acinetobacter; species Acinetobacter sp. SFD. Next base: position 360,997 of record NZ_LSZJ01000011.1, read on the forward strand.
CAGCTTAAAAGAAAGCAGCCTAAATATAATGGTAAAAAGTAACCCGTTAAAATCTTAAGGATGTAGGCACTCGCCTACATCCTTTTTTAAAAATAGATTATTTCACTCTCAGCTATGGCGATCATTTTTTGAAAGCTATAAATCTGAAATATCTTTTCTCTCGCTTCAAAAAATTAGCCCTCCTGGCTCCTTGTAGTACAGCTTAATCTTGAGGAGAATTGCTTGAATCACTTTCAATCCGGCCATCGACCAGATTAATGGTACGGTCACAAGTGGCTGACAGGCGCGGATCATGCGTTACCAGAAGTACAGCACAACCACGTTCACGATGCACTTTACGAAACAGCTCAAACATGTCAGCCGCGGTCTGGGTATCCAGATTGCCTGTAGGTTCATCTGCCAATAATAATGCCGGCTCAGTGATCAAAGCTCGCGCAATGGCTACCCGCTGCTGCTGTCCTCCCGAAAGTTCATTCGGTTTACGTTCAGCAAATTTTTCCAGTCCTACTGCGGCCAGCAAATCTCGTGCGCGTTGCAATGCCTGCTGCTTCGGCTTGCCCTGCGCCATCATTAAAGGCATTAAAATATTATCCATTGCACTAAAGGCTTGGATCAGGTGATGAAACTGGAATACAAATCCGATGCTGGTGCCACGCAATGCAGTACGGGCGGCATCATCCATCGCGCTGGTAGGCTGTCCCAACAAATACAGTTCGCCACTTGTCGGTTTATCCAGCAACCCCAAAATGTTTAATAAAGTACTTTTACCAGAACCCGAAGGGCCAATGAGTGCAGCAAAGTCATTGCGATCAATGCGCAGATCAATGCCATGCAAGATCTCTACCTCATTAGGCTGGCCAATATTATAAGATTTTCGCAATGCTTCCAGACGTAGGACTTCTTCAGCTTGATTAGACATGACGAATCGCCTCCACCGGATCAAGTGCCGCTGCCCGACGTGATGGTACTGCCGCAGCCAGCACCCCTGTTAATGTCGCCAGCAATAGAGCCAGCAAGACCAGTTCAATCGAAATAGGAATATAGAATAGACCCGGACCAAAGTTGTTAAAGACCCAAACCAGACCATAACTGACCACACTTCCCAGTACCGAACCAAGCAAGCCAAAGATTGCCCCCTGAAACAAAAAAACCCTCAAAATTTGTGATTGGGTCGCACCGGTCGCTCGCAAAATTCCAATCTCCCGGGTGCGCTGTACCACACTGACAGACATGACGCTGGCAATACCGAACGCAACCGAAATCGCTACAAAGACAATAATCATATTGGTCGATAGACTTTGGGCAGTAATTGCATTCATAAGCTGCGTATTGGTTTCAATCCAGCTTTCCGTCTTCAACGAAGTCAGGCGCGCGATTTGTGCTGCAACCTGGTCTGCCTGAAAAATATCATCAATGGTCAGATCGATGACTGTTATTCCGCCCGGCAGGGAGAGCAAAGACTGTGCCTGCTTTAAATCCAGATAAACATAGCGAGCATCCAGATCACGAACCCCAAGTTCGAATATACCGGCAATATTGACCACAGCGCTGTTCTGCTGACCAGTATCCAGTCGCAGCTTGCTGCCGACCTGTACTCCCAGATCTTTGGCCAACTGACTGCCAATCAATACATCATCTGCCCCAACTCGTAACTGCCCGCTAATCAGATATTCTTTTAAGGGAATAATCTGCTGATAACGTTCCAGATTCATTCCGACCAGCGCCACCGACTCGATCGCATCACCGCGCTGAACAAAGGCAGGCCCTGACACAACCGGTGAGACAGCAGTCAACACAGGCAACTGGTCCAGGGTTTCGGTAATCTGCTGCCAGTTATTAATCGAACGCAGTCGCTGTGCCCGTTTATCTTCTTGCAACAATTGCACAGTACCCGCAGGAGGCGACACCACCTGATTGACTTCATCTGGTGACAGCAGACGGATATGGGCCTGGGTGCCTAGCGTACGTTCAATAATATTTGCTTGCAGCCCCTGAATCAAAGCAGTAATGAATACAATTACAGCCACGCCTACCGCGACACCAACAGTGATCATCAGAGATTGTGCCCGGCCCTCGCGCAAAAAACTGACCGCGATTTTCCATTCGATCCAGAGCCGCCCGAAAAAGTTTTTCAATCGAAATTCACCGGTAACTCATTTTTACTATCTGTATTATCATTAGCAGAATTCATCACGGAGGTTTTTTGCGGCTCTACCCGAACTCTAGCCCCATCCTTTAATGAAGAGTCTGCATTCACCAGCACCTGGTCACCTGCTTTCAAGCCGGAAACCACTTCTGACATGGTCAGGCCACGCAAGCCTAAACTGACCTGCCCATGCTTTATTTTCCCATCATGAATCGTAATCACCACCGCCTTATCTCCCTTGATACTGCTTAAGGCATCATTGGGAATGGCCAGTGCCCGCTCCCGTCTGGCAGTTTCGACATTGACCGAAACAGTCATATCCTGCCGAAGAAAATCAGGCACCGGATTAACAATCAATCTGACTTCTACTGTACCACGTTGCGGATCAATACTCGGTGCAATAAAGCTGATACGCGCCGGAAAGCTCTGATCCGGATACGCATCTGCAATCACAGTAGCTGTTTGCTCTAAGGCCAGTTGCGGCAGGTTCCGCTCATCCAAGGGCACCCGAATTTCCGTATTGCCATTCAAGGCCAGCGTAAATAGTGTTTGTCCAGGCTGAACCAGATCGCCAGGCTCTACATCACGTGTCAGCACCGTTCCTGCCACCGTAGAACGTATTTTTGCCTTGGCCAGTTGCGCCTGTGCCACCGCGAGCTGTTGGCGCAGTGAAGCTTCTTCAACTTGTCCGGATGCCAGGGCTTCAGCTTTCAGGCGGGCCGTTTCAAAATTGTTACGTGCTACCCTTTCTGTCTCTACCGCCTGTTCTATTTCTTCAGCCGAGAGTATGCCTACACCAGCAGCGCGTCTACGTGCTGCTTCACGGCTGGCCTGATCTAGCTGCGCTTTGGCACTGGCCAGTTCAGCCTCTGCCTGTGGGCGCTTGACCTTAGCCAAATCGGTGAGTGCCAGCTCGGCTTGCTTAACCTGGGCCAGAAGCTCATCAGATTTCAGTACCACCAACAGGTCACCCGGCTTGACTTTATCCCCCTCTTTGACTCTTGTTTCGAGAACCACCCCGGTAATTTCGCTGCCGATCTGAGTCCGTGCCACAGTCGTGACCCGCCCGCTCGCAACGACATTTTGTACCAGCGGCATGGCGCTTAAGGTATAACTAGGTACCTTTGGTCCCTGCCACCAGCGAAATAGAGCAAAAGCCAGTACCAGTATCAGCAAGACAATGATGATCAATAACTTATAACGGCCAACACGCAATTGCACATCTCCGGTTGAGGATTAAATAATTGTATATGAGTGAACAAGGTACAGGAATTTGTTTATATTCATTTAAACTTATAAAAATATTTCTAAAAACTCTAGACTATATCGCCTTTATTTTTCTTTCATGTCTCATTTTTAAGGCTGATGTGGTGAGTAAAAGCTATTTATTTTCCTAATCTAATCAAGTTTCCTATTCTCTCTTTGATACTACAACCTATGTATCTTTGAACAGTTTATTTTTTTTAATTTTTTTGAAAAGAATTATCTTTATAATGCTTTTAAAGCTATTTGTATCACTTAAAATTTCTGAGCGAATCAGAAGATTTGTATTTCCCATTCATTGATAGGACTTTGCTTCCTTTCTATCTAAATTTCACTCTACCTCTCCATTTTATTGAGGTTCTTGTTCGATGCTCATAGCTTGTTATAACCCTTATAAAAAATAGTTGAGCTACGTATCGAATCCGGTTTTATTAAATCAGGTAACAAAACTTTAAGTATTGAAAGTGAATATCACTTATACCATTAATATCTGCTAAACTTCACACAACCTTCATAACTCTAAAGTCCTGCATCTTAAAATCTTTATCCAACTGATAGTTAAAATTTTTATCTAATTAAAACAAGCTATTAAATATCGATAAATTTTTATGAAGCCACTCAACCATTTAGCTTTCCTACAAAATGGAGCTTCAAATGAATGATTTAAATAACAATATATTATCCCGTTTAAGCCTGCTGATGATGATTTCATTATTGGCCGCTTGCAGTAGTGATAATGGCAATAACAACTATCAAGGTAATCCTCCTTCGAACCAGACACCACAATTATCACCTGCTGTTGGAGCTAAAATAAAGAAACAGTGTGAACAGCTCGGTTCATTTCAGTATGCCAACACCACGATTACTTCAGCTACTGCCCTGGAGGCAGGTGCTGAGACCGTTGCCAATAAACCCATTCGGGCACATTGTCTGGTTACAGGATATATGTTTCCACGAACCAGCCCTGTAGACGGACAAGAATATCGAATTGGGTTTGAGATGCGTCTTCCTCTGGACTGGAATGGACGCTTTCTTTTCCAGGGCAATGGCGGGTTTGGTGGCGAGATCATTCCAGCGCTAGGTTTTATCGGAAGTGGGGGGCCACTCACCAATGCTCTCTATGAAGGTTTTACAGTGATCTCTTCAGATATGGGCCATACGCTTGAACAAAACTCTACTTTTGGACTGGATCCTCAGGCGCGACTTGATTATGGCTATGCTGCCATGACCAAGTTAACCCCTATGGCAAAGCAGCTCATCAAGTTTAGTTATGACAAAGTGCCTGACAGATCATATGCTGCTGGACCTTCCCGTGGCGGTAACCTTGCATTAATTGCAGCTACGCGATTACCAAATGAATTTGATGGTATTTATGCCAATTCACCTCCATTTGACTTACCAGTGGCAATAGTTGCACAAATATATGATGCACTACAGTTGAGAAAAGTCGCCACCGATGTTGATGATTTAGTGACAGCTTTTACTCTAGAAGAAAGAAAAGTTGTGGCAGATGCTGTTTTAAGGCAGTGTGACCAGCTTGATGGCATTACCGATGGTATGGTGCAGGATGTGGATCAGTGTCAGACACGATTTAATATTGAGAGAGATGTTCCTGTCTGTCAGGGTGAAAGAAATGGTACTTGCCTGTCAGCAGAACAGATTCAGGTGATTTCCGATGTATTTAAAGCTCCGGTAAATTCTAAAGGTGAAGAATTCTATGTGGGTGAAGCTTATGATCCGGGTATCATCGGGCAGAAATGGGCCAATGTAAAATTGTTTTCTACTCAATATCTAGAAGGTCTTGCTAGTGCCACAGCAATTACTTTTCAGGTCCCGCCTGAGGAGGCACCTTTGCAAAATCCACTGGAATTTGCATTGAATTATAATTTCGATACCGATCTTATCAAGTTGTTCAGGACAGATGATACCTATAAAGAAAGTTCGGTTGAATTTATGGGACCACCTAATCCACTAAACCTGACTCCTCTGACTTCAAAAGGAGGTAAACTTATTGTAGTCCATGCAGTAGCAGATGGATCTACTGCCTCCATGTATGAGTCACAAAACTGGTATAAACAACTCTTGGAACGCAATTCAGCCAATATACAAAATTCCGTTCGGTTTTTCCGGGTTCCAGGTATGAACCATGTTTCTCAGGGTGTTGCTACTGACCAGTTTGATGGACTTACTGCACTGGTCAGATGGGTGGAATATGGTGAAAAACCTGATCGTATCATTGCCACTGCACGAGGTCCTGGCAATCCGAGTGGAGAAATTAATCCCGAGATTCCGTCAAACTGGGCACCAAACCGGACCCGCCCACTCTGCCCATATCCATTAGTTGCACGTTATAGTGGTCAGGGAGATAGCGAAAAAGCTGAAAGCTTTAACTGTGCTCGATAGCTTCTACCCTTCACTTAAACGCTTATTCAACTGGAAGAAATAACTTTTATTTCTTCCAGTTTTAGTGAGGAATTTGAAATTCTATAGTTGTTCCACTTACACTTTGCAAGGTTGCTTCTAACTCAAGGGCATCCTGATTCAGGTACACATCTCTTCCTGTTTTATTAAATCAGGTAACAAAACTTTAAATATTGAAAGTGACTCACTTTCAGGCATTAAGTATTGCTAAAATAAGAACAGCCTTCATAACTCTTGAGTTATTACTCTTGATCTTGTTGATAATTAAAACTTTTATTTAATGAAACAGGCTATTTAAATATCAATATATTTCTATGAAGTCACTCAACCATTTAGTTTTACTGCAAGATGGAGCTTCAAATGAATGATTTAAATAACAATATATTATCCCGATTAAGCCTGCTTATGATGATTTCTTTTTTATTGGCAGCCTGTGGTGGCGATAATGACAATGACAGATATCAAGGTAATCCTCCTTCTAATCAAACACCACAATTATCACCTGCTGTTGGAGCTAAAATAAAGAAACGGTGTGAACAGCTGGGTTCATTTCAATATGCCAATACCACGATTACTTCAGCCACTGCTGAGGCTGCGGGTGCTGTGACTGTAGCTGAAAAACCCATTCGGGCCCATTGTGTAGTCACAGGCTATATGTTTCCACGAATCAGTCCTATAGATGGGCAAGAGTATCGAATTGGTTTTGAGATGCGTCTTCCTCTGGACTGGAGTGGCCGCTTTCTTTTTCAGGCCAATGGTGGATTTGGTGGAGAACTCATTCCAGCCTTAGGTTATGTTGGAAGCGGGGGGCCACTCACCAATGCCTTATATGAAGGCTTTGCTGTGATCTCCTCAGATATGGGTCATACACTTGAACAAATTACTACTTTTGGTATAGACCCACAGGCCAGGCTTGATTATGGTTATGACTCGATGATCAAGTTAACCCCGATGGCAAAGCAGCTCATCAGGTTTAGCTATGACAAACTGCCAGACCGATCTTATGCAGGTGGCGCTTCACGAGGTGGAAATCTGGCGCTGAATGCAGCTACACGCTTACCAAGGGAATATGATGGTATTTATGCCAACTCGCCTTCCTTTGAGCCGCCTCTTTCATCAATAGCACAAATTTATGATTTTAAAGAACTCCGAAAAGTCGCTACGGAAATTGATGAGACAATAACAGCTTTTACCGATGCTGAAAGAAAAGTTGTAGCGGATTCTGTCTTAAATAAATGTGACAAGCTGGATGGTATTGTAGATGGCATGGTACAGGATGTAGACCGATGCCAATCAGAATTTAATATCCAAAGAGATGTTCCGGTGTGTCAGGGAGAACGTAATGGAACCTGCCTGTCAGCAGAACAGATACAGGTTATCGCTGCTGTATTTGATACACCTGTAAACTCTAAAGGTGAAAAATTTTATGTCAGTGAACCTTATGATCCAGGAATCGTTGGACAGAAATGGGCCAATTTGAAACTAGCACCTCTTAGCGCTTTAGATCGTAGTGCTGGAGTATTAGGCACTGTGTTCGAGACTCCACCTAATTTATTAGGATTGGAAAGACCGAGTGAATATATCTTGAATTATAATTTCGATACTGACCTTATCAAGCTATACAGGACAGATAACACCTATAAGGAAAGCTCAACTGCTTTTATGGGACCACCTGATCCATTAAATGTGACGCCTCTCACTTCAAGAGGAGGTAAAATTATGGTAGTACATGCAGTAGCGGATGGCTCTACCTCCGAGAAGGAATCACAAAACTGGTATGATCAGCTTTTGCAACGTTATTCAGCCACTATACAGAATTCAGTACGATTTTTCCGGGTTCCGGGTATGAACCATGTTTCTCAGGGTGTGGCTACTGACCAGTTTGATGGACTGACTGCACTGGTCAGATGGGTGGAATATGGTGAAAAACCTGACCGTATTATTGCCACTGCACGCGGTCCAGGTAATCCGAGTGGAGACATTAATTCTGAAATCCCGTCAAACTGGGCACCAAACCGGACCCGCCCACTCTGTCCATACCCATTAATTGCACGTTATAGCGGTCGGGGAGATAGCGAAAAAGCTGAAAGCTTTAACTGTGCTCGATAGCTTTTACACTTCACTTAAACGCTTACTCAACTGGAAGAAATAACTTTTATTTCTTCCAGTTTTAATTCGCTATCTGGATTTAAACACGATAAGGGCTAGAACATTGTAGCGAGGGAAAGTTAAACAGTTTCTAATTGACCGACCTGATGATACGCACGGTTAAAATACACCAGACTTTCCTCCTGCTGACTCTGTCTAATCGCGATGACACGACATAAAAATATACTGTGTGTGCCCACTTTTTGAATTTCTTCAATCTGGCAATCAAAGCTCACCAAAGCATCATCTAAAATTGGAGCACCTGTTTCAAGCGTGCTCCACTTACCGAGTTTAAAGCGATCTTCAGAGTTAAATTTGCTTGAAGCAAATGCATTGGAGATGTATTCATGCTGCGTGCTGAGTACATTGACTGAGAGTACTTTATTTTTAATGAAATGTTCATGTGAACGAGAGGATTGATTCATACAGACCAGCAATGTCGGTGGGGTATCAGTCACACTGCATACGGCCGATGCGGTAAAGCCATGCATTCCTGCTACACCTTGGGTCGTGATCACATTCACAGACGTGGTTAACAAGGACATTGCATTTCTAAAGTCTATTGCTTCAATCATCTCTTTCATCTCAATTATATATACGATGTGCCTGCACTCAAAGGCAGGTAAATGATCTACGGATCATTCACCCTACTCTGGTTTAGCCATGCTTCTTTTAAGCACCCAGCTCCTGACGAACAATCGCAGCTCCTGCGCTAAGTGCTTCGAGTTTGCCCCGAGCCACTTGACGAGACAACGGTGTCATCCCACAGTTGGTTGATGGATACAGTTTGTCTGCATCCACAAATTGCAACGCTTTACGCAGTGTATTGGCAACTTCTTCAGGCGTTTCGATTTGATTGGTTGCAACATCAATCGCACCAACCATGACTTTTTTACCCCGAATCAGCTCAATCAGATCCATCGGCACACGTGAGTGTTGACACTCAAGCGATACAATATCAATTTTTGATTGTTGTAGTTTAGGGAAGGCTGCTTCGTACTGACGCCATTCATTGCCGAGGGTCTTTTTCCAATCGGTATTGGCTTTAATGCCATAACCATAGCAAATGTGTACAGCAGTTTCACATTTCAGACCTTCAAGCGCACGCTCTAAAGTTGCTACACCCCAATCATTTACTTCATCAAAAAACACATTGAATGCTGGCTCATCAAACTGAATGATATCAACCCCTGCTGCCTCTAATTCAAGTGCTTCCTGGTTCAGAATTTTGGCAAATTCCCATGCCAGTTTTTCACGGCTCTTGTAGTGACCATCGTACAATGTATCAATCATGGTCATTGGACCTGGCAGTGCCCATTTGATCGGCTGCGTGGTTTGGCTACGCAGGAATTTCGCATCATCCACAAACACTGCTTTTTTACGGGAAACTTCACCGACTACTGAAGGTACGCTGGCATCATAACGGTTACGGATACGCATGGTTTCACGTTTCTCAAAATCTACCCCTTCAAGATGCTCGATAAACGTGGTCACAAAGTGCTGACGGGTCTGTTCACCATCACTGACAATATCAATGCCGGTATGGACTTGTTCATGCAAGGACAGTTTCAGTGCATCACGTTTCGCTTCTAGTAGTTCTGCACCTTCGAGTTTCCAAGCTGACCAAAGCTTTTCAGGTTCTGCCAGCCAGGACGGTTTTGGCAAGCTGCCTGCTGTAGAGGTCGGGAGTAACTTTTTAGCTTGTAAAAGTGCCATGTCTAATCTTCTTTCTCTAAATTCGTTTATATATGTGATCTATCAGGCAGCGTTGTCTTGCTGAGCCGTTGCTACTTTAAAATTGACAGCCCATTCATCCAGAATGTCTTTATACGGCTTAATGAAGTTTTCCTCTGTCCATTTACCTTGTTTGACCGCCAGCTCCCCACGTTCAACACGGTCATAGACAATGCGAGTTAATGAATAGTCGCCATAGCTCAAGCTAGGCTGATACACCACACCTGCAGATGAATTTGTGTTGTAAATTTCAGGACGATAGATTTTCTGGAAGCTTTCCATGGTGCTGATCGCACTGATCAGTTCAAAATCGGTGTAATCGTGCAGCAAGTCGCCCGCAAAATAGAATGCCAAGGGTGCATTGCCATTTTCAGGTTTAAAGTAGCGAACACTTAAGCCCATTTTTTTTAAATATTCATCGGTACGTGAGTAGTCATCATTGGTGTATTCCACACCTAATATCGGGTGAACATTCGCACTACGGTAGTAGGTTTTCGTGGTTGAAACACTCAGGCAAATCACGGGCTGTTTATTAAATTCAGCTTTAAAGACTTCTGAATTCACAAGATGCTGGTACAGCTTGCCGTGCAGGTCACCAAAGTCTTCAGGTTTTTCATTGGCCTTACAGCCGAGTGATGGTAATACCACACTGAAATCATAATCACGTACATACGATGAGAAGCTATTCCCGATCATGCCTTCAATGCGTTCATTGGTATGATGGTCGATAATGGTACTTTTCAAGGTTTCAATAAATGGAAAGGTTTGACCATTGCCCTCAATATCAATTTCAGCAGAGATGATATCAATCTCCAGTGAATAACGATCACCTCTAGGATTATCGGCAGTCGCCAAGCTGTTAAAGCGGTTGTTAATCATCGCAAGTGTACGACGAAGATTCTCCTGACGGCTTTCACCACGTGCTAAATTGGCAAAATTGGTGGTTAGACGTGTATTGTTTGCTGGTTTGTAGTTCTCATCAAAACGAATACGTTTAATTGAACATTGAAATGCTGTACTCATGGAGATATGCCACCCTAAATTTTTATAAAAATATAAAAAGCTAAATTTCTGTCTGGCTTTATTTAAGCGTGAATCCCAAGATGAGTAAAACGATATAAATTCAGTTAAAGGTGAGTAAAATTCATCTAGCACATTTTTAGCTTGCTGGTTGCTTATGACTAAGCTACCCCCTCTGCATGTACCGAAGCTCAAATATGCATAGCCTCTTATGGACCGACTAAATGTTTTTGAAGCAGTGAAATAGGATTAACGCTTGAATATTTAATAAGAAGCCTAGAAAACAGGCTAAAAAATGATTATAAACTTTTGATTTATTCACTGAAGAATTTTAACGACCAGAAAAAATTAATTGGGCCCATTGTACAAGCAGTTACCTTCTTTATATATTTATATATGAGCAAATAGGGAGTGAAAAAGATTAAGGTAGAATAAAATACTTAATAAAATTCTTTAGATGGAATTTTTATGACGACAATTAATAAAAAAAACTTAATTTTAAAGATAAGTTTTCATGATAACGGGGTTTTTCTTTTAATTTCAATTATAAATAGTGGAATATGTTATTATTTTTTTGGTGTGATTGGTTTAGTTTTCGGTTTTACCACAGTTCTTTTTAGCAACCTCGTATATGGAGCAAAAGAAGATAAAGCAAACATAATATATATGTGGTTTCTATTATCTTTCGCAATACTGGGTGGTTGTATCGGTTTTTTATTAAAAATATCAATTGAGTTCTATTTTTATATTTTTGTATTAGCCTTCTTATACTATATGATGTACGGGAAAGACCCTTATATCGATAGAACATTTCCTTTTGTACTTATTTTTTCCTGTATAGGAACCGTTTTTCAAAATGCAAATATAGAAATAATATATGCCTACTTAACAGGGATTACTATCAGCTTATTGCTACTCAGTCTATTGCGCTATAAAAAGTATGAAAACAATTCTTTTAAAAATGGTATTTTTTCAAAAAGCACATATTTGACGAATGAGAGAATATTTAAACGTTCAGTTACCTATAGTTCATTTGCTTTTTTGAGCCTTTATATTTCCTATCATTTTTCATTATATAAACCTTATTGGGCCGCACTTACTTTTATTATTTTATTAAGACCTAAAGAAATCAATATTCTCAAAAAAACAATAGACAGATTCATTGGCTGTTTGGTAGCAGTCATATTTATTATATTACTTTTTAAGTTGCTTAGTTTAAATCACACACACCTATATTTATTTATTTTTTTAATTCTGGTTTTTATCTTACCCAGTTTACTTAAACTGCAAAATGCTCTTACAAGCTTTGGCACAACTCTGTTTGTTATTTTATTAATTGAAAGAACATTCTATACCTATCATCCAAATTATTTTGTACCGTTTTCCAGACTTTACGAAACATTCATAGGCGGTTTTTTTGCCATTATTGCAAGTCTGATTCTGAAAAAATTGAGACAATAATTCGAGTGAAGCTTCATTCAGCTATTCAAAAGAGAGAGGCTCACCATCACTTGAACAAGATATAGAGCTGTTGCAATACTTCTTCTACCTTTTAATAATCCTATGTTTAATTTAAAAAAAATGAATCATTACTTCTTAAATTGCTTATTTCTTAACTTCCGCTTTGATGCTTATATTTTCTCCAACATCAAAAAACATTGATGGAAATAGATTCTTCCCTACTGATGAAGGAGTAGCATGCATGCTGGAAGATGAAAGAGAAATATTTGAACGAGATGGCGTGGTGGTTTTACGGGGCTTTTTTAAAGACTGGGTAGGTTTGTTAAAATCCGGCATAAAAGCCAATCAACAAAATCCTGGTCAATGGTTTCGTGACTATACTCCTGGACAGACCCATGGCCAGTTCTGGGCAGATTATTGTAACTGGCAACGCATTGATGCATTCAATGAATTTGTCCAACAAAGTCCCGCAGCCAAGATAGTCAAAGCCTTAATGCAGTCTCAAAGTGTGCGCATGTTTCATGAACATGTACTGGTTAAGGGTGCAGGTTCATCCAAGGTTACGCCTTGGCATCATGATGCCCCTTATTATCCTGTAGATGCAAAGCAGACCTTAAGTCTATGGATTCCTCTGGATCCGGTAGCGAGAGAATCTGCCATTGAGTTTATTGCCGGCTCGCACAAATGGGGTAAACACTTCAAGCCACAAAGCTTTAACGGTGAATACTATGATCATGGCGACACACCTGAAGAAATCCTTCCGGATATTGATAGCCAGCGTGAAGATTACAATATTGTCGGCTGGGCACTGGAACCGGGTGATGCGATTGCATTTAATTATCTGACCATTCATGGCGCGCCAGGCAATGCATCTACTCAACATGCAAGACGTGCAGTCTCATTCCGCTGGTTAGGGGATGATGCAGTCTATGTCAATCGTGGCGGGAAAACTTCTCCACAGTACCCGCAATATATTGGCAAGCTCTCTACGGGGGATGCATTACCTGAAGATGAGTTTCCGTTCGTAGCCTAACTTAGCTCTCCACAACTGTTATTTCCTCTGTTACCAATGTTCGCCTGTTTGAACATTGGTTTTTTTTATTTGGATGAGGAAACATTGAATTTGATAAAAAGCCCCAATGACTGGAGCTTTTTAACTTAAGGAATGTTATTCAGAAAAGTGAATAACAGTACGAATCGATTTGCCTTCATGCATTAAATCAAAGGCCTCATTAATCTGTTGCAAGCCCATGGTATGGGTCACAAATGGCTCTAACTGAATCTTGCCTTTCATGGCATCTTCGACCATACCTGGCAATTGGCTACGCCCTTTCACACCACCAAATGCACTGCCCATCCATTTGCGGCCCGTCACCAATTGAAAGGGACGGGTTGAAATTTCCTGACCTGCCCCAGCAACACCGATAATAATTGACTGTCCCCAACCACGGTGTGCACATTCAAGTGCTGAACGCATCACATTGACATTACCAATACATTCGAAGGAATGATCCACGCCCCAACTGGTCATTTCTACAATCACTTCCTGGACAGGCTTGTCATAATCCTTCGGGTTAATAAAGTCAGTCGCACCAAACTCTGCTGCCAGTTTAAATTTATCTGGGTTGGTATCGACCACAATAATTTTGCCCGCTCTGGCCTGACGTGCACCTTGTACCACCGCCAGACCAATGCCTCCCAGACCAAACACGGCGACCGAATCCCCTTCTTGGACTTTGGCTGTGTTATGCACTGCCCCAATCCCGGTGGTTACGCCACAGCCAAGCAAACATACATGTTGAGGATTGGCTTCTGGGTTCACTTTTGCCAACGAGACTTCCGCCACCACGGTATATTCTGAAAAGGTTGAACAGCCCATGTAGTGAAAAATTGGTTGACCCTGATAAGAAAAACGGGTGGTGCCATCTGGCATTACACCTTTACCTTGAGTCGCACGAACAGCCACACATAGATTGGTTTTACCTGATTTACAAAATAAGCATTCACCACATTCTGCGGTATAGAGTGGAATCACATGGTCACCCGTTTGCACACTGGTAACTCCCTCTCCTACCTGAACCACAATACCTGCGCCTTCGTGCCCAAGTACTGCAGGAAATACACCTTCAGGGTCAGCGCCTGACAAAGTGAAGGCATCGGTATGACACACCCCTGTATGAGTGATTTTGACCAAGACTTCTCCTGCCTTGGGCGGTTCAACATCCAGTTCCACAATCTGTAAAGGCTGTCCTGGAGCAAAAGCAACTGCTGCACGTGATTTCATATTTGGTCCTGCTGATCCTGCAATTTATGGTATCGCTGGTTTAAAAAATTAAACAAACAATAAAATTTTTATTCAAAAATTTCTCTTCACTTTTATATGAAGTTCAGATGATTGAAGCAATTCGGTTTTTTTGATTCATATGTTCTGCTTATATGATTTTCGCTATTCAACCGACCTACTTATATTGAATCCATCGAAACAAATTTGATTTTTTGTGAAGTGTCGGGCTTCCAAAAAACAAAAAAATAATCAGCACACTGTCACAGTGAGCATGAAGAAAAGGATAGAGACAATGAAATTAGATCATTTGATGGTAGATACTGTGGTTGTGGGTGCAGGTCAGGCTGGCGTGGCAATGAGTGAGCATTTGACCCTGTTAGGGATTTCACATGTGGTGTTAGAGAAAAATCGGATTGCAGAAGCTTGGCGTACCCGTCGTTGGGACTCTTTGGTGGCTAATGGTCCTTGCTGGCATGACCGTTTCCCCAATATGGAATTCAATGCCGATCCTGATGCATTTGTACACCATGATCAAGTCGCAGAATACTTTGAAAAATATGCAAAAAAATTCAATCTTCCGATTCATACAGGTGTGACCGTTCATAAAGTTCATAAATCTGTGGGTCGTGTGGGCTATACCGTAGAAACATCAGAAGGCACCATTTACGCCGAACATATCGTCTCTGCAACGGGTGCCTTCCAAAAAGCCGTGATTCCACCCCTGGCATTGCAAAATCCATCTTTTTATCAAATTCACTCGGACGATTATAAAAACCCTGAACAACTGCCTGAAGGTGCAGTTCTCGTGATTGGTGCAGGTTCTTCAGGTGTGCAAATTGCCGATGAACTGAATCGTGCCGGTAAAAAGGTCTATCTGTCTGTGGGTCGTCATGAGCGTCCACCTCGTACCTATCGTAATCGCGACAATGTATGGTGGTTAGGTGTGCTGGGGGGGTGGGACTTTATGCGTACCGATACAGGCCCACTCAAAGGATTTGCCGTGAGTGGTGCGCATGGCGGGATTAATGTCGATTTCCGTGTCTTGGCAAAACAGGGCATCACCTTGGTCGGCAGTACCGAATCCTTTGATGAACACACAGTGAAATTTAAAAACAACCTGAAACAGAATCTCGATGAGGGTGATGCGGCATTACTGGCCTTCTATGATGAAGCAGATGCCTATATCGCCAACAACGGTTTGGATTTACCACCTGAACCGCAAGCACGCACATTATTGCCAAATCCTGAATGCGTGACCAACCCAATTCTTGAGCTGGATATACAAGCCAACAACATTAACACTGTAATTTGGGCATCAGGCTTTGGCTATGACTTTAGCTGGTTACAGGTCGATGCCTTTGATGAGTTCAATAAACCCATTCAGAAACAGGGAATTTCTCCACAACGTGGTGTGTATTTCCTAGGATTACCTTATTTAACGGGTCGTGGCTCGAGCTTTATTTGGGGGGTATGGCACGATGCCAAATATATCGCTGAACATATCGATATTCAGCGTAAATACAAGGAATATCAAACCGATAAAAATTTATTGAAACACTCAGCTTAAGGACTGATGGACTGAAATGCACCTATAGAGCTGGGGCGGCTGATATGTGCATTTTTTTGTTGGTCTCCACCGTAGTTAAAATTTATGTCTTAGGGGTGCTATGAACAGTATTTTAAAATCAAAAATTACCGATAAATGTGCATGGATTGGCAGTGAAATTGCAAATCAGACTGATTGGATCTATCAGCTTTCACCGCCTATATTGGCTGTGCTAGATCAAGCACTTAAAGTGCTTGAAGCCAAAAAATTAAATGCGCCGGAATTTAACAAATATGATGCTTATATTGAAGATCCTGTGTTTTTAGCTGAAATTGAGAAGATCTCGAATGAGCTTGAAAATGGTTATGGTTTTATCGTGATTCGTGGTTTGGATGCCAATAAATACAGCGAAGCAGAATTGGCCAATCTGTATTATCTGTTAGGCTTACATATGGGCGATGCCGTGACGCAAAATGCACGCGGTGATTTGCTTGGTTATGTGGAAAATATCGGTGACAAGACTCAAAAAATGACGCGGGTGTATGAAACCAATGATTATTTGCCTTACCATTCTGACTTAAGCGATGTAGTAGGTTTACTATCCATCCGTAAGGCCAAACATGGTGGACTGAGCAGTATTGTCAGTTCTTCAACTGTATATAACCGAATTTTGGAACAGTTCCCTGAATATTTAGGCTATTTTTACCATACTGCTTGGTACGATCATTTGGGTGAGGTTGAGCCATCTTTAACACCAGTTTTTAGTTACTTCGAAGGTAAATTGGCATGTCGATATTTGCGTCATTATATTGAACTTGGGCATGAACGTCGTGGTATGCCCTTATCTCAAGTGCAAATTGAGGCCCTGAATATTTTTGATGAGATCAGTCATGACCCAAGCTTACGTTTGGATATGATGCTTGAACCGGGCGATATTCAATTTTGTAATAACTATTGTGTGATGCATTCGCGTTCTTCTTTTGAAGATGATGACGACCTAAAAAAACGTCGTAAACTATTACGCTTGTGGTTAAAGATGCCAAATGTACGTCGACTGGCAAAAGATTTTCCCGGGCGTAATGGTATTCCTAAAGGTTTAGGGCAAGTCGCTTAAGATTGTGAATAAAATAAAAAAGAGGCTGAAATAGCCTCTTTTTTAAAGATTAGTTCACGGAAAGATTTGTAATGATGTTTAAGATTTTTAAAAAATACTGTGGAACATTATTCAAATATTAGGCGTTAAACATAAAAAATTATTAAAAAAGCCCAGATCGGTAGATCTGAGCTTTTAACATAAAATAAGACTATGATTTATATGAAATAAAAATATTAATTCATATAACGTGTATTATGTTAATTTTAGAAATACTTACTAAATATTTTAAAAATTAAAGAAATTTAAAATGAATAATTTCAAAATAGCAGTCTTTTTTATGGGTTTAATGGCTCTGGGAGGCTGTAAGCCTCAAGAAAAAGTACATATTCTACGAGAAGGAGAAATTGTGACATGGAAGCAGAATCCAAATTTGATAGTAAAAGCAAAGCTTGGTCCACGTAGAAAACATATTCCTGATCAATTTGATAATGAATTTTATCGCCCTGAACGTGAACATTATTTAGGGCAGTTTTCAATTGACTATATTCCTGAAAAATTTCCAGTTATAACTCAAGAGGAAGCAAATAATTTACCAATGCCTGACTCTAATCGACAATTGGAATTTTATTTAACTTTAAATAGGGAAAAAATAGAAGTTACGGATAGTTTTGCACCTGACCATAGAGATCAGGTAAGAGTGAGAATAAAAGGTTTAAGTTTAGAAATGAGGGAAAATAATACTGATACAAAAAAAGTAATTCTTAGTAATATTACTCCGAAGTACGTCAAGGTTGATTCGAAATTTAAAAAATTAGGCTTGGAATGTTATCGGAGGATTTTTTCTGATGAATATCTATTTTGTTATGCAGATTCAAATATTCCAAAAGTTTCTGGTGTCTTTCTTAAAGTTAATACAAGAGGAAGAACGCCAGAAGATGGCGAGTCAATTGAAATAATAGGGAATAATTATGAACCAAATAAGTATGGAGGTATATGGGTTCAATGGGAAACTAATTTAAATAATTGGGAGAAATGGCAAGATATTGATAATGCAATATGGCGCTTATTAGACACATGGAACTCAGCTCCATCATCTTAAAAAATAACTAAGTTTTACTTATTTAATATAATGGCGATTATACGAAGTATACCTGTACCTCCAAAAATAGAAATTTCCGATTTCTCCAAAAAAAATACCGTATCTGAAATACGGTATTTTTAAGTCAATCAAATTTAAAACTTAGAACAAATACGATACTTGTAAATTCAGCATACTTTCGCTTTGATTGGCACTGCCTGTTGCATACGAATCGCTTGGACCACCGATCAAGAAGTCATTTTTACCTACAATATAATCGGCAACAAAAAGCAGATCATTATAATAAGCAGAAACCCCTAAAATATGACGAGTCGAGTCTTTGAAACCACTTTCAGATTTATCGTATTCGCTGTACATAAAGTGCGGCTGAATCTTCTTAAATTTACCTACATCTTTAAACGAATACGCTAAATCGATGGTATAGAACATACCTTCATTTGCCACCATAAAGTTATCATCAAATGAACCCATTAAAGAGGCTTTAGGGGTCACAGGATCGGCATTATCGACCTGGTTTCTACCGACAGTCGCCATCAACTCAAGATTGTTATAATTCAAATTACCAAACACGGCCCACGCTTGACGGTCACCTGTGGTGCCAAAGGTTTTATTGTCGATGTCCGATGACCAATAAGACGCGCCGATGTTACTTGAGACCCCTTCTGGTAAACTAGTAATATCTTGCTTCACCCGCACAATAAACATATCCGTTTCATCAAGGTGTGTGATGGAGCCATTTTCAGGTTTTACAAAGTTGGTGGTATAACGGCTCGCATCTTCAGAATACGGACCTGAATAACTTCCTCCATCTCCCGGAAAATACCCCAGTTCAAGCTGAGTACCTGCAGCAAATTTCCCTTGGTATTTAA
>NZ_LSZJ01000011.1:380369-459350 GCF_001647575.1 Acinetobacter sp. SFD
ACATTAATACGCGCCGCATCAAATGTCAGTTTATGATCATTATCTGTCCAGCTTTTATCCTGATATTTTGCACGTACAAACCCCGAAACACTCAGCTCGCCGGTAGCCGTCTTTGCATCCCCAATACTGAGTCCTGCAAATACCGGCATACTTACACTGGTAACAACAGCCAATAAACAGGACTGAGTTAAAATATTCATTTTCATTAAAATAACTTCTCAAATATTTAGCTTTGCTTAGTTTTGATGCCGATCAATCAATTCGGCATATATTTCTGAATTTCTTCATCCGTCGGTGCTTGCAAGTTGTACTTGGCAATCAACTGATCGTATTCCCCAGATTGTTTAATCGCGTCTAAACCGTTTTTAACCTTATTAAGAAGTTTTTGATCTCCCTTAGGTACGGCAATGCCTCCTAAAACTGGAAAGAATGGTTCAGTTGAACTGATCACCAGACGGTCTTTTAATTTTTCTACAGTACTTTTTGCAACACTGGCATCGTCATAATGTGCATCGACTGCTTTTGCGAGCAATGCTTGAACCGCTTCGGGGGACGTCACAAATTCACGGATGGTAATTGGCTTTTTTCCTTTGGACACACAGCTTTCTTGCGACATTTGACGGAGTTGTTCAGGGAACATGGAACCATTTTGTGAAGCGACCGTTTTGCCACATAAATCGTCACGGGTTTTAGGTTGATACTCAGAATCTGCCAATACCACGAGAGCCTCTGTGGTCATGTAATACGGCACCATATCAACTTTTTCGAGACGATCCTGGGTGATATATAAAGCTGACATTACCAGATCAAATTTTTTGGCTTCCAGTCCTGTAATCAGATTTGAAAACCGACTGTCTACAAAATTTGCTTTATCACCTGATTGTTCAAAGATTTTATTGGCAATATCAATATCAAAACCTGCAGGTTTATCATTTTCCATATATTCAAATGGCGGAAAGGTCATATCACTTCCAATTTGATATACCTTTCCTGTACTTTCTGCTGTGACTGCTTCCTGAACAGTTGGCTTATCGCTACATGCAGATAATCCACATGCCAAACTGAGTGCCATAATCAATGGTTTTACTTTCAACGCTACCTTCATATTTCACCTCAAGAGACCATCTTTGGAATGACTTTAAAATTGTTATACGTGAGTTTTTCGTAGAAAGTAATTTTGAATTTCCGTGCTAATAATCCAGAAAAAACGATGCAGTATTTACTCTAAAAAATATTAGACTTTTCTTATATTTCAAGGAGATAAAACCAGTGAAAAGTGAATCCAAAATACGCATTGATTTAGCCGTTTCACTCCGTCTTAGTGCAAAACTTGGCATGCATGAAGCAGTAGCCAATCACTTTAGTGCAGCTGTATCTGAGGATGGAAAATCCTTTCTTTTAAATCCCAAATGGGTGCATTTTTCCAAGGTCAAAGCCAGTGACCTGATTTTGGTTCATGCAGATGATCCAGAAAGTTTTGAGAAAGGAAAAATTGATTCGACGGCTTGGGCAATTCACGGACAGATCCATCAATTAAGACCGGACATTAAAGTGATTATGCATTTGCATCCTGTCTATGCCACCACCCTTTCAAGCTTAAAAAATCCGACCTTGTTGCCTATTGAACAAAACAGTGCCCGCTACTTTAATCGCGTATCTTATGACTTCCATTATGGCGGGATGGCAGACCAATTGGGAGAAGGTCAACGCCTTGCAAATTTATTGAACAACAATTCGCGCTTGCTCATGGGCAATCATGGCATTCTGATTGGCTCACATGATATTGGTGTGGCATTTGACGATATGTATACCTTTGAACGAGCCAGCCAGATCCTGGTTCATGCCTATTCTACCGGGCAGACTTTAAATATTCTGGCTGATCATGTTGCAGAAAAGACCGCCCAGGATTGGGAAAAAATTGAAGATTTCAGCATTGCGCATTTTGAACAAATGAAAGCGATTCTCGTGGAAGAAGATCCGAGCGTACTCGACTAATGTGATATTTCATGCATAAAAAAGAGCTTCAGTTGAAGCTCTTTTTTATAGGTGCTTTATGCCATTTCTAAACCAGCTTGCTGGACAAAGAATGATGCCCCTTTTGGTTTTTGAGGAAGCTTTAATTGATTCACTGTCATACGAACCTGTCCACTTTCTACACCATATACTAATTGCCCTTGGTGTATGCTTGGCAAGGGATTGTCCGACAAGGCTACCGCATCTTCAGCTGCATATACCGTAATAAACAGATAACGTGGCAGTTCAGTATTGTTAGCACCAGAAGCATGCAGCAAACGGGTATGCATAAAGCATACTGAACCCGCAGGGCCAATACATGAGATATAGTTTTGGCAATGTGCGGCTTCGACTTCCGCTTCCACTTTTCCGCTAAAACGTCCATCTTGCCAGTGATTAAATAACTCACCTTTATGACTTCCCGGAATGACTTGTAATGGGCCATTATCTGCTGTGACTTCCCCTACCATGAGTAATGCAGTAATCATGTCGTCATTGGTATGCGGGGTAAAGGGAAAGTCCTGGTGCCATTTCACTGTGGTAGCGGTATGGGATAGTTTGGCATTCACTTTACTGTGATGAAAACGTGTGCCACTGCCACCTATCAATTGTCCTGCCATTTCCGCCATACTCGAATGAATCGCGGTTTCATAATATACCTCTGAAATTTCAGTCGGCGAACTCACACGGCGTAATGCTGGATGGTCGGCATCATGGTCGACAGGATCCACATCAAAACGTGAACGACCATCAATCGCTTCTCCGTACGCTTCCGTATACTGACGGCTCTCGTCCACCCATGTTTCAAGCTGCGCGCGCAGGCCTGCCAGTTCATTAGGACTCATTACATTTTCAACAACTAAAAAACCGTCACGATGGAATTGTTCAATTTGCTCTTGTCTTAACATTGTATTTACCTTCATGCTTTTACTTTAATTACTTGTTCATCACTGCTGCAATGTCTGCCTTAGTTGGTGTTTGTAAACCATAAGTACTGAGGATTTTTTCAAATTGTCCAGAAGCTTTAAGTTTATTCAGTCCTTCTTCCACCATTTTATAAGTCGCTGTATCTCCTTTACGGATTCCGATCCCGCCCACTGTTGGGAAGAACTGTTCAGTCGATGTAATCTTGACTTTATCCGGTAAATTTTTCACAGCCGCATTCATTACTGCTGCATCGTCATACTGAATTTCTACTGCACGGGCCAATAATGCCTGAGTGGTTTGCGGTGAAGTTTCAAATTCACGAATAGTGATTTCCTTCTTACCTTGTGCAACACAACGATCTTTGGAAATTTCGACGACTTGTGTTGCAAATGCCGTACCTTTCATTGCACCGACAACACGACCACATAGATCTTCAGGACCTTTTGGTGAAATATCGTTCTCCTTACGCACCAATAGGGAAATATCCGTTTTGTAATACGGAATCATGTCAATTTGCTCAAGACGTTCTTTGGTGATGTACATTGATGAGAATAAAATATCGAATTTCTCACCTTTTAAACCTGGTATCAGATTGGCCCAACGGGTATCTACCCATTCCGGTTTATAAGTACCGTCAACCTCTGCAATCTTTTCCATAATGGCAACGCTGACGCCTGCAGGTACACCGTTATCTAAATATTCATAAGGAGGAAAAGTGAGGTCCGAACCCACACTGACTGATTTTTTAACTGATGCATCTGTTACTGTAGATGCAGGTTCTTCATTTTTTGTACAGCCGGCCAATAATAAACTTCCGACTAAAGCACTCATTAAAATAGATTTATGTTTCATTTATCACCCCAGACTCAATGGTCTTTTTTCTCTTATTTAAAATATAAAAGAATATGTTGAATAATCCGATTAGGATTTTTTTATGTAATGCTTTATAAAAATAAATTTCGATAATCTGCACAAACCTAAAATAAAAAGCAGTCATAAACAGACTGCTTTAAACCGATATTTAAAATTTAAGCAGCTCTGGCCATAAATTTATCTAAACGCTCACTACCCGCTTGTTTTAATGCTTCAGGACTATCATTTAAAACAATATGCCCACCTTCCATAAATACGACCCGATCTGAAACTTTGAAAGCAAAATGCATTTCATGAGTTACAATAATCATGGTCAAACCTTCCCTCGCCAGTTCTTCGATCACTTTTAGTACTTCATTCACAAGTTCTGGATCAAGTGCGGATGTCGGCTCATCAAATAAAATAATCGAAGGTTGCATAGCCAAGGCACGTGCGATCGCAACACGCTGTTGTTGTCCACCGGACAGCTGGTGCGGGTACTTGTTCGCATGTTGTTTCATACCCACTTTTTCAAGCATGGCCAATGCAGTAATTTTGCTGTCCAGTACTGTTCCCATGTTGTGGTACAGAGGTGCCAGCATGACATTTTCTAAAATCGTTTTGTGCGGGAACAGATTGAAGCTCTGGAATACCATTCCTACATGAATAATCTGTTTTTTATAGGCAGCAGATTCATCGGTTAATTCCTGGTCTTTTAAAAATGCTTGACCCAGTAAATTTACTGTACCTTTATTTAATGCTTCCAGACCATTCAAGGTACGGATAAAGGTCGTTTTTCCTGAACCCGATGGACCGATAATGGAGATCACCTCACCCCATTTCACATTCAGGTTAATCCCTTTTAATACCTCCTGATCGCCATAGGATTTATGGATATCAATCGCTTCCAAAGCATACATACCTGAACGTTCGCCACTAATTTCTTTACGTGCCCGAACCGAGGCAACAGGTAACTGATATAAAGGGTCATTTTCATTCAGCAGTCCGGGGTTACGATTGGTAATGTCAATTTTGCGTTCAAACCAGTTAATCGCCCAGCCAAATACTGTCACAATCAATACATAGTAAAATGCAACTGCCAGCATGGTTTCCATAACCAGAAAGTTCTGGGTATAGAGGCGTTGGCCCACCAGCAAAATTTCTGTCAAGGAAATGACCGAGACCAAAGAGGTTAATTTTACAATCGACACATATTCATTGCCTAAAGCGGGCAGTGCCACGCGAAATGCCTGGGGAATCACAATCAGACGCTGAATACCCGAATATTTGATACCCAGCGCTTTACCTGCTTCAATTTGTCCCTTATGAATTGAAGTTAAACCACCCCGATGAATTTCTGCAATATAGGCGGCTTCACTCAAGGTCATTGCGATTAAACCTGCAAGAAAAGGCGAAGCTAAAACTACGCTTGAACTTGGGAAAATTTGTGGCAGGTTATAAACAAAAACCAGTAGAACCAGCAATGGAAGGCTGCGAAAGAACCAGATATATACATCACTTGACCATGCGAGCGGTTTAAAACGGGACTGTTTCCCCAATGCAAGGACAAAGCCTGCTATAATCCCGATGACCCACACCAGCACACTCAGCTCAACAACCGTCCAGGTTGCCTTCCAGAAATTGCTGTTTGACAATAAACTAAATGTATATGACCAATTAAAATCCATTCATAACCCCCTATTTGCATGATTATTTCCTATTACCTTTGTTATATCGGAATTTATATCAATAAGTAATTTTGAAAAATTGATGTATTAGCAATGTTTTTTTTAAGCAATAAAAAAGAGACCATAAAAATAAACAGGTCTCTTTGATTAAAATAAATAAAAAACGGCGAAATAATACAAACATGCAAACTCAATAATATTTATAAACTAAAAAATGTAAGTTACGGCACTTAAAAAACTAACATAGACTCATTAATAATTTTTCAAGAAAAATATCACACTGATTTAACTGCTCTATAGCCACATATTCATTTGGCTTGTGTGCGACCGCAATATTCCCAGGCCCACAAACTACAACCGGACAAGTTAAAGCAGCCTGGAACAAGCCTCCTTCCGTACCGAAAGAAATATTTCCAAGAGATGTTTCTTTGGGGAGTAAAGTTTGAATAAACTGCACTGCTTCAATGGTCGATGATGTACTGAGTCCCGGATACTGATTCACTTCTTCAACATCAATGTGCTGCTGAAATTCGGATTGAATCGATTCAAAAATCTGCGCTTGAATACGCTGACTACTGTCCTGTGCTAGATGACGAATCTCATAATCAACTACGCATTGATTCGGCACAATATTGAGTGCGGTTCCTCCCGAAATTTTCCCGACATGAACTGTGGTATACGGAATATCGTAACCTGAGTCTTGTGCACCATAGTCACGCAGATCATGTTGAACCTGTTGTAGTGATTCGACCAATTTACTCGCCACATGAATCGCATTCACATATCGGGGTGCAAGAGCTGAATGGCCTTCCTCGCCACAGCATTTTGCTCTGAATACTGTTTTACCTTTATGAGCTAAAGCCAGTTGCATCATGGTAGGTTCACCAATAACACACATTAGCGGAGAAACAATCGTGGAAGCGAGTTGATCCAAAATACCACGTACACCAATACAGCCAATTTCTTCGTCATAGGAAATACATAAATGTACTGGCCGTTGTAAGGGATACTGGCTGGCTTTCAACATGCTTACAATGGCACAGGCCAAAAAGCCTTTCATGTCTGCACTGCCACGACCATAGATATTGCCGTTTTTTTCGATAGCTTCAAATGCCGGACTGGCCCAAAGCTGTCCTTCGACCGGGACGACATCTGAATGTCCAGACAGCAAAATTCCAGGCTGATCAATCGGGCCTGTACTCGCAAATAAATTGGCTTTGTTTTGTTCAGCATTAAAATTCAGCTCTACGCGAATTCCGCTCTGTTCCAGAATCTCTTTAACATATAAGATCAAATCAAGATTGCTTTTATATGATGTGGTATCAAATGCGATCAGTCTCGATAAAAGCGCCACTCTACTTAAATCACTCATAAATTAAACCTCTTCCGTCTCACGTTTCATTTTGACGTGTGGGTCAAAGAAATGCGCATCTCCCATTCCCGGAATATATTGATTGGATAAAAAGGAACGGCAACGGCTAATGAAAGCTTGAGATACTGTATTCAGATTGGCGTTTTTTGCCGTTGCCAGCCCGATTTGCATAGGACGGTGTTCACCTGCAATTCGCAAACGGACCAGACGTTTTCCATCGAGAGAAAAATTGTTTTTTGGACGTACATTTAAAATGGTATAGCCCAAATTATTGGCGACCATGGAACGTACAACATCAACATGACGCGAAGAATGCACGACTTTCGGACTGAGCTTATGATTGCGGAATAACGAAATAAAATAGTCATTGCTGAATGGCAGATCGAGGAGCACCATTGGAAGTTCTGCAAGCTCTTCTAAAGTAACTGCAACATTCTGTGCTAAGGGGTGAGCTTCACTCACCAATACGTGCGGTGGCAATACGGCCAGTGGCTCAAAATTAATGAGGTTATGGTCAATATTCAAATCATAGGTCAGCACCACATCAAGCTCATTCCGAACCAGAGCATTTAGCAAAACCTGTTGGTCATCCTCGCATAAATCAAGCGTCACACCCTTATATAAATTGGTAAATCCGTGAATGATTTCGGCATAAATCATGGGGGAAAATGCAGTAAAACATCCAAGTTTTAACGGCCCGCGGATAGAGCCTGAAAAATCTGCGGCCAGGGCATATAAACTATTGGCCTGACTTAAGATGAACTTGCATTCATGCATGACCTTTTCACCAATACTGGTCAGGATCAAACCTTTTGCATGTTGGCGTATAAACAGTTGAACCTGCAATTCAGATTCAATATGTGCTATCGCAGCTGAAATAGAAGGTGAAGATACGTGAATTTTTTCTGAAGCAATGATGATGCTACCGCTTTCTGCGGTAGCAACAAAGTATTGCATTTGGCGTAATGAGATTCTGTTTAGCACGCTTACATCCTTGGTCAGCGCTCATTGAAGTCTTATTCATCCCCAGCAACCCCATAGCTCGGAGAGCCAGATGGGTTTAAAGCACGAATAACATAATCTTCAACTTGCGGCTCATAGACTTTCCACAATTGATAGAGGTCTTCTATTGGCGTTTCAGACCAGTCAACCCGTAAATTAACTACAGGCCATTCCAGCTTATCCACCACCAAAAGACCTGCTGAATGAACTGGACCAGCCTCGCCTCCTGCTGCTAAACCTGCTTGTAAAGCGCTTAACAGGCGCTCTGCCAAACTACCTTCAGTTTGATGAAACACCTCGACCATCACTTTGGGAATAGTTTCATTGGCAAGAAGATTTCCCGCACCAACAGCATGCTCACCAATGCACTGTGAATAAACACCCAGTGTATTCTTGCCACTAAATGCAGCAGGTTTTTCGTCAGAATTGATCACTGTTAGCTGTCTATACTCGATAAATTCCGTATTTTTCACTAATTCCACGATCGATTCTTCTGGAGCCAGATCATATTTGATCATATCTAGCAAAATGTTTGCCAAGTGTGGATCTGTGATGTTCTGAGATGTAGCAACCCCTACGCCCGCTCTGGCCTGGATGCACCGTGCTGCTACAGCTGGAGAAGAGGAACTGATTGCCCCTCCAAATTGCCCCGTTTTGTGGCAACGAGCAATAATAGAAAATGTCATAGGCAGTTATCCTTTTCTGCATTAATCAGGAATGACTGCGGTTGCATCAATTTCGACCAGCCATTCTGGACGTGCCAGGGCAGAAACGACAATACCGGTCGATACTGGGAAAACACCTTTTAACCATTTGCCAACCACACGGTAAACCTCTTCGCGGTAACGTGGATCAATGATATAGATTGTGATTTTGCAAATGTCTTCCAGCTCGCCGCCCGCCTCTTCCAGTAACATTTTGATGTTATACATCGCCTGTTCAGCTTGACCTGCAGCATCGCCAATACATACACTTTCAGAGGTATCCAGGTTCTGGCCAATTTGGCCACGAAGAAAAACTGTGCTGCCACGTGCCACTACTGCCTGGCATAAATCGTTATCTAAACTTTGTTCCGGATAAGTGGCTTTTGTGTTGAATGTTCTAATACGTGTATGTTTCATTTAAGATGTTCCTCGCTTTGGTACATCTTCAGTATGAGTTAATCCGTCTGGAAGGCAATTTCCCTTTTCCGTGGTGCTAATTCAAAAATTCCTTACCAGTTAATATTTTGTTTTTATAGAGTATTTATAAATATTTTTTTAACTCTTCGATTTTTATCTGCTTTCAGAAAAAACTAAGCTAGGGGTATGCAACACTTCCCTGCTCGAGCTGATTTCCTTTAAAATCAGGGTGAAATTTAATACGACAATTATCGTTTAGGGAGCGGTGTGTTTTGTGCCATGACTCCAGACAGAAAATGTGGCTGATAACGTTCTTCCAGATAATCAATATCTTCTTGCTTGAGCTGTAAATTTACGGCATTTACTGCATCATCAATCTGATATTTTTTAGTTATGCCTACGACTGGAGCTGTAACTTTTGTGAGCAGCCATGCCAGTGAAATTTCAGTCATTGAAACCTGATAACGTCTGGCAAGTTCAGCCACCCTATCGATGATGATCTGATCCTGAGCAGCCGTTTTATCGTATTTCAGTTTTGCATAATCATCTTCAACGGCGCGTCGGGTCTGATAGTCTTTCTGCCGGGCGAGACGACCGCTGGCCAAAGCACTGTAAGGCGTCATTGCAATCCCTTCTTCAGCGCACAGACCCGAAAGTTCACGCTCATCCTCACGCATGATCAGGTTGTAGTGACTCTGCACGGAAACAAACTGGCTAAGCCCTTCACACTCCGCCAATGCATTCGCTTTGGCCAATTGCCATGCATAGCAGTTGGAGATACCAATCGCACGGATCTTACCTGCTTTGATAGCCTGATGCAGGGCCTCAAGCACATCAATGATGGGCGTATTGTAATCCCAGATGTGGTAAATATAGAGATCAATATAGTCCATGCCCAGATTTTGCAGGCTCTGATCAAGGGAGTGTGCTATCGCCTGCTTCCCGTCAATACCGCGGGCAATTTGTCCGGGTGTACGCGGTAAGAATTTGGTGGCCAAAACGACTTTATCGCGCTGTGTCATATCGCGTAGCGCTTGACCCACATAACGCTCACTTGATCCATTTTGATAAGCAATGGCAGTATCGAAAAAATTAATTCCCTGTTCCAGACCATAGCGGATAATATCACGACTTTCCTGCTCTCCTAGTGTCCAGCTATGTTGACCTGTGGACGGATTGCCAAAACCCATGCATCCCATGCAAATACGAGATACCGTTAAATCACTTTTGCCCAGTTGTGTATATTGCATTTGACTATTCACTCCTCAATCATTTTTGGGTGAAATTTCAACCGTAGCTGAGATAGCTCGTTCACTAATCATGCTAGGCAGGTAGCTGCTGTGCGCATATTTCTGGCGGTAAGCATTGTCAATTTTTTGCTGTAACAAGGGATCAGACACAGGTGAAAAACTGACTTCATGAACCTTGCCTGCTGCATAGATTCTGCCAGCCCTTTGCTTAAAGGCAGCTTTGAACCAACGGGATGTTACTCCGCTGTATGCACGTACAAAAAGACGGTTTTCAACGACCACCTCCCATATCCAGGTCGGTGTACCTGTTGTTTGCATATCATGATGATATGGGGCAATTTTCAAATCATCTGCCTTGTTGATTTGATCAAGTAGATCTGGATCCCAGCTCATCTCCACCTCCTAATATTCACACACTTTATAAGTAACCAAATCGTGAAAATAAGAACTTACACCAGAAATTGGCATTAGCTTCACGATTCACATTATTGATCTGACCAGCTTGCAGAGTCTGGTGAGAGTTTTAGATTTAACCAGCTTTGATTATCCTCAACCTACTGATCAAAAAAATTCTTCTAGCCATTCAAGTCTCAGGTATAAGTCGACCCTATTCTTTATTAGCGTATGAATACGCTTAATTACGTTTAAGCCTATTCAGCAGCGCATGCATATCGTGCTCTATAGCCTGTTTCATCATGACTTTATTTGGAGTAACCGTTCAGCATTGCGGAAGGCTATTGCTTCTTTGTCCTCTTCCGAAATGGGTAAACTTTGAATAAATTCTTGTATGCCATCTAGAGTCTGATAAGGATAATCCACAGAAAAAAGAATCCGTTGTGGCCCCATCAGTCCATAAATAAACTGAAAATGTGGCAGCGTGAGCATACCTGATGGGGTCACATATACCTGTTCCTGAAAGGTTTGGGTCAGGGTACGCTTTAATCCTGTCGCGGCCTGGGGAAGGCTGTCATCTAGGCGTTGCAACCAGAACGGTAACATCTCTCCCCAGTGACCGCTAATGACCTGAAGATTTGGATATTTATCAAAAGCACCTGAAAGGATTAAGCGCAGCAGCTGAATACCTGCCTCGTGATGCCAACCCCAGCCAAACATGGAAAGTCTGGCAGTCACCTCACTATTGAAACCGCTGTAATACGCCTGCTGTACGCTGCGCACAGGAAGCCCGGGGTGAGCACGCCCAGCGCGTTAAAGCATTTCAGTAGCCGGTTGAAATCGGGATGGTCAATAAAATGGGATGAAAGCCGCCCATTGAGCAGAGCACCCTTGAAACCTAATTCTTTGACCGTTCGCTCCAGCTCTTTTCCGGCCTCATCCGGCTGAGCCCAAGGGAGCGTTGCGAATGCCGCAAACCGGTCGGGATGAGCATTCACTGCTCGAGCAAGGCGGTCATTCGCGGCGTGGCTTAAATTTACCGCTTCAGCAGCAGGTGCCAAATGAGGAAATCCGCCAACAGAAAGAACCGGCATTGTAATCCCAGCTTGATCCATATCCGCCAGACGTCCGCTACCTAGGTCTGAACCTTTTAAATTTATTAGATCATTTTTCTCAATTTGAGGACGGCTTCGATCCGGAGAATTACCATCTGTAACCGTCTTTGCCCAGTCAAGCAGAAATGGAGCCTGTGCAAGCGCGACAGCCATGGACGCTTTAGAAAATGCCTTATCGAGATAGTGTTCTTCCACACAAATTATTTTCATTTTTTTCTCGCAAGTGATACAGATGACGCCAACTTGTTTCTGCTGATGTCTTTCATACAAAGGGCCAACACAACCATCAACTGAATATGGTTAAAAGTCTACTCAAAGGGACCTCTTTGCTGGCATCAGACCTGTTAAATCATCGGTTTTTCCCAGGCACCTCGGGTATCCACGCCTGTTGCTTTAGCCAACTCCTCCAAGGTGACCATTTCGTCAGCGCTAAGCTGAATCTCTGCTGCTCTGGAAGCATCTGTAACATGATCAACTTTGGTTACGCCGATGATGGGGAGCGTTCCCTTTGCAATTGCCCAGGCAATGGCAATCTGGGCCACGCTGGCATTCTTCTGGTCTCCCATTTCCTTCATTGCAGCAGTTAGTTTTTCTAGCTGCGGTAAAACATTGTTATAGGTTTCAGCACGGTCACTACCCGCAGGCATAGGATGTTGCGAGTCATAACGACCACTGAGAGCACCTTGCTCGAGCACCATATAGGCAAAAAAGGTCATATTATTTTGATGGCAATAATCGAGAATCCCGGCTTCTTCAGAGGAACGATAGAGCATACTGTAGTGATTCTGAACTGCACTGACCGAGAAACCGGCTGGTTTTAAAATCTCGTTTACACGACTTATTTGTTTCAAGCTGTGATTTGAAACACCGACCTGCTTTACCTTTCCACTCTGTAAAAGAGGAATCAGACCTGGCGTCCATCGCTCTACATCAGCAGGATTATGTATCCAATAAATATCAATATCTTGCACACCCAGACGCTCAAGGCTGGCATTGAGCATGGCTGTTACGGGTTCAGCTGACTGCTCATCTGCAATTTGCGGCGTAAACTTGGTTGATATAATGATATCTTCGCGCGGATATTGAGGAATCAGCTTACCCAGCGCCGTTTCGGAACTCCCCATCCCGTAAACAGGAGCTGTGTCCCATAAATTCAGCCCTTGCTGCATAGCCTTGCTGAAGATCTCGGCCATCTGGCTATCAGAAAGGTGATTGCCAAATACGGTATCTCCTCCTGCAAATCCTGTTCCCCAGGACCAGGTGCCCAATGCTACTTTCGGTAATTTTTTCATTTTCTACTCCTAAAACAGCCGGTGAAGTCATTCAGTATCCAGCCAAATGAGAGTCAATAAAGAAAAGAATCTGTTGAAGAATTGGATGTTTTTTACAAGATAAATGCCGTTGCAATATACTTAGTAAAGTACTCTCTCATAAAAAAGAAACTTATGATCCTGAACTTGCTCTCTCTTCTTTTTATAGATACATTTCACCTCTTTCCGACAAAAAATTATGCCCGGCCACATCCAGAGATTATGCGGATTTCAAGGTGATATGACTTCCCGAATCAGGCTAACTGCATATTTTTTCGGGTAATGTCTGAGTCCAAATAATCCAGATGCAAAATTGCCCTTTATCTTTTGAGGCTATAAGTCAAAAAAACCCGTCATGAACAGCAGACATAATCACATTAAACGCTTATAGGGCATGGATCTTAAGGCTAGAGTTGTTAATAATCTTGAGTTTTTGTAAAGCAAAAATAAGGGAAAATTAGATCAAATATATTTAACTATTTTTAATAAAGAATTAGACACGAAAGCTATATTGCAGAAGCCATAAAACAGATTTTCCATTATTATTAATTATACGAGATCATACCAATTTATACTGTGAATATTTCCTTATCTGAGCAACCAAAAAGATGATTAAAAAAATGTTATTAAATCCACAAGCCTCTGTTATATGATAATTTTTAAGATTAAAATGAATTTATAATAGTTGTTCTTATTCTGACTATATTCCAATTAGTACTCCATAGTATGTTATTAATAGAACTACAATTTAAAAAAGATAATATCATTTATCCGAAATTAGGAGACCTTTCAAAAACGCATACTGATTATATTTTAATTTTCGATTTTTAAACCTTAGCTAAAGAATAATGATTAAATATTGAGTTAAGCTCTAATTTTTAGAGATAAACCCAATATTTTAAATCTATCTCTGATATTTAGTTATACGTCGAAGTTGCTCTAATTCTTCGATTAAATCCAGCATCATGGCCACAGCAGTAAAACTTGCATCAAAATCACGCTGTAAACGATACGCTTTTTGTGCACGTGACACATCATCCACTAAAAAATATAAATCTGATGCATTTAAGCGATGTGGCAAAATATCGTATTCAATCAGTTGTAGAACCCATTCAGGACTTTGACCACAGACTTGAGCAAAACTATTTAAATCATAATGTTGTTGTTCATCTAAAACTTCTGCCTGCTGGATATCTTCTAAGACCACCTCATAATATTTAACTGTTGTCATAATTTTACTCCTTATGATGATCTTGGCTTAAAGTTTGAAAATGCTGCTGCAAATGCTTCATAAGCCTGTTTTTGTTGCTCAGTTTGTGCAGCTGGTTGCACAATATCGAGGATCAGGAATAAATGCCCTGGATCTTTAGCAGGAATACCCTGATTTTTTAAACGTAATTGTTGACCTGTTTTGGCATTTTTAGGAATCTGAATATTGAGTTGTTTGCCATTAGGTAAACTTGCCATAATGGATTGTCCAAGTGCTGCTTCCCATGGACTAATCTTCAGATGATGATAGACATCCGCGTTTTCAACATAAGTTGAATCTGTAGCTTTATATTGGATTTCAATATACAGATCGCCATTTTCACCACCATGAATACCCGGTTGTCCTTGTCCTGTTAAACGGATTTTTTGGCCTGCTTTCATGCCTTTTGGAATTTTAACTTTTAAGACTTTACGCTGTACTTCTGCTTGCCCATATGCATTGATAGTGGGAATCTGTAATGTGACATTTTGAGTTGCGCCATGGAATGCAACATCCAGATCTACTTCTAGAGTCGCATGTTGATCATCCCCTTTATAGGATGCTCGACCTTGATAACGCTGTTCATTAAAACCACCAAAACCACCGCCAAAGCGACCAAACAAGTCCTCAAACCCTGAAAAATCCTGCCCGCCCATATTGGAATAATATTGATGACTATTCCCACCTTGGCTACGGCTACTCTGTGGATGGTCTAATTCAAAATCATATTCTGCTTTTTTTTCTTCATTACTTAACACATCGTAGGCAACATTTACTTCTTGCATACGCTCTTGAGCATCAGCTTCTTTACTGACATCTGGATGATATTTTCTTGCAAGTTTACGATAAGCTTTTTTAATTTGCTCATCAGTTGCATCTCGAGATACACCTAATATTTCATAATAATTCTTGGCCATATCTACTCTATTTTATTGTTTATGTTTTAATCATTATTCAAATTTTTTAAAGATAAAAAAACCTTTTAAGGATTTTTCTTGTTATAAATTATTTCGTTGCACACAAAAAATAACACATTAAAATTATAGCATAATATAGTTTTTCTGATGACAGCTGCTATAGCTGATTACTTAATGGATTATCATAATAAAAAATATTATAAAATAGCCTCTTACCCATAGGTATATCTGTACTCATGATTTTAAAATCATGCTAGATTTCTGCACAAGTGGAAACAATACCCGATAAAAAAACTTCTGCAGCCGCTTCTTTAACCTGTTGGGCAGATCTGGTTACTCGCTAAGGCTTATTAAAATCGTGGAACATTCGATACAAAGTATCGTCCTCAGTTACGATCTATCCTATCCCGATAGATCGTTACATCAACTTTATACTTAAATGTAGATCTACCATCCGATTTCGTTGATACACAGACATATAGATCAGCTTACGCCTGGATATATAAACTTCAATAAATTTTTGGCAGAGAAATTTATAGAATAAATACAGAACCTTATCTTTATAAAGCAGGGTCTCCAAATAACTACCCATAAAAAAGAGTCCATATAAGACTCTTTTTTAATTCAGAAACAGATTTTAAATATTGATATGAATTTCTACAGATCGTGTTGAATAAACTCCAATTCAAACGAATATTCAAAATTAAGACTTATGCATAACTCCAGAATTAAGAAATGTCTTATAGGGCGTATCGAAGTCATTGCATCTGCTCAATAGTGCAGAAGTTATAAAAGTCAAAAAGAAAGTAGAGTCTAAGCAGCATCAGTTGAATCAACTGTATAACATACTAATTTTTAATATATTAAGAAAATTTTTTACCTATTTTTTACCCATACAAAGCAAAAATGGGGTCACACAGCGTAGGACAGAGTCGGACAATACAGCCAATAAAAAAGCCTTTAAACATTGAGTTTAAAGGTTTTTTTAGATTCCGATGGATTACTTCGGAAAAAATTTTGGGGTGGCGTCAATTGAACTCAAAGCCTAACCTATTCATTCTAAAGATCTTTTATTGAATAAAAAAATTCATTGACCCAATTTTGACCCAAATTAGATTTAGTGCATTGAAACACTTTAAAATCTTGCTCAAATCCGAATTCAGGATTTGAAATGGCATACTGATTATACTAACATCGAGCTCACTATAAAATAATATGTTATAACATATTATTTATTTGATTTTCTTTTTTGATGTATCATTCTTTGAGATATATTTAGTGACAAGGTAATGTTTGAAATTATTGATGATTTAAAAAATAAATTAGATCAGCATCGTCCTCTTTCTCCTGCAATTGTAAAGAATTTACAAGAAGATCTTATTGTCCGTTGGACATATCACTCGAATGCAATTGAAGGCAATACACTTACATTGCTTGAAACAAAAGTTGTTTTAGAAGGCATAACGGTTGGTGGAAAGGCATTAAGAGAACACTTCGAAGCGATCAACCATAGAAATGCAATTTACTATGTTGAAGATATCATTCGGAAAGAGGAGTCTTTTTCTGAATGGCAAATTCGTAATATCCATCAGCTTATCTTAAAGAATATTGATGATGATAATGCTGGACATTATCGTCAGCAAAACGTATTAATTTCAGGTGCTACAACCACACCTCCCGACTATACACTTCTAAATGACAAGATGGCTCAGCTAGTCGATTGGTATAACATTGAAGCACATAAGCTTCATCCTATTGAACGTGCAGCTAAAGTACATGCCGATTTTGTTGGTATCCATCCATTCATTGCCGGTAATGGTCGCACATCACGCCTTTTAATGAATCTAGAATTGCTCAAAGCAGGCTATCCACCTTGCGTAATTACTGTAGAAAATCGATTGGCTTACTATGAAGCTCTTGATCAATGGATGGCTTATGGGAAAACTGATGCATTTATCCACTTAGTTTCTGATGCTGTTATTGAAGGATTTAAGCCTTATAAGCTGGTTCTAGAAATTTGAACTTCCTCTTCAACAACTTAGGAAAATATTACAACTTTAACTTTTAATTTATATCTATAATATCATTAGCTATATTGAGTTAATGAATACAGAACAGATAGAAAAAATAAAAATATCCAGGCGAAAAAAAACCATCGTTTAAAGTGATAATACAGTAAAAATTGTAAAAAAAATGCTGAAGTTATGATCAGAAAAATCCAAGTAATAATTCCTACAGAAAGACCATGGTCCAGACAGTTCAGATATAAAGATAGTGCCAGACAAATCACTGAATATATTTTTAACAAAGCTTGGGCATAATGAAAGCTCAGAAAAGGATACCCAAGTTTTTTCATTCCACTTTGACTGGTCATACACAGCTGCATCATTGCAACCATGGCCCACAATATTGCAGCCAGGCTCATTTAGCCACCTCACGCATCTTTATTTTTTTGAAATAAAAACAGGCAAATATATATCCCGTGGCGATGAGCATCAATACAAGATCAACACCTGCTATGGACCATTGCTGATTCAACATGGTATTCAAAAGGAACGCGTGAGAAGTCATGAATATGGGAATAAATACTGTCATCCATAAAATAACAGCAGTGAGGATAAAGGCCAAAACTATGGATTTTTGCATTTTAACCAGCATCGGAATGAATAGAATACCCACCCAGCTGATAAAAAATATACCTAACTCATACTGAATCCGTTGTTCGAGACTAGCCGTCAAAATCCGGTTAGCCAAAAAATACATAGCTGTCGCAAACGGCAAGCCCAGAAAAGTAAAATAATTAAGGTAAGCAACCACATTATAACTTAAGGTATGTTGCTGTTTAATGCGTTTCTTTTGCCACAATAAAGCCCCTGCGACCAACATGATGCAACCGACGAGACCTAAACTCGCTAGTATCCCCCTCATCCATTGACTGGCGTAATATCCTAAATGAATACCATAAGTTGCTGAGCTTATTTGAGCGACAGGATGCAGATTTCTTTCGGAATTCAGATTCTGTCCGGTATTTGCTGCAAAAATAAATTGCGGATTATTGAAAGTAATTAATTGGTTATATCCATAATCAAACGTAATTAAGGCTTCCGCAGTATTTGGATTTTTGACTTCAAATTTCTCCAGTGCAGCTCCATTACTTGCCTGTTGAGGTAGTTGACGGGAGAATACAGAAAATTCTTTTAATTGAAGAGCTGAATTTGCTGTCGATTTTGGCGGATTGATATATTGTATTTCACTATAAAACTTCTTTATTCCATTCTCGCCATAGTGTTTATTGATTCCTGCTGGCACAAGCAGATAGAAGAAAATCATAATCCCGGTAAAGGCCATAATCAGAAAAAAAGGCAGGGTCACTACACCGGTAATATGATGCAAATCCAATAAGGTACGCTGTCCCTTAAAACTCCGGAATACAAAAAAATCTTTAATTATTTTTTTATGGGTAAAGATCCCGGTAATTAATGCAATGAGAAATAGCACCCCGACAATAACCACAAGCGTTCTACCGACGACATCGGGCAAAGGATACAGACTGTAATGTAATTTAAAAAAAAAGTCGCCTCCCAGACTTTCCCTTCCCTCTGTTAAAATTAACCCTGTATTGGGGTCTTGCAGCTTATAGTACTTATGGTTTTGGTCTTGCCATTCCAAGGTGTTAAAAGGCATACGGGAACTGGCAAGACTCACTCGCCATCTTTTGGCATCTGGGGCATGAGTATTTAAATAATCATAGGCAACCTGGGCCGACTCAAAGGAACTAGGAGGCGCTTTTAGATATAAAAAATTTTCAGGTTTAGACCAAAGATTAATTTCAGTTCTGAAATAGGCAATAGAGCCGGTAAAAAAGATCAGGAAAACCGACCACAATACAACGATACCTAACCAGCTGTGTAAAGTTGCCTGTATCTGGCGAAATTGCATTTAATTTTCTCCAAATTTTTTTATGATCCAATAGCTCAGCAATAAAATATAACTAAGATAATTGATGCTCTTTTGCCATAATTTAGACGGAATACAAGGAACTAAAACAATATAAAAAATGAGAAAAGTAAAACTTAGGAGGGCAGATAAATAGATATTTTCAGCTGTTGCAAAGGGTAAATAATCAGGTAAAACCCAAGAGATCCATAAGCTATAGCCATAAGCAGCCAGGCAGATATAAAAAATTTCTTTAATAGATAACCACTCTGGTTTTTGTTTATCCATTGACCTTATCTTTCATCCCATCTCAGGAAGTGAAGAAGTATCTGTATTGCTACAGATACTTCCCGGGTAAGCATTAATAATTAATGGTATAGCTTAGGCCAAAAGTACGACCTTCAGCAGGAATCGCCAACAGCGCATTACCATTGGTCACAGCAGCTTGTTGTGCAAATACGGTTCTGTACTGCTTGTCCCAGACATTATAGACACCAAAATCGACACGGCCTTTAGCCACAGGGAAATGTGCCAGGACATCCATCGTGGTATAGCCTTTAATCTCTGCTGCACTATTACCATCACTTAAACCTGCGGCTATTAATGCTTGGTCATCTTTATAGGCTTCATCAGTGCCTTTGATGGCTAGCATTTGTGCACGTACACCATAACCTTCTTCATTATTCCACTCAGCAAACAGGGTGCCTTTCACAGGCGACACGGCAAAAGCATTCAGTTCATGCCATTGATCTGCTGCATCTTTATATTGTCCGCGTGTGTAGCCCAAGGTCCCACCCACCTTATAGTTGTCCATAAATGGATAACTTACCGTAGCTTCTGCTCCATAAATGCGTTGATCTGTATCTACCACATTTACTGAACGGTCAGCGTTGAACTGTACCACCTTATCAGAGGTATTATAGAAACCTGTTAGACCCAAGTTTAAGCCGTCATCCTGATTTAAGCGCCAACCCAATTCATAACTGTTGACCGTGATCGGTGCAATACCTGACGTCGTTAAGGTATAGGCAGCTACATCACGCAGCACGCGTTGTACATCCGGATAACTATAACCTTGTGAAAAATTGGCATAAACTTGCTGCGCATCTGTTAACTCATAGACTGCACCTAAATTGAACAGAAACTTATCAGCATCGGTAGAGTCAGCCGCCATTAAAGTAACTGGATTGCGTGCGGTTAAATAACTGTCAGTGTCTGCCTGAACATACTGATAACGCACACCGGCCTGCACATTTAAACGATCCGTCAGTGCATAATCCCCTTGTACAAATGTACCGATATTCTGGATTTCTGTATCAGGTCCGGAACCCTGTTTTTCCCCTGTTGGAGTGTAGACTAGGCCATTATTACTTGGTGTATAGTAATCAGCCCACTGGTGATCTTTCTCCCAGTCATAGTCCAGACCATAAGTCAGTTTTAAATCTCGCTCGGCCACCTGCAGGTCAGATTGAACGGTAGAGCGAATCCCTGCATAGTCCACATTGGATTGGCTTTGCTTCACATTCACGCCATCTTTTGAATAACCATAAGGTACGAAACGCGCTTTTTCATTCCGGTAATACGCTTCAACATTCAAAGTTTGGCCCAGGAAATCCTGGTTTTGATACTGGGTATTAAACGCATAGCGTTCTGTAAAGGGTTGTTTATCTAAGCTCCACCCTTTAATAGCTTTATAAGAAGGCTGTGTGCCGGTTTGCAGATAAGAATAGTCAGGACCGTATTCGGTATCCTGTTCATCATTATAATATTGTGCACCAAAACTTAAGCTTTGACTGTCAGTTAAATTAAAGTTTAAACGACCATTTACATCAACAGTATCGGTATCCATGGTGCTGCCCTGCCAAGGGCTTAGCGAGATACGATCCCCCTTACCATCAAACTGTGAACCCCGACTGGTATAATCTACCCCTAAAAAACCGTCAATCTTGTCATTACTAAATGAAGCAGTTTGCCCCACTTGATAAGCCAAACTATCACGACGGAAATTATCAGCCGATGTCAGGCCTAACTTGGTCTGAAAGCTGACTGGTTTCGATTTGTCCACACGTTTGGTAATAATATTAATAATCCCGCCCGTCGCACCTGAACCATAAATGCTGGTCGCACCTGAAACCACCTCGATATGATCAATCATATTGGGACTGA
Organism: Acinetobacter sp. SFD; assembly: GCF_001647575.1. NCBI lineage: Bacteria > Pseudomonadati > Pseudomonadota > Gammaproteobacteria > Moraxellales > Moraxellaceae > Acinetobacter > Acinetobacter sp. SFD. The sequence goes on from NZ_LSZJ01000011.1 coordinate 401,681, forward strand.
TACTGTTGAGCTGACGCGCCACATCGCGCGAACCGGTCTGTGAAACTCCATCAATCATGACCAATACATTCCGTCCACGCATGGTCTGACCATAGTTACTGGTGGTTCCACTGCTAGGTGCCAGTGAGGGTACCAACTGCGCTAAAACATCTGCGACTTTTCGACCCGCTCCAGCCTGTTGAGCAATTTCTTCACCTTGAATGGTCTGCACAGTTCCCGCAACTTCAGCAATTGTTTTAGGGGTACGGGTCGCTGTTACCACAATAGGAGAAAGCTTGAGAGTTTTATTTGATCTTTCCTGCTCCTTAGATGCAGGACTTGACTCTTCTGCATACAGCTGTGAAGAAATGGCGACACTAAGAAGACACAGACTGAATTGAGATAGTCGCATTGTTAATCCCTTTACGTAAATATTATAATGGTGCAAATAATAATCATTACTATTATTAATGTAAATTTTTTATTGCAATATTTATTGTTTTTTTAACAGCTTAGTTAATCCACATTTTGAATTGGCCTAAATCCCTAAAGGGTAGTATCCTAATTTAAAAAAGATCCCACCCTCTCTCCCGATCAAAAATATAGGTATCAGCTTGCCTAACCCTCAATAGTTTCAAGAAGACTAATATGACCACATTTCTTATAAAATTCTTCTCTGAAACAATGATATAGAACGGCAATCTTTTCCGGCATTAGAAGTTTTTTCTGAGCTGTAAACGCAATATCCTGCGCGATGTATGCATAAGACCTGACATTTTCATCAGGTTCGCCCACAATTTTTTCTGCCGGAGAGTTTTCAAAGATGAAATAGATCATCAGGCGCATGACAGCTCTAAAGTGCCCTTTTCCCACCACATGCTTTTCACCGAGCAGAATATGCCAACCTAGATCATTTTCCAATGCAGGATAATACAAGGATAGTCGATCGCGTCTGGCTTCATAAATCTCCAAATAGCCAACATCCTGTCCTGCAATCTGGATAATATAAAGCCTTTGATGGTCATCTACCTGCATTTTTTCGAAGTATACAGCTAGTTCAGATTCGGGCTTATTCAGTTGCCATTGGGGAATGACATGCGGCTCGTGCATCCACTTGTACAGCAGAGCAAAGTCGTCTGGCAGGCTTAAGGCTCGCAACGCATAGTGGATACCTTTTTCCTGATAATTAAAATGATCCGGCAGGCTGGAAGATAAGGTCTTCATTTGATGATGTCCCTTTATGAATCATCTGCTTGAATTAATGGGTGATAATAATCTTCAAGCCGATGTTGTTTAAAAAACTGGTCGCGTTTTTGTCGTTCGGCCAATTCCATTTTTTGAAATTGCGCCACATATCGCTCTGCCATCTTGGGCTTTAAAATAAACACACCATCTGCATCTCCGACCATGAGGTCGCCCGTGGAAATAACGGCATCAAAATAATGAATATCCCGATCAAAATCGACCCCGCTTTCCCCTTCGGCCCGGGTAGTTAAACAACTCACCGTACGTGCAAAAATCGGTACTTTCATAGCTCTTAGGGCCCGTATATCGGTGACTGCACCCAACACCACAACCGCAGCCAGCTGATGGTAAATGGCAGCACGATGACGCTGTTCGCCCCAACAGGCGCGATCTCCAATGTTGCGCGCATCGATCACCAGCACATCACCTGCTTGACTGGCTAAAAGTGCCTCGCGAATCTGCATGGCGTTTACAGAATTTAAGCTCAGCGTTCTGACTCGACCGACGACATGCTGGACCGGATTCATCGCATGAATGCCGGGTAAATAACCGCTATCCAGCACATGACCAATGGTTGAACTGGCAATACGGGAATAGGATACTAATAAACGATTTAATGAGTCTGACATGAAGCTTGATCACTTTAAGAATGTGTTTTTGCTAATGGGCAACTGCTGCAATATTTACGGTCCGCTTCAGGCAGCTGAAAATAAAAGCAGCATTTTTTACGCCTATACGTTTCAGGACTGACCTGGCGGCTGTGTTCTAAGAGTAAAAATGGATTATGTTTTAGGCCAAACTTTTCGGCCGGCAGATCGAGCAGAAATTGACGTTGTGTGTGAATCTTGTGGAGTTCGCTTAGGTTGTTGCGCTGCATCAGGTCATAGAACTGTAAAAGGCGCAATGCGGTATTTTCCCACAGCAAAAATCGTTGTACTTTGGCCACTTGACTGATCACTGCAAACACCTGATTGAGGTCATGAAAAATTCTTAACACAAAGACTTCATCAGTAGAAGTTTGAGTGCTGAGTGCTGTTGCTAGTATCCCTGCAGATTTAAAATTTAAATGCCGGTCCCAGGACCAGTTGGGCGTCATGTGGACTGAAATTGCTGAAAGCTCCCAGACTAAATCTAGCTGTTTCGTGAGCAAGGCATAGAAATAGGGAAATAACAATGGAACGGCCCAATATTTGATAAACATCGAGCCTGAACAGGTCAGGTTGAGCGCCTGAATACGTGCCTGAAATTCACCCAGCACCCGAGCACATTGCTTTTGCTCTAATAAATCGGCAAAGCTCGGTGCATCTTGCCCGTGTAAATTCAGCTGAATGTTCAGTTGCTCGGCCAGCATCTGCCTGGCCCGGGCTAAACCGGGCTGTTCAGATTCCGTGGCTAAATCGATGCTGATGACAGGGATAGGAGAACGCACGTTTAGAGACCTGTGGTATGCAGCATGATCACAAGCGCGACACTTTTTTTAAAATATTACAGGTCTTGCCCATGCTGCTGGGCATGCTCCCAATCCGATTCTGCTGCTCCAGCAAGGGGCGAATCAACTGTTTATACGGCCACTGGGCTTGTTCAAACAACAGCTGCTGTAACTCGGCCCGCGCCTCTGCACAGAATGGCACATCATTTAAAGCCTGCTGTAACTGTTGCGCCAATACCTGCCACAGTTGCAGCTCATCCATTTGATAATATTCAGCAAGCACTTCTAAAATACTGGCCAGATTGACCTGGATGCCCAAGGTCTGTAAATACAGGATCAGATCTTCAACGGCATCATGATAAAGGGTAATTCTAAAATCATGCGGGCTTAAATAGGCTGGATCTTCCAAGCCATGTTGCTGCAGCCAGGGTAAATAGATCCGCAGCGAATCATGATCACGCAGCATAAAGCCGGAAAAGTGCCCCTGATTCAGCACGATACAGATGTTTTGACCATGAATTTCTCCCATTAAACCTAAGCGGAATAAGCGTAAATTCACCTCAAAAAAATCCCGGCATAAGCTTTTAAATACCGCAATGACATTGGCCGGGTTCGACTCAAGCTGTTGAGCCTTGAGAATCAGCTCAAATGGATAGATTTCTCCGTCAATGCAATGCCCTAGACTGGCCATTGGAATAATCTGGTAGGGCTGCTGCAACAATTCGGCAGGAATACGGCGCCGTTGAGCTGCTAGGTGCATTGGCCGTTCTGCAAATAAAGTGAGATTGTCGGGGGTTAAATTTTCAGGTTGATGCGGTAAATAGGCCCACCACTGATTTTCGTCACACAACCACAGGCGTTTTTTTAACACCTCATCTTTTTGTTTGGCGACTTGCAAAAGTTGCTGGTTTTTCTGCCCGTTGATCATTTTGACAATCGGCAAAAACCGCAGCGAGCCTAAAGATTTCACCGCTAATGGCAGCTTTAAACTGTCCTGTGGGGTGGATGCAGACAGCAAGCTTCTTAAGGAAGAACTGGCATACATTTCGGCAGACTGAAATTGCAAGGGAATAATGACCTGCCCGGCAAGTTCGGGTTGAAACTGCTCTGTCAGTACATGCTCAAACTGCCAGGCATGCATCGGTATGGCCAGATAGTCTTCACTGAGGCCCTGCTCTGTTAGCTCCTGATGTAACTGTAAATACTGCTCACTGTTCAGAAAAATTTTGGCAGGTTGCTGGATTTTAAGCTGGTTGATATCCTGGCCAAAGACCAGTTTTTCTTTTTTGATCGCCACCCAGTTAAGGCAGATGGGCTGTGAAAATTCTGGACTGAATTGCTGGTATTCCTCATTGGAAAAACCCGCTTTAAGTTTGGCCAGTGGATGATAAGGTCGGTCACGTAGAGCTGCATATTGTTCCAGCTGAATAAACAATTCAGCAGGTTGATCTGTTCGCCAGGTTTCGGAGCGGATCTGATGATGGCTGCTGAGTTGGTTTTGCATCAGGGCTGATTCCAGCTCGGCTCTCAATCTAGCTAACTTCGATGCTTCGCCCTCGGCAAAATATCCTAGACGCTGCATAGCATCAAACAGTTGCAGGGCATTGCAGAGATGAGCTTGAAAGCCTTGCTCCGCTTGAACCTCGACCTGAAAACTACAGGCCAAGGGCTGAAGTTGCCAGTCCTGTTTAATGGCTTTGCGCACAGGCAGCAGCATAAATTCGGCCAGCTGCGAATTGAACAGCACAGCAAAATAATCTTGAGTTACCTCTCTTTCAAACAATGCCTCAAAATCCTGTCCGAAACGGGCTTTTAAGCGGGCTTTTGCCTGCTGCCGGGTGACAATGGCTGGCTCAGGAATATAGCCTTCTACCAACAAACTGTTCACCAGATCAACCAGAAGCATTTGTGTGCCAAGGGTAGGTGAAAACAACATCGTATTCATGTGCTCCCCCTTAAACTGAGGCCTGACGAAAGGCATGCAGTGGATTATTCACTAGGCGAAGCTGTACCTCGGCATCACCGAACAGACGTCTTTTGGTTAAAGATTCAATGCAGAACTGGGCCGCAAAGACATCAAATTTTTCATAGCGGCTTTGATGCTCCGGATAACGTTGCTGGAATTGATGAATAATATCGGCCGCTTGCTGCCAGAACTGCTGCTCAGACAAGCCGATTTGCTGTTGCAGGGTGATTGCAATATCGCTCAGCGCCACAAAGAACAGACAGGCACAACTGAAATCCCGCACAGCATTTAAATCTTCGGTCAGAATAAAGGACATACGATTGGCTTTGGCATGCTCTGCCGGTAAGGCATGCAGATCGGGATAGGCATCCGGATGGGTTAAATGCTCCGGATGAAAACGCACCCCGTCATGGAAATCTTTTAAAATAATGCGGGTTGGCCAGCCATTTTGATGGACCAGAATGATGTTCTGACCATGCGACTCCGAGCCAATCCCTTCAGCATGTAGTAAGAACAGTATCGGCTGGATCACCACCGAGAGAAGTTGCTCCAGCCAGGCTTCGGTTCCATGGGTCTCTAACCACGGCTGAATCAGGAGTTGGCCATCCTTCTGGACATGGCTGATACCATTCAGCGGAATGGCATCTTCCCCTGGTTTTAAATAGTGGTGAATGCTTTCACGCCATAAACTTCCAATCGTGCCATAGGCCTGTCTGGCATGAGATGCGGGAAGCTTGGTGAAATCGACAGCCGTCGCATGTACTTCTCTGAGAATGGCAAAATCTAGAGACCGGGCAAGCTCGCTCTGGTCAATCAGGCTTTGCAACCAGTCGGTAATTAACGGACCATTCATGGCAGCATGCGCAGCCAGAATTCGCGAGCTTGAGGTATTGGTCAAGCTCATTGACAGCTTGATATAAGGTTTTTCCGGATGCTGCAAGTTGGTTAGGGTTCTGAGAGATTGCTGTGCAATATAGCCATCGGTACCACGGCCTAAATACACCATTTTTTGTGTTGCTATTTCCTCAAAAAAAGTATGAACCAGGGTATTTTCCCACTGCCAGGGATGTACAGGCAGCCAGATATATTCGGCGGCATTTAAGCCCTGCGCTGTCAAAATCTGATGGAAGGCTTCTATCTCGGCTGCACTCAGTTGCTGCTGTAAAAACTGCTCGGCATCAATGGAGCAAGAGGCATTTTCTGAACACAAAGCAGCATGCACGGCCAGCCAGACCAGATGGATCGGCTGCGCATACTCTACTCCGTATTTCAGATTGTCTTGCAGGCTAAAACCGACACGGGATTTATAACAAGGGTGATAAGGATGCCCCGCCATCAGATAGGTTTCCAGCACATCATAACGGTGCTGGGCAGCAGGAAGCGAAAACTCATTTAGACTCGGCTGGGATTGCACATCATGGATAAAAGTCCGTTTTAATTCATGAATAAAATCTTCCAGTTTTGCCGCATCCGGAATGGCCCTGACAATTTCCTCAATCACCTGATTTAATTGTGCGACACTGCTTTGCCCGGCAGCATCCCGACGCATGACATCCTGATCGTCCATGCGCACCAGACCAAAACTCAGATAATGCTGACCTGCGGCAATATACTCCACAGCCTGCTGGTTCTGATCCCGGGCACTGATCACAAATCGGCCCTGTTCGATTGTGGTTGCAATCACCCCTTCATAAATGAGGGCTTGCAGTAACTGCTTGATGACACGTTGCTCGACCTTTTGAATGGCAGCCTGATCAGGCTGTTGCCAGGCCAAGGTAGTCAAAGCAGAAGAGTTATTTTGTACGAATGCTGAAGCTAAGTGACCCATGATGTTTTCCTTAATCATTAATTTTAATCATGAAGCGCGGGCTGTTTTGGATGTTGAAATTTCCATGCATAGGGCAAGCCCAATAACGTCATGCCGGCACAGAAGAAAAACAGCTCGCGGATTGCATACAGTTGTGCAAGCGGCAGTTCATGATTTGGTAAAAAATGCTGTGTACGAATTTGTAGATAAAGTGCAGCCAGCACCACGGCGACAGCCGAACAGAGACGTCGAAACAGGTTATTGACAGCAGCCCCCTGGGTAACCAGTTCCGGATCGGGTAAATGATTCAGCCCGGCGGTGGTTGCAGGCATATAGGACAAGCCGAAACCCAGACCATGAATAATCATGCAGAGCATGAGTAACATACCGGATAGACTGGCCGCCAAACCCAGTCCGACAAAGGCAATTGCGGTTAGCAGCAGGCCAAAACTGATCAGCTGTTTGGCACCGTGCTGATCCAAATATTTACCCGCACGTTTACTGCATAAACTGGTGGTTAAGGCACTGCTCATCAGTAATACACCGGTCCAGATCGGACTGAGATGCAAGGTATTTTGCACCAGTAACGGAATCAGCAGCAGGCTGATAAATAAGCCGACGGTATGCACAATCGAAATGATCAGGCTGTAATTAAACTCACGACTTTGAAATAAGGGCCAGGCAATAATGGTGCTGGTTTTTTTTCGGCTGAACCAAATAAAACCGCAGCCGCTGAAAGCACTTAAACCGAGCAGCCACCAGAATGAAGCCTGGGAAAAATCTGCCAACTGTTTAATCGTGCTTAGACCCAGCAATAAGGCAACGATTGCAACCGCCAGCAATCCAAAGCCGGGCCAGTCAAATTTTAAACGCTGAGTCACCGGCTGCTTCGGCAGATACAGCCAGCCAATGGCCAAAGCCACTAGAGCCAAGGGAACATTTAGCAGAAAGAGTGCTTGCCAGCTGAACCCGACCAGCATCAGTGCTCCCAGCATCGGACCACAGGCCAAAGTCAGCATGATCATTGCTCCCCATAGTCCTGTTGCAGCACCACGTTGCTGTTGCGGGGTCGCTGAAAAAATAATACCCAAGGACAAGGGAATCATTAGTCCACTGGAAAAACCCTGTAAGGCCCGTATGGCCAGCACCCTCTCAAAGTCCGCGGCAAATGCACCACAGACTGAACTCAACATGAAAATGCTTAAGGCCGCTAGATACACCCGGCGCTGACCAAAGCGCTGGCTTAAAAAACCCGTTAACAGCAGGCTGAGGCTCATGGTTAACAGAAAAATCACCACGACCCAACTGACCGCAGCTTCTGTCAGCTGGAAATCCTGCATCAGCTGGGGAATCGCCGGGTTAAAACTGCTATTATTCAGGCTCACCGTCCCGGTCCCTAACATCACCGACAGCATGACCCAGTGTTGGGCCAGGATCGGAGCCGAAACGGAACGGGAATCTGACTTCGATATTTCAGCCATGGTTATCCCTCATTTATTTCAGCGAATATTGAGCGGATACATCGGTCGCTTTTTTGGTAATCTGCGCTGCAATGGCCTCTGCCCGAAAATTATTTTTGGCGATAGCCGGCATGGAAAATGCAGCTTCAATTTCCTTGGGCTGAAGCTCCTGAAATTCCTGAAAACTCTGTCGCCCTTCAATTTCAAAATAAGGCTCGCCTAAAATCTGATTGGCAATTTTTGCAGAACGAAAAGCCCCTAAGCCCAGGTCAGGCGTGCCGACACCATGATGATGCAAATCGGTATTCTGGATATAGATTTCACCATCCCCCTGATAATCGAGTTGATGATTTTCATTGATGTGCCACTGATGCTGTGAATTCAAACCGATCTTGGAACTGAGTTTGTTTAAAAAGTCCAAAGACGGATATTGATAACCTGTTGCCGCAATCACCGTACTGGCCGCTAGCGTTAAATTCTGCTGTTTCTGGGTCTGGACAAATTTGAGCTGAATATTTTTTCCATGAGTCACTGCGGCATTTTCAAGTTGATAATGCCCTGCCAGGGTGACATGCGTCTCCGCTGCGCCAATACTGCGTTGATAGAGCCGCTCATAGATATCCCGAAGGGTTTTGGCACTAATTCCTTTATAAAGATTGGCTTGAGTGGCAGGCAGGCTGGTTTTTAAATCGTGGGGTAAATGATAAAAATAGGACATATAGTCCGGACTAAAACTTTCCAGACCAAGCGGCGTATTTTCCATCGGGAAAAAGCCGGCCGAACGTGTTAGCCAATATAAATGGAATTTTGCCTGTCCGGTCTTAGGATGGATTTGCCGGTCAAATAAATCAATAAAGATTTCAGCAGCCGATTGCCCCGAGCCAATCAGCACTACATTGCCCGATAACTGCTGATCACGCTGATGTAGATAATTCGAGGAATGCAGACACTGTGGATGCTGTTCGGCTATTAGCTGTAAGGGCTGGGGTAACCTGGGTGTGGTGCCTGTGCCTAACACCATTTTGCGGGTTTGATGCACCGAAAAACGACCTTTTTGTTCGGTAATGACCTGAAAACCGCCAGCAATTGGCGCGATGTCGGTGACTCGGCTGCCAAACTGCACATGCGATAACTGCTTCACCACCCACTGACAATAATGATTGTATTCCTGGCGTGGGATATATAAATTTTCCCGAAAATAAAACTTATATAAGCGTTGATGGGCTTTTAAATAATTTAAAAAACTATAAGGACTGGTCGGCTCGACCAGACTGACCAGATCTGCCATAAACGGCACCTGCATCATGGCATTCGGTAACTGTATACCAGCATGCCAGTTAAACTCTTGACGTTTATCAAAAAACTGATAGTTGAGCGAAGTCTGCTGATGTAGCAAGGCTGCTAGGCTTAAGTTAAAAGGTCCTAAGCCAATTCCGATAAAATCAAGCATATTCAGCCTCCACTACAGTTTGTGCAACATACAGTGGATTTTTAAGATTGATATAAATGGATTGCTGAGAAATATGCGCCTGTAATTCATCTAATTCATACAAACGCGTCATTAAATTGCCTTTGTAGGGGAACGTGTCCTGATGTAACACGGTCTTCAATAAATTACTTTGCGGGTATTTCTGATAGGCCTCCATCAAAGCGGCTTGCAACATTTCAAGCAGTTGCTGTTCTTTGACCACCCCTGTCATGCCGATGGCATTGATCAGACCAAACAAGGTATTACCAATGAAGTAATAACGGAAACGCTCATCCACCAAGGCAATTGGACAGACTGCCTGCCCCTCTGTAGCCAGAGTCGGGAAACGCGCTAAAATTTCGCCAGCCAATTCCTCAATATAATAAAATCCCTGATTGTCTCTAAACCAGACATTTTTAGGCATACCCTGTTCAAGCTCAATCAGGGTATTTTGCTGATGAGCCTCAAATGCCATACCAAACTCATGGTATAATTCCATCAGCGGTAAAATCGTGATCTCCAGGAAACGCTCAAACCACTCTACCGCAATCTCGGACTGGCTTTGACCACTTTGCTGGGAAAGATTAGCAAAGATTTCGCTAAAACGGTTTTTGGCCTGCAAAGGATGGTCTTGGCACAATGAGGCAATACAGCTCACATCTGCGTTATGCGGGAATGGGTTTTCACGCAAAATACAAATGGTTTCATCTAAAACCTGTCCATTGACTTTTAAAGCAATCCACGCCGGATCACTAATAGTTTTTAAACGCGGATGACGCTGTCTGAAATCAGCAAGACACTCATCATTCCACAATTCATAGCTCATTAAACCGCGGTGACATTCTTTATAAAGATTGACCCGAATCGAGTTGGTCACAGCGACTGTCATGGACGCTTTAAACATCCAGGGCGCCTGTTCACTATACAGCGTGCGCACCGAGGTGGTGGCTTTCATCGACCAGCCCAAAGCACCGAAATCAACCAGTTTGCCTTCATGTAACAGCTGCTGATACCAGTCTTTATCTTTTAGATAACGGGCCTGCCATGGATGCAGCGGCAATAAAGCGTAATCTGGATACTCTGCCATTTTAGTCTGGTGATAGGCATTGAAAAATGGGGCCAACTCGTGTTTTAACTGGCCTGGAATATCCAGCTGGTGGGCATTATCATGGATCACCTGATCCGGGTGGATATACAGGAAATGCATTTTAAACGTGTTTTGGGTCTCTGGAGAATAAAGCTGCCAATCATTCTGGACAAAGCCCTGACGGCTTTTGGGCGAGGGATGCATGCTATGCCCGAGAATCAGTGCCTGCTCACTTTGAATAAAGTGTTGCTTGGGTAGAATCACGGCATCAATTTGTTCTTCACGATAACTCAAAAATTGCTGCAAAGCCCGACGGCTTTGAATCCAGCATTCCAACAAAGATGAGGTATCGAGTTGTTTTTGATTTTGTTGGGCAATTAAATTTTCCAGCAAATTTGCTGCCAAATTGACCGGACTCAACTCCAGTATCTGCCCATCTTGTTCTACCCAAGGTAAAGCAGCAAAACGATGTCTGCCCACTTTGCTCATATAGGCAACTGGCGCATATAAAAACCCAGAAACCGCCTGCAAAGGAATACACAATACGGTATTTCCCTGACTGTGCTTTTGTAACTGTTGCGATTGGTTTGCGATAGGAATAAAACGACCATTGCCGGTTTCTTGTAGATATGCATTGATTAAATGTTGTAAAGCAATCTTATCCGTGACTGATTTCATCTTCATCACTCTATTAAGTAAAAATAGTGTGCTGGATAAGATACACCCATCCAAAAATAATGCAAATGATAATTATTATTGTTTAAACTTTCATTCAAAATAAAGCTCAAGGTTTTTTGGAGATGGTGGCAATTGAACTAACAAAATAAACCAATAAAATCAATTCAATAAGATAAAGTGGTTTTAGGAATATAATTATTTTATTCAAATGTTACTGAATGAACAAATGGAGAGTTATTTTAACTCTCCATTTGTCTTATATATCATGCCAGCAAAAGATGCTTCTCAGCCTTTATCATCTATGGGAACACAATTTCAGGCAACCGAATCGCCTATTGCACTATTTATCGAACCATCAATAATGCCTTTCGCCTGTAATACTGCCAGTTCTTCTCGGGTTTTAAATTGCGATAAAATTTTTCCCGTATGCTCTCCCAATTGCGGTGCAGCATGCTTATATTCAACCGGCGTATCGGATAACTTAATCGGTGAACCGATCATTTTAAACTGATCATTCAACGGATGTGCAACATCCACCACCATGTCACGCGATTTAATTTGTGGTTCATTCAATGCATCTTCAATTGAATTAATCACCCCGACCGGCACTTTTATTGCATGAATGGCCGCCACCCAATCTTGTGCATTTTTAGTCAAAAAATACTCGGATAGTAATGGAATTAGTTCATCACGATGCTTAACCCGATCCTGATTACGCTGGAATTTTTTCTCCTCCAATAATTCAGGTAATCCAATCGCGATGCACAAATCTTTAAACTGCTTATCATTGCCACAAGCAATAATAAATTCTTTATCTTTGGCCTTAAAAGTCTGATACGGCACAATATTGGGATGATGATTTCCCATACGCTTTGGAGATACGCCGGTGGTGAGATAATTCATACCCTGATTGGCCAGTGTAGCTACCTGAACATCTAATAAAGATAAATCAATATATTGTCCACGGCCAGTATGCTGGCGTGCCAGTAACGCGGCCTGAATAGCAACCGTGGCATACAATCCCGTTTGAATATCGACCACAGCCACACCGACTTTTTGCGCACCACCACCCGGAAGTTCATCTTTTTCACCGGTGATGCTCATTAATCCTGACATGCCCTGAATAATAAAGTCATAACCTGGTTCTTCGGCACGCGGTCCAGTTTGGCCGAATCCGGTAATCGAGCAATAGACCAATTTCGGATTAATTTGTTTTAAAGATGCATAATCCAAGCCATATTTTGCCAATGAGCCGGCTTTATAATTTTCAATTACTACATCGGCCGTTTTGGCAATTTCCCGAATCAGTTTCTGACCTTGTTGACTTGCAATATCTATTGCGACCGAATATTTGTTGCGGTTAGCGCATTGGTAATAACCCGATTCACGGGTTGCACTACCCTGATTATCCAGCATCCACGGTGGCCCCCACATACGGGTGTCATCACCCACTTTTGGACGTTCAATTTTAATTACTTCCGCACCCAGATCTGCCAGAATCTGCCCACACCATGGACCTGCCAGTACACGGCTTAAATCTAAAACTCGAATTCCTTGCAATGCACCCATGTTCTACTCCCAAAGCTAGCAGACGACGCTGCCGGCTATTTTTATTATTTAGCGGTAAGCGTTGTGTCTGTTGTTGCCGCGGTACTCGGTATTTTCTCTTCTGTATCTGTTGCCATCACCAATGAAGATTGCTGTGGATCATACTGACGTTCACGTATAAACAAGCCTGGAATTACGCCCGCAATAAAGTAGGCTGCACCCATCACGATAAATGCCATAGTAAATGAACCGCCTGCCGCAATAATACCGATAGTCGCAGGTGCAATTGCCGCGCCTAAACGACCCATGTTATAGGCACCGCCAATGGCTGTACCACGCACATCGGTTGAGAAAGTTTCCGCCATATAGGTTGCATTTACGCCGTATGGAATTCCGTAAAGAAAACCAAAGGTAATCAATAAATAGGCAATATTGGTTGGCGTGTTAAAAAAGATAATCACGGGTAAAAATGCGGCTGTTGCAACAGTACCAAAGACAAAAGTTGCCCTACGCCCTAATTTATCTGCCGCATAGCCGGCAATAATTTTCCCTAGAATCATCGCCGTATAGGCACCAACCATATAGCCTGTTAATGCCTTGAAATTCATGTTCAATTCAGTTTCTAAATAGGTTGGCATCCAGTTATTGACACCGTAGTATCCAAACTGTAAGAAAGCAGCGGTACTCATCCATAACAAGAACATTTTACGATGCTGGGTATGCCCAAAAATACGTTTATAGACACTTTCAGAAGGTGCTTTTGCCGTGACTGTTTCAGGGGTGGGCTCAATTTTCAATTCTTTACGTTTAAACTGTTCAATTTTAGCTTCCTGCCAAGATGCAGGTTCAGGTACAAAACGCATAAAAATGAGCGCAAAGGCAGCCGGAACAATGGTCACATAAAACAGCATACGCCAGCCATGGTCGGGAATAATTGCGCCGGCCAATAACGTCGCCACGATGTAACCGATTGTCTGTCCGGTCTGTAATGTGCCTAAAACAGTGGTACGGTACTTGGTTGGTACATATTCAGCCATCAGCGTATTACACGCCATGTAAAGCGAACCCAATCCAAATGCACCGATAAAACGTAGAATCATGAACTGCTCATAACTTTGGGTGAATCCCAGAATACAAGTCATGATCGAAAAGAAGACCACAGACCAGGCAATAGTTTTTACCCGGCCAAATTTATCACATGCCCATCCACCGGTAATTCCGCCCAGCGCCATGCCTGCAAGTGATGAACTTCCTAACATCCCGGCTTGAAATGAAGTCAGTCCAAACTCAGCTTTTAAACTGGTCAAGCTAAATGACAGCAGCATGATATCGACGCCATCAATCACCAGTGAAATAAATGCAAAGACAAATGCAATTTTCCAAGTGTTTTTATGAATGCGATGTGCTGTGCCTACATTAGATGGTAATTTTCTGCTGAGCGTTCCTGCTCCAGCCTGCATATCATTATTCATTTCCATATCTCTCATTTTCCCAAATGAGTCATCGGTAGTCCTATTATTTCTCTACATTTACCTTAGGTTCTTTATTCTTTTTCTCGCATTTCATTTGAACTTTAGGCTTGAAAATGCACAGATTTACAAGAATGTTCCACGATGAATCCTTTAATTCAAATTATTGATTTTTGATACGAAATCTTTTCAGGATATTCAATAAATGGACATCCTGAATGGACGAAATCAAATTAATTACAGAATGCAGCAATACCAGTCTGTGCACGTCCTAAAATTAAGGCATGTACATCGTGGGTACCTTCATAGGTATTTACCACTTCCAGATTAACCAGATGACGGGCGACACCGAATTCATCGCTAATGCCATTTCCACCCATCATGTCACGGGCCAAACGGGCAATATCCAGTGCCTTACCGCAGTTATTCCGCTTAATTAAAGACGTACCTTCAACTGAAGCAACGCCCTCATCCTTCATACGGCCAAAACGTAAAGCCACCTGTAAGCCAAGGGCAATTTCAGTTTGCATGTCTGCCAGTTTTTTCTGGATCAGCTGATTCGCAGCAAGTGGTCGGCCAAACTGTTTCCGGTCCATGGTGTACTGATGCGCGGTATGCCAGCAGAATTCTGCTGCACCCATCGCACCCCAGGCAATCCCGTAACGCGCACTGTTCAAGCAGGTAAAAGGCCCTTTTAAACCACGCACTTCCGGAAATGCATTTTCTTCCGGAACAAAGACGTTATCCATTACAATTTCACCGGTGATCGAGGCACGCAGACCAACCTTGCCGTGAATTGCTGGAGCAGAAAGCCCTTCCCAGCCTTTTTCTAAAATAAAGCCACGAATGTCACCGACATTACCTTCGGCAGAAACTTCTTTGGCCCAAACTACAAATACATCGGCAATCGGACTATTGGTAATCCACATTTTTGCGCCAGTTAAACGGTAACCACCCTCGACTTTTTTAGCACGGCTAATCATGCTGCCAGGATCTGATCCATGATCCGGTTCGGTCAGACCAAAACAGCCAATATATTCACCGGTGGCTAATTTTGGTAAATACTTCTGCTTTTGTTCTTCAGAACCAAATTCATTAATAGGCACCATCACCAGTGAACTTTGTACGCTGGCCATTGAGCGATAACCTGAATCGACACGTTCAACTTCACGGGCAATCAGGCCATAACTGACATAATTTAAACCTGCACCGCCGTACTGTTCCGGAATGGTTGGTCCTAATAAACCGAGTTCGCCCATCTCACGGAAAATAGCCGGATCGGTTTTTTCATGACGAAACTGTTCCAGTACACGCGGCATCAGTTTGTCTTGACAGTACGCTGCCGCTGCATCGCGGATCATACGCTCTTCTGACGTCAGTTGCTGTTCGATTAAAAATGGGTCTTGCCAATTAAAATTTGATTGATTTACTTTCTTTGTATTTACCATCTGATTCATAGTGTCCTACCAGTCCTTTCTATCCATACGTTGTATTATTCTGGAACTGACTGTATGCGTGAATAATCTTTCTTTCAAACAATAAATATGCATGCAGTTATGCAAAAACCGCATATCTTATTAAAATTAACAACTCTCAAATATAAATGACTGACCTATTGGGGCATGTTTAACACTAATGTCTTATAGTCAAAGAATACTCATATGTAATTTATTAATATCTTAATATTTTCAAGGATGAATTTATGCGCCGTAAAATTCCGCCTCTACAAGCACTTTTATGCTTTGAATCAGCAGCACGGCATGCGAGTTATACCCACGCATCACAAGAACTATTTCTAAGTCAAAGTGCGGTTTCTCGACAAATACAACAATTAGAAAATTATTTAAATGCTCTCTTATTTACCCGAACACGTCATGGCGTAGAATTAACTTATGTAGGAAAACAATATTACAAAAGTATCACTCCTTATTTAAAGGGATTGGAACAAACCACTCTGGATGTCATTGCACATAAAGGACAAGGAGGTACTCTAAAATTAGGTGTGGTACCAACATTCGCTACACGGTGGTTGTTACCCAAATTACCAAGCTTTAACCAGCTTTATCCTGAAATTACGATCCATCTAGAAACGAGCACACGACCTTTTTTATTTAATGACCATATTTTAGATGCTGCTATTTATGCAGGCACCCCTCAACAAGTTGAACAATGGCCTGGTACATATAGTCACTTTTTAATGTATGAAGATGTGGTTGCCGTATGCGCACCTAGATTAATCAAACACTATTTTCCGGATGCAACTATGATCAATATCAATAGCTTTGATTTAAGTGCACAACAATTAATAGAGCTCCCTTTATTACAGCAAACGACTAGACCACATATTTGGGAGGAATGGTTTAGTCTCTATCCAATAAAACATCCAAACCCTAATCATGGCCAACGACATGAATTATTTTCAATGTTAGCGGTTGCAGCCAATCATGGTATGGGAATGGCACTAATTCCACAGATGCTGATTGAAAAAGAGTTACAGAAAGGTGAACTGGTTATGGTTTCCACCAAGAAACTCGAAAAAAAGCGTGCTTATTATTTAATGCATTCTAGTCAAGAAAATTCACCACTGATTGAAAAATTTGTAGAGTGGATTCAGAAAGAATTAAGTAGTGAATATGCTCTGCATGACCCAAGATAACAAAGAGACTTAGCACCCAAAATCAGAGGGATTAACACAAACCTATGTCATCACTGTGGAAAATCGATTGGCTTGCTATGAAGCTCTTGATCAATCAATGACTTACAAAAACACTGAAACCTTCATCAAATTAATATCAGATCCAGTACTCAAAGAATGGAAGATATTTGTCTACGAGAGTGGTGGCAGTCCAGACCAAGAAAAAAAATTACAATTGGATAGATAAAGAAAATCATGAACAACTTCAATGGATACTATATTATTTCCAAAACACTTTGAAGTTTGATATCCCTTTAAATCAACTTCATTATCTAAATACTATCAAGAGAAAATGTAATCATTATGAAATCATTTTTTTACTGATAGCTTCAATTCCATTATCAAATCAAGAGCTATTAATTCTAAAATTAAAAAAAGCATGGTCCCAACAGAAATTTAGAATGAGTGGAAAAGCTAAAAAAGCTTATCACATCCCTTTGACAAAAGAGACAAACAGAAAACTCAAAGCTCTTAGTGAAGTACTCAATAAGACAGAAAGCCAGATTTTAGAAAATCTGATTGAAGAAAAATATCGAATAACCATTTTAGATGAAAATGGAAGATCAAAATATTGAGCATAATTCTCATACCAAGGAACTTAATCCTTGGTATATTTACTCATTTTAATTCAACCAAATCCTGACCATTTCTCCATACCACTCCATCAACCTTACCCTCTCATCCCAGTACTGTGCTCGGTTATAGGCCGAGCGAATTCTATTCTGTGGCACATGAGCAAGCTGGCGTTCAATGGCATCTGGATTAAACAGATTCGATTCGTTTACAACTGTACTGAATAACGATCTAAAACCATGTGTGGTCATTCGACCTGCATAGCCTGAACGTTTGATCACAGCCAAAATAGACTCGCTACGCATAGGTTCTTTGTTATTCAAACGATGTGGAAATAGCAGTTCCTGATTATGAGTAAGTCTCAAAGCATGAAGCTCAGCAATCATCATGTCAGTCAACGGCACACGATGTGGAAGTCGGTTCTTCATTCGTTCTTCAGGAATATCCCACTTACGCCCCTCCAAATCAAACTCTTCCCAACGTGCTTGCAGTAACTCACTGACCCGAACGCCTGTCAGCATAATCAGGACAATGGCATGATGTGTTTGAGCATCGGCAGGATAAGCCTTAATACGTCTAAGAAATTCAGGCATCTCAGAGGCAGAAAGCGAAGCCAGGTTTTTGACCCTTTTATTCTTGAGGGCATAGACTAAATCACCTGCCGGATTGTCATAGCGATATCCATGGGCAATAGCGTATTTCATGACCATGCCGCAACGAGACAAGGTACGTTTTGCAATTTCAAACGCCCCTCTAGCTTCAATCTTCTTAATGATCTGCAGAATCTCAGGTGCCTGAATTTGATTAATACGCTTATTAGCAAGAGAAATATAAAGCTCATCCAAGGAAGCTCGAACATTACTAATATGTTTGGATGACCAGGTTTCTTTTTGATTATTGAACCAATCCTCTGCGACTTCCTTAAAATAAGGCTGCTCCTGCTCAACCTCAGTTGTATTTTTGAGTTTATATCTCAGATCAAGCGCGATCTCCCTTGCACGCTTTAAACTTAGCTCAGGATAGATACCTAATGCTTTGGACTTCCTTTGTCCATTTTCCGTGTATCTGATAGACCAATATTTTTTGCCATTCGGATCGATTCGTAAAGACAGACCATTAATATCAGAAAGGCGGTACTGTTTTTCCTGCGGTAGTGCTTTTTTACATTGCACATCAGTAAGTGACATATCTTTGTCCCACATAATTAAACTTATTTAGTGGGTCAAATTGTCCCAATTTTGACCCACATAAAGCAAAAATAGGGTCAAACAGCTTAGGATAGGGTCGGACAATACAGCCAATAAAAAAGCCTTTAGACATTGAGTTTAAAGGCTTTTTTAGATTCCGATGGATTACTTCGGAAAGAATTTTGGTGGAGGTGGCGGGAGTTGAACCCGCGTCCGCCAGCATTACGCTCGAGAATACTACATGCTTAGATATCGTCTATTGTTTTAACTCTTTGTGACCCGACGAACAGGATACAAATCGCGATCCTCTTAATTTAGTACAAAGCCCCGAGGCTTGGCTTTATACGGACTTGTGTGCGTGCGCTTCAGTCGGACTCTCTAACCACAAGTATTCGGAGAGGCGGACAAGCTGCCCTTAGGCAGCTAGAGCGTATGATTCGTCGTTTGCGACTAAAAAATGCAAATTTGATTTACGAGAGAAAATGCGCTCTCGGCATGCATCTATGAGTTTCATCACCAGCGTCGAAGCCAGAAACACCCCCAAAGTACAAGGCAATCATAGCATAAATGTCAAAAATTACGATGCCTTTTCTGAACATTTACACAACTTGATGCGCTTAATTACATTATTGCGCTAATATTTTACTTTTCAAGCCGAATAACAGAAAAATTATGAGCTATTTACTGGCCCTGGACCAGGGAACCACTTCAAGCCGGGCCATTATTTTTAATGAACACGGGCAAGTTCAAGCCACAGCGCAGCATGAAACACAGATCCACACCCCTCACTCCGGTTGGATAGAACAGGATGCCCAAGAAATCTGGAGCTCACAGATTGCTGTGGTACAGCAAGCTTTAGCCACTGCAGGTATTCTGGCAAAAGACATTCAGGCCATTGGCCTGACTAACCAGCGCGAAACGACTGTAGTCTGGGATCGTCGAAATGGCAAACCGCTCGCCCCGGCAATCGTCTGGCAGGATCGTCGTACTTCTGACTGGTGTAACCGGCTGATTGATCAAGGCTTGATGTCCAAAATTCAGCAAAAAACAGGCTTACGGATTGACCCTTATTTTAGTGCGGGAAAATTGGTCTGGTTTTTAGAGCATGTCGAGGGAGTACGGGCACTCGCTGAACAAGGCCATGTGGCATTTGGTACGATCGATAGCTGGCTGATCTGGAATCTGACCCAAGGCGCAGAGCACGTCATTGAAGCCAGTAACGCTTCACGTACCATGTTAATGAATCTGCAGCAACAATCGTGGGATGAAGAGCTACTCGAGCTGTTTAATATCCCGGCTTCGGTCTTACCGAAAATTATCTCTTCTGATAGTTATGTCGCTGACACTGCTTCTGGCTTACTTGGGGCCAATATTCCCATTACCGGAATTTTGGGGGATCAGCAGTCTGCACTTTTTGGCCAGTCCTGTTTTGAGGTGGGCAGCGCTAAAAACACCTATGGTACTGGCTGCTTTATGCTATTCAATACCGGGCATAATATTCAGCTCAGCCAGAACAAGCTGCTTTCTACTCTCGCCTGGCAAGCCCAGGGCCAAACTACCTATGCGCTCGAAGGCAGCGTATTTATGGCTGGTGCTGTAGTGCAATGGTTACGCGATGGCCTCGGAATTATTCAAAAAAGCAGTGATGTGGAAAAACTGGCACACCAGGTCGAGCATAGTGACGGCGTGGTTGTGGTTCCGGCATTTACCGGTCTGGGCGCGCCGCATTGGGATAGTGAAGCACGTGCCCTACTCTGTGGCATGTCCCGCGGTACGACCAAAGCGCATATCGCTCGTGCAGCATTAGAATCAATCGCCTTTCAGGTATCGGATGTGCTCAGTGCGATGCAATCTGATATTGCACATCCACTTAAAGAACTGCGAGTTGATGGTGGTGCCAGCAGCAATGACATGCTGATGCAATTTCAGGCCGATATTCTGAATGTACCGGTACTGCGTCCGAAAATGCTGGAAGCTACTGCTTGGGGTGCGGCCGCTATGGCCGGATTAAAAGCTGGCGTATTTTCAAACCTGGATGAAATTTCCCAGTCTTGGCAGCTAGACCGTGCTTTTGAACCCAAAATGCAAAATGACGAAAGAGAAATGCATTTAGCCAAATGGAAAAATGCCTTGAAACGGGCTAAATCTGATCTCTAAACCCTCTAGGTTCATATTTGATCATCATAAAAAAGCACTGTTAAACAGTGCTTTTTAACTTCCTCAATTCACGATTTCATTAATAGGCATAAGAAGCAATCGCTGTTGCAATTGCCTTATCTTCATCATTGACCATGGTCATGCGCATGGTGCAGCCCTTACGCCCCAAACGTAAGGTTTCTGCACGTGCAATAAAATATTTGCCACGTCCAGGCGCCAGATAATCCACCCGCATATCGACCGTCGCCAGACGCGACACTTTTTTAATGGTATCTGCAATCGTTTCCGGTTCAGCTTTTTTATACAGTTCGCCCATGGCCACAATACCACCGACGCTATCCAGTACAGTTGCAGCCAGACCGCCATGCAGAATCTGGAAAGCCACATTACCAATCATGAAATCCTGCATTTCTACATAGGCTTCAATCTGGCCCTCAACCACCCGCATGGTCATGCCGTTATGCTTAAAAAAAGGAGAGCTATTAAAAGCATGTACCAGCTGGTTCAGGACTACATCAATATCCACTTTCGAGCCCAGATGTATATTACCTGTCCAGTTTCTCTCTGTCTTACTCATCACTCTGCCCGAATCCACCACAATAAAAAACCGCTAATTTATGCCCAAAAATTTGAGTTAGGGCTACAATAGAGGCCTAGTTTAATACTGATTACTGAGATTTTTATGACTTATACGTTCAATCGTCCCGCGTTTCCTGCAACTCGCATGCGTCGTATTCGTAAAAATGAACATTTACGTTCGATGGTTCGTGAAACCCATCTCGCGGCAGATCATCTCATTTATCCAGTATTTGTCCTGCCAGGACAAAACCAGACCCAAAATATTCCAAGCATGCCGAATATCCAGCGTCTGTCAGCGGACTTGCTGTTAAAAAAATCAGAACGTCTGCTGGAACTCGGTGTCAATAAACTGGCGCTATTTCCGGTCACCCCACAAGAAGATAAAAGCCTGACTGCAGAAGCCGCATGGCGTGAAGATGGTCTGGTGCAAAACACCTTACGTTTATTGAAAAAAGAACTGCCAGAAATGGTGCTGATTACTGACGGCGCATTAGACCCGTATACCACGCATGGTCAGGATGGCATTATTGATGAGAACGGTTATGTCTTAAATGATGAAACGGTTGAGTGCCTGATTAAACAGGGCTTGAGCCATGCCGAAGCCGGTGCAGATGTGTTTGCTCCAAGTGACATGATGGATGGCCGGATCGGTGCGATTCGTCAGGCCTTTGAGCAAAATGGTCATATCTATACTTCGATCATGGCCTATTCAGCCAAATATGCATCAAGTTTCTATGGCCCGTTCCGTGATGCAGTCGGTTCTGCCAGCAACTTAAAAGGCGGCAATAAATACAATTACCAGATGGATGTCGGTAACCGTGCTGAAGCCCTGCATGAAATTGCGCTGGATATTCAGGAAGGTGCGGACATGGTGATTGTCAAACCAGGCATGCCTTATCTGGATATTGTCCGCGAAGTCAAAGACACTTTTGGCGTACCGACCTTTGTTTATCAGGTCAGTGGCGAATACGCGATGCTGGCTGCGGCAATTCAAAATGGCTGGTTATCTGATAGCGTCATTTTAGAATCATTGATGAGCTGTCGTCGTGCCGGTGCAGATGGTATCTGGACCTATTTTGCTGAAGAAGCTGCGCTTAAACTGAAAGACATGAAGTAAAAGGATTTCGGCGTAATGCATATTGCCATTATCGGCGCTGGCATCACCGGTCTGATGTCGGCGCTGGAACTGCTTGAACAGGGATGTTCTGTTACCCTTTTTGATCAGCAGGCCGCCGGACAGGCTGCATCCTGGGCTGGAGGAGGCATCCTCTCCCCGATGTATCCCTGGCGTTATCCCGCTGCTGTAAATGCTTTGGCCCGACATGCCAAACCCATGTATCAGGACTGGAATCAAAAACTGCAACCTTTCACTGGCATCGATTTCCAGATTCATGAAACAGGTATGCTGATTTTTGATGAATCCGATTTTGAAATCGGTTTAAGTTATGCCGCAACACATCAAGAGCCGCAGCAACAGGCAAAATTACTTGATCAAGCTAAACTGCAACAGATCAATCCCAGAATTAATCAGAGCAAATTCAAACAGGCGATTTATTTCCCTGAACTGGCCAATATCCGTAATCCACGGTTATTACAGTCGATCATTCGCTATTTGAAGCACCATCCTCGTGTCACCTGGCAAGAAGACTGTAAAATCACTCGGCTCAATATTCAGCAAGGCCGTGTAAAAAGTATCTCAGATGAACATAGCCAGGTTTTTCAGGCAGATCAATATGTGTTCACAACCGGAGCATGGTCGCAACACTGGTCACAGCAACTTGGTTTGGAAATTCCGGTACAGCCGGTTCAGGGCCAGATGCTGCTGTTTAAAACGCCAGAAAACTGGCTGCCGACCATGTGCATGCATAAGGTGATGTACCTGATTCCACGTCAGGATGGACATGTTTTATGTGGTTCCAGTATGCGTCAGGTCGGTTTTGACACCTCGCCTTCTAGCGAAATCCGGCAGGATATTTTACAGGCGTGTATCGAGATGGTACCGGAACTGGCAGATTTTCCGCTGGTCAAGCAATGGGCCGGATTAAGACCCAGCTCACCCGATGGTATTCCCTATATTGGAAAAATTCCCAAGCTACACAATGTCTGGGCCAATTTTGGACATTTCCGGAATGGTTTATGTATGGGGCCGGCATCAGGAAAACTACTCGCTCAACTCATCCTTGAACAAGCGCCAATCGTTGATCCAGATCCTTATGATCCAGTCCGTTTATTCGAGCCCAGTCGCTTAGTGCTTTAGGATATTATCCATCGCCTCTTTCAGGGTTGGATAATGAAACTGGAATCCAGCCTCCTGCAAGGCTTTGGGCTGTACATACTGACCGTTCAATACCAGTTGTGACTGTTCTCCCAGCATCATTTTCAGACTGCATGCCGGCAGTGGCAGTAAGGATTTACGCTGCAGAATCTGGGCCGCGGTTCGCGCAAACTGGGCCTGACTGCTCTTTTCTGGCGCGATCACATTAAAGATCTGCTCTGTTGTATCCTCGAGCATCAAGAATTCAATCGCTCGCAGTACATCCTCTAGATGCACCCAGGTCACTGGCTGACGTCCATGACCAATCCGCCCGAACAGATTCAATTTAATCGGCAATAGCATCTGCGGAAGAATCCCGCCACCTTTGCCAAACACCACCGCAAAGCGAACAATCTTGGTGTTCTGGTTAGTATAGGACAAGGCCAGCTGTTCCCACTTTGCACAAAGTTCAGACATAAAAATATCTTGTGGCGGACTTTGCTCCGTGCAGACCTGTTCCCAGCGCTCATTGGGGTCAATGCCATAATAACCAACGGCCGATGTTGAAATAATTCGTTTCGGTTTAAGCTGATTTTTTTCTAAATAATCAAAAACCTGTTTGGTGGTGTCTAAACGGCTATCCAGCAATTTCTTTTTACGTGCTGCCGTCCAGCGGCCTTGACCAATGCTTTCGCCAGCCAGATTGACCACATAATCAAGCTGATGCTGTTTTAATTCATCCAACTGGTTAATCCAGTGAAAGTCCGGATGTGGTTCAGGTTTATTTTTCTGACGGGTCAGACCAGTCACCCGATAATCACGATCCAATAAAAACCGTACGAGATGACTGCCAATAAAACCACTCGCTCCCGTCACCAGCACTACAGGTTTATACATCAGTCATTCTTCGCCTTATTATTTTCTTGGTTTAAATTATACGCCACTCATCTTCAGCTTTTTTAAAGCAGGAATATTTTTGTAGTGGAGAATTTGTATCTTTCATCATTCAATCAATTTATGAAGATCGGCTGTCACACAATGATTCATCAATACTCACTGAGGCGAATGGCCAAACATTTTCTCTGCCATACGCTGGGCCTGCTTGCCATAAAACCAGTACGTCAGCAGATACAGCGGAATCGCAATCATCAAAAACATGATCAGCACTATGCTCATAAACTGTGGTTGCTGTAGATACAGCAGAAAGTCCTGCCAGGCATTCGGATTGGAACGGGTGGCGATCACAATACCGAGCAAGAGAAACAATAAATTATAGCCCCAATAAATCAGGCTAAAACCGAGCGTGAATTTTTTACGTTCTGCTTGGGTCGGCGCACGTTTTTGCTGTTTTAGAAATTTAAAAAGCACCCAAATCATGGCCACCAGATAGGGAACAATCGTCAAGATTGCGCCCATACCCATCGGTAATAGGGCTGCCACCACACCACAAATACAGGTAAAAATAAAACAGATAAAGAAAAACCAGGTAAAATAACGACTTAGTGGCAACATGTGCATGACTCGGTGATCTTCAACAGGTGAGTATAAAAAAAATTAAATTTTTTTTCATTTTATTGTCAACCATCCACTAGAGGGTGACGTTATATAGAGTACAAGGGGCAAAAATTTGGACTGGCATCCACGAATTTTTGCTGACCTTTAGAGCTAAAGCAATAAGTCTTAGTGTACAGGAAAATTTTGAATAGCAGCCAAAATCTTCCTGTAACACAAATTTGACCGACGATTTCATCATCACTCGAATCGTCGGTTTTTATTTTTTTAAATCCCTATTTTTAAAATCTCAGGGCTTGCAGAGCCTTTAAAATCTGATGACCTGGATACAACCGTCCAGTAATATCCATACTGATCAAAATAAATTCAGCTTCAACATCACTAACAATTCGCTGAAATATCGTTTTACAAGTAGATTTTTACCTGTGCTTTTTCCTATAGTAGCAAGGCAGATATCTTGGGGTTCATTACATGGCAGTTCATTTTCTTCACACTTCCGATTGGCATCTGGGACAATTTTTCCATAACCATGACCGTGAATTTGAACATGCACAGTTTTTGACTTGGCTACTTGAGCAAATCCAAGCAAAGCAACCGCATGCCCTGCTGATTGCCGGTGATATTTTTGATGTGATCAATCCTGCATCCAGTGCGCAAAGACAGCTGTACCAGTTTCTGGCCGATGCCCACGACCTGGCGCCACATATGCAGACCCTGATGATTGCAGGCAATCATGATTCCGGTTACCGGATTGAGCAGGTTGAACCTTTGCTGACCAAATTCAATGCCAAAGCAGTGGGAATTGTAGGCCGCACGGCAGAAAATACCTTGAACCTAGATCGTCTGCTTATTCCTATTTATGATCAGGATAAAAATATCATCGCCTGGTGTCTGACCCTGCCCTATTTACGCAGTGCCGAAATTACCGGACTGAATGAACATACCAGCAATAACCAGAACGCGATCAGTTATCTGCATCAACAACTGATTGCCGAAGCCAAAGCCCGCAAACAGCCACATCAGGCACTGATTTTAATGTCACATGCGCACATGCAAGGTGGTGAGACCTCAGACTCTGAGCGTCCGATTATTGTCGGCAATGAAGAAGCCCTGTCGACGGCGCTGTTTGATGACGTGATTGATTATGTCGCGCTGGGGCATTTGCATAAACCACAAAAAGTCGGTCAGCCGCATATTCGTTATAGTGGCTCCCCGATTCCGCTGTCATTTAGTGAAATCCATTACCAGCATCAGGTGGTTGAAGTCCGGATTGATCCCGAACAAAACCCGGAAAATCGCTTTCAGTACGATGCCTTAAGCATTCCGCGTACTGTCGAGCTGTTCCGCATTCGTGAAAAGCTGGAAAATTTAATCACTACAATTCAGGCCTTGCCTGCCGGAGAAATCGAGCAGCTTTCTGCACGGCATTTTCTGGAAGTAGAATACACCACTGATGCGCCGCCTCCGGTAGATCTGCGTCAGCAAATAGAACAGGCCCTACCTGCTAACCGTTACCGACTGCTACGCATCAGCCGGATTTACCAGCAACAGGTCGACCTTAGTTCAAGCCAGTCTAAAATTGATCTGGCACCCCCTACCCCGGAATCGCTATTTTTCAATATCTGGAAAAAAATGGGCTATGAGCAGGATCATTCGGTACAACGGGATTTTCAGGAATTACTGAATGAAGCCCAACACGAACTTGCACAAAAACAACAAGCCTAGGATCGGCCATGAAAATTTTACGTCTAAGTCTTAATAATCTGGCCTCCCTCACCGGCACCCATCATATTGATTTTGAATCGAGTCCTTTGGCTCATGCCGGGCTGATTGCCATCACCGGAAAAACTGGTGCCGGGAAATCCACCCTGCTCGATGCCATGTGCCTGGCGCTATATAATGAAATTCCTCGCCTAAAAGGTGCCACAGGCAGCCTCAAAGATGCTGGCGGTCAGGATGTGTCCATCAAGGATTCCAAAAATATTCTGCGCCGTGGCTGCGTGCATGGTTTTGCCGAACTGGAATTTATTGCACTCGACAGCAAACGCTATATGGCACGCTGGGAAATTAAACGGGCACGCCAGAAAGTCGATGGCAATCTAAAAGTAGACCGCTACGTCAAATGTCTGGATGATGACACGACACTGACGCAAAAAATATCGGAAGTCACCCCCCTCATTGAAAAACTGGTGGGCTTAAGTTTTGAGCAGTTTACTCGCGCAGTGTTGCTCGCACAGTCGGAAGTCGGTGCCTTTCTTAAAGCCAAAGACAATGAGCGTGCAGATTTGCTGGAATATCTGACTAATTCACAGATTTTCAGTCTGGTCAGTCAGAAAGCCGCAGAGAAATTCAGCGAAGTCAAAAACAAGCGCAACGATCTGGAAAAGCTGATCGGGCATATTGAAATTTTGTCTGAAGAAGACATCAGCGCTTTACAACAGCAGCAGAACTCTTTGTCTTTGCAACTTCAGAATTTGCAGCAATCTGAAAAACTGCTGGAAAATGAGAAACAATGGCATCTGGACCGACATAAACTTTATGCAGAAGTCCATGCCAAAAAAGAAGTCTACGAAGTACAACAGGATGCAGTAAATAAGTCTGCAGGACAGCAACAGCTACTGGAGCAGCTGGATGAATTCCAGTCGATCCGGGATCAGTTTGTGAGTCGTACCCGTCTAGCCCCTCAAAAAGAGCAGATTCAGCACCAGCACACCCAATTTACGCTGGAATTTGAAACGCTCAAACAGAGCTTTGTAGCAGAAGAAGCCAAACTTACAGCCTTACAACAAAAGCAGCAACAGTTTCAGCAATACTTGGCAGGCCTGAAACCGCATCTGGAAGCAGGTTTAAGACTGGATCATGCAATTGATACGGTATCAGAGCAGTACAAAAAACTGCATGCAGAACAAAGCCAGTTTCAAATCCTTCGTCTACAGCCTTTAGAAGAACAACTTCGACAGCAACAGCAGACTTTGAATCAGCTACAAGCTCGGCAAGAAAAGGTTGCACAACAATTGGCTGAATCTGGCTTTTTAAATGTGTTCGATCTGGAACCGCAAAGTACCTTGCAACGTATACAAGACTTTATGCGTCAGTATCAGCAACTGCAGCAACAGAATCCGGACAGCCTGAAGCAGCCTTTGCCTGAACTGGAAAAAACCGTTACAGCACTTTCAGAAAATCTGAACCAGTGGATACAACAGCATCATAGTCTGGAACAGCTGGAAGAGCAGCTCAAAACCATTCAGGAAATGCATCAGCAACGCCAAGCGGAACAGCGTCAGCTCGACCTGCTGCAACAGCAGGTACAACAGATCGTTCAACAATCACAAGAATTTGAACAACTGCAATCTGCTGTACATAGCCAACAGCAGCAACTGAAAATGCAGCAAGAGGCCGAACAGGCACTGCATCAGCAGATTCAGACTAAACAACAGGCATATGAACACCTGGAACAAATACTTGCCCAGCAACGTTTATTGCATGCGCAAAGTGTGCAGGATCTTCGTACCCAGTTAAAACCGGATGAGCCATGCATGGTCTGTGGGAGTATGATCCATCCTTTTGTCGATGCCGCCCATGAACGTCTGGAACAGAGCCTGAGCCAGTTACAGGAGCAACAGTTACGGCAGGCAAAACAGCAGCTCGATCAGCAACTGCAATCTCAGCAGCAGCAACGCATTGAAATATCCAAAGCACAAACAGTAATTGAGCAACAGCAACAGCGTTGCCAGGTCCTGCAAAACCAGATTCAACAATCCTCTGCTGACTGTAAATCTCAACTACTCAAACTGGAAGTGGTTACCGAGCAGCACAATGATCTTCCTACATTCATCCAGTTACTGGCAAATCACACTCAAAGTCTGGTCCAGCAGCTAGAACTGTCCCAACAGCAGGAACAACAGCTCCAGCAACAATTACAACAATGGCGTCAACAACAACAGCAATTGCACCAATTACAACTGGCTCTACAGCAACGTCAGCAACTCGACCAGCTGATACATCCAGTTTTAAGCGTACTGCCCGAGCAGTACCAGTCACAGCCACCTATGCTCTGCTTACCTCAGTTGCAACGACAATTAGAGCAGCGCATGCAGCACTTGGCAGTACAAAAGCAGCTGGAATCTGACCTGCATCAACAGCAGCAGATATTGGAAAAGAGCCAGTATCAACTACAATTGGAACAGCAAAATTTTGCTCAATTGAGCCAGTCTGTAGAGCAGTTGATTCAGCAAGGCAAAGATCTGCGTCAACAACTGGCTGAACTGACCAAAGAGCATGCAGGACAAGTCTACCGTGTCGCTGCAGAATGGCGTGATGCACTGGATCAGCAAGCCAAAACCTTAGAGCAGGATTTGGAACAACAGCGTCAATGCACGGCCCAGGCTGAAAAAAAGTGGCATCAAACCCACTTGAAATTGCAAGAATTTATCAGCCAACTTCAGCAGATCGATCGGCAATTGGCTCAATATCAGCAAGATATTCAGGCATGGCAAGCATCACATCCGCAAGTGACGGCAGCTCAAATTGAACAATGGCTCAGTATTGATCTGAGCAACCATCAACGGATTCGTCAGAATTTGGCTAACCAGAAACAGGCACTCGAAAATGCCAGAACAGCCTGGCAATTACTGGAAGAACAATATCAGGCCCATTTAAAACTACAGCCAGAACATGAATTTGAGGAAATTGAACAAAAGCTTGGCAGGCTGCATCAGGAAAAAACAATGCAGCAGGAAGTGCTCAATGAAACTGATGCCAAACTGCGTATGAATGCCAACAATCAAAACACCTATGCCAAATATCAGCAGCAAATTGAGCAGATCAAAGCCGAAGAATACCGTTGGGGACGTATTTACGATCTGATCGGACATAAGGAAGGCACCAAATTCCAGAAAATTGCCCAGGAACATCATCTGGATATTCTGGTGGAATATGCAAATCAGCAGTTGCAACCGTTGGCACCCCGCTATCAGTTACACCGTATTCCGGACAGCCTGAGTCTGGCGATTATTGATCTGGACATGAATAGTGAAGTCCGCCCTGTGCTGTCCCTATCGGGGGGTGAAACCTTCCTGGTTTCATTGGCTTTGGCTTTGGCGATTGCCAATATGGCCTCCGGCTCCATGAAACTGGAATCACTGTTTATTGATGAAGGTTTCGGAACACTAGATCCAGCATCCTTACATATGGTCATGAATGCGCTGGATCATTTGCAAAGCCAGGGCCGTAAAGTCGTCTTGATCTCACATATACAGGAAATGCATGAACGGATTCCGGTACAAATTCAGGTCAAGCCTGTCGGTGCAGGCGCCAGTACCATTCAGATTATAGGTTAACGATGAGTCACCCAGCCCCGAACACGCTCTCGCACTATTTCAGCCTACAGCTTGAGAGCCTACGGGGTATCAGTGCCATTGTGGTGCTGTTCAGTCACTGCTTTCAGGCATTTATTGCGCCTTTCGATACCAGCATTTATTCATGGATACGCCTGCTTGGGCAGGCTGCAGTCATGATTTTCTTTGCCCTAAGTGGCTATCTGATCGGCTATTCTATCCAGCACAACATTCATCAGCATGGTCAGTTCAATCTGCACCGATATGCCCGACAGCGTTGCCGCAGAATTTTACCACCCTTTCTGTTTGCCATGGGGATGACCCTGGTTCTCTATCTACTCGCTCCACTATTATTTGCCAGCCATACTCATGCTTTTCAACACAGTTTTGGCATGATGATACGGACTGACTATAGTGTAGACATGATGGAATTTGTTGGTTCGCTGCTATTTTTGAATGGCTTTGTAACACCAACGGTTTCAGCCAATGCCGCGCTCTGGAGCCTGAGCTATGAAGTGTGGTTTTATGTGCTGGCCGGATTCCTACCTTTTTTAAAAAATTCGGAAATAGCCAAAATCGGATTTTTTATGGTTCTGGCTATACTGTCATTACTGAACATCCAGTTTTTTATTTATTTTCTGGTCTGGCTTAGTGCCTTTGCTTGTTCATTTCGATATATCCAGCTACGTTTTTTAAACCGCTTACAATCGGTCAAATTAGCCCTATTCGGCTTGGCATTTTTAATCGCCTGTTTTGATGCTTACCAGTTTCAGGTGATGGATGAGGCCCAGCAATACCGTGCTGTGAATTTTGTCCCTTTTAATTTCTGTCTGGGTCTGGCATTTAGTTGCTGGCTGGTACAACTCCAGCATCACCGCAGTCACTATCATCCGGTTTGGGTTCAATCTGCAGACTTTTCCTATACTTTGTATGTCACCCATTTTCCTTTACTTTTATTTATTTTGGGGTGTATCCCGGCAACTTTGGCCTATGGTCTGGGCGGAGCAATTTTAGCCTTGCTTGCGAGCATGTGCAGCTTAATAGTTTTTGCCTGGCTGATGGCTAAATGGCTCGAACCAGCCAGAAAAAAAGCGTTATCCAATACCCTGCGATAACGCTTTGCTGCAAAAAACTGACATTAGTAGTTTATACATCTTTTTTAGGCCGAGCACCAAATAGGGCTGTGCCAACACGAACCAAGGTAGAACCCGCAGCAATCGCTTCGGTCATATCCCCAGACATGCCCATACTTAAAGTATCCCAGTCTTCAGGATGAGCATGTTGTGTTTTTACTACATCAAATAAAACTTTGGCATCAGCAAAGGCTTGAGGATTATTCGGTGCTGGAATCACCATCAAACCACGTAAACGTACATTCGGCAGTTGGCTGATCTGTGCCACCAGAGCTGCAACTTCTGCCGGCTGGCAACCATCTTTGGTATCCTGACCATCAATATTCACCTGAATACAGATATTCAGTGCGGACTGATTATCTCCACGCTGATTTGATAAACGCTCGGCAATAATCAGGCGATCGACTCCATGTACCCAGGCAAAATTTTCTGCCAGATGCTTGGTCTTGTTACGCTGTACATGTCCAATAAAATGCCACTCAATCTCCAGGTTTTTCAGTTCGGTGATTTTTTCCAATGCTTCCTGCAAATAATTTTCACCAAAGGCCCGCTGGCCTGTCTGATACATCTCTGCCAGCACACTACTTGGCTGGGTTTTGGACACGGCCAATAGTTGTACCGAATCGGGCTCACGCCCGGCCTGAGTGCACGCGGCCTGGATCTGAGCTAAAACCTGATTTCGTGACTGTTGCAGCATATTCATTGATGGGGTTCTCATTTCGTCCGGATTTTTTTCCCTTGCTCGTGAACTAAGTGTTGGTTAAGCTGTGGGAAAGCCTTATTATTCTAGCAAAATAAATAACATTTTAATGAACTCGGGGACCTTATGGATATTACAGAACTGTTAGCCTTTTCTGCTAAAAATGGTGCGTCGGATTTACACTTATCAGCAGGTTTACCACCAATGATCCGTGTAGACGGGGAAGTCCGTCGCATCAACCTGCCTGCACTGGAACATAAAGAAGTACACAAACTGGTGTACGACATTATGAACGACAAGCAACGCCGCGATTATGAGGAAAATCTGGAAACTGACTTTTCCTTTGAAGTTCCCGGCGTGGCCCGTTTCCGTGTCAACGCATTTAACCAGAACCGCGGTGCAGGTGCAGTCTTCCGTACCATTCCATCTAAAGTCTTGACCATTGAAGACCTTGGCATGGGCCAAATCTTTAAAGATCTTTGCGAATACCCACGTGGCTTGGTCCTCGTCACAGGACCTACCGGCTCAGGTAAATCGACCACGCTTGCAGCGATGCTAGACTATATCAATGACAACCGCTATGACCATATTTTAACAGTTGAAGATCCAATCGAATTTGTACACCAATCCAAAAAATGCCTGATCAACCAGCGTGAAGTGCATCGTGATACTCATGGATTTAATGAAGCATTACGTTCTGCATTACGTGAAGACCCGGATATTATTCTGGTCGGTGAGATGCGTGACCTTGAAACGATTCGTCTGGCATTAACTGCAGCAGAAACCGGTCACCTGGTGTTCGGGACCCTGCATACCACCTCAGCGGCAAAAACTATTGACCGTGTGATCGATGTATTCCCGGCCGAAGAAAAAGACATGGTTCGTGCCATGTTGTCTGAATCGCTGCAAGCGGTGATTTCCCAAACCCTGCTCAAGAAAAATGGTGGCGGTCGTGTGGCTGCACATGAAATCATGATTGGTATTCCGGCGATCCGTAACCTGATCCGTGAAAACAAAGTGGCTCAAATGTATTCTGCAATCCAGACTGGTGCCAATTATGGTATGACTACCATGGATCAAAGCCTGAAAACACTCGTGTCTAAAGGTATTATCAGCCCGCAAGTCGCCCGTACTGCAGCAAAACAGCCTGAATCATTCTTATAAAAAAATTCATTTTATTGGGGTTTTATCATGGACTTTAACGGCTTACTCAATTACATGGTAGAGAAAAAGGCCTCGGATCTGTTCATCACAGCCGATGTCGAACCCTCTATCAAAATTAACGGTCAAATTCTACCCATCGGTTCGGTGAAATTGCCGGGGCCGGCTGTGGGGCAACTGCTGAACTCGATCATGAGCGAAAAGCAGCGTAAGGAATTTGCCGAAACGCGTGAATGTAACTTCGCGATCAGCAATCCGGACAAGTCCGCGCGTTTCCGTGTCAGTGCTTTCCAGCAGCGTGATGAACCGGGGATGGTGCTGCGCCGGATTGAAACGGTTATTCCCACGATGGATGAACTCAAGTTACCGCCAATTCTGAAAGAACTGGCGATGACCAAACGTGGCATCATTATTTTTGTCGGGGCAACCGGTACCGGTAAATCAACCTCGCTGGCATCTTTGGTCGGTTATCGCAATGAAAATTCCAAAGGTCATATCATTACCATTGAAGATCCGATCGAGTTTGTGCATCAGCATAAAGGCTGTATTATTACTCAGCGCGAAGTCGGTATTGATACGGATTCATTTGAAATTGCTCTGAAAAATACCTTGCGTCAGGCACCAGACGTGATTCTGATTGGTGAGATTCGTTCCCGCGAGACCATGGACTATGCCATTGCCTTTGCTGAAACCGGCCATCTGGTATTTGCCACGCTACACGCCAACAATGCCAACCAGGCGATTGACCGGATTATTCACTTCTTTGAAGCAGACCGGCATAACCAGCTGTTTATGGATCTGTCTTTGAATATGAAAGCCATTGTGGCGCAGCAACTGATCCCAACCATCGATGGCAATGGCCGCCGTGCTGCGATTGAGATTCTGATTAACTCACCACTGATTGCCGACCTGATCCGTAAAGGTGATGTGCATGAGATCAAGGACCTGATGAAGCGTTCCCGTGAACTGGGCATGCAGACTTTCGATCAGGCGCTGTATGATCTGTATAAAGCCAAACAGATCAGCTATAAAGATGCGCTGAAACATGCGGACTCACCCAACGACCTGCGTCTGCAAATCAAGCTCTCAGAAGAAGGTGGCAGCCACTTATTACGTGCGCATTCCAATATTACTTTTGATGGTCAGAGCTAATGATCGTAAAGGCATAAAAAAACAGGCTTCTCATGAAGCCTGTTTTTTTGTTTGAACCAGCGCTCAAATTATTTTTTACGGAAAACTTCCTGACAGGCAGGCGCATCGCAGTAGCCATACAGATTCAGTGAGTGACCAGTTAATTCAAATCCAAATTTCTCAGCAACGTCATGCTGCTCTTTTTCAATCGTATCATTAATAAATTCAACAACTTTGCTGCAATTTAAACATACCAGGTGATCGTGGTGATCTTCCTGCATAATTTCAAAAACTGAATGATTATTTTCAAAATTATGGCGTTCGATGATGCCCGCGGCTTCAAACTGCGTTAACACACGATACACAGTTGCTAAACCTACATCTTCACCCTGATCGAGTAAAGTCTTGTAAATATCTTCCGCACTTAAATGATGTTGTCTTGAATTTTCTAGTAATTCTAATATTTTAATTCGTGGAAGGGTAACTTTCAGTCCAGCTTTTCGTAAATCTTGGTTTGAAATAGTCATGTAAAAAGGTCTCTCAACAAAATCAAAGTTGGAATATGCAACAAAGTTTAGATGCAGTATGATCTATCCTTGGATCAAATGCATCATAATTAATTTGGGATAGTTTAGCAAAATGCAAAAAATCATGCTGACGTTATTCGTCACTTCATTGCTCGTCGGCTGTTCGACATTAGGTGTTTATAAAGTAGATATTCCACAAGGAACTCCGTTAACCAAGGCACAAGCCGCTAAAATTCAGGTGGGAATGAGTCATCAACAGGTGCGTTTCTTACTGGGCAGTCCAACAGTAAGTGATCCCCTGAATCCTTTACGTTGGGACTACATCTATAACTATACCCCAGGGACCTATGCGAAAAAAGCCAAGATCCCGGCGGCCCAAGGCCAGCATTTGAAAATCTACTTTAACCAGTCTGGGATCGTGGAACGCATTGAAGGTCTGGAAACGATTCCGGAATCTCAACCCGGTTTACCAGGATCAAAAGAAGCAATTTTAAATGCTCCGCCACTATAACCGGTTCCTCATAAAAAAGCCCCTGAATCATCAGGGGCTTTTTTGATTAAGTTGATTGATTGAGCAGATCATGGAGCACACTGTTCTTTCCAACAGCTTTTCACTCGGAAGACGGTTTCAGCTTTCTTAAAAGATTGCCTCTGGCATAACGTCCTACCGGATTTCTCTCGGCACGTTTACGCCTGATATCTTTGGGATTAATGGTCAGTGGCCGGTATATTTCCACCCGGTCCCCTACTGCCAGTGGTTGCTGATGATCCTGCAAACGCACGCCAAAGATACCCAAAGATAACGGTTCAGGCAAGTCGACCTGCTCACGGATTCCACTTTGCTCAATCGCATCCAGTGCCGTCATGCCGGGCTGAAATGGCACAGCCAGATGAAACTGCTGTTGCGGCGTCGCATATGCCACCCAGATCATTGCCTCATTCATCAGACGGACTGCCCTAGAACAGCGGCTATTGCCAGAATAATTCCAACTGGTAACACCACACGTACTGCAATACGCCAAAGGTTATAGAATGCTTCAGAGCTAAAATTCATTGATTTACGCAAATGACTGATCTTCATGATCCAGCCGGCAAACAGTGCATAAATCAGACAAATCACTAGCCCCCAGACGAGCAAGACCACATTGAAAATTGGGCTTAGATTTGGAATAGCCCAGATCAGCATGACTACAGCGATAATTGCCCATTGCACTACAGGATGAAGCTGACGTTGCTGTAGCTGTTCACGTGCCATTTGCAGCATTAATGCAGCAGCCGCCACTATGGCGGTGACCAAAGTAAATGCAGGAATTTGCGCTTGTACTGCGAAGAAGGCAAATGCAATAACAGCAACTAACTGCGCAACCCAGATCGGCAATACCGTTTTGCTGGCGATATCCTGTTGTCGCACAGTGTTCAGGCTAGATTGCCAGTACAAGCCCATGCCCAGACCACTTGCAACCAGTGCCAATACCGTTGCATTTCCCCATTCAGAAAACTCAACTGGCGTAACTTGCCATGCAGGTAGTGCAGTTCCCATTACATTTGCCAAGATCAAAGATGCCAGCACCCCAATCGCAGTGATTGCTAACAGGATTTGACGCGGTAGCAATGAAAGAGCCAGCGCCACGATTGCCAATCCGATCAACAAGAGATTTGGTGCAAGATCAAGGGCCGCTACTGCCAGAACATTACTGGCATTATTCAGCATTGCACCTGCCAAAAACGGAATAAAAATCACACTTAACCAGCCGACAATACGCCATTTCTGTGACGCATCAGCTTCACGGGTCAGCGACGACAGCGCCTGTAATGGCGTCGTTTTGGAGCGCTTGGCCAAAGCAATTTCCAAGTAGCAGACTGGAAGCGCCAGAATCAGCATGGTGGCTAACCAGAGCATCCAGAAATCCAGCTGACGTTCAATCTGTATACCGGTTATCGGTGCGAGTGTCGCGATGATAATAAACGATAGACAGAAAGCCATCAGCGGCGATAACCATTTTGACATAGCATTGTCCTGCATGATGCATTCCTATAAAAATCTAGCGCTATTTTGCCTTGTGAAGCAGTGAAAATCAAAAACAAAAAGCAAACCATCATGAGGATGATTTGCTGCGCCAAATTTATAATTAAATTTTAATTCTTTTTATTTGCTGAAATTTTTTATTATGAGAAAAACCGGGCGAACCAGTTTTTACCTTTTTTCTGTTCTTTTTCTTTAATGATACCCATCATATTTTCTTTGACTGCACCCACATAATCGGCATCATCATGCTGAATATGGTTAATGAGCCATTTCGATAATACTTCATGCAGTTCATTTTCAATCGACTGTCCCAGTTCAAAACGGTCACGATAAGATTCAATTTTCTTAATAAACAGATCATGCACACGTTTATGCGGCACCCGGTATTTATACCCGGCTTCTTCCTGAAGAGATTCTTCAAAGGTAAAATGTGACTGGGTATAATCAATAATATTGTCAAGAATCTGTTTAATACGGGCACGTTCGGTATTTGCATCGATTCCATCAATTTCGTTGATATAATCGAGAATTCGTTTGTGCTGATCGTCAATCACATCGATACCAGTATTATAATCTGGGACCCATTTCATTTTCATACGACCACCTAGAAATATTAAGGACTTATAACGTGAAAATGAGCATATAGCTTATTGATTCAAATAAAAATGAAGCAAATTAGTCGGCTTTCTGCCCAAAGCCGGTATTTTCATTTTAAGTTTCTGTTATATATAGTTAAAAATAATTTATCTTGAGTAAAAAGCTAAGATATTAATTAACCAAAAATGAGTGTTAAACCATTATTTATTCTTAAATTTTTCTCTATTTTTTAATATAAAAACGGAGTTTAAACTCCGTCTTGATGCAATTTTTAATATTGGTCAGCGCGCGTGATGCGTTTTAGGGAAGGATCCAGCCGTTCACGTTCCAAACGTTCGACATGCGTCACTTGAGAACGCACTTTCGCCCCATGTTGAAACAGGATCATTTCACCGGGCTGAAAGGCTGTCCATTCTTCATTCTGGGTCAAAGGTTCAGTAGTAATGACTGCCACACGGTCTTCACGTGTGGTGACCTGACTAAAGTCTACTTCGACATCAATATCGATGAGCTGCGCCGGTCTAAACGGGTATTCACGTACCAGCCAGTGGAGTTTGGTAATCGCATAGCTAAACAGCGCCTGACCATTCGACAGGCAGAAATTAAAGGTACCATGTTCCGCGATTCCAGGTGAAATTTCGGCCAGCAGATCAAAAACCTGATCCAGTTTTGGTTCATGATAGCCAAAACGTTTCACTAACTGGTCCAGCAGATAGCAAAAAGCCCGCTCGCTATCCGTATTCCCTACTGGAGTGAAACGTCCACTTAGTGCGGGGAAATAATCATGCAAATCACCATTATGAGCAAAAATCCATTGCCGGCCCCAGAGTTCGCGGCTAAAAGGATGGGAATTTTCCAGATTGATTTTACCTTGCGTGGCTTTGCGGATATGCGCAATCACATTGCGGGATTTAATCGGATAATTACGTACCAGTTCAGCAATCGGAGATTCAACCGCCGACTGGTTATCAACAAACAGACGGCAGGCTTTATCTTCAAAGAAAGCTATCCCGAAACCATCGGCATGATCAGAGGTAATGCCTGCCCGCTGGGAAAACCCGCGAAAAGAAAAAGTAATATCTGTTGGCGTAGCACAATTCATTCCGAGCAGTTGGCACATGGTCTGATTTCAGCTCTTTATTTCACTTAGAAGCTTATTGTGCATGACTGTCCCTGCCATTTCAAATAGCTGGCTATAAGAAATCCAAATAAAAAAGAGCCTGCATAGAGACTCTTTTTCACAAAAAATCGATTATGAACGATGCGGATTTACACGGTTGGTAATAAGGGTACCAACACCATGATCAGTGAAAATTTCCAGCAAACTTGCATGCGGTACACGGCCATCGACGATATGTGCGCTCACCACCCCACCTTTTACGGCATCCAGGGCACAACCCACTTTCGGAATCATGCCGCCATAAATCACGCCGGTTTCAATCAGACGATCAACTTCCTGAGTGGTCAAGCCCGTCAGCAGATTTTTATTTTCATCCAGAACACCCGTGATATTGGTCAGCAGAATCAGTTTTTCTGCACCCAAAGCTTCAGCGACTTTACCAGCGACCAGATCGGCATTGATGTTATAAGTATTGCCTGCTTCGTCCACACCCAGCGGAGCAATGACAGGAATAAAATCACTACTGGTAAACATTTCCAGAACATCGGTCTTTACACCCACAACTTCACCGACCAGACCCAGATCAATTTGCTGAACCGAACCATCTTCAGCCACTTTTTCCATCAGCAGTTTTTGCGCACGGATCAGGTTGCCGTCTTTACCGGTGAGACCAATGGCACGGCCACCATGCTGGTTGATCAGGTTCACAATGGATTTGTTAACGCTACCGCCAAGTACCATCTCGACCACTTCCATGGTCGCCGGATCTGTCACACGCATGCCGTCGATACGGTCCGATTCACGGCCCAGCTGTTTCAGCATAGAATCGACTTGCGGGCCACCACCATGCACCACGATCGGATTAATACCGACTGTTTTCAATAATACGATATCGCGTGCAAATGAACTTTCCAGCTCAGGATCGGTCATCGCATTACCGCCGTATTTTACCACCAGGGTTTTACCCGCAAAGCGTTGAATATACGGCAAAGCTTCTGTCAAAATCTGTGCTTTGTCGATGCCTGTTTGTTGATTTGGCATTCGCCTCTCCTTATTGAGCATCTAAAATGTCTTGAGCGATCTCTGGATAACGGTCACGCAACATGGCTACAAACAGATGACGAATCTCATTCAGAGCTTGGGCATTATTGGCATCAAAGCGCACCGTGAAATACTCACCTGTATTGGATGCTCGAATGATGCCAAAACCATCCTCAAAATCAAGACGTATGCCATCAATTTTACTGATTTGCGCATTAATTCTTTCAGATTGCTGCTCAACGAAGTTTAAAAGTTCAACAGGAGGCACGTGATGTGTAGAAATATAAAGATCTTCAGTACCATGACGTTTTGGATAAGCTGCCAAGGCCTGTGCCAGAGTTTGTCCCGTTTGGTCTAGATACTCCATGACTCTGAGCGCTGCATAGAGTCCATCATCATAGCCCCAGCCACGACCATCATTAAATACATAATGCCCGGCATATTCACCACCAAAAATCGCCTGCTGCTGAGATTGCGCCAGATAAGTCCGCAAGAAGGAACTACCTGTACGGATCATCACCGCTTCGCCACCCAGACGTTGCACCGTATCTCGAACCAGAGTCGAACATTTCACATCATAAACAAATTGGCGTGGCACCGAATCATTCAGGCAGATTTCGGCAAACAGGCATAACAACTGATCAGCTGTAATAATCTGACCCTGCTCATCGATTAGAACCAAGCGATCG
Organism: Acinetobacter sp. SFD; assembly: GCF_001647575.1. Classification (NCBI taxonomy): domain Bacteria; kingdom Pseudomonadati; phylum Pseudomonadota; class Gammaproteobacteria; order Moraxellales; family Moraxellaceae; genus Acinetobacter; species Acinetobacter sp. SFD. The sequence continues at coordinate 442,235 of NZ_LSZJ01000011.1, forward strand.
CCATCACCATCCAGGGCAATACCGAGGTCAGCCTGCTGTTGCATGACAGTTTGGCGTAAGGTTTCAAGATGTTTGTCTTGTGAAGGATCCGGCGCATGATCGGGAAAATGTCCATTGGCTTCACAACGTAAAGCAATTACTTCACAGCCCATTTTTCTGAGTACCAGATTGGCACAACGCCCAGCTGAGCCGTGCAAGCCATCCAGCACTACTTTAAACGGTCGCTTTAATTGAATATCTTGTAATATTCCCTGCTGATACTGGAGACAAAACTCTGGAATAATCAGATGTGGCTGTTCCGGCAATGTCAGCAACTGCTGACTACAGTGAGGTTCTGCCAGCTGCGCCACCTGCTGAATCAGATCAGGACAGGGCGGCTCACCACAGATGATCCATTTAATTCCATTATCTTCTTTAGGATTATGACTGGCAGTGACCATAATGCCATTGCCATCGAACTGGCGTGCAGTGAAATACAACATTGGGCTGGAGCAACAGCCGATAATAGTAGCTTCAAGTGAATAATCTTTAAAAATACGCGCGATAATGTCTGCAAAAGCTGGACTGCTGAGCCGCGCATCATAACCAATGGCGACACGCACCTGTCCCGCAGCCCGATATTGCTGTGCCAAACCGTGGGCAATTGCATCAATAATTCCCGCACCCAACACACTGGCTTTACCACGTATGTCATAAGCACGAAAAATATGTAAAGGGAGAGGATGTTTCAGGGATCCCATAAACTATTCTTTTCACAATTGGTTAGTATCAGGAGATATAAAATGATGGTTTCATCATAATGACTTTAAACATTTGTTTTTGTTTTAAGACTAGCCATTTTTAAACGATTTCAATGTAACAATCAATTATAAAAATATAATCAACAACTTTAGAAGTATAGGATTCTTGTAATCAAATAGCGATTATTTACTTATATTTATTTTAAATTTTGTCTTATGCAACCTCTAATCTATATATAAATTTAAATAAATCTATCTGACCATAAAATAGACCTGTATGTTTAAATGCATATTAATCAGTCCATTCATTAATATTTTCTCAACAACATAAAAATGACTTACATCATATTTAAAGAATGTAAGTCATTTAAGCCACTATTAAAACTTAGTTTTTACCAGTATGACCAAAACCGCCAGCACCACGTTCGGTTGCTTCAAATTCATTCACCAGGTCAAATTCAGCTTGTACTACCGGCACCAGCACGTACTGTGCCAAACGCTCACCCGGCTCTAAGCTAAAGGCAGTCTGGCTACGGTTCCAGACCGACACCATCAACTCACCCTGATAATCAGAATCAATTAAACCCACCAGGTTACCCAGCACGATCCCGTGTTTATGGCCCAAACCCGAACGAGGCAAAATCAAGCCAGCAAATGCAGGATCTTCAATATAGATTGCTAGACCAGTTTTTACCAAAACCGTTTGGCCCGGCTCAATGATCGTAGTTTCTGCAACACACGCACGTAAATCCAGCCCTGCTGAACCCGTCGTAGCATAAGTGGGTAATGGCCATTCCTGACCGAGACGCGAGTCAAGGACTTTCACCTGAACTTTCATGTATTCATTCCTGTTGTTTCATTTAAAATAAGTGACAGCGCTGCACCTTATCGTTTGATGAGGTTGCGCAAATTATCCAGATAATGCTGTGCCTGTAATTTTGGATCGATGTTGCCAGCCAGCTTTTTCTTGCGACCTAACCATTCCAGCTCATCTTCCGGCAATTCATCCAGGAAACGGCTTGGGGTCATCTGCTTCATCTGCCCGCCTGCCTTGCGCTGTTCTGCCAGAGTAATGGTCAGTCCCTGACGTGCACGGGTAATCCCCACATACATCAGACGGCGTTCCTCTTCGACCGTTTCTGCAGCGATCGAGTTTTTATGCGGCAGAATTTCTTCTTCCAGCCCGATTAAATAGACATAAGGAAATTCCAGACCTTTGGACGCATGCAAGGTCAGCAGGTTGACCTTATCGGTGTCCTCTTCTTCCTGTTGCTGCTCGAGCATATCTAGCAGCACCATTTTACGAATCACACTCTCAATATTTTTTTCATCAACATCTTCAGCGCGGTTAATCAGGCTCTGAATGCTACTGTAGAGTACCTCGATATTGTCGAGCTTGGTTTTTTCCTGTGCCGGCGTAGCTGCAGTTTCCTTGATGTAATCGATATAACTGGCTTCAATCATCATCTGGCGGATGATCGGTACCGGTTCATCATCATCCAGTAAATTGCGGGTAAAGCCCTCAATAAAATCGGCAAATTCGGCCAATTGGGTTGTGGCCTTTTTCGGAATCGCCATGGTCAGACGCTGATCCGCTGCCGCAGCCAACAAGGACAGGTTATTTTCCTGAGCAAATAATCCAAGTTTTTCCAGCGTTACCGGACCAATCGCCCGTTTTGGGGTATTGATAATTCGCAGGAATGCGCTGTCGTCTTCAGGGTTAATGATGAGGCGCAAATAACTCATCATGTCCTTGATTTCGGCACGTGCGAAGAAGGACTGTCCGCCAGATAATTTATACGGAATCTGCATCTGACGTAGATGGGTTTCCAAAATACGCGCCTGGAAATTGCCGCGGTACAACACCGCATAATCTTTCCAGCTTTTACCATTCATCAGCTTATGCGTGATCAGGTCTTTGACTACGCGTTCTGCTTCGTCATCATCATTGCGGCAGGTAATCACACGGATCACTTCGCCATGGCCTTTATCGGACCAGAGTTTTTTATCAAAAATATGCGGATTATTGCCAATGACTGTGTTGGCAGCTTTGAGAATACGACTGGTCGAACGATAGTTCTGTTCCAGCTTGATCACTTTCAGATTAGGAAAATCCTGCTGCAACAAGGCCATATTTTCCGGTTTAGCCCCACGCCAGGCATAAATCGACTGGTCATCATCACCTACGGCGGTGAACTGTCCCATCACGCCAACCAGCAATTTCACCAGAATATACTGTGCTGTGTTGGTATCCTGATATTCATCCACCAGCAGATAACGCACGCGGTTTTGCCATTTGTCACGGACTTCCGCATTTTCCTGCAGCAAGCGCGTTGGCATCACAATCAGGTCATCAAAATCCACGGCGTTATAAGCACGCAAATTACGCTCATAGAGCTGATATAGATGCGCAAACTGGACATCTTCGGCAGTTTCACAGGTGGTGTGCGCCTGCTCGGGTGGAATGAGATCATTTTTCCAGTCCGAGATCATTTTCATGGCTTTGGCAATCAGTTCTTTGCTTTCCGCACCGGACAAATTATCACGCTGCATCAAATCCATCAGAATGCGCTTGCAGTCATCTGCATCCAGAATCGAGAAATTATTTTTAAGTGGGGTATGTTTCAACTCCAGGCGCAGCATATTCAGGCCAAAGGTATGAAAGGTCGAAACTGAAACGCCTTTACTTTCTTCACGCGTCAACAATTTGCTGACACGTTCTTTCATCTCACGTGCTGCTTTGTTGGTAAAGGTCATCGCAGTAATACGATGTGCGGGAATCCCACAATGCTTGACTAAATACGCGATTTTTCGCGTGATCACTGAAGTCTTGCCTGAACCCGCTCCTGCAAGTACTAACAAGGGTCCTTGAGTGTATTTCATGGCTTCAAGTTGCTTGTCATTTAACTGACTGGCGAGTGACATACGGCTTCCTCTTCTAGATTCGGCTCCGATTATAGTCATCTCTGTGGCACTTTGCCTAATGCAAATTACGTTTTTAATGGTCAAGGTTCTGGCACAAAAAAACCACCCGAAGGTGGTTTTTTAATTCGCCGTTCAATCCATAAAGAATTATTGGATTGCGTAAATGCTTAGCTCAACACGACGGTTTTGCTCACGGCCTTGTGGAGTCGCATTAGATGCGATTGGATCCGCTGAACCAAGTCCTTGCGCATTAATGCGTGTAGGTGAAATACCCTGAGCAATCAGGTAGTTTGCAACAGCTTGTGCGCGTGCCTGAGACAACGGGATATTGATTGAGTCATTACCAGTGCTGTCGGTATAGCCAGTTACCAGGATACCGCTCTTGGTATCTTCAGTCAGCGTTTGCGCAACCTTGTTTAAAGTTGAGTAGAAATTCGGTTTGATATTCGATTTATTGGTATCAAACGTAATGTTACCTGGCATGATCAAGCCAACAGAGCCGTCTGGATTACGGTTAACTTCTACACCAGTACCCGCCATTTGCTGACGTAATTTTTTCTCTTTGTTATCTAGATAAACACCTGTTGCACCACCCAAGACTGCACCAATAGCAGCAGCACGGTTGTTTTGACGGCTAGTATTCGCATTGCCTTTAGAAATACCGTATCCTGCTGCTGCACCAATCAAGGTACCTAAAGCAGTTTTGTCATACTCAACACCACCCAGGTTATTCCCTGTTGATTGACAACCTGTAAGCGCTACTGCCCCTGCTACAGCTGCTGAAATTACTAGTGCACGCATTGCATGCCTCCTTTTGTATGCTTTGTTGTATAAGCGAGATAATGGATGAAATAGAATGGGATCACCATTGAATTTTTGTTAATAATAAATCGTTTAGTAATATTTTGTAATGTTTATATGTAACTATTTCAAGGTACTTCATCACAATATCTTCATAGTTTCCTATTCAGACTTTTTTATTTGCTCAACTGTCTCTATATTACTCAAAATATGAAAAAATTTAAGCGATTAATCTCGGGGGACTGATCTGATATGTCATCGAATAGCAACAAGCAACCGACGTTAAAAAAACTGGCACGTGGCCTGACGGTCACTTCAGTCATGACCGGCAGTACTTTTTTTCATGGTCCCCCGGTGCTGGCTTTGGGCTTAACTAAACTTTTTAAAAAATCCGCAAAAGTAGATGCAACCAATATCAAAATTACTAATAGCTGGTTAGGGGTCAACAACTGGCTAATTGATCATGTCCTGAAAAATACGCAATGGCAAATCAGCGTAGATGAATCCCTGAATTTGAATATGCAGGGCCGCTATTTGATGACCTGCAATCATCAAAGCTGGGTGGATACGACCGTTAATCAATACTTTGGCGTATCCCGTATGCCTCTGACGCGTTTCTTTACCAAATGGGAACTTATTTTTATTCCTTTTGTTGGTCAGGCCTTTAAAATTTTGGGCTTCCCAATGATGAAACGACATAGCAAGGAACAGATTGCCAAAAATCCTGCGCTGAAATCCCGGGATATGGAAGAGGCACGTAAATCTTGTGAACAGCTGATCAGTCAGCCGTTTACCTTGTTAAATTATCTGGAAGGCACCCGCTTTACCCAAGAAAAGCATGATCAGCAGCAGTCTCCTTATACCTATTTACTGAAACCTAAGGCCGGTGGTCTGGCATTGGCACTCAGTATTCTTGGCGATAAAATTGATGCGCTGGTCGATATGACCATTGTTTATCCTGACGGCATTCCAGGTTATGGTGAATTCTGGTTAGGTGAAGTGCCACGTATTGCGGTAAATTTAAGAAAAATTGATATTCCTGACTGGGTGCTCGGTGGCAATTATGAAGATGATGCTGAATACCGTGCACGTTTCCAGAAATGGATAGATCAGATCTGGACTGAAAAAGATCAGCTCATCGCACAAATGCAGCAGAACTTTGCCCAAGCCCCGATCGGATCTGTAACCGAGTAATTATGAACAACGACAACCCGGACATTACCTCCAGCTCATTTAAATTTGTTCGTAAAGGAACTTGGGGCTGGAAAATTGCACTGATTTACGACATTTTCATGATGGTTTTAATTATCATCAACCTGTTCTGTCTCAGTGCCAATGCCATTTTAATGAGCGATTTTGGTCACTGGTTGTTTGACTTCATTCGTTTACCTGAAATATTACAGTTTTATAAAACTGAATTACGTCCTTGGGTCATCATTACCGAGGGCTGGTTTACCACTTTCTTGATCTGTGAATTACTGGCACGCTGGGTCATTGCGATTGTCCTGCGTCATCATCGACGCTGGTGGTTCTTCCCTTTTGTGCACTGGTATGAAATTTTAGCCATTCTCCCGCAGTTGCGTTTTCTGCGTCTGCTGCGTGCAGTGGCGATTGGCTACAACCTGCATAGCCATGGTTATAAAGTGATTCCCGCTCGCTGGTACCGCCAAGGCAATTTTTATTACAACATGCTGATGGAAGAGCTTTCCAGCCGGGTGGTCCTGACCGTACTGGACGGTATCAAGCGTGAACTGACCACAAGCACATCACATAAACAGTTGATTGATGATTTGGTGGAACATCACCGTAAATTACTGGCCATTGCTTTGGCAGATATCTTGCAGGAATCTTTAGGCAAGGAACTACAGGCTCAACGTTCCATGATCGCTAAAAATATTGGACAAGTGGTTAATCAGGCGATTGAAGATACTCCAGAACTTACTCAGCTGCTACGTCTGATTCCAATTGTGGGCAGCCGGATTGAACAGCAAATTCAAAGTATTGGTCAACGCCTAGGCGAAAATATTACTCAGGGCCTGATTGAGCCGTTTACCCATACAGGTACAAAAGAAAATCCGACTTTTACCCTAATTTCAGATAAAATCAGCCAGATACAGATTGAACATAATCCACATATTGATAAATTGGTTGAATCGGCTGTTTTTGAAACACTTGAAGCAATCCGAAAACAGGTAAAAGTCAAACAGTGGCAACAGATTCTAGAAGAACATGAGCAAAATCAGAGCTCAATAGATAAGTAAATTTTAAAGTACAGAATCGGATCAATCCGTCCGGTTCTGTTCGCATAAAAAAATAACTGAGATCGCTAGAGAATTACTGCAATTTGTTCTAGGATTTGCACTATTTACAACATTGCTTCGACACAAAACCAGCACGTCAGAAGTATTTAAGGAAGAATTATGGCTGATATACGGATAAAAGGCAGAATGGTCAATGCGATACGCATTAGCCTAGATACCAATGATCATGATGCAATCCGCCAGCAACTTAGCCCAAAATTACAAGCAGCATTTCCACCCGGCACTTTGGCAGTCATTGAAAGTTCAGTTGAACAGGAACTCATTGCATTAATCCAGCTGTTAATCAGTCTGGATGTACAGCCTATGGCCGTAACTGAAGGCTTACTTGGCGATCAGGCGCGTGCCATTCAGTTCCCGGTACTGCCACCTGACCGCCAGCTAGAAGAAATTAAAGCCACCAAAGAGCAGGTCGTGGAAGTTAAGCCAGAACCTGCTGCAGAGGATAATGAGCAAACATCTGCGCCTCCAATCGTTGCCCACATCACCTCATACCATGATGAAATTCTGCGTACCGGTCAATGTATTGTGCAACATAATGGCGACATTATTCTCAATGCCGGTCTTAACAGCGGTTCAGAAATCATTGCATCGGGTAACATCCATGTCTATGGCAGTGCCCGCGGTCGCCTGATTGCGGGTGCTGGCGGTAATACTGCAGCACGCATTTTCTGCCATAACCTCGAAGCAGAACTAATCTCGATTGCAGGAACCTATTGTGTGGCGGATGACATTCCACCTCATGTGGTTAAAAAATCAGTGCATATTTACTTGAATGATCAACTAGAGCTTGTATTTGAAGCTCTACAATTTTAATGTATAAATAAACACCAAAAACCCCATTTTAAACAGGGGATTTGAACCATAACAGGAGTGGATTCGGTGGCGAAAATTGTTGTCGTAACGTCAGGCAAAGGTGGTGTAGGTAAAACTACAACAAGTGCATCTTTTGCAACAGGTTTAGCCCTACGTGGTCACAAAACTGTTGTTATTGATTTTGATGTAGGTTTACGTAACCTTGATTTGATTATGGGCTGTGAACGCCGTGTAGTTTATGATTTTGTGAATGTTTTAAATAACGAAGCACGATTACAACAAGCACTGATTCGCGATAAAGATATTGAAAACTTATATATTTTACCTGCTTCCCAAACACGTGATAAAGATGCCTTAACCGATGAAGGTGTGGCACGCGTAATGGATGAGCTTTCGCAGGAATTTGACTATATTATTTGTGATTCACCTGCCGGTATCGAGCGTGGTGCTATTTTGGCCATGTACCATGCTGACGAAGCGATCATTGTGACCAACCCTGAAATTTCTTCAGTACGTGACTCTGACCGTATCATTGGCATGCTCGATAGCAAAACAAAAAAAGTAGAACAAAACGAAGGTCGCATTCGTAAGCACCTGTGTATTACCCGTTTCAATCCGGAACGTGCCGATAAACAGGAAATGTTGACCATTGATGATATTTCTAAGGATATTTTACGTGTACCAACCTTAGGCGTTATTCCTGAGTGTCCAAGCGTTTTACAGGCATCGAATGAAGGTAAGCCAGTGATTAATTTCACTGAAGCTGCAGCTGGTCAGGCCTATGATGACCTGGTTGCGCGCTTCCTTGGAGAAGAGCGTCCTTACCGTCATATCGAGGTGAAACCTAAGGGCTGGTTAGCACGACTATTTGGAGCGTAGACATGGCAGGATTCTGGAGTAAACTTTTTAGTGGCGAGGATAAACCATCAAGTGCACGGACTGCTAAAGACCGTTTGAAGGTCATCGTTGCATCCGAACAAGGCTTGGGTCGTCGTTTGAGCCAAGACAAAATTGACCAGATGAAGACTGAAATCATGCAGGTGGTCAATCGTTATGTCCGCGGTGTCGATGAGCAGCATATTCAAATGTCGGTACGTTCGGAAGCCAATATTGAAATGCTTGAAATGAATATCAATTTACCTGAAGAACGATAATCTGATTTTTGATTGGTCAAGCAAATTGATTCAAGGCAAAATATGAGCCTGAACAAAGCACTGCTTTGTTCAGGCTCAAGACGAGAAGCTTTGCTGCGAGTAAGCTAGATATACCAAGTATTATTTTACCCGGCCGCAAGGCGAGAAACTTGCTTCGAGTAGGCTGGTCATAAAGCTCTGCTTTACCCAGTCGCAAGACGAGTAACGAGACTTCGCCTAGACAACGTCGTTTTAAAGACATTGTCACTTGCGTACTCATATTTTGCCTTTTTTCATGCCGAAAAAACTACATTAGATCAAGGAAATTGCGATGGCATTATCTCAACCAGCAACTTTTAACGAAGAATGGTCAGATGAGCGTGTATTTGCCTACCTGAACCAGCTTCCTCCTGCAGGTGTTAATGCGGATTTTCATGTGCTGTATCATGCTTTCAAACATATGCGTCCATTCGATTATGAACGCCTGTTGACGAAATTTGTTGCTGATGGCCGCAATGTCAATGCAACCAATCCGGAAGGGCAACGCATTCATGACGTGATTGCCACCTACCCACGTCAAAGTGCCGAGTTTCTGGATGTATTGGCAAAATTTGCCTGAGTCAAAAATACATAAAAAAGCCTGCTTTGAAAGCAGGCTTTTTTATTGAAGATAGACTACTAAACCAGAATCTCGCGTTTGCCATTAGCACCCATACCGCTGACAATGCCGTTTTCTTCCATCTGGTCGATGATCCGTGCAGCACGGTTATAGCCCAGACTGAATTTACGTTGCAAGGATGAAGTAGAAGCCTTACGGGTTTCCAAAACAAAAGCAACACACTGGTCATACAGCGCATCGCGGTCTGATCCACCGTCGCCACCGTCTTCAAAACCACGGCTCGATGGCTCTTCATCAAATGGCGTCAGGATCTCGTCGACATAATTTGGTGAACCACGTTCACGCCAAGCGTCACAGACCCGGTTGACTTCGTCATCGGCAATAAAAGCGCCATGCACACGCTCAGGTTCGATTTTACCCGGACCCAAGAACAGCATGTCACCGTGACCGAGCAAGTCTTCTGCACCACCCGCATCCAGAATAGTACGCGAGTCGATCTTGGAGTTAACCCGCAATGCGACACGTGTTGGAATATTGGCTTTGATCAAACCGGTGATTACATCTACTGAGGGACGCTGGGTCGCAAGCAGCAAATGAATACCGGCCGCACGTGATTTTTGTGCCAGACGGGTAATCATTTCTTCGGCTTTTTTACCCACCTGCATGATCATATCCGCGAACTCATCCGCGACAATCACAATGGAAGGCAACGGCGTCAAACGCGGCGCACGCTCACCCACAACAGAATCGCTGGCTTTCCAGGTTGGATCGATCAGGTCTTCACCATTGGCAATCGCCTCTTCCACCTTGCGGTTATAGTCGCTCAGTTTACGGATTTTCAGGAAAGACATCAGTTTATAACGACGTTCCATCTCATTGACACACCAGTTCAATGCGCTGACTGCATCTTTCATATCAGTGACTACAGGCGTCAACAAATGTGGAATATCATTATAGTTTGCCAGTTCCAGCTGCTTCGGATCGATCAGAATGAGACGCAATTCATCTGGGGTATATTTCAGCAACATCGATAGAATCATCGAGTTGACCGCCACCGATTTACCGGAACCTGTGGTCCCTGCCACCAGCATATGCGGCGCTTTACCTAGATCAGCAATTACCGGATTACCGGAAATATCCTTACCCATTGCCATAGAGAGAATACTATTCGGATCAGTAAAGGCGGGGATGGTCAAAAGTTCGATTAAACGGACCATTTCACGGGTGCTGTTTGGTACTTCAATTCCGATATACGGCTTGCCTGGAATGACTTCAACCACACGCACCGATGCCATCGACATCGAACGTGCCAGATCACGCGAAATATTCGTCACTTTAGAAGCTTTTACCCCTGGCGCCAGATCCAGTTCAAAACGTGTCACGACTGGGCCTGGCTGTGCTTCTACCACCTTGGCTTTGACGTTGAATTCTTGCAACTTGATTTCAAGCAGCTCAGATAAACGTGCCAGCTGCTCTTCGGTAAAATTCACTTTTTTATTGGGATCGACTTCATCCAGTAAATCCAGACCTGGAAGCGGTGATAAATCTTTACGGCGCTCTGCCACCTGCATGGCACGTGACATCGGACGTCCTGATGCATCAGTTAAAGGCGCATCAAAATCAAACTCGTCTTCATCCTGGGGCTTGCCAGCAGTTTCATGCCAGGCTTCAATAAAATCTTCTTTGGATAATGCTTCCCGGACTGCAGCATTGCTGGCCGAAGTGGCAGATGTAGCCTGCTCTATACCCTGATGCTGAATCGGGGCCTGTACAAAAGCAGAAGATTGCGCATAACTCGATGCACGTACCGGTTGCCTTGGTTCATCTTCCTCAATCAGCAAATCACCCAGGTCATCCAGATCGGCCTGTAATGCGCTATTTTTCACCCCATGTGCCGTTGCCATAGCAGCCATAGCCGGAGCAACATTTACCATATCCTCTACAATTCTTGAGGTCTTTTCAGCCGTTACCGGATTGAATGGGCTATGCACATCCGTCGCTGTCTTGCCCTGTGGAACCGCAGCCAGAAGCTCGTCAAAGATTTCATCATCATCCCAGTCCAGGCCTGTATGTGGCGCAGATGTGGTTCTGGTTTGAGAAGGAGCCTGCGCTGAAACAGCTTGTTCTGCAGCTAAAGGCGATACAGAAGAGTTAAGCTGTTCCTCTTCGGCTGCTTTGAGTAAGGCATCAATATCCTGTTTATGACGCTGATCCTCAGTAGAATGTAAGGCACGCCATATCTGCCCTGTTGCTACCACACGATCAGACTGTGGTGGCTCTTGCTGTGCTTTTTTAAATGTTTCGACTGGCTCCTCAGCAACCTGCTGCACATTTTCAGGAATATCGTCATCGAACCGGGATTGCTGGGATTCTTTATCGGCAAAATCATCAAATAGACGTTCAGCCACCTGATCACGCACTACCGGATCTATTTCTACCAGTTGATGCTCAGGCGCAGGCGTGACTGCAACCGCTACTTTTTTCGTAGTATTGACTGGCTCTTTTTTCGCAACAGGTGCAGTACGGTCAAAATCAGACATGCCTTCAGGCACATTACGGTAGAACAGGTCTTGTAAATAAGCAGGCGTTGCTTTGAGGCTGCTCCAGGTCTTGTTCCACTTCACCCCAAACGCCAAGGTAAATAATACCACCCAAAGCACTAGCAGGAAGAATGCTGCACCATATACAGTCAGCAGTTGTTCCAGACTCTGACCTAATTCATAGCCAATAATACCGCCGGAAGAATTATCCAGCGTATCTGCAGGCACTTGCCAAAATAAAAACAGCAATGCTGAGGTGGTCAGTAACAGGAAGAATTGGGCAGCATAGCGAAATGGCCGGTTCAGGAAGCTGCGCGGCCACCAGACCTGAATTGCTTCCATAAACAGATAGACAGGAATCAGCAGACTTGCCCAACCGAGAAAGCCAAACAAAAGGTCTGCAATCCAGGCACCCGCAACCCCACTCGCATTCGAAACGGTTTGTGTATCACTGGAAATGTGCATCCATCCCGGATCAAATGGCGTATAGGTCACTGTTGCAAGAAACAGATAAATCCCAAATGAGACTAAAAATAATGTCATTATTAAGCGCTGTGCATAGGCACTCGACACCGCTGTCATATACTGTCCTGTAACCAATTCTTCATGAATATTCTTTTGCTTTAATACTTAAAAAAAGCGACGCAATAATCTATATATTATGCACCTGTTCTATAAAAAAAGATGCACTATTGTGCAAGCACAATGTTACTTATGCTATATAGCCCAAATCGATTTCAATGATCAATAATATCGACTTTAATCTCACACCACTGTTATACAGTTTCACGTATAATTCAATAAATTTCTAAATAAAAAAGGATACAGCTGATGAGCGCACGTCACTCACGACTGATTATTTTAGGTTCGGGCCCTGCAGGCTATAGTGCAGCAGTCTATGCAGCGCGGGCAAACTTGAAACCTACCCTGATTGCCGGCTTGCAACTGGGCGGTCAGCTTACCACGACAACAGAAGTAGATAACTGGCCGGGTGATCCTGAAGGCCTAACCGGTCCAGCCTTGATGGAACGTATGCAGGCGCATGCAGAGCGCTTTGGCACCGAAATCGTATATGACCATATCAATGAAGTGGATCTTAGCCAGCGCCCGTTCGTGTTAAAAGGTGATATGGAAGAGTTTACTTGTGATGCCCTGATCATCTGTACCGGTGCCACTGCCCAATACCTTGGCCTGGAATCTGAAGCTGCCTTTATGGGTCAAGGTGTCAGTGCTTGCGCGACCTGTGATGGTTTCTTCTATAAAAACCAGAAAGTGATGGTCGTAGGTGGTGGTAATACTGCTGTGGAGGAAGCGTTATATTTATCTAATATTGCTTCTCACGTAACCATGGTTCACCGCCGCGACTCATTACGTTCTGAAAAAATCTTGCAAGAGCATTTATTTGCTAAAGAAAAAGAAGGCAAGATCAGTATTATCTGGAATCATCAGGTCGATGAAGTCCTGGGTGATGCACAATCCGGCGTAACTTCAGTACGTATTAAGTCAACCTTGGATGGCTCGACTCAAAATGTCGACGTGACCGGCATGTTTGTCGCAATTGGTCACAAGCCAAATAGCAGCATGTTTGAAGGCCAGTTAGAGCTTCGTGACGGTTATATCCAGGTGCAAAGCGGTACTACAGGCAATGCAACACAAACTTCTGTACCGGGTGTATTTGCAGCTGGTGACATTGCTGACAGTATTTACCGTCAGGCCATTACTTCTGCAGGTTCAGGCTGTATGGCTGCGCTTGATGCAGATAAATATCTTGATGCGATGGGCAAACTGGACTAAGCAGCAACTATAAAAAGCCGTCCATCTTGGGCGGTTTTTTTATGTATGATAAAAATAGCCTATTTAAAGATCGGATTTTTGCATGCATCTCCTTCCTCCTTCACAGTATATATTTCCCAATCCGCTCGAGGTTGATCCTGAAGGTGAAGGCCTGATTTGTATTGGTGCTGACCTCTCCCCTTCCACACTTTTTGAAGCCTATACGCATGGTTTATTTCCATGGTTTTCAGAAGGTGATCCAATTTGCTGGTGGAGTCCGGAACCGCGTTGCATTATTCGCCCCGAAGATTACCATCCAAGCAAATCCCTGCTACGCAATATGAAAAAGCAGGATTATAAAATTACAGTCAACCATGCTTTTGAAAGGGTAATCCGTTGCTGCTCCCTGCCTCGTGCTTATGCTGAAGATACCTGGATCAGTGAAGATATCATCGCAGGCTATTGCGATATGTTTGAAGCCGGATACGGCTATAGCATTGAGGTCTGGGATGAAAATCGCATCGTAGGTGGACTTTATGGTGTGACCATCGGTCAGGGCTGTTTTGGTGAGTCCATGTTTAGTACACAAACTGATGTTTCTAAAATGGCTTTCTACACTTTAATGTTGATTGGGCAAGAAAATAAACTGCCCTGGATTGACTGCCAACTGGTCAATGATCATCTGTTAAGCTTGGGCGCCTGTACACTTTCTCGCCAAGCCTATCTTAATTCGTTACAAGATATCGTAAAAAAGCCGGCGATTGATTGGAAAAAGTATCAGGAAGGTGTATTTTCAAGTAAAACAATAGCGCAAAACGCGCGATTAAGTGAATGAAAATAACAGAGGGTAGTTGTTATGAATTCTTATCAGCCCAAGGCCCTACTGAACGATTTACAGTATTATATTACGCCGCCGCATGATTGCAGCTATCTGCCCAATAAGTCGGCGCGCATGGTTTTTCTGGATCCTGCACATCGTATTGATGTGGTAACTTTATCCGAGCTGTCGCGTACCGGTTTCCGCCGCAGTGGTGATTTCGTCTATCGCCCTGAATGCCATCTTTGCCGTCAATGCCTGTCTTCGCGCGTACCTGTTACTGAATTTCGCATGAACAGTTCACAAAAAAAAGCCTGGAAACGTAATCAGGATCTGGTGATGAAAATTACCACTCCAGAGCAGGCGGGTGATTTACATTATGCATTGTATGAACGCTACATAAACGAACGTCACGCAGATGGCGACATGTTCCCTCCGACTCACGATCAGTTTGAAAAATTTTTATTGCAAAGCTGTACTGACAGCTTCTTTCTGGAATTATGGCAGGATCAGCGTTTAATCAGCGTTTCCACCTGCGACCTGCTGGATGATGGCATTTCGGCCGTTTATACTTTCTTTGACCCAAATGAAAATCGCCGCTCACTGGGTGCATTTGCAATCTTGAAACAGATTGAACATGCACAAAAGCTTGGTTTGAAATTTGTTTATCTGGGCTACTGGGTTCCACATTCAGCCAAGATGAACTACAAATCCCAATACCTGCCGCTTGAATTACTGATCGATGGACAATGGCGACGCTTAAATCATGCCTTAAGTGCCGCAGAGATTCAGCATTTGGGACACTCATTAATGACGACCTTACCTAGCGGATGGAATCATCAGATTATTAAATAAGATGGCCCGTCTCTCTTATTTAAACAGGCTGGCAAAATCATCCGTACATGCCTTGACCATAATGATGGCATGTTCACGACTGCCATTGGCATTTGGATAATAGTTCTTGCGCAGATCAATCTGATGAAAGCCTGATTTTTCATATAGCTTGATCGCAGCCTGATTACTCTCGCGTACTTCCAGGAAAATCTGCACCGGATTATTTTTCAGCATCGCCACTGAAGCCTCCAGCAACTGATAGCCCAGGCCCTGTCCCTGGTGTGCCGGATCAATCGCCATTAGCAATAAATTGGCTTCATCCAGCACCGGTTGTAAAATACAAAATCCGGCTACCTGCCCTTGCACTTCAATCACGGTACTTTGATAAGCAGTCACTGCATCCTGAAACTGCTTTAAGGTCCAAGGATGTGATTGGACCAATCTTTCAATTTTAACAACGGCCTCTACATCCACTGCTTGCATCAAACGAATCATCTTCGTTCATCTTATATAGATTCAACCTCCGCATTATAGAAACTTCATAAAAAAAATCGAGTAAAAAAAAGAGCGATTCCAGTCGCTCTTCACTCTTCATCTTTATTAAATACCCAATTTTGCTTTCCAGCCCGCCAGCAGTTGATCTGTATAATGATCATTCGGATGGAATCCCGGTTTAAAATACATCAGCATTTCCTTAGCCATGCCGGTAATGATGCCTTTGGAAGGACTATAGGCATAGCTATAAATGGCCTTCAAGGATTCAAGATTGAGCTGCTGATCCTGTTTGAGTAATCGTGCAAGGAAATAGCTTTGCACCACAAATAAGGTGGCCATTGCGATGACCAAGGAAGACGTACGCAGTGCATATGCTTTTAAGCCTTTGCCAAAAACCCCCTCAAAGACATCATAAGCGACTGCCTTATGTTCATTTTCTTCGACTGCATGCCATAACCACATGGTTTTCATGGTCTCATCTGTCATCAGTTCCTGAATATGGCTATTGGTTAACAGCTGTGAGGCGATGGTTGCGGTAAAGTGTTCAAGTGCTGTTGTCGCGGTTAAATCTATCATTTCCTGGCTAATACCCACAGGTTTAGCCAACTTTGCCATGAACTTTCGCGTTGTTTGAATGACTTTATCGGTGTAATGATCAAGCGTATCGACATCATGACCATACTTTTGCGCAGAAGCATTAAAGCCGATATGCTCGTGAGTATGCATCGCTTCCTGACCAATAAAGGCGGAAATTTCTTTTTGTAAGGCTTCATTGTGAGAAATCGCAGGATGTTTACGCACCGCGCGGACTGAATCTATAAAAAACTTTTCACCTGCTGGAAACAGTGCAGATAATGCGGTCATAAAATGAGTAAGACCAGCTGAACCATTCATCCAGTATTCTGGTACAGCATCAAAATCGAAGTTCATGCGACGAACTGGAAAACTTGCACCCGCACGATTGGTAATATTTACTTTAGCGTTCATGTGACTACTCCCATCAAGCCCGTCCAGGCCTGAAAATGTAATATTCATATTCTTATCTGTATATTACGTGGGATTTTTTTTTACATAAGCGCTGTTTAGGTCAAGCCAATATCAGTTAAGGACAGCTTTAGATAAAATTGTCAGACAATTTATTTTTGGTTTCATAAAAATAAGAATTAAAAAAAGCGCCCCAAAGGAGCGCTTTTTTTACAATCAAGGATTATGCAGTTACTTTAGAAACTACACCAGCACCAACTGTACGACCGCCTTCACGGATCGCAAAACGTAGACCTGGGTCCATTGCGATCGGGTGAATTA
>NZ_LSZJ01000012.1:0-390552 GCF_001647575.1 Acinetobacter sp. SFD
CTTCAGGATATCGTTTGCTACTGCTCATAAACACCTCGTTAATTAGCCATTTTATCTAACTAAAGAGTGTCTACAAAATCGGTGGCTATTCAGTAAGCTCTAAATAGAAATGTCCAAAAAGGACATTTCTATTTGAGAATAACAATCTTGTGATGGATCTTGAACCTAAAAAATCATTTATTGAAAAATGACATCGGTTGAATCGTCTTATACTCATAATGACATCGGTTGAGAAAAATTTCCAAATTCTGATTTATATGCAGTAGGCTCTTCTGCCGGAACAGGATTATTAATACGGTACTTAGGTGAAGAGGCTGAAAAAACACCAATTAAGGCTACATTTACCCTTTGTCCAGGTTATAACACTGAACTAGGATTTAAAAATGTTCATCCTGTTTATAGTAAAATCATGACTAAGAAACTCATACGAAAATTTGTTTTGCCCCATCAAGAAATATGGCAGAAAATACCGCAATGGGAGGAAATCTTGCATGTCAAAACTTTAGCCGAATTTGAGAAAACATATTTTAAAATGGCTGGATTTTCTGAGTATGAAAGCTATGTCAAAGCCTCTAACCCAATTTATGTTTTTGAAAATATTAAAATCCCCCTAATGATTTTAAATGCAGAAGATGATCCTGTTTGTCATATTAAAAATTTGGAACCTTATAAACAAGCCATTATGAAGATGCCAAATATCCTTGTAGTGACTACAAGAAGGGGGAGCCATTGTGGTTTTTATGAGGGAATGTTTAAAACGACTTCTTGGGCAACACGTTTAATGTCCAAATTTTTACTTAGTCAAGAAAAAGCCCAAAATTAGCTTGGGTTACATATAAGAGGTTTTATGTTAAATAAAGACATTTATTATTTCTTCAAAAATTAAAAAACCGCCTAACAGGCGGTTTTTTAATTAAATATTGCTAATTGGCAATATTTAAAGCGGTAAAATTTGATGGTTGATATATGATTTGCATATGGGAAAAAATCATCATTCCCGAAATTAAAAACATTAATATTGTTATTACAGAACTATATAATCGCATTCATTACTTATCAAACTTGCTAGACTAGCATATTACATTATATTGTTACATTTACCATATAAATTTGATTTTATTTTATTTTTTATAAAATATGGGGTTTTTTATTAGAAAAATAAATATATATATTAAAAAACTTGATTATTTATATTTTTAGTGTATAGTTAACTTAACTAGAAAAAAGTCTTGTTTCGGTAGATCTTCTTTAAGTATCGCAGTTTTAGTCATAATCCTTCGTTTTTTCAGATTTTAAGTCGCTTCTTTATTATTTTCAAAGTTATACCTAGTCAATAAAATGACTCAAAATTATTAAAAATTAGTAGGATATATTATGTCAAACTCAAATGTTGTTAAAGGTACTGTAAAGTGGTTCAACGAAACTAAAGGTTTTGGTTTCATTCAACAAGAGTCAGGTCCAGACGTTTTTGCTCATTTTAGCGAAATCGCAAGTTCAGGTTTCAAAACCTTAATGGAAGGCCAAATGGTTGAATTCAGCGTAGCCCAAGGTCAAAAAGGACCGAATGCTGTAAATATTGTTGCTATCTAAGCAGTAGTAAGCAGTAATAAAAAGCACTCATGAGTGCTTTTTTTATAATTTAAAATTAAATTTTAAAGTTATTTCCAAAATTGGAAAATTTTCAGAAAAACAGGATTCAAGTTGTTAAAAATAAATTATTTAATTGCAAAAGCTAAAAATGGTACCGAAATTATTGTTTCATTAACTCCTCTAAATAAAATGCAAAGTACACGTCAGGGGTTAAAAACAATCGAAGTGGGTAAAAGAGTTCTTCTTTCATCGGGGATGGAGGTTGATTTAAATTTAGATGGCCGTACATTTTATACTTCTTTAAATCAGTTGTTTAAACTAGATCATAGAGTTGTTTAGATAAAAACACTAAAAATCAGATATTTATTTAAATAGTGTCTACTGTAATTTTATGGAAGGTATATACATGCTTAAACAGAGTATTAATGTTAAAGATCAGTTTGGGGTTAAACACACTATTCAAGCGACTGTGGATCATCAGTTTGCCAGTACTCGCTCTCATTCGAATATAAAACATATCACTGTTGATGGGGAAAATATTCGACCTAGTTTTGAAATGTTTTTTCAGAGTACTGTAAGTGGGAAAATTTTCAAAATTGCATAGATAGTACGAAGTTTAAGCTAGTATATTTTTCAAGTGTACTTTAAAAGTTAAGGCTAGCTTAGCCTCATTAAAAGGACTAATTTTGTATTATGCAAAATTAGTCCTTTTAATTTAAACTGGAATATTAAATCGTATACATAACCATTTCAAAAATAATTGTTTATGATTAAAATTTGGTGCAGCTACAGCATCTACTACTAGCCAGGATTTATTGAAATTTAATGTAAAATTTAATGGTTGATGTGCTTTAAATTCACCGATTTTATGGTCATGAAGTTCAAAGAAAAACCCCTTCAACCTTTCAAATTGAGTACTATTCTGAAAATTTGGAGATTCTTTTAAAAAGTTATAAATTTGTTCTATAGTTAATAAAGAGACTGTGTGGAACATTGTAACCTTTCATATGTTTTGTATGGTTTGATTATGACATATATAGACGTATTTAGTTTTTTTCTTTTGTGCCGTTCGGATTCTTAAAGAATGACAACTTTGTTTGAGAAATTTCCCATAAGTTGCTTCATATATAAGAAAGAAATCATCAATTACGCAAAATAATTCGATACTATTGAATATCAGGACTAGAGCTTTAGGTTTGGTGTGCTCACTCAGCTGATGGCTCTAGTCCTCCTGTTTTTCAAGTTAATTTCTTATCCGCGATTCGGGTTACTTAAAATAATTAAATTTTAGTCGCAGTTGAAGCTACCTGCGAGATGACTAACTTAGAGCTTATCACCGGATTATTTTCAGCAGTAGGGCCACCATTTGCAGGGCGATGATGGGCTTGTTTAAAGGCATCAGATTGGCGCCATACCTCAAACTGTTCCTGCGACTGCCAATACATATTGACACTCATTTCATCATGATCCTCGTGTTCAGAGACTAAAACTTCCACTTTTTCAAAACCATCAAAGCTTTGAAGTGGACCTTCTTTGGTAAACATTGGGGCCATTTTTTTGCCCATGCCTTTTTTTACGCAAATGCGATTAGTCACAACAATCATGAATTACTCCTCATTAGTAAATAATAGAGAGTTTAAAATATTTTTAAAATATACACCGTTGTTGACAAGTATAAATATTTAAATGCTAATGCAATCGATAAGTATTATTATTTAAATATTAAATGATATGCTTTCAAAATTGATTAAGATCACAAGAGTGGATTTATAAAGTCTGCATAAAATCTCTGATGAGCTGTGCATTTGGCATAGGTATTCAGGGTAGCGTGTAGAAATCCCTGCAAAGAGAATGCTCGAGATCAGGATATTGCCGATGATTTCAGCATCCGAAAATTGCGGGGCAGTGTTTCAGCAACTAGCTTGTGATGGATCATATGGGCATACTTGAAGCATTATAGCCATTCCTGATTAAATTCCGTAGCCTTCCGTTCAATACTAAGAAAATTGTCCATTCGCCATCTATTGAAGTGGCAGGAATAGTTGCTGCAGTTCAGGGCACTGAGTGCCACTTCCTGCCTTTAAATAGAGAAAAGTCGAATAAAGTGTATCACCTGATTGGCATCGATGCCATATGTTGCCACTGACTAAGCGTTCATTGACAACGGCACACACCTTTGGCTAAATTTTTGCAAACATGTGGAAGTGATCATGGAGCGAGACATACTCGGTTAGTGATTCTTTAGACTGGAAAGGCCGCTGGTGCTGTTTGCGAGTCGTATCCTGTCGTTCGACGACAATTCGGGCCTCATCTTGGCGCGACTGATGGCGGAACGCAAAGCAGCCGGCAAGCTCAGGAGCGGGCTTGACATGATCATCTCCGCTGTTGCCGATATATATGTGTACTAGTTGGAGGAAATCTCAATGCGCCGAGCCTCACTAAAACGATTAGCCGCATGTATGTTGACATGCTGTGCCGTATTCGGAAGCGTTATTCCTGCCGCGAATGCTTGTTCTCGCTTCGTTTATCTAGGTCAAGACAGTAATATTTTTACAGCCCGCTCGATGGACTGGGAGCAACCAATCTCAACCGATCTCTATATTTTTCCTCGGGGTATGGAGCGGAATGGCGAATTGGGACCGAATTCCATTCGCTGGACATCGAAATATGGATCAGTAGTGGCGGCTACCTACGACAATTCAACCAGTGACGGGGCGAACGAAGCAGGTCTGGTTGCGAATGTGCTTTGGCTGGATGAGTCAAAGTATCCTGCCTTTAAGGTAAATGATGCGCCTGGATTGACGATTGCAGCTTGGGCGCAGTATGCCCTTGACAACTTGACAACTTGACAACTTGACAACTTGACAACTTGACAACTTGACAACTTGACAACTTGACAACTTGACAACTTTGCAACTGTTGCTGAAGCGGTGGCCGCTTTTGAGAAGCAGCCGTTTACGATCGTGACCAATGCGATGCCTGGCACCCAATTCAAAGCGACTGTTCACCTGTCATTGTCTGACTCAAGCGGCGATAGCGCCATCATTGAGTATATCAACGGCAAGCAAGTTATCCACCATGGTCGCCAGTATCAGGTAATGACCAATTCTCCTACATACGACGAGCAACTTGCTCTGGCATCTTACTGGTCAGAAGTCGGTGGAACGGCAATGTTGCCTGGGACAAGCCGGGCTGCCGACCGTTTCGCTCGCGCCTCTTACTACGTGAAGGCAATTCCACCGAATGCCAAGCCGGAACAGCTTCGCTCCAGTGTCTTTGGCATCATCCGTAATATTTCTGTACCGTTCGGCCTCTCAACTCCGGGCAAATCGGAAATTGCGACCACCCGTTGGCGCACAGTGTTCGATCATAAGCAGCGCCTCTATTTCTTTGATTCCGCAATGTCACCGAATGTCTTCTGGACCGATCTCAATCAGATTGACTTCTCGAAGGAAACTGGAAAGGTGATGAAGCTTGAGCTTGGAGTCGACCAGGAAAACATATTCTCAGGAAACGCAACCAAGCACTACCGTGTGGCCAAACCATTTAAATTTGCCCCAGCGAAGGGATTACAGAAATAATATAAGGTGCCTTTACAGTGTCCGTGGATGAAGTTAACCACAGAACTCAGATGCACCTCCGCCAGCAGCGCATGAGCAATTCAATGTGCTGCTGGACTGCCACCATTCTCCCAGGCAATATCTTCTATTCTTTTGCCTAAGAGAGAACCTTATGAGTGGACAACAAGATACCCCTAGAATTTAAAGATGAAGCTGTAAAATTGATCAGTGAACAAGGATATTCTGTCACTGGTGTAGCAGAGCATTTATGTGTATCCCAGCACAGCATTTATAAATGGCTAAAGGCCGTACAGCCTTTACGTAATAAACCTGATGCACATAAACTGCTTGAAGCAAAGAAAGAAAGCTTACGCCTTAAAAGTCAGCTCAAACAAACTGAAGAGGAACGAAGGATCTTAAAGTGAAAGCACAGCTTTTACGCCACTTTGCCAGCCTTCCTGAGTAAAGTATCAGTTGATCCTTGAATACAGAGCCATTAATTTAAGATTAAAACGATGTATCGGGTTATTTCAAGTAGCTATTTTTAGATAATTTACTGAAGGCTCATTATCTTTAACAAAAAAAATCTCTTTGGCTTTTAGCCCTATTGTATTGTTTTATCCTACTGAACCTAAATTAGGCGGGGCAGAATCCAGGAGGAATACGAATGGAATTTTTACAGTGCAATGCACCGGCCCCCGTTGTCGATACTGAGGCGGGTAAGGTACAGGGTTACTGCACCGATGAGGGCATCAGCATTTATAAAGGAATTCCCTATGTGGCTAACCCTTTTACCCCTGAACGACGGTTTCAGAACCCCCAGCCCATGCAGCCCTGGCAAGGAATAAAAGCGACCGTATCTGACTGGCCCGTACCACAGCCGGGAAGAAGTCCTGCGCAACGGCTGGTGGGGGGGCGCTGGCGATTTAACTCTCAATATATGGCGGCCTGATCATACTGAAGGAAAGTTACCCGTCATGGTCTGGATCCCTGGAGGAGCCTGGATCAGGGAAGATGCCGCGGAGTCTGTTTATGACGGAAGCATGTTTGCCAGAAAAGGGGGCATGGTCGTAACGGTAAACTACAGGGTGGGCGTGGATGGGTTTATGCATTTTGCTCAACGTCCTGACAACCGTGGTATCGTAGACCAGATCGCAGCACTTAAATGGGTTCAGCATAATATCGCGAACTTTGGAGGTGACCCGGACAGGGTGACGCTCTTTGGACAATCTGCGGGTGCAGGCAGTGTTGCCATCATTTTAGGCAATCCAGAAACCAAAGGGCTTTACCAGCAAGCGATTATTCAGAGCCCTCCGATGCAGTGGCTTAGCTCAGCCGATGCAACCCGAATCACCCGGCAATTTGCCGACAATCTTGGGATTCCTGCCGAACCCGAAGCCGTGGCCAATGTACCTTTTGATGATCTGGTTCAGAATGTCCTGAAAGTTGGAGAGCAGATCAAAGATGCTACCCAATGGGGAAGGCTTTCTCTTGGCGGCACGGCATTTTTGCCGGTTGCGGACTCTAAAATCATCGTTAGAAGCCCAATGGAAGACCTGGCGATGAATGACAGCAACCGAGTCCCTGTTATTGTGGGGAGTACCGACAGTGAGTACAGGTTATATTTGATGCCCGATAGCGGATTACAAAAAATCACGACTCATGATGTGAACATGGTTATTCATGCGCTGGGTCTCCCTGCAGATGCATTTCAGGCTTATACAACAAACAGTATCAGCGCGGAGAACCCGGGGGACGTTTATGCCCAGATCATGTCGGACTACACGTTCAGGATGCCAGCACTGTATATAGCGCAAATTATGAGTCGTAATCAAAACACGTGGTTTTATCACTTTTCCTGGCGATCTCCAGCTTACAATGGCCTTCTGGGTGCTGCTCATTTTGTAGACGTGCCGTTTACGTTCGGAACGCTTCACACAAAAGAAGCGGAGAATTTCGTCGGTATTAATCCACCGCAGTCTTTGTCTGACAGTATGAATGATGCCTAGGTCAGATTTGCTAAATATGGCAACCCAGGGTGGCCCAAATATTCAGACAAAGATAAAAAGACAATGTTTTTTGACACTAAAAGCCGCCTGGGAACCTTGGGTGATCAACAAGTCACGGCTCTATGGGAAAATTTCAGGTTCTGATGATGACTCGCTGATACATAAATCTTAAGGAACCCTCACAGAGTACATTGGCAGATGACGATATTCCTCTTTGTAGTAATCCCGGCATTTGGTCTGGTGTGAACTGAATCGATCCTAACATGCGTGATCACTGGATACCTTAACTGTCTGAGGTGTTTCCTTGAGTGAAATATCCATTTTCGATGCAGTTGAAGAGTTTTGGATGATATATTTTTGCTTTGTCCAGAACGCTCTAAGTCTGCTAAGGATTCCGTGCTAATAGTAATCGTTGGTAATTGCTAAGTTGCATCTGCAAATCTTTGCACTTAAGTAAAATTGCAAGGCTCAGAAAAGATAGTTTAAAAGGATAAGTGACCGGTATAAGACAATTTGGTTAATTTAAATAATAATTATCGGTTATGTTAGGTTTAATATTTCTTAAAGCAATTTGAAAAAAATAAAAAATAAGTTAATGACAGGTAAATTAATAATTAAAATTTAGACCTGATAAGAAAGAACAATAAAATGGGGAAACTAAGAAATGTTTAAGTAGCTTACTTCCTGCTCCTGACCCCATTTTTCAGTAAGTGGCCAATTACATTTCAGATCCTGAATCTGGATGTGAACAGAATTTTAAGGTGTTTAAATGTATTTATGCTTTAAATGAATTTTCTACATATCTTGAAGTTTTTTAAACTACTTTCATTTCTAATTCAGGTAAAGACATTCAGTGTTTAGATTGAATTTAGAAGGATGGTAATGATCTTTCAGTTTAATGGGTATGAGAAAAGAACACAGGGAGAAGTTCTGATTGACATTTTTTCGATATAAAAAAAAGCAGCTTTTCAAGGCCGCTTTTTTTACAAAGTTTAAACTTTATTCAGCTTCGATAATTTCGTAGTCATGGGTGATTTCAACACCGCCATCAGACAGCATTTTGCTGGCAGAGCAGTACTTTTCAGCAGAAAGTTCTACCGCTTTTGCCACCTGTTTGTCTTTAATCGCTTTGCCGCTAACCACAAAATGCAGGTGAATCTTCGTGAAAACTGCCGGAATTGTATCTGCACGTTCAGCCTTTAATTCGCAGCGTACATCGGTAATATCCTGACGAGCCTTCTTTAAAATGGTAACAATATCAAAAGACGCACAACCGCCCAGACCCGTTAAAAGCAGTTCCATAGGACGGGGACCACGGTTTTCACCACCGTATTCAGCTGAACCATCCATGATAAGGCTATGACCACTTTGAGTTTTTGCTTCAAAAGCAACATTCTCTAACCAATGAACGCTTGTTTGCATTGCAACTACCTAAAAAAAGCTATAAATTTGTCAAGTAACTGTACACTAACATAAATTGGGTTGATACGGAATTTCAATCCCACTGTGTGACAAGTTCACATTAGGTCTTGTGCGATCTATAAATTATCCATAATCGGAACTGTTAGCATGACTTCAAACTTTTCACAATTAAGCACTGATGCGCTTTCTCCGGGGCAATTACCAGAATCCGTGAAAGCACTTTTAAAACGTGCATATATTAATCGGTATCCAAAACGTACTACGATCATTGATGCAGGATCAGAATCTAAATCTTTGTATTTAATTCTGAAGGGGTCTGTATCTATCATCCTTCGTGAAGATGATGATCGTGAAATTGTCGTAGCATATTTAAATGCGGGTGACTTTTTTGGGGAAATGGGCTTATTCGAGGTAAATCCACAACGCACTGCGGAAGTTCGTACCCGTGATGTGTGTGAAATTGCTGAAATTACCTATGAAAATTTTCACGAAATCAGCAAGCAATATCCTGATCTGAGCTATGCGGTATTTGCTCAGTTGGTACGTCGTTTGAAAAATACCACACGTAAAGTGACTGATCTGGCATTTATTGACGTTTCAGGCCGAATTGCACGTTGCCTGATCGACCTGTCTTCACAGCCGGAAGCAATGATCTTGCCGAATGGCCGTCAGATTCGTATTACCCGTCAGGAGATTGGTCGTATTGTTGGCTGTTCCCGCGAAATGGTGGGTCGCGTACTGAAAACGCTAGAAGAACAGGGCATGATCGAGACGGATGGTAAAGCTATCCTGATCTTTGATGTTTCTCTAGAAGAGACGTCCGAAGCAGTAGCCGATGGTGCCATAGACGAATAATTCAGATGTTAAAAAGCAAATCTCAGGATTTGCTTTTTTATTAGAGTTCCTTTACCCAATACATATAAATTTAGAACAAGCTTCTCAGAAAAGATGATTTAAGTCCCCCTTATAATTCCGATAGGCTATAGCCGACTTAATCTCAATTCACTGAATAAAATTCACAGGAAGGTTTTATGCAATTCAAACCATTGGCGGATACTGGTATTCTTTTGCCAGAAATTTGTTTGGGCACCATGACCTTTGGTGAGCAGAACACGCAAGAACAGGCTTTTCAGCAACTGGATTATGCGCTGGATCAGGGACTGTATTTCTGGGATACCGCGGAAATGTATCCGGTGCCGCCAAAACCTGAAACGCAGGGTGCAACCGAGCGTATTATTGGTCACTGGATCGCTGCCCGCGGTGGCCGTGACAAACTTTTTTTAGCTTCAAAAATTGCCGGACCATCGCAAGGTGGTAGCCATATCCGGGATGGTAAAACCCGTTTCGTTGCCGATGAAATTTCAGCAGCCATTGACCAGTCATTGTCACGTCTGCAAACGGATTATATTGACCTGTATCAGTTACACTGGCCACAACGCCCAACCAATTTCTTTGGCAAGCTGGGTTATGGCAATGCTGAAGCGGCAGAAGACTGTGCCGTGACAGATCTTGAAGAAACCCTGACCGCCTTGCAGGATGAAATTAAAAAAGGCCGCATCCGTTATATTGGTCTGTCCAATGAAACCCCATGGGGTACAATGAAGTTTCTGCACCTTGCAGAAAAATTAGGGTTGTCCAAATTCGTCAGTGTACAAAACCCATATAACCTGCTGAACCGTACTTATGAAATTGGCATGTCAGAAATTGCCCGATATGAAAACGTAGGTTTATTGGCGTATTCGCCTTTGGCATTTGGTTATCTGACCGGTAAATTCCGGCATGGTGCCCGTCCTGCCAATGCGCGCGTCACCTTGTTCTCACGTTTTAGCCGCTATAGTAATCCGCAAAGTGAATGGGCAACCGAGCAATATGCCGAGCTGGCAGAACAGCATGGCTTAAGTCTTACTCAACTGGCTTTGGCCTTTATCAAGCAGCAGTTCTTTGTAACCAGTACCATTATTGGCGCCACTAATCCGGAGCAGCTGAAAGAAAATATTCAGGCATTTGAAGTTGATCTGTCAGAAGAAGTCCTCAAAGGTATTGAAGATATTCACCGTCAGCAGCCGAACCCTGCACCGTAAATAAAATACCCTCCTTGTGAGGGTATTTTTTAACTTAAGCGTGAACTGGAATTTAAATAAAATAATTTAAATTATTACGCTTGAAATTAACTAGAACTATACCAATATTATTACTGATATATGTCCAATAATATAATTTAAGTTTTTGAAAAATATATATAAAAGAATTGAATTTTTTCTCGCATGCCCCCATATATTTTTCAAATAGAATATTTGTGCTGAGGAATAACAAGAATGCGTTTTGAAAAATTTACCAACCGCCTGCAGCAAACCCTTTCAGATGCCCAATCGTTGGCAATGAGCAGGGATCATGCTTCTATTGATGGAATTCATATCTTGGCGACCTTGATGGATGAAACTTCCAATGTCAGCTTGTTGCAACAGGCCGGAGCAAACCTGCGGGAATTGCAAACCAAACTGGAAACAGCGCTAAGTAATGCAGCCACACTGAGTAATCCATCTGCAGATATTAATCTCAGCCCTGAAGCGGCAAAAGTTTTACATCTGGCAGACAGTTATGCCCAAAAAGCCGGAGATGAATTCCTTTCAACAGACTGGGTGCTACTGGCACTTGCAGAAACAGGAAATACCAAAAATTTATTAAGCAGTGCTGGAGTAAAGGCAGAGACTTTACGTCAGATTATCAATCAATTTCGAGGTGATGAAAAAGTCATGAGCAATAATCATGAAGATCAGCGTGATTCACTAAATAAGTACACCATCGATTTAACAGAACGTGCTTTGGCAGGCAAGCTTGATCCTGTGATTGGGCGTGATGATGAAATCCGTCGTACCATTCAGGTCTTGTCACGCCGTACTAAAAATAACCCGGTACTGATTGGTGAGCCGGGGGTGGGTAAAACAGCAATTGTCGAAGGTCTGGCGCAGCGTATTATCAATGGTGAAGTACCTGAAGGGCTCAAAGGCAAGCGTGTTTTGTCATTGGACCTCGGTTCTTTGCTGGCCGGTGCCAAATACCGCGGCGAGTTTGAGGAACGCTTAAAAGCTGTACTCAAAGATATTGCCAAACACGAAGGTGAAATCATCCTGTTTATCGATGAATTGCATACACTGGTAGGCGCAGGTAAAAGTGATGGTGCGATGGATGCCGGCAACATGCTGAAACCTGCATTGGCACGTGGCGAATTGCGCTGTGTGGGAGCGACAACTCTGGATGAATACCGCCAGTATATTGAAAAAGATGCTGCACTTGAGCGTCGTTTCCAAAAAGTGCTGGTAGATGAACCGAGTGTCGAAGACACGATTGCGATTCTACGTGGCCTGAAAGACCGTTATGCAACGCATCATGGTGTACAAATTCTGGATTCTGCAATTATTGCAGCGGCAAAAATGTCACATCGTTATATTACCGATCGCCAGTTGCCCGATAAAGCCATTGACCTGATTGATGAAGCTGCATCCCGTATCAAAATGGAGCTAGATTCCAAACCTGAAGCGCTAGATAAACTGGAGCGCCGTCTGATCCAGCTGAAAATGCAGCTTGAAGCAGTGAAAAAAGATGAGGATAGCGGTGCCAAAGGCGAGATTAAGCATCTGACCCAACAGATTGAAACGGTCGAGAAAGAATACCAAGATCTGGAAGAAATCTGGCGTGCAGATAAAGCCTTGGTGGCTGGCAACAAGGATATCCAAGTTAAACTGGATCAGGCACGTATAGCCCTAGATAAAGCACAGCGCGAAGGTGATCTGGCAGAGGCAGCACGCTATCAGTATGGCGTGATTCCTGAATTGCAAAAGCAGCTAGAGCGCATTGAAGCAGCGGAGGAAAGCGAGTCACCAAAACTGTTGCGTGACAAGGTGACCGAGAATGAAATTGCGGAAGTCGTCAGTGCGGCTACCGGTATTCCTGTCGCGAAAATGCTGCAGGGTGAGCGTGACAAACTGCTGCATATGGAAGAATTCCTGCATAAACGTGTGGTGGGTCAGGATGAAGCCGTGGTGGCCGTATCCAATGCCGTGCGCCGTTCACGTGCAGGCTTGTCTGATCCTAATCGCCCAAGCGGGTCATTCCTGTTCCTTGGACCGACCGGTGTAGGTAAAACAGAACTAACCAAAGCCTTGGCGAACTTCCTGTTTGACAGTGACGATGCAATGATCCGGATCGACATGTCCGAGTTTATGGAAAAACACTCGGTAAGCCGTCTGGTTGGTGCGCCTCCGGGTTATGTGGGCTATGAAGAAGGCGGGGTGCTGACAGAAGCTGTGCGCCGTAAACCGTATAGTGTGCTCTTGTTCGATGAAGTCGAAAAAGCACATCCGGATGTCTTTAACATCTTGCTGCAAGTGCTGGATGATGGTCGTTTAACTGATTCCCAAGGCCGTGTAGTAGATTTTAAAAATACCGTGATTGTCATGACTTCGAATCTGGGTTCACAAGACGTTCGCGAGTTAGGTGAAGGCGCAACACGCGATGAAGTTCGGACAGTGGTGATGAATGCGGTATCTGAACATTTCCGTCCGGAATTTATTAACCGTATTGATGAGATTGTCGTATTCCACGCACTGGAAAAAGACCAGATTCGCGGTATTGCCGATATTCAGCTGGACCGTTTACGTCAACGCCTGGCCGAACGGGATATGCGCCTGTCGGTAGATGATACTGCCTTTGAGCAATTGATTGAGGTCGGGTTTGATCCGCTGTATGGTGCACGTCCGCTAAAACGCGCGATTCAGCAACGTATTGAAAATGGACTGGCTCAGAAAATTCTTGCGGGAGAATTCCAGCCGGGCGATACGATTCTGGTGAGAGCGGAACATGGTGAGCTGGTTTTTGAAAAAATGAAACTCAGCTAAGTTTCAATCCAGTTTATTATATGTTCCATGAAAAAACCCAGTTCAATTGAACTGGGTTTTTTATTTGTGACTGGATATTAGTCGCAAGTCTATAAGGCGTTAAACTTGCGGATGACGGATTTTCCAGGCACGGTGAATCTTTTGATTCCGCTTAAAGTCAGGACCAATGGTTTCCTGGGTAATTTCTTCAACATCAAAGAACGCCAGAATTTCTTCATCCATCTCAAAACCACGATAGTTATTTGAGAAATACAGGGTACCATCGCTGGTTAAACGGTTCATGGCACGTTTCAGCAGGGATAAATGGTCACGCTGGACATCAAAGGTACCGTAGAATTTCTTCGAGTTCGAAAACGTTGGCGGATCAATAAAGATCAGGTCATATTGCTCATGGCCTTCTTTCAGCCATTCGAAACAGTCAGAGGCAAAGAACTGGTGCTGTTCATCCGCATGATCCACGGTTAAACCGTTCAGGACAAAATTTTCTTTTGACCAGTTCAAATAAGTATTCGACAGATCGACGCTGGTCGTGCTCGCAGCACCGCCCAAAGCAGCATGTAAACTTGCCGTTGAGGTATAGCTGTACAGGTTCAGGAAGTGTTTGCCTTTTGCTTCACGTGCAATACGTAAACGCATTTGACGGTGATCCAGGAATAGACCGGTATCCAGATAATCGGTCAGGTTGACCAGAATCTTGGCCTTGCCTTCCTGTACGATAAAACGCTTGGATGCTGTACTTTGTTTGGTGTACTGGTTTTTACCTTCCTGACGCGCACGGGTCTTGATAAAGATCGCATCACGGCCCAAACCGGTCACGGCGCGAATTGCCTGTAAGGCCAGGTTGAAACGTTTCTTGGCTTTTTCCGGATCAATAGTTTTAGGTGGCGCATATTCTTGTACATGCAAACGCTCGCCATACAAATCTACTGCGACGTTAAAATCAGGTAAATCTGCATCATAGAGACGTAAACAATGGATCTGTTCCTTGACTGCCCATTTTTTTAGAGCTTGCATGTTTTTGGTCAGACGGTTGGCAAACTCCATCGCACCTTCAATCGGCTCAAACTGCTGAGGCTGCCAGCTTTCTAGGAATGGACGTACCACCGCGGCCGGTTTAACCGTACCGAAGCGGATATAAATCGGCAATTTACCATTCATCAAACGCAGGATTTGCGGATCATTGAATGCCAGCACGTCGGCCTGTTCCACTTGTGAGGCAATCACAGCCGCTTTTTGATTCGGGAAATTCTTTTGCAGTAAAGCTGATAAACCCAAGTATAAAGAACGGTTTTGGGCTTTATCACCGAGACGTTCACCATAAGGCGGGTTGGTCACGAAGAATACTTTCTTGCCTTCTGCATGAAAATCAGGCCAGTCATTTAAAGTCCGTTCTTCAATCATGATATTGTCGAGTGCGGATTCAAAACCCGCCGCGATAATATTTTGTCTGGTGGCTTTAACCGCTTCCCAGTCCGCATCGAAGGCATAGAATTGTGGTAATGGATTTTCCATTGCCGCTTGATGACGCTCAGCAGCTTCTGCCTTGATGCTCATCCAGAGTTCATGGTCATGACCATTCCAGCCATTAAAACCGAAACGACGGACCAGACCAGGCGCACGGTCGGTCAAGATCATCAGTGATTCAATAATGAACGTTCCTGAACCACACATTGGATCAACCACGATATCCGGATTTAACGCTTTTAAACCACCTTTTTGCAGAATCGCAGCGGCCAGGTTTTCCTTGATCGGGGCGTCAGTCATGAACCGGCGATAACCGCGTTTATGCAAAGAGTCGCCAGACAGGTCCAGGCAGTAAGTATGTTCTTTCTTGCCTGCCAGAATATACATGGTGATTTCAGGCTGTTTGGTATCAATGCTTGGACGTTTGCCTACCGCTTCCATAAAGGAATCCACGACACCATCTTTGGCACGTAAAGTTGCAAACTGGGTATTGACCTTGATATCACGCTCGACATGCAAACGAATCGCAAAGGTACTTTGTGGTGCAAAAATCAGCGACCAGTCAAAGCTGAGAGCTCCTTCATAGAGTTCTTCTGCAACATCACGCGCATCATGAGAAAATTCAATTTCATGCGTGTGGATCGGCATCAAGACACGTGAAGCCAGACGTGACCACATGCAGATACGATAAGCATTTTCCAGGGTGCCTTTAAAGGTTAGACGGCCCGGAAAACGCTCAATATTCTGAACACCTAAGCCTTGAATTTCTTCTTCTAATAAGGTTTCCAGCCCATCGGCACAGGTGACCCAATAATTGCTTAAACGTGGAGAGGTATTCATATAATAGAGAGACCAAAAAAAGATAAATAAAAACTGCGCTAAGTTTACCGTATTTTTATATTGAAAGCTTTTTAAATTCTCTGAAAGGCCTGAGCTGCCATAGAGAATATGCGTATTTGTATTATAAATTGAAAAACTGGTACGTATTTTGCTCTATCCACTGTAAATCAGGCAGTCAGTCGATGGGGAGCGATGGCTGCCTGATTTTTCAATTTTATAATGAGGGTAAAGATGTTAGAGAATCAGTTACGCAACCATGACGCTTTTTCAGTGGCCACTTTAATTTATGCGCGTTTACGACGTGTTTCCGGTCGGGTAATTGATGCACTTTTTTTGGCAGAGAATCTGGACTATGCCCGGCATGTGATTCAGCTGGCAGAGCAGACCCAGGACCCAGAGTTGAGTCATCTGATCCAGCGCCTGAAAATGGTACTGGAGATTTCGGAAACAGGACAAGGTTCTGAAATAGAGGCCACGAACCTAAGCCAGCAGAATGAGCTGATCTCGGTTGAACCGGATGAAGATGATATCTATCGTGCACAAGTATCACATCGTTATATTGGTGCATTACGCTAGACAGGAGAGGGTGTGAATGCTCCAGACTGAAGCACCCATTTTTTAATATTTAAAATCAGCAGGATGTAAATCGGGTTAAATTATCTTGTTGAAAAAATAAAGATGAATCTGATTTTCTGTTTTTATTGTTCAGATGCTTTTTGTACAAGTAGCAACGTGCTCAACTATAAAAATTCGCCAATCTCTGTATAATATGTTGACTTAACGCATAAGGAATCTCTCATGCACTTGGCGGCATTGCATACACCGAGCCAGATTCAACTCAATAAAGAAGGTAATCTAAAACACTTCTTGACCATCGAAGGTCTTTCTAAAGAAACCCTGACAAAAATATTGGACACTGCACAGTCCTTTTTTAATGACCAAAATCAGCTGATCACCAATAATTTGCTGGAAGGCAAAACGGTGATGAACCTGTTCTTCGAAAATTCTACCCGTACCCGAACTACCTTTGAAGCCGCTGCCAAGCGCCTTTCTGCCAACGTTCTCAATATCGATATTGCCCGTTCGAGTACCTCTAAAGGTGAAACCCTGCGTGACACTTTATGGAATCTGGAAGCCATGGCGGCCGATATTTTCGTGGTACGTCATTCATCTTCTGGAGCAGCACATTTTATTGCCAAAGATGTCTGCCCAGACGTCGCCATTATTAACGCCGGTGATGGCCGTCATGCGCATCCGACGCAAGCCATGCTGGACATGCTGACCATTCGCCGTGAAACCAATAAAAAATTCGAAGAAATGTCGATCGCTATTATCGGCGATATTAAGCATTCGCGTGTGGCACGCTCAGATGTGGCCGCCTTGCAAACTTTGGGCTGTCAAGATATCCGGGTGATTGCACCCAATACTTTGTTGCCATTAGGCTTTGAAGAATATGGCGATGGTGTTCGTCTGTTTAACAAGATGGAAGAGGGCATTAAAGACTGCGACGTGATTATTACGCTACGTATTCAAAACGAGCGGATTGATTCTCCAGCACTTGCCTCGCAAGCCGAGTTTTACAAAATGTATGGTCTGAACAAAGAACGTCTTGCGATGGCCAAGCCGGATTGTATCGTGATGCATCCAGGACCAATGAACCGTGGGGTGGAAATTGATTCCAGCATTGCAGATGGCTCACAGTCGGTGATTCTGCATCAGGTGACCAATGGTATTGCGGTGCGTATGGCAGTACTGGCACTGGCGATGCAGGGGCAGTTACAGGAACAGGGTTTGATTGAAGCGATTGCGGTATAAGGAATAAGTCATGTCTATTGTAAAAATTGAAAATGTCCGTGTTCTCGACCCAATTGCAAAAACAGATTCGATCGAAACGGTTTATCTCGAAAATGGTAAGCGTGTAGAGGCATCCTCAGACGTTGCCGAGACCCTTGATGGTCAAGGCAAATGGCTGATGCCTACCATGGTTGACCTGTGTGCACGTCTACGTGAGCCAGGCCAGCAGCAACATGGGACTTTAAAGTCGGAAGGTAAGGCAGCACGAGCTAACGGTATCCTGCATGTATTTACCCCACCAGATTCAAAACCGATTGTTCAAGACAATGGTGCGCTGATTCACGGCCTGGTTGATAAAGCCATGCTGGATGGTGGGATATATTTACAGGTAATTGGTGCGCAAACCCAAGGCTTAAATGGTCAACAGCCGGCAAATATGGCGGGTCTGAAAAAAGGTGGTTGTAGTGCCGTTTCCAATGCCAGCGCGCCGTTTGCCAATGATGATGTAGTCCTGCGTACACTTGAATATGCCGCAGGTTTAGACCTGACAGTGGTATTCTATGCAGAAGAACCACAAATTGCCAAAGATGGCTGCGTACATGAAGGTTTTATTGCTTCACGTCAGGGCTTGCCGATGATTCCGGCACTGGCTGAAACCGTGGCAATCGCCAAATACTTGCTCATGATTGAAGCCACCCATGTACGTGCACACTTCGGTCTGTTGTCTTGTGGTGCATCTGTCGAATTGATCCGTATTGCAAAGGAAAAAGGTTTGCCGGTGACCTGTGATGTAGCGATGCACCAGCTGCATCTGACCGATCATTTGATTGACGGTTTTAACTCTCTTGCACATGTGCGTCCGCCGCTTCGTTCAGAACAGGATAAAGAATTGCTGCGTCAGGGAGTAAAATCCGGTGTGATTGATGCCATCTGCACCCATCATGAACCGCTGAGCAGTTCTGCGAAAATGGCGCCATTTGCGGAAACGCAACCAGGATTCACTGCTTTTGATACCTATGTGCCTTTTGGTCTGCAACTGATTCGTGAGGGGTTGTTAACTCCACTGGAATGGGTAGAAAAAGTAACCTTGGCTCCGGCTCGTGTTGCACAAATGGCAGATCGCTGGGTAAATGAATCAGGTTGGGCGCTTCTAGATCCTGAACTGGAGTGGACCCTGGATAAAGAAAGCATCGTGTCACAAGGTAAGAATACACCGTTAATCAATCAAAAAGTGCTGGGTAAAGTGATTCAAACTTATGTTGCTTAAATAAGAGAAACTTTATAAAAGTCAGCTTCGGCTGGCTTTTTTTTATTTTTTAAATTGTATTGGCGAAATGCCACACTAACAAAAATAGTGAAACTTTATGATATTCATACAATTATTTACATTTTCAAAAAATAGGGGTCGTTACACTGCTTAAATATTAAACATTAGAAAAATCAAAAGAATGGTGACGATTATGAATATAGACTTTATGGAACGCTTAAAAAGTGATGTTACGGCCATTGTGCTTCAAGGTGAAACAGAGCATTTATTTGCCAAAGATCAAGCTTTGGCGCAGTTCTATCCCGTATTTTTAAGTATATTGCGTGCTCGCCCCGCCTGGATCGAGATTCTTGGTCAGCAACTCAATCCAAAGATTCATGAATTATTCAATGCAAATCCGGCATTAAAGCAGCAGTTTCTGGATCAACTTGATCAGAGTGCACCACAAGAAGAAATAGAACAGACCCTGAATCGGTCAATTGTACCGACCATGAATTTCTTACAGACTGAAGCAGGGGCTCCAAGTCAGGAAGCCATTAGCCATTTGCTGGAAACTCATGCTGATTCAATTCAACGCGCCTTGCCTGTTTGGGCTGGCCCTATTTTGGCAGCGCTTGGTGTTTCACCCTTGGCGGGACACAGTTTAAACCAAGAACCTGTGCTTGAACCAGAGTCTGTCATTGTGGTTCAGGAAGAGAGAAAAACAAGCTTTTTATGGCCCGTTATCATTTTTCTGATTCTGGCAGCTTTAACCCTGTTTTTTATTCGTAGTTGTATGCATGATGATGATCCACAAGCCGGTCAGGACAGGCAGGTTGCCAGTGAAGCTGTAGCCGTCCAACCTGCCTCTTTGCAATTGAGTACGGGTAGCAATGGTGAAATTATAAGTTGCCAGATAGGGTTGAATAATCCGCAATATATGGAAATTCTGCAAAACGAGATTAAACAGATTTTTAATTATAATATTGGTTGCGGTACGTTGAGTAGTGATGCCTATCATTCAGAATTCACCGATCAGGATACTATCCCGACTGTTTTGAGAGCAATCCAGGGAATGCCAAATGTATCACTGGACTGGGTGGGCAATCAGGTTTTGGTGCGTGCAGCAAGCAATGCTGAAGCTGAGCGTCTGGTAGCACAAATTCGTAGTCTGGCAAAAAATGTTACGGTAGTGACTCAACAGCCTCTAAATAACAGTGAGATAATCAGTACTGCTAACAATGAAGCAGAACAGGCTCTGGCTAGCATTAAGGAGGACGATGTTAAAGCATTGGATGTAGCGACTGCACTCAATTTACAGATCATCAATTTTGATACCGCCTCTACCGAAGTTCCAGAGGTCAATAAATTGGTGCTGGATCAGGCTGCTGCATTATTGCAACGTGCGCCACAAGTTATCCTGAAAGTTAAAGGACATGCTGATGCTCAAGGCAGCGAAGCAGAGAATAAGGCGCTGTCTGTGCAACGTGCCCAAGCGGTGACCGACTACCTCGTTCAACAAGGCGTCGATCCTGCACAGTTACAGGCAGTTGGCATGGGAGCGGATCAGCCAGTTGAACCTAATGCCACACCTGCCGGGCAGTTCCAGAACCGTCGCGTGACCTTTGAAGTCGTCAATACTGAAACGGGAGTGGTACGTGAAGTAGATGATGAAGGTGTGGTGGAGAAGACAGCAAATTAAGAGAACGGCCTAAATAAAAAAGGACGAATTTTTGTCCTTTTTTATTATCTTAAATTAAGAAAATACTGGCGGGCTATAGGTCATGGTTCTTCCCAGGAACCAGAGCAGGAACAGTACCAAAGGCAGATGGAAAATCAGCTGGGTAACCGTAAATCCAATCACATCTTTGGCTTTTAATTTCAGGATACCCAGCATCGGCAGCATAAAGAAAGGGTTAATCAGATTAGGCAAGGCTTCTGCCGCATTATAAATCTGCACCGACCAGCCCAGATGCACTTTCAGGTCATGTGCAGCCTGCATCACATAGGGTGCTTCGATAATCCATTTGCCTCCACCGGATGGAATAAAGAAGCCCAGAATTGCTGAATAAAGTCCCATCACGATGGCAAAGGTTTCCTGAGAAGCAATCGAAACAAAAAATTCGGCAATGTAATGTGACAATGACAGATCGGCCGGATTTAGCGCATTGGTCATCATAAAGGCAATACTGCCATACAACGGAAACTGGATCAGTACTCCTGAAATAGCCGGAACAGCCTTGGAGACTGCATTCAGGAAATTTCGTGGTGTACCGTGCAAGGCCACGCCCAAAATCAGAAAGATAAAGTTATAGGTATTTAAGCTGGAAATGGCCAGAATCGGATTACTTTTGGAAAATTCGTTAAACATCCAGACTGCGCCCAGAATCACGATCAAAATGCTTAAAATGGGTGAATTTTCCAACCAATCCCCCGGTCTTTTTTCGGCAGATACTTCCGGTTTTTCTTCTTCAATCTGAATCGGGAAGTGTTCAATGGTTTTAATGTCAGAGCCTTTAGGTGCTGACCAGTAAGCAATTGCGATTGAAGCTACAATCAGTACCGCCGTCATGATCATGGATTGCGGCAGGAAAATAGTCTCGGTAAATGGAATCACGCCCGTCAGGTTATAAATCGGTTCAGGCAGACTGCTTTTATTGGCCTGTAACTGTGCAGCTGAAGAACTGATGCCCAGTGCCCAGGTCGCACCCATCCCGATAATCGCGGCAGCCGCAGCAGCGCGGTAATCCATGTTAAGCTCTTTACGCTGTGCCAGTGCAATCACTAGAAGTGCAGTCAGTACAGTACTCATGGCCCAGTTAATCAGGGAAATTAACAGGCTGACCGTGGCGACCAGGACAATCGCACCACGACCGGAATGCGGCAAGCGTGCTATTTTCTGGATCAGCAGCTGGACAGGCTTGGATACGGAAACCACATAACCGACCACGATCAGCATGCACATCTGCAAGGTAAAGGGAATCAAGCTCCAGAAGCCGTCTCCAAAGGAAATCGCGACATCCTGTGCCGGTGCACCAATTCCAATGGCGGCAATCGCCACAATGATGACACCGAGTAGGGCAAAAATATAAGAATCCGGAAACCATTTTTCAGACCAGTCGCTGACGCGCATGGCGAAGCGCTGCAAAATATTTTGTTGAGTTTGCATGATTAAAATCCATTTATTCTGCAATTATTATTTTGAAATGAAGCAGCTATATATAAAAAAGCCCTTAAGAAATTTTATTCTTAAGGGCTGGCTAGATCAGGCAGCGTTACGTAGTAGCGCTACCCCAGTGACTTTTTGAATCTCTTCAAAACTTACCTCTGGTGCCAGTTCAACCAGTCGAATTCCATCAGGAGTAACATCCAGTACACCGAGGTCGGTAATAATCCGGTTCACCACAGCTTGGCCGGTAAGG
The DNA here is from genome assembly GCF_001647575.1 of Acinetobacter sp. SFD. NCBI lineage: Bacteria > Pseudomonadati > Pseudomonadota > Gammaproteobacteria > Moraxellales > Moraxellaceae > Acinetobacter > Acinetobacter sp. SFD. Next base: position 22,243 of record NZ_LSZJ01000012.1, read on the forward strand.
GGCAGGCTACATTGCGGTACAATCTTCGGTGTACCATCTTTGGCGCAGTGTTCCATCAAGACCACGACCTTTTGTACACCCGCGACCAGATCCATGGCACCACCCATGCCTTTGACCTTTTTGCCCGGAATCATCCAGTTGGCCAGATCACCAGTTTCAGACACTTCCATCGCCCCCAGAATGGCAATATTGACATGACCGCCACGGATCATGGCAAAGGAATCGGCACTTGAGAAAAATGAAGCACCTTTACGCGCTGTGACCGTCTGTTTACCGGCATTGATCAGGTCGGCATCGATAGTCTCCTCGGTTGGAAATTCGCCAATCCCCAGCAAACCATTTTCCGACTGCAGCCAGACATTGATATTTTCCGGAATATAATTCGCGACTAGCGTCGGCAGGCCAATCCCTAAATTGACATAGAAACCATCTTCAAGCTCTTGTGCTGCGCGCTGCGCCATTTGATTACGTGTCCAAGCCATGATCAAGCCTCCGCCTTTAAAGTCATCTGTTCAATGCGTTTTTCCGGTTGGGTATTCAGTACAATCCGGTTCACATAAATGCCGGGTAGATGGATTTCATCCGGCTCCAGCACGCCAATTTCGACAATTTCTTCAACTTCAGCAATGGTGACTTTACCCGCCATGGCACAGACCGGATTAAAGTTTTGGGCGGTTTTACGGAAAATCAGGTTGCCAGCTTTATCTGCCTTATAGGCTTTGACTAGCGCCACATCGGCAGTTAAAGATTCTTCCAGAATGTAAGACTTGCCATTAAATTCACGGACATCCTTACCTTCAGCGATCACGGTTCCGACACCCGTCGCCGTATAAAAAGCCGGAATACCGGCACCGCCAGCACGTAATTTTTCTGCCAGTGTACCCTGTGGGGTCAGTTCAACTTCCAGTTCGCCATTTAAATATTGACGTTCAAACTCTTTATTTTCACCGACATAAGATGAAATCATTTTTTTAATCTGTTTGGTTTCCAGCAGAAGTCCGAGACCGAAGCCGTCTACGCCGGCATTGTTGGAAATACAGGTGAGTTGTTTAGCACCTGTTTCTTTTAAAGCTACGATCAAAGCTTCTGGAATACCGCATAAACCAAAACCACCAACGGCCAGGGTATGACCATCTTGCACCACATCCTTTAAGGCGGATTGAGCGCTGTCATAAACCTTGTTTGACATCTTGTCACCTCTATTATTGTTGTAGCAGACTTCAATCTGCTGCTTATATCCTTATGGTTTGCTTAAGATCATTTTGCTCAAGCAAGCTTATTTTCAAGCACAGGCTTTTTGCCAATAGGCATTGGCATAATTGGATGGATTATTGCGCTGCAAGACTTCACTGATATTACGGCTGGCCTGCATCAGGGCGTCTAGCTGAATACCGGTTTCAAAGCCCATATTCGAGAGCAGGTAATACAGGTCTTCAGTTGAAACATTGCCTGAAGCCCCTTTGGCATAAGGGCAGCCACCTAAGCCTGCAATGGATGAATCAAATACGCGAATGCCTTGTAATAGCGACTGGTAGATATTCGCAATCGCCATGCCGTAAGTATTATGAAAATGGCCTGCCAAAACTTTAGCATCAAGTTCAGCCAGACAAGCCTCCCAGACATTTTTCACCCGATCCGGTGTTGCTGTACCAATGGTTTCACCCAATGACACTTCGTAGCAGCCCATCTCCAGCAAACGCTGGGTGACTTTTACCACCTGCTTTGGATCAATGGCACCTTCATAAGGGCAGTCCACCATGCAGGAGACATAGCCGCGCACCTTAATGTCATTGGCTTTGGCGGCTGCCATGACATCGGCAAACTTCTCGAAGCTTTCATCAATCGAGCAATTGATGTTTTTGCGGGTAAAGCTTTCAGAAGCAGCGGTAAATACCGCCACTTCCTTGCAACCTACAGCCAGTGCCGATTCAAAACCTTTCAGATTTGGGGTCAGCAGACTGAATTGAATATTCGGATCTTGGGGTAGGCTGGCAAAGAGCACATCACTGTCTGCCATTTGCGGTACCCATTTGGCTGAAACGCAGGAGCCGACTTCGATGGACTGTAGACCGGTTTTCATCAGGTCTACAATCAGGTTTTTCCGGTCATCCAATGTCAAAGGTGTTTTTTCATTTTGCAGGCCATCGCGTGGCCCGACTTCTACGATTTTGACAAAATCCGTCATGCAACTTCCTCCGCCAGTGGCTGGAATTCGACCAGTTCATCACCAGCTTTAACCTGATCACCCTTCTGGAAATATGAACTTGCGATGATGCCGTCATGCGGTGCACGAATTGAATATTCGATCTTCATGGCTTCCAGCGTCATCAGCACATCATCTTTTTTGACTTTGTCATTGGCTGCCACGAGCACCTGGGTAATGACACCTGGCATTGGCGCGATCAGATTATTTTCCGTGCCTTGTTCATCCTGATTATTAAAATCAGACTTCAGGTAATTGAACTTATAGCTTTGACCATTCTGGAACAGGGTAATGCCTTGCTCAGTCTGGCTAAAAGCCAGTTTTTGCTGTTTACCCGCCAGTTGCAACGCTAAAGTATGGGCATCGACGAGCTGACCTTGAATCTCAATCTGCTGACCGTTATAGCTGGCGACAAATCCTTGATCTTGGGTGCTGAACTGAGCTTTTAGGGTAAAACCATTACGTTGTAATTGCACTGTATGGCTATTTTTCTGGTTCAGGCGCCAGAATGCTTTTTGCTGCCACACCGGATTGCTTGGAACGGGGTTCTGTGCCTGACGTGACAGTAGCTCAATCAGTGCGGCACTAACTACCAGTTCGGCACTGATATCCGCAGAAGGTTTGAGCAGGAATTCTTCTTCACGTTGAATCAGGCCAGTATCTAAATGTGCATTTTTAAACGATTCGCACAGCACTAGGCGATCTAGAAAAGCAATATTGTTACCCAGACCATCAACATGGAACTGACCCAGTGCATGGTGCATTTGGGTCAAGGCTGCTTCACGGTTTTTGCCCCAGACAATCAGTTTGGCAATCATCGGATCATAATAGGTGCTGATTTCATCACCTTCGACAATACCGCTATCGACACGGACACAGTCACTTTGCTCTGGATAATGCAGGTAGCTGATCTGACCAATCGCAGGAATAAAGCCTTTTTCCGGTTCTTCGGCATAGACACGAGCTTCGAGTGCATGTCCATGAATCTGCAATTCATGCTGCTGTTTCGGTAAAGGTTCACCAAAGGCCACGCGCAGTTGCCATTCCACCAGATCCTGTCCGGTAATCATTTCCGTCACTGGATGTTCAACCTGAAGACGGGTGTTCATTTCCATGAAGTAAGCTGTGCCGTCTTGCTCCACGATAAACTCGACTGTACCGGCACCGACATAGTTCACTGCACGCGCAGCATCAATCGCCGCCTGACGCATCGCCTCCAGTTTGTCTTCCGGCATTTTTGGAGCTGGTGCTTCTTCCAGCACTTTCTGGTGACGGCGCTGTACCGAGCAATCACGTTCGAACAGATGTACATAATTGCCGTGGGTATCACCAAACACCTGCACTTCAATATGACGTGGCTGAATCACATAGCGTTCAATCAGAACGTCTTCATTGCCAAAACTTGAACGTGCTTCACTTTTACAAGAAGCGAGTGAACTCAGGAAATCTTCACTGCGTTCCACCAGACGCATGCCTTTACCGCCACCGCCGGCACTGGCTTTAATCAATACCGGATAGCCAATATTGTCTGCCTGCTTTTTCAGGAAGTCAGCATCCTGATTGGTGCCGTGATAACCAGGGGTTAAAGGTACACCGGCTTTTTCCATCAGGGCTTTAGAGGTCGCTTTCAGACCCATTGCCAGAATGGCATCGACTGGCGGACCAATAAACACAATATTGTTGTCCTGACAGGCCAGGGCAAACTGGTCATTTTCGGACAGGAAACCATAACCCGGGTGAATTGCCTGAGCGCCTGTGGTTTTTGCTGCCTGAATAATGCGTTCAATCTGTAAATAGCTTTGTGCAGCTGGCGATTCACCAATATAGATCGCTTCATCGGCCAGTTTCACATGCTGTGCCTGCGCATCGGCATCGGAGTAGACAGCAACGGTGGCAATCCCTAATTTCTTCGCTGTACGAATTACACGGCAGGCAATTTCACCACGGTTGGCAATTAAAATCTTTTCAAACATCGTAGGATCCTTCTTGTTGTTATGCCGTGGTCTTGATCCAGGCCGGGCTTTGTTTGTTTAAAAATGCATTCAGGCCATTTTTCGCCTCATCTCCCTGGCGAATATGGGCAATATGCTGTGCTGTTTTAAGCAGTAAATCTTCGGTCAAAACCTGTTGGTCAACCAGTTGAATCAACTGTTTGGATGCGCTCTGTGCAGCAGGACCACCAAGTAAAAGTGCTTCCACAATTTCATCAATTTTGCTGTCGAGCTGTTCCGGTGGAGTGACTTCATGCGCAAGACCAATGCTTTTGGCCTGTTCAGCAGTAATCCGCTCGGCGGTCAGGAAATAACGTGAGGCCTGACGAGCCCCAATCGCACGAATTACATAAGGGCTGATGGTCGAAGGTGCCAGACCTAAACGTACTTCCGACGTCGCAAACTTGGCATCGGTACTGGCCACGCAAATATCACAGGCCGAAGCCAGCCCCATGCCACCACCAAAAGCAATACCATGTACCCGGGCAATGGTCGGCTGTTTCAAGGTCGCCAGACTTTGCAGCATTTTCGCTAACTTCAAGGCGTCGGCTTCATTGTCTGCTTGAGAAGCCTGACCGGCCTGTTTCATCCAGTTCAGGTCAGCACCGGCCGAGAAGCTTTTGCCACGACCCGCCAGAATCACGACACGCACATCATCACGGCTGTTTAAAGACTGGAAGCAGGCATGCAGTTCTTGAATGACTTGAGTATTAAAGGCATTGTGCAGTTCGGCACGGTTAATCCAGACTGTCGCGACCTGATTCTGCTGTTCGAGCTGTAAAAATTGATAATCCATTTTTGATACCTCTTACATGCGGAACACGCCGAATTTGGTTGGTTGGATTGGCGCATTCAGGGCTGCAGCCAGACTCAAGGCTAGTACTTCACGCGATTGTGCTGGATCAATCACACCGTCATCCCATAACCGCGAAGACGCATAATAAGGATGGCCTTGGCGTTCGTATTGATCACGGATTGGCTGTTTAAACTGGTCTTCTTCTTCTGCTGACCAGCTGCCACCTTTCTGTTCAATCTGGTCACGTTTTAAGGTCGACAAGACGCTAGATGCCTGTTCACCGCCCATCACCGAAATACGCGAGTTTGGCCAGGTCCACATAAAGCGCGGCGAGTAGGCGCGGCCACACATACCGTAGTTGCCAGCACCAAAAGAACCGCCAATCACTAGAGTCAGTTTCGGAACATTGGCATTGGCGACGGCCATCACCAGCTTGGCACCATTTTTGGCAATGCCTTCATTTTCATACTGGCGACCGACCATAAAGCCGGTAATATTTTGCAGGAAAATCAGTGGAATATTGCGCTGGGTACACAGTTCAATAAAATGTGCGCCTTTTTGGGCAGACTCGGAAAATAAAATCCCGTTATTGGCAATAATCCCGACCGGCATGCCATAGAGCTTGGCAAAACCGGTCACCAGAGTAGTGCCGAAACGTGCTTTGAATTCATCAAAACGTGAGCCATCGACAATACGCGCTATCACTTCACGGATATCAAAAGGCTTGCGCGCGTCACTCGGCACAATGCCGTACAGTTCCGAACTGTCAAACAGCGGCGCTTCGATTTCATCTGTGGTCTTGTTTGGCTTTTTGTTCAGGTTGGCCACGATGTTGCGGGCAATTGCAAGTGCATGTTCATCATTTTCTGCCAGATGATCAGCCACGCCAGACAAACGGGTATGCACATCACCACCACCGAGATCCTCACTGGACACCACTTCACCAGTAGCTGCCTTAACCAGAGGAGGGCCGCCGAGGAAGATCGTGCCCTGATTCCGCACAATAATGGTTTCATCTGACATGGCAGGAACATAAGCACCGCCTGCAGTACAGCTACCCATCACCACTGCAATCTGGGCGATACCTTGGCTTGACATACGTGCCTGATTGTAGAAAATACGGCCGAAGTGATCGCGGTCTGGAAATACTTCATCCTGTAAAGGTAAGTATGCACCGCCTGAATCCACCAGATAAATACAGGTCAGATGGTTCTGTTCGGCAATTTCCTGGGCACGTAAATGCTTTTTCACTGTTAATGGATAATAAGTACCGCCTTTCACCGTAGCATCATTGGCGATGATCATGCAGGACACACCGTTAACCTGACCAACACCAGCGACCACACCTGCGGCAGGAACATCATCTTGATACACCTGATAGGCAGCCAGCTGACCAATTTCCAGAAAAGCGGTTCCTGGATCAATCAGGTGATTAATCCGTTCACGTGGTAACAGCTTGCCGCGATCTAAATGTTTTTGGCGGGCAGTTTCGCCGCCACCCAAAGCAATTTTTTCAACTTTCTGTTTTAGGTCATCCACCAGTTGCAGCATGGCAGTCTGGTTGGTTTTAAACTCTTCACTACGTATATTGATTTTGCTCGATAACTGATTCATGACGAACATCCTTGTTTTATTCTAAGTGTTAAGATTTAGGCTGTTTCGTTGAAAAGTTCACGGCCAATCAGCATGCGGCGGATTTCTGAAGTACCGGCGCCAATTTCATACAGTTTGGCATCGCGCCATAAACGGCCTGCAGCAAACTCGTTGATATAACCGTTACCACCTAAAGTCTGAATGGTTTCACCCGCCATCCAGGTCGCTTTTTCAGCAGCATATAAAATGGCACTGGCAGCATCTTTACGCAGACTACGGCTATGTTCGGCCTTGTCACATTCAGCGCCGACCGCATAAACCAGTGCCTTACATGCCAGCCAGGTCGAATACATGTCAGCGATTTTGCCTTGCATTAACTGGAATTCACCCAGTGCCTGACCAAACTGTTTACGGTCATGAATATACGGAATCACGGTGCCCATGCAGGCATCCATAATCCCCAGTGGGCCGGCACTCAATACAGCCCGCTCGTAATCCAGCCCGCTCATCAAGACTTTGGTGCCATTGCCGACGCCTCCCATGACGTTTTCTTTCGGAACTTCGACATTGTCAAAAAATAGCGGATAAGTATTGGAACCGCGCATACCCAGTTTGTCCAAATGCGTACCATGGCTAAAACCTGGCATATTTTTCTCTACCAGAAAGGCAGTCATGCCTTTGGCACCGGCTTGTAAATCGGTTTTTGCATAGACCACCAGGACATCGGCATCGCCACCATTGGTGATCCACATTTTTGAACCATTCAGCAGGTAGTGATCGCCTTTGTCTTCCGCTTTGAGCTTCATGCTCACCACATCCGAGCCTGCATTCGGTTCAGACATTGCCAAGGCACCGACATATTCACCTGAAATCAGTTTAGGCAGATAACGCTGTTTCTGTTCTTCCGTACCATTTCGCTTAATTTGGTTCACACATAGGTTAGAATGTGCGCCATAGGACAAACCAATGGATGCTGAAGCACGGGAAATTTCCTGCATGGCAATGATATGGGCCAGATAACCGAAATTTGAACCGCCATATTCCTCACTGACAGTCAGACCGAGCAGGCCCATCTCGCCAAATTTTTTCCAGAGTTGAGCCGGAAACTCATTGTCACGGTCGACCTGTTGGGCAATCGGGGCAATTTCCTTGGCGCAAAATGCGGCCACTGAATCACGAAGCGCAATCAGAGTTTCATCTAAACCGAAATCCAAGCTTTGTAAATTCATTCTTCATCCATCCTGAGGTTATATTTGTTGTGTCCAAAAAAGCATTTTTGTTGTGCTTGAGGTTTAACATACAACGAAAAAATAAAAAAGTGAATCTATATTCACAAAATGATTTACAATTCATTTTATCTTGTTGAGATTAATTTTATGAGTTATAAAAGATCATCATTGATGCAGGAACGGATGGAACAAAATCGTCTGTCGATTTTGCAATCTGCTCGTGAACTGATTACTGAAGGGGGCTTTAAAGAGGCGTCGATACAGGCGATTGCAGAACGCGCAGGCGTATCTACAGGGCTGGTCTATCGATATTTCGAGAATAAAAGCCAGATTTTAATTGAGGTTTTGTCGGCGGCAATTCAGCATGAAGTCGGAATTTTAGTCCATATTGCTGAATCGGATTTATCGGCAAGACTGAAATTGCAAAAATCTGTTACAACTTTTGTGAAGCGTGCCATGAATAGCCCTCAATTGGCATATTCACTGATGTTCGAGCCGGTTGATCCGGAAATGGAACATGAGCGTTTTCGCAGTAAGCAGCTGCTCAAGCAGAGCATTAAGGAGATTCTGGCCGAAGGAAAGGTCAATGGAGAATTCGAATTTGAAGATTTGAATACCGCAGCACTAGGTGTGGTTGGCGCCATGACCTTTGTGGTAATCGAACCTTTGAATCCGTCCCGCAATGTGATGTTTGATCAGAAATATAAGGATCACTTTGTCAAACAGATTGCCGATTTTTGTGTTAACGCAGTACGTCGACAGGAGGGAAATCCAGCAGCATAAGCACACAAAAACAGGCACACAGACAAGGTCGTCGTGGTCATAAAACAATTAGTAAAGTTGAAAATCAGAATTACAAAGAATCAAGGAGATCGATTCAATGACACAAGTACGGTTAAGCTATGCCTATGGAACCAGCAGCCAGCCTTTATTGGGTATGACGATTGGTGAAAAATTTGATCAGGCTTGTGAGCAGTATGCACAAAGTGATGCAGTGGTCAGTCTGCACCAGAACATACGTCTCAGTTACCGGCAGCTAAAGGAACAGGTTAATGCCTTTGCCTGTCAGCTGCTGAAACTGGGTATGCAAAAAGGTGACCGTCTGGCGATCTGGTCGCCGAACTGTGTGGAATGGACCATTACCCAGTTTGCAGCCTTTAAGGCAGGTATTATTCTGGTTAATCTGAATCCTGCTTATAAAAGCAATGAGCTGGAATATGTGCTGAACAAGGTGTCTTGTAAGGGATTGGTGATTGCGTCCCAGTTTAAAACGACGGACTATCAGGAAATTCTGACTAAAATTGCACCGGAATTGCAGGAAACTGAAGATAAATTCCTTAATGCAGAGCGTCTGCCGCATTTAAAACATGTGATTAAAATTGATGACCAGCAGCATACCGGCATCCACCGGTTTCAGGATTTGCTGAGCTCGCCTGGCGAACAAGAGCTAGAACAACTGCAACAGATCTCCAGTGAATTGCAGTTCGATGAAACGATTAATATCCAGTTTACCTCGGGTACCACGGGCAATCCGAAAGGCACCATGCTGACCCATAATAATATTTTAAATAATGGGTACTTTGTCGGTGAAGCGATTCATTTAGGTCCAGAAGACCGCGTCTGTATTTCAGTTCCTTTATTTCATTGTTTTGGCATGGTGATGGGTAATCTGGCCTGTATTACGCACGGTTCTGCCATGATTTATCCGTCTGCCGTGTTTAATCCGCTGGAAACCCTGAAAGCCATCCAGCAGGAAAAATGTACCGCGGCTTATGGCGTACCGACCATGTTTATCGCCATTCTTGAGCATGAACAGTTTGACGAATTTGATCTGTCCAGTCTGCGTACCGGGATTATGGCAGGTAGTCCATGCCCGCAGGAGATTATGCAGCGCGTGATTGAACGTATGCATATGTCTGAAATTACCATCTGCTATGGTATGACCGAAACTGCGCCAGTAAGTGCACAAAGTTCTACTGAAGACAGTGTTGAACAACGTGTCAGTACGGTTGGTCGGGTACATCCGCATCTGGAAGTCAAAATTGTGGATGAAAGTGGCAAGGTGGTTCCACGCGGTCAATTGGGTGAGCTATGTGTACGCGGTTATTCCGTAATGCTCGGTTACTGGGAAGACCAGGACAAAACCCAGGAAGTGATTGATACAGCGCGCTGGATGCATACTGGTGATATCGCTGAAATGGATGATGAGGGCTTTGTCAAAATCAAGGGGCGAATCAAGGATGTTGTCATTCGTGGCGGGGAAAACCTGTTCCCGAAAGAAATCGAAGATTTCCTTTATACCCATCCGGCTGTTTCAGATGTACAGGTGATTGGGGTACCAGACCATAAATATGGAGAAGAGCTTTGTGCTTGTATCATCCTGCATGAAAATGATCCTTGTACCGAAGACGTAATCCGTGAGTATTGTGCCGAGCATATCTCGCATAACAAAGTGCCGCGTTATGTGCGTTTCTTCCATGAATTCCCGATGACGGCTTCAGGTAAGGCGCAGAAGTTCAAGTTGCGTGAATTTATGCGTGAAGAGCTGAACTTGAAAGAGATTGCTTAAATTGTATTGATGCGATTCTTAAGTGGGGCAAAGCAGTATTTAATGCATGCATTGCCTCCATTTGTATAACGGTTTCGATATCAATATTTAGGCTTTTCTTACTTTTGATGGGCCAAAAGTAAGCAAAATCCCTTTATTTTGCTGAAGGGACTTCCATTTATTTTGCTGAAGGGACTTCCATGTCCCTCAGCAAAATGGCGACATCCATGTCGCTGGGCCTATGATCAAATTTCAAGAAAACAGCAAATAAGATCAAGCTACAAGATTTAAATATTCAATCTATTTAAAGACCCGCCTGAGTTTTAGATTCATGCATAGATTTAGAGTAAAAATATGGCAAAAAACTTTCACAGTGAAGTCGTCGTCGCCAGTTATGACGATCACATCCGTAAACTGATTCCCGGTTATGAACTGGTGCATCAGCAGATTGAAGCGATTCTCAGCACTGAACTCCCGGAAACCGCCCATATTTTAGTAGTGGGCTGCGGGACGGGTTATGAACTGTCGTATTTATTGCAGCGTTATCCAGACTGGACCTTTACTGCAATTGATCCATCAGCAGCTATGCTGGAACAGACTAGTAGAAATCTGAATTCTGTAGATCGACAAAGGGTGCAACTTATCCAAAGCACAATTCAAGATTTGAATCAGCCAGATACGTTTGATGCTGCATTAGCCATTCTGGTGGCACATTTCATTCCAAATTCCGAAAAAAACGGATTCTTTCAGGCTATCCATCAGAGTCTTAAAACCAATGGTCTTGCATTGACCTATGATCTGATGCAACCCGAAGATCAGCAAGACATCAAAATTATGCAGAAGCTGGCACAACAGACAGGGTTAAGCGTAGTGCAAAGTAACAAGATGATTGAACGCCTGGAGCAGGATTTTCACTTGGTATCTGCGCAAAATTTTACAGTACTTTTAACCAAAGTCGGATTTAAACAGTGCAAAATTTATTGTCAAATCATGAATTATCATGGCTTTTTGCTCAGAAAATAAAGATTAAAGAACTTTTTGTAAACTCTAAAGTTTAAGTGAATATTCAGGGAAGTATTAAAACAATGTGGGCATATTACAGTTTTATCCAGCGCGAACAGCATGCAGATGGCAGTACTACAGCTTATTACCGTTCAAATATTCATGCGCAAGGTGCATGGAATCCGCATGAGCAGCACATGGCACCAGCCACTGGTATTCTATGCGTCGAACTGGAACAGTTTCAGCCACGTGCTGACATGCGTATTGGTCGGGTCGGGCTGGATATTTTTGGCCTGATAGCCTTTGGTGAATTTTCAATTACCACACGCATGATCCGCCCGGGTAAAACCATCGAGCTGGTTGAAGCTGAAATGTGTGCCAATGGTAAAACCTGTATCGTGGCACGCGCGTGGAGAATGCTAACTTCAGATACCAAGGCCATTGCCGGAGTGGAAGACTTTCCGATCGAAAGTCCAGATTATTTACCGGTTTGGGAGGGCATGCGCTGCTGGCCGGGTGGTTATATCCAGAGTGTTGAAACCCGTGCGCATGCTGACCATCGTGCAGGCAAGGGCATTGTCTGGCTGAGAAATTCGCTAGACATGGTAGAAGGCCAACCGACGACAGACTTTAGCCGTTTACTTGGTATGGTCGATACAGCCAATGGCATTGTGCCACGTCAGGATCCGAATTCCGGTTGGGGATTTCCGAATCTGGACCTGCAGATTCATATGCACCGTCTGCCGCAGGGTAAATGGCTAGGACTGGAAGTGGTGCAGCAATATGGTGGAGATGGTATCGGTTTGACCAGCGGAATTCTGCATGATGTTCATGGGCCTTTTGGTCGAAGTGAACAGATTCTGACCCTGCGAAAGTTTTAAAGTCTATTCGAAACATCAAGGCCAATTGCCTCAATCTTTATTTATTGGCATGCTGTGCGTAATTTATCAGGAAGAACAGCAGATGCGGATCAGTATGATTGGGGCAGGGCGAGTGGCATATCATCTTGCCCTTGTATTGTCAGCACACCATGAGATCGTACAGATCTACAGTCGAACCCTAGAAAAAGCACAACAACTGGCTGAGCAATTTAAAGCTCAAGCAATCGCTCGGCCTGAACAGCTAGATCATGAGGTAGATCTGGTCATTATCGCGGTAAGTGATCAGTCGATTACCAACGTCATTGAACAGATTCATCCGTATCTGCAGCAGAATCTGATCGTACATACCTCTGGCAGTACCCATCTCGATTTACTGAAAAATGTGCATACGCGTGCAGGCGTATTTTATCCTTTACAGACTTTTAGTCTGGAACACCAGATTAATTGGCAGCAGACGCCACTGTTTATTGAAGCGGTGAATGAACAGGACCAAATCCTGTTATTAGAACTGGCAAATAGCCTAAGTAATCGTGTTTATACTTATAATTCTAGTCAACGTCTCAGTTTGCATCTTGCAGCGGTATTTGCCTGTAATTTTGCCAATTATTGTTATGACATGGCCAAGCAGGTGGTTGATGTACAACAGGTCGATTTCAGTTTGCTGTATCCCTTGATGCTGGAAACCGCCAGTAAAGCCACTCAGAATGATCCTAAACAAATGCAGACTGGTCCAGCGATGCGTGGTGATCAGAATATCTTGAATATGCATCAGCAGATGTTGGCCAATATGCAACGAGAAGATTTGCAAAATGTCTATCAGCTGTTGAGCCAGCAGATACTCAGGCGTCATTAGGAATGAAGAATCTGATGATTTATCTGCGGAGCAGGGTTCAAAGCCAAATTTTTCCCATAAAAAAGCGCTGATTAATCAGCGCTTTTTTGAATCTTGGATTAAGAAATTTTCTTGAAGATAAAATCATTAATCTTGTGACCGGCTTCAATGCCGCGACGTTCAAACTTGGTTTGTGGACGCCATTCCGGACGAGGGTAGCTGTTGCCTTTGCCCGCCAGATTTTCCAGTCGTGGACGTTCTTCCAATACTTCAATCATCCATTCAGCATACGGCTCCCAGTCCGTTGCAGCATGGAAAGTTCCGCCAAGCTCCAGCTTTTGCTCCACCAGTGGCATACGCTCATGTGAAACAAAGCGGCGTTTAAAATGACGCTTTTTCTGCCATGGATCAGGGAAGTATAACTGAACTGCATTAATACTATTATCTGGCATTTCACGTAATACCTGAATTGCATCAGCATCTAGCACACGTAAATTAGTCAAGCCTTCAACACCTGCTTCATACACGCACTGGGCAATACCCGGTACATGGACTTCAATTCCGACAAAGTTTCGCTCAGGATTGGCTTTGGCCATCAATACCAGTGAACGGCCCATACCAAAACCGATTTCTACAGTCAAAGGACGTTGAGGATGTTCAAAGTGCTGACGCAAATCACCGACTGGATATTCCAAAATTAAGTGACCATATTGTTCAAGCGCAGTACGTTGGGAGGTGTTTAGCGGCATTGAGCGGCGCATAAACGTCACGATTTCACGGTGCTCGCTTAAGTTTTCCAGCTCCACGACTTGCTGGTCTAATTGATCGTTCGACATAACTTTGGCAAATCTAAAAATTCAGAATGCGGTATTTTAAGTCCTGAGCCGAGCAAGTCAAACTTTTCTCGGTATTTCTCCATAAAAATCGGCAAGATCTTCCAGATAAAGTAAAAGAGCCAATCGAGGCTCTTTTATTAATCATCGTTCATCAGCTACTAAAACGGTCAATCAGTGTACTGCTGGCTTCATTTAAACCGATTACCCTTACATCTATACCTTGGGCTTTAAACTTCTGAATCACGTTATTCAGCATATTGACCGAAGTCACGTCCCAGACATGCGCATGGGTCAGATCCAGTTCCACATGCTCAAGCTTTTCTTTAAAATCAAAGAACTGATAGAATTTTTCTGTACTGCTAAAGAAAATTTGTCCAGAAATAACATAGCTACGTGAATTGGCTGCATTTAAATGCGTATAGACATGTACGGTTCTTTCCAGTTTATTAATAAAGAACAGGGCAGAGAGCAATACGCCGACAAATACACCAAGCGCCAGATTATGAGTGGCAAGCACGACAATAATCACGGCAATCATCACGGTATTGAATTCTAGCGGATGTTTGCTGAATTGCTTGACTGCTCCCCATTGAAAGGTGGTAAATGCCACCATAATCATGATCGCAACCAGTGCTGCCATTGGGATATAAGCCAGCCAGTCTTTCAAAAAAACCACGAGACAGAGCAGAAACACACCAGCTACCAGAGTCGATAAACGGGTACGTGCCCCTGAAGACACATTGATAATTGACTGACCGATCATGGCACACCCGGCCATCCCGCCCATAAAGCCGCTGACAATATTGGCCATACCCTGACCACGACATTCTTGATGACGGTCACCTTCAGTTCCGGTCACTTCATCAATGACCGTAGTCGTCATCATGCTTTCCAGCAAACCGACAGTCGCCAAGGTAAAGGAATAAGGTAGGATAATTTGCAAGGTTTCCAGATTGAGTGGAATTTCTGGAATCAGGAATACCGGCAAGGTATCCGGGAATTGTCCCAGATCGCTCACGGTACGCATATCTGCACCCAACAACAGCGCCAGCCCACTTAAGACGATAATACAGATCAAAGGCGAGGGAATGGCTTTACCAATTTTAGGGATATAAGGAAACAGATAAATAATTGCCAGACCAATCGCAATAAACAGATAACCGGTGCTCTCCATCTGCTTAATTTCCGGGATTTGTGCCACAAATATCAGGATCGCCAAGGCATTCAAAAATCCGTATACCACCGCCTGCGATACAAAACGCATTAATTTAGCGACTTTAAAATAACCGGCAATGACCTGAATGATGCCGGTCAGAATTGTGGCAGCCAGCAGATATTGCAGACCATGTTCTTTTACCAAGGTAATCATCAAAAGCGCCATTGCGCCTGTAGCTGCGGAAATCATGGCAGGACGGCCGCCAAAAAAAGCAATGGATACCGCTATACAGAAAGAGGCATATAAACCGACTTGCGGATCGACACCGGCAATGGCAGAGAAGGCGATTGATTCAGGAATCAGGGCAAGTCCCACCACCAGACCTGCCAGTACATCTGTGCGGATATTGGAAAACCATTCTTCTTTTTTCAGGCTAATCACGGAATATCATCTATATTTTGAAAACCTGTGTATGTTAAACAGATAGAGATAAAAATCTACACAAGATTGACTTGCAAAAGCCCGGAATATCCTGAATATTGAATGAGTAACTGTCCTCAAATGACAGTTAGGCTTTTTTGCAATTTACAGGTTTGATCACTTGAAAGTTTGTTAGAAGCGATTTAAAACATTGAGAAGTGTATAACAAGGATCAGAAATGAAGCTTTACTATTCGCCAGGGGCATGCTCACTGGCAGCTCATATTATTTTAAATGAAATTAATGTCGATTTTGATTTGGAACGTGTTGATTTAAAAACACATAAAACAGAAAAAGGTACGGATTATTACGAAGTTAATCCTAAAGGTTATGTACCAGCGTTAGAAATTAACCCTGGTCTGATCCTGACAGAAAATGTTGCAATTCTACCGTTTCTTGCTCAACACGATCCAAAACAAGATCTGATTCCACCATCGGGCATGGGACGTGCCAAAGTGCTGGAATGGTTAGGTTATCTGAATTCGGAATTGCATGATGCCTATGCGGTGTTCTTTGGTGACAAGTTATCTGAGGATGAAAAGAAAAAAGCCTATACGGAGATTGATCGTCTATTGAGTTATATCGATAAAGCGATTGGTGAATCGGAAAATGATTATCTGGTGGATGATAACTTTGGTCCTGCGGATGCTTATCTGTTTGTCTTGACCAACTGGTCGAACCAGATTGAGCATGATCTGAGTCCATATAAAAATATTATTCATATCCGTAATAAAGTGGCAGAACGTCAGTCTGTACAGATTGCCATGCGTGATGAAGGTCTGATTCCTTAATTACTGGAAAAAAATAAAGGACTCAATCGAGTCCTTTATTTTTGTTTATGAAAATTTATTTAAAGAAATAGCCGGTTTCCGGCGAGCTGGCATTGGCCATACGTTTACGTGGCATACGGCCTGCAAGAAAAGCTTCTCGGCCTGCTTCAACGGCTTTTTTCATCGCAGATGCCATCAATACCGGATTTTGTGCAGCTGCAATCGCTGTATTCATGAGTACACCATCACAACCCAGTTCCATTGCAATCGCGGCATCACTTGCTGTACCGACACCGGCATCGACCAGAACCGGCACTTTGGCATTTTCCTTGATGATTGACAGGGTGTGTGGATTTAGAATACCAAGACCTGAACCAATCAGGCTACCCAGTGGCATAATCGCGACACAGCCCATGCTTTCTAGCTCTTGCGCCACGATCGGATCATCCGAGGTATAAACCATGATCTCAAAACCATCGTCAATCAAGGTGCGAGCAGCTTTTAGTGTTTCGGTCACGTTTGGATAAAGTGTTTTTTCATCACCCAATACTTCCAGTTTGACCAGATTATGGCCATCGAGCAGCTCACGCGCCAGCATACAGGTGCGGACGGCACTATTGGCATCGAAGCAACCTGCAGTATTCGGCAAAATGGTATATTTTTCCGGAGAAATCACTGATAGCAGATTCGGCTGGTCAGGATCTTGGCCAATATTGACCCGGCGAATAGCGACAGTGACAATCTCTGCACCACTGGTTTCAATGGCCTGCTGGGTTTCATTTAAATCTTTGTATTTGCCTGTGCCTACCAAAAGGCGTGACTGGAATTGGCGTGAACCAATCTGTAATAAATCTTGCATAATTGTCCCGAGTATTAGCCGCCACCGACTGCGTGAATAATTTCGATTTTGTCTGTATCGCAAATCGGCGTATCGCCCAATCTGCTTTTAGGAATAATCATTTCGTTGATTTCAACTGCAAAACGCTTACCCTCAAGCGCCATACTCTGAATCAGTTCCAGCAGATTCTTGCAGTGAGTTTCCTGTTGTTCGCCATTGATGTAAATCACCATTCTAGCAACCCTCCATGATTAAGTGTTGTTCAGATTTATCTGGCGTATTTTAAAGCATTCCAGGCCAGAATTAACCATCCGGCAATCATTAAAGCACCGCCAATAGGTGTAATCACCCCTAAACCGCGGGGTAATCCTAAGGCCATGATATACAGTGAGCCAGAAAACAGTAAAATACCAACCTGAATCAGTCCGAAGCTCCACTGAATCGGTAGTGCAGGAATGACTTTCGCGAGCAGAGAAAGAATCAGTAGTCCTAAGGCATGATAGAAAAAATAATCTGTTGCCGTTTGCCACCAGCCGAGCTGTACCTCAGTTGCACGTGCTTTTAAACCATGTGCACCAAAAGCACCGAGCATGACTGCCAGGGCCAGATTGAGTGCTGAAATCGCAATCCACATTTGAATTGATCTTCCTGATAAAGTTTGCACTTAACCTTAGCATAAATTCAAAATGCGGACATAAAAAAGCCTTCCTGAAGGAAGGCTTTTTAAAAATAAATCAGTAACAGAATTTGGTGTTAATTGGATGACATTGCTACTTTAATTTTTTCCATGGCATTTTTTTCCAGCTGACGAATACGTTCCGCAGAAACATTATATTCGGCTGCAAGCTCATGCAGGGTCGATTTCTCGTCGTCTAACCAACGGCGTTGCAGAATATTCCGTGAACGATCATCCAGCTGGTCCATGGCTTCGTGCAGGGCAGAAGTACTTTGTTCTTCATAGTCTTCATTTTCAATCAGACGAGCCGGATCATAGCGGTTGTCTTCAAGATACAACGCTGGTGCTACATGGGTGGAACCTTCATCGTCGTCATCACTTGATGCATCAAAAGCAGCATCATATGCTGTCAGACGGCCTTCCATTTCCAGTACTTGTTCTGGAGTAACATTTAAGTCATTCGCAATTGACTGGGCTTCTTCGAGCGTCAACTTTTTCGATGATTTTTTCAGGCTACGCAGATTAAAAAACAGTTTGCGCTGTGCTTTAGTAGTGGCGATTTTTACAATACGCCAGTTACGGATCACGTATTCATGAATTTCTGCCTTGATCCAGTGCACGGCAAATGATACTAGACGTACGCCCATATTCGGGTCAAAACGTTTCACAGCTTTCATTAGACCCAGGTTACCTTCCTGGATCAGGTCGCCTTGTGGCAAACCGTAACCTGCGTAACTACGTGCGATATGCACCACAAAACGCAAGTGCGACATGACCAGCATTTTCGCTGCGTCTAAATCTTGGTCATAGTAATAGCGTTCAGCCAACTCTTTTTCTTGTTCGGCTGTTAAAATCGGAATCTGATTGACAGTGCTGATATAAGCACCGAGGTTGACACCTGGCGCCGATAATGACAGGGGCATCAACTGATTGCGGCTGTCACTCATGTGTTCTCCTTGAAGTGCGGGGATAACCCTAAACTAGGTTTTATCTTAATCCAATCTCTCCTCAAATAATGGATATTTGGGTAGAGAAATGTAAATAAGTATACGGAAGCAGAGACCAACAGTTTAATTGAAAATTTTTAAGATTCAATCAAGTAGTGAAACTCTGTATCGGAAATTTTTTTAAATTCAAGCTTGAGCTGATGCAACTGGCAATAACGGCTGATATCAATCTGACTATGCGGATCAGATGATTTGAGCAGGAATGTTGTATGCTTTCCAGCCTTTAATGCCCGCTTTAACATTAATAATGGCATCGGGCACGGTTTTCCCATGGCATCTATAAGGTTGAAATGCGCTGAATCTTCAAACATTAGGGTTTTATTTCGTCAACAGAAAAGGCTATAAATAGTAGCAAATTTGATGCCAGAACCAAACTAATTAAAATACAATGAATAGGTAAATGAATTTATAAAGTCTTTTGACAATTTTCATTAAAAAAATAACTAAATCAAACAGAACATGCTAAAAAAAATCTATTAATTGTGATAAACCCATGTTAAGCTCGTTGCGTATTTGGGACTTTGAATAAACAAAGTGATTGTTTTTCACCCTATTACATAAATGGATGTAACCGGGATTTTGTTGATAGTTTTACAGAATGATTACAAGCTTAAAAATAATATTTTCAAACTTGTTTGCTCTGCTGTTTGCAACACCGGGTGGTCCTTTTTTTAGTTTCAATGAGGATTAACTTATGACAGCTGCTCGCGAACAAGGTGTAGTTAAGTGGTTTAACGATACTAAAGGCTTCGGCTTTATTCAACGTAACGGCGGTGATGACGTATTTGTTCATTTCCGTGCTATCCAAGGTGACGGTCACCGTTCACTTCGTGACGGCCAACGTGTTGAATTCAGTGTTGTTAAAGGTCAAAAAGGCTTTCAAGCTGAAGAAGTTCAACCATTAGACTAATCTTCGGATTAAGCTAAAAAGAAAACGCTCCAATATAATTTGGGGCGTTTTTTGTTTATACTACTTCTATCTTAGTGATTACCCAATTAGAGCACCGCTTTATGTCATCTGGTTTTGAAACCTTAAATTTACATCCCGATTTAAAAAAAGCGATTGATGCTTTAGGCTTTACCCACATGACGCCTATCCAGCAGAAGGTTTTAAAATTCACGCTGGCAGGACATGATGCAATTGGCCGTGCACAGACAGGTACAGGTAAAACTGCGGCCTTTTTAATTAGTATCATGAACGATCTGTTAAATAATCCGATTCAGGAACAACGTTATCGTGGTGAGCCGCGTGCCCTGATTCTGGCACCGACCCGTGAACTGGCATTGCAGATCGAAAGCGATGCACAGCACCTGGCGAAATATGCGGGTTTACATGTAGTGACCTTGCTGGGTGGTGTGGATTTTGACAAGCAAAAAAATCAACTGAATAAAGCACCTGTTGATATCTTGGTCGCAACACCAGGTCGTTTGATCGACTTTATTGAGCAAAAAGAAGTCTGGCTTGATCAA
Organism: Acinetobacter sp. SFD; assembly: GCF_001647575.1. NCBI lineage: Bacteria > Pseudomonadati > Pseudomonadota > Gammaproteobacteria > Moraxellales > Moraxellaceae > Acinetobacter > Acinetobacter sp. SFD. The sequence goes on from NZ_LSZJ01000012.1 coordinate 42,550, forward strand.
ATTGAATTTTTAGTCATTGATGAAGCAGACCGTCTACTGGATATGGGTTTCATTCCATCGGTTAAACGGATTGTACGTTTCTCGCCACGTAAAGAGCAGCGTCAGACTTTAATGTTCTCTGCAACATTTAGCTATGATGTGTTAAATCTTGCGCAGCAATGGCTGTTTGAACCGGTTACGGTTGAGATTGAGCCAGAAAAGAAAACCAATGCTGATGTCGAGCAACGGGTTTATATGGTGGCAAAATCAGATAAATATAAACTATTGCAAGAAATTCTGCGTGATGAACCGATTGAGAAAGTCATGATTTTCGCTAACCGTCGGGATCAGGTACGTAAACTTTATGATCATTTAAAACGGGATGGTTATAAGGTGGTGATGTTGTCTGGTGAAATCGCGCAAGATAAACGCACGAAAATGTTAGATCAATTTAAAAATGGTCAGCATAATATTATGATTGCGACGGATGTGGCAGGACGTGGTATCCATGTAGATAACGTATCTCATGTGGTGAACTTTACTTTGCCAGAACAGTCAGATGATTATGTACATCGTATTGGTCGTACAGGCCGTGCCGGTGCGCAAGGTGTAAGTATCAGTTTCTTGTCTGAAGATGATGCGTTTTATCTTCCGGAAATTGAAAAAGCCATTGGGCAAAAATTGCCTTTGACCCGTCTGGAAGGTTACTGTTAATTAATCCAAGCCATTAAAAACCGCTCTCAGAGCGGTTTTTTTATTACATGCCTCACAGGAAAGTCTATTTGGCCTGACAGCGGAATGTGAGCACGGTTTGATAGTCATCATTCTGGTTTAAACCGGTGTTGGTGCCTGCGATATTACCAAGGACGGTAGCTGCTGCCTGAATCATTTGTCCTGTTTGCTCATCGACCACACCTTTTAATGCGCCATTATAAGCTGTCTGTTCATCTATAATAATTGGAGTTGATCTGGAGCCACAGGCTTTATTGGCCGCAGTAATCGCATTGTTTTTCGAGGTCAGTTGATTTTTACCTAATCCGGTCACCTCATACTGGTTATTTTCCTTTTGAACGGCCAAGGCAGTCGGGTTTGATGCACAGGCAGTAAGCAGTAATGCGGAAATAGCCAATCCGCTGAAAGTGATTGTTTTTTTCATCATGAGATCTCGAGTAAATAGGATGCTAATCATTTCAACATAGCAAGCAGCTTAGATTTTGTAGCTGTTGTATAGGTTTGGCAATTTTTAGTATATATCTATGTGGTTTAGGTGAAATATCGAGCAGTAAACGATTGAGAAATGATGGGGCTGCATTTTTGAAGACGTTGCAAGCTTGTGTAATTGCTATGAAGTTTCTAGCGTATTTTTCTTTGAATATGCTAATCTTGAGTATGGTTTTTTAAGTATAGATCTACAGGGTAATGACAGAATCTGCGATTGATATCGTTCATCAAAATATTCACCAACGGCAATCGATTGGTCATCTGCTGGCACCGGCACCCAATGCAGAACAGCTGGAAAAAGCCTTTCAGGCAGCATTAACTGCACCCGATCATCATCGACTCAAGCCTACCACATTTGTCGTGATTCCTGATGATCAACGTGAAGCCTTTGGAGAATTGCTGTCGCAGGCGCTCATCGATTTGGGTGAAACTGAAACAGCGCAGATTGAGCGGGTCAAGAATCACCCGTTTCGCGCTCCTTTGTTAGTACTTGCTTTAACCCGATTGCAGGATCATCCTAAAGTTCCCTATTTTGAACAAATTCTCAGTTCGGGCGCAGCCATTCAGAATTTTCTGCTATCACTTCAGGTTCAGGGTTTCTCAACCATGTGGCGTAGCGGCGCTGTAGTCGAGTCTGATCTGTTTAAGCAGGCATTGGGAATTTCAAAAGATGATTTGGTATCGGGTATTATTTATATTGGTACTGCAGCAAAGGCCATTCCCCCGCGTGCAGAGATTCAAACCAGTGATTTTGTAAGTTACTGGAATCAGAACAACTAGTTTGTAGGGCATAACAGGATATTAAAAAATAAGATGTCAGAATTAAATTTTTCAGAACTGGTAGAACCGGTTGCGGTTAATCATAAGACAGCTTTAAGAGTAACAGTATTGGGTGGGGGAAGTTTTGGTACTGCAATGGCCAATACTGCAGTGCGTAACGGCTGTAATACCATGATCTGGATTCGTGATGAAGCAGCCGCGGCGGATATTAATGCGACCCATATCAATAAACGCTATTTGCCAGATTTTCAGTTGGAAAAAGATCTGCTGGCGGTTTCAGATCTGGAACAGGCAGTACGCAATCGCGATATTATTTTAGTGGCGATTCCAAGTCATTCTTTCCGGGAAGTCCTGCAGCAAATTAAACCTTTTATTACCTCGCAGGCAGTAATCTCCCTGACCAAAGGGATTGAAGCACTGACCTTCAGCTTTATGAGTGATATTATTCGTGAGGAATTGCCGGAGGTGCCTTATGGGGTGTTATCGGGACCTAATCTGGCAAAAGAAATCGTAGCAGGTCAGCCGGCAGGAACCGTGATTGCCAGTCATTCTGAACTGGTACGTTATGCAGTACAGCAAGCCCTGCATAGTGCATTGTTCCGTGTGTTTGCCAGTGATGATGTGCATGGGGTGGAACTTGGCGGCGCATTAAAAAATATCTATGCAGTAGCGATGGGTATGGCAGCAGCGTACAACGTGGGTGAAAATACCAAGAGTATGATCCTGACCCGTGCTTTGGCTGAAATGAGCCGTTTTGCGGTAAGGCTCGGTGCCAATCCGCTGACATTCCTTGGACTTTCCGGTGTGGGTGATTTATTTGCAACGTGTAACAGCCCGCTTAGCCGTAATTATCAGGTGGGTTATGCACTTGGCAAAGGCAAGACTCTGGAGCAGGCAACAACTGAATTAGGCCAAACTGCCGAAGGAATCAATACCATTGTACAAGTCAAGGCGCGTTCTGAAGATCTGGGTGTGTACATGCCTATTACTTCTGCCTTGTATGATGTGATTTTCGAAGGTGCACCGCCGCTCAATATTGCCTTGTCTCTGATGAAAAACGGTCATCGCAGTGATGTCGAATTTGTCTTGCCACACCATCAAGTCTGATCTATAACACAAGGACTGTCTGCGAAATGTCATATCCGCTGTATATCATGCAGGCATACGAATATAAGGAAATGAAATGCAACTGACTTTAGTTAGACATGGCGAGGCAGCCCCACCAGTAAATGGTAATGACACTAAACGTCCGCTGACGGAGCGTGGTCATCAGCAGGCTGAGCAAACTGCACAATTCTTAAAAGAGCAGATTAGGCCCGATGTATTTGTGGTCAGTCCTTTATTGCGTGCTCAGGAAACTCTGGCACATTTGCAGCAGTATTTTAAAGATGTGCCGGTAGTGATCTGCAATACAATTAAACCCGATGATGATGCCAAAGTTGCAGTAGAATGGCTGTCGCAACTTCCGTATGAGTCGATTGTAGTGGTATGCCATATGAACGTTGTGGCCCATATGTCTTCCATTCTGCTGGCTGAATCTTTTCATCCCTATGCCTTGGCAGAGGCGCGTATGTATGATCAGGCAGTGATTGCACCTGGTTTATCCACACAGATAAAAAGCTTTATTCCTACCCTATAAAAATTAATTAGAACGGCAGAACAAAATCAATGTTGTATTTATGGATGCCAGAAGCCAATGGAGTTTGGCAATGGTCAACTGGGGAATTCTGGAATGCTGCTGCCACACTTGAGCAGCTGATTCAGGATATACAGGCTCATCATGGTGAGGACGCGGTGGTGTTTTTTCCGAGCCGTCATGTACAAATTTTGCAGCAAGCCTTGCCCAAGAGCCAATATAAGAAAATGGGCAATGATGGCATTAAATATTTGCTTGAAGAATATGTGGTGCTGCCGGTAGATGCCATGCAAGTGCTGCATCATTTTCAGCAGCCGGATCAGATTACTATTATGGGCATTGCAAATTCTACTCTGGAGACTCTGCAGCACTCTCTCAGCCTGATTCCAGTCAAGCTGGCAGCGTTATTGCCGGATTTTTTAGTGCTGCCGGCTCCTGAAACCAATCAGCGTGTAATTGCCCAAATCGGTGGGCGTCTGCTGGTGCGCGAATCAGAATATATGGGTCAGTCGCTGGATGATCTGAGCCTTTATCTGGATTATCAGCCTAAGGATATCCGCTATAAGGTCAGCAACCTGAATCAGGAGCAGTTGCGCAGTCTTGAAGCCCTGGTTACGCAGGAGCAACTGGAGTCTTTTCAATATAGCATTCCAGTGTTGAAGAAACCGAAACAGCATCCTTTTAATGTGTTACCTAAAGCAAAATCCGATGGCACTATTTCCGGTTACTGGAAAGCCTGCGCTGCGGTTTTTCTGGGTATTTTGGTATTGCAGTTTAGTTATGATGCGGTACGCTGGTATCAATATAAAAAAGTGGCAAATCAGACGGCTGCACAGGCTATTGATCAGTTTAAATACTGGTTTGGGCAAAATTATCCGGTTACTGAGCAGAATATCAAAAGTCAGTTTGAAGCGCAGTTGCGTCAAAGTCAGATTGCAGATACGCATGCATTGCAGCTTATTAGTCGGGTAGGGCCAGTCTTGATGCAAAATCAGATTGTGGCACAACGGGTAAATTATGATACTTCTGTGCTGAGTATGGAGCTTAAGGCCAGTTCATCAGAAAGGTTGAATGCACTGACCGAGCAATTGGGCCAGCAAGGCTTAAAGGTGGAGCTGGGGAATATTCAGGCCGGTGGAGCTGACGCGATCGGAGTGGTGAGGATCCAATAATGAAAGCGATTGAAACACTACAACATCGTATGGATCAGTCTTTTGAAAGACTGAGTGATTATCTGGACAGCCTGTCGGTACGTGAACGGATCTTGGTGATATTTACCACTATTTTTGTAATAGTAGCTGCGGTCAGTTCTGCACTCTGGTACATGCATCAGGCGGCTAACAACCAGCAAAAGCGTTTGAATCAGCTGAAGGATACTATTGTCTGGATGCAAAGTAATGCAGTGACCATGAAACCGGCTGGAGACATACAACTGGAAGCTGCGGAGAAAATACAACGGGTCGCACAGCAACAAGGGCTGTCGGTGGCTTCCCAGCAAATAGAAGAAAAAATTCAATTGGCGGTCATGCATGAAAATTATGCAGTACTGGCAAACTTCCTGACCCAACTGGCACAAATGGGGCTAAGTATCGAGAAAATGGAACTAAATAATGAGGCAGGACAGATTAAATTAACGGCGACCATACAATAAACGGTAAAAATAAAGATTTGCAAAGCATGGTTTTTTTGTCAGCCTATGCCTATAATATGCCGACTTAAAAAGCAGTAGACTTTTCTGGATATGTTGTATTCTCTAGCCCGCCCTTTGTTGTTTTCTTTAGCACCAGAGCGTGCACATGAGCTGACATTATCACTATTGAAATCATCCCATAAAATGGGCTTGATGCGTCAAAATGTTGCTGCGAAACCTGTGACCTGTATGGGAATCGAATTTCCCAATCCGGTGGGTCTTGCAGCAGGTTTAGACAAAAATGGTGCCTATATTGATGCCCTTGCCAGCCAAGGTTTTGGTTTTATTGAAATTGGTACCATTACCCCGCGACCGCAAGTCGGCAATCCTCATCCACGTCTGTTTCGTTTACCACAGGCCAAAGCCATTATTAACCGTATGGGCTTTAACAATGATGGTGTGGATCAACTGGTCGAAAATGTTAAAGCGGCCAAATTTAAAGGCATTCTCGGTATTAATATCGGTAAAAACGCTGACACTCCGGTAGAAAAAGCAGTAGATGATTACCTTATCTGTTTAGAAAAAGTCTATAATTATGCTTCTTATATTACCGTCAACATTTCTTCTCCCAATACCAAAAATCTTCGCAGCCTGCAAAGTGGTGACGCACTCACCGAACTGCTAGAAACATTGAAGAACCGTCAGCTTGAATTGGCTCAGGAATACCAGCATTATGTACCTTTGGTACTCAAAGTGGCGCCTGATCTGGATAACAGCGATATTGCCTTTATTGCCAAGCAGTTATTGCGGTTCAAGATTGATGGCCTGATCGTGACCAATACCACGCTGTCACGTGAAGGCGTAGAGGGTTTGGAGCATGCAGAGGAAGCGGGCGGTTTGTCTGGCGCGCCAGTATTTGAGAAAAGTACCGCATGTCTGGCTGCATTTGCTGCGGTATTAAAAGGACAAATCCCATTGATTGGTGTGGGTGGTATTCTTTCGGGTGCAGATGCTGCTGCCAAGAAACACGCAGGTGCCAGCCTTGTACAAATTTATAGTGGCCTCATCTATACTGGCCCTAAACTTGTAAAAGATTGTGTAGACGCACTTTAAATCCTATGAATGCCATTGATATCTTTCTACTGATTATCTTGCTCATTGGAGGGCTCAACGGTTTGCGTCAAGGATTTATTAAAGCCTTTGCGAACTTAGTGGGATGGATCTTTGCCCTGATTATTGCGGCAAAATATTCAACACTACTTGCGCCGTCTATGGTTGCTCTGAGTACAGATCCAGTCGTACAAAAGATTGCGGCCTTCGCTTTTATCGTCCTGCTGATTGTAGTTCTGACCTGGATCGTTACTGCACTGTTGAACCGTATTTTAAAGAGTCTCAAGCTGGGTCCCCTCAACCGTCTGGCAGGTGGTGTCTTTGGTAGCCTGAAAGGTCTGCTGATTGTGCTGATTACCATGCAGGGTATCGGCCCTTGGGTAGAAAGCTCACCACACTGGAAGCAGTCCAAGTTTATTCAAGCCTTATTGCCTTATGCGCCTTGGGCAACTCAAATGTCGAAAGAAGCCGCGAATGGCGCACTACAACATATCAAGTCTGAAGGGGCATCGAAACCTTCAGCTTCATCATCTGAAACATCGTCCAAGTCTGGAGCTGCAGATGAGTCTACAAATAATCCTTTTTATTAATCCTAGCTTGTCTGCGAGGTTGCTATGTGTGGAGTAGTTGGTATAGCTGGTAAATCACCCGTTAACCAAATGTTGTTTGATGCATTAACGATGTTACAACATCGTGGACAAGATGCAGCTGGGATCGTGACATGTGATGAAGGACGTTTATTCCTGCGAAAAGACAATGGTATGGTGCGTGATGTATTCCACACCCGTCATATGCGTGCCTTGAAAGGAAATTACGGTATTGGTCATGTGCGTTATCCAACAGCCGGTTCATCGAGTAGTGCAGAAGCACAGCCGTTTTATGTGAACTCGCCGTACGGGATTACCTTGGCACATAATGGTAACCTGACCAATGCCGAAGAAATTCATGATGACCTGTTCAAAACTGACTTGCGTCATATGAACACCGATTCTGATTCAGAAGTGCTATTAAACGTGTTTGCGCATGAATTGCAAAAACACGGCAAACTGGTACCGACGTCGGAAGATATTTTCCATGCGGTGACGCGTGTGCATGAGCGTTGCAAAGGTGCTTATGGTGTGGTGGCGATGATTACCGGTCAGGGTCTGGTGGGCTTCCGTGATCCAAACGGTATTCGTCCATTGATCTACGGTTCACGTGAAACGGAACAGGGCATGGAGTATATTATTGCTTCTGAGTCTGTTGCGATTACTGCGCTGGGCTTTAAGGTTGAGCGTGATATTCTGCCAGGTGAAGCAGTATTTATTGATTTAGAAGGTAACTTCTTTACCAAGCAATGTGCCGTAAATGCTGAATATCGTCCTTGTATTTTTGAATATGTTTATTTTGCCCGTCCGGATGCCATTATTGATGGTATCTCAGTGTATAAAGCACGTTTAAAAATGGGTGAGAAACTGGCGCAAAAAATTCTGCGTGAGTGGGGCGATGAGCATGATATTGATGTGGTGATTCCGATTCCGGATACTTCACGTACTTCAGCGCTCGAACTTGCCAATATGCTGGGGGTAAAATTCCGTGAAGGTTTCATGAAAAACCGTTACATCGGTCGTACCTTCATTATGCCTGGACAGCAGCTGCGTAAAAAATCGGTACGCCAGAAACTCAACCCGGTTGAGCTTGAGTTTAAAGGTAAGAATGTACTGTTGGTAGATGATTCTATTGTACGTGGTACAACCTGTAATGAAATTATCCAGATGGCTCGTGATTCTGGTGCGAAGAAAGTATTCTTTGCTTCTGCAGCCCCAATGGTTAAATATCCGAACGTTTACGGTATTGATATGCCAGCGAAATCAGAGCTGATTGCATCAGAACGTAGTGTGGAAGAAATCCGAGAAATTATTGGTGCTGACCGTCTGATTTTCCAAGATCTGGAAGATTTGAAAGATGCAGTAAGAACTAACAAAGTGCCGGATGTTAAGGATTTTGACTGTTCAGTCTTTGACGGGATCTATGTGTCGGGTGGTATTGATGCGCAATATCTGGATGATCTGCAACAAAAACGTAGTGACAGTGCCATGAAAGAAAGCAATTATATTGATGTCAATATTGATGCAGCCTCAGTGGATTTGACTGGCGTACGCGAAGTTTAAACACTTAAAATCATCATGAAAAAGCGGGAATTTCCCGCTTTTTTGTTTTATGATGAACCCATTGAAAATCATCATTTTAGGGTTCTGCATTGCGAAACGTAGGATACGATTTTATAAAAAACAAAAATATAGTACTACCTGTAAGTTTTTGCCTGATTGCAATTCTGTTGACTATTTTTATTATTAATACCGTTGTTGGCCTATTTATTTTTTATGCTGATCCTAACCAGTCGATTTTCTGGCATACGCTGAGTCCTTATCTGATTGCTGTCCTGTTATGTGTCATGATGACCTCGGTCATCTATGAATTTTATATTTTTCGCAATGGCGGTTATTCATTGGCGAAGCAGATGAGTGCGCGCCGTCTCAGTCCGATGGACAGTATTCCCGAAGAAAGTACTGCACTGCACATCAACCAGCAACTGGCAGAGACTTTTCGGATTGAAATTCCCGCGGTATATGTATTACCTGATGAAGTTGGTGTCAATGCGTTAACAGCAGGTTTTATCCCACGTGATACTGCTATTATCCTGACCTGGGGGGCAATACAAACACTGGATAAAGTTGAGCTGTATGGGTTGCTTAGTCACGAATTCAATAAAATCCTGTCTGGTGAGACTGCGGAAAATACCCGCCTGAAAATTCTGTATAGCAGTTTAACCACTTTTAGTCAGTGGGGCAGTAAAATTGCTAAATCCGGTTTTAATCGAACCGGTACGCTACGGGAAAGCAAGTTTGAAACCCTGTATGTGGCAGTTGGGGCGGTGATCTGGCTGATTGGTAGTCTGGGTGTGTTGATTTCCCGTTTTATTAAATATATTTCCCTGGGTGGCCGGACTTATAAGAATGACCAGAAGACCCGGCGCTTGCTACAAAATGATGCCAATATCCAGACTTTGCTCAGAATTCATGTGCATCATTCCGGTTCGCAGATTTATAGTGAATATGCCGAATCGATTTCGCATATGTGTTTTGCCAACTCTTTGAGTCCGCAAAACTGGCTCAACATTCATCCCAATATCAATCAGCGCATTTATGAATTAAATCCTGCCCTGATTCAGGATTTACAGCTTGAAAACCTGAAAAAACTGAAGAATCAGCCTTTATTCAGTTTGTTTCGCTCTCTGGAAGAGGTGGTACCTGAAACTACAGTGAGCTGGAGTTCACCCCAACCTTTGCCATTGCTGCGGCTGTCTCCGATCAGTTTTGCGATTAAAGATGCAATCAAGCCATTGAATCCGGAACTTCGGCTCAAGATGCCACGTCCGGAGCTGATTGAACGTGCATTACAGACGGCGACAGGTTCCCGGGAAGTGATGGTCGCAATTTTAATGATTCGTCAATATCGTGAATTTATTCCCACTGAGGCTGAGGTCAGTCGCGCCATTGTAGATTCGTTGCTTAACCTGGATGGGCGGGTACATATTTCGATTTTCCAGCAAGCCTGTAAGAATATTGGTGGCATGCCGACGACTGTTGCACGCCAGTTTCTGATGAAGCTGGCACGGATTATTCAGGAAGATGGTGAAATTGGTCTGCTGGATGCCTTGTTGTTGGAATGTGTGAAATATGAGTTAAATTTGCTCCCTGCACATATTCCTACTGCTCTCGATGAGGTCAAGCCGCAAATCGTTCGTTTGATCGATGCCTTGCTACATGTGCAGCAGATTAATAGCGGTAATCAACTTGAGGTGCGGGAACGGATTCTAAACCGGATCTTGACCACTCGTGAACTGGATTTATACAATGAAATTTCAGATGAGCCGATTGATCTTGCTGAAATCCTGAATGATATTGCGGGGCTTTTATTACGCGATCGTCTCAGTATTTTAGGCATTGCAGAAGCCTGCTTATGGAGCGACCGTATCGTAACTCAGGATGAGCTGGATGTGATGGAACTGTTGTACTGGCGCCTGGGTTTCGAAGGTGGGGAAGTTATTCAGCAAATGTTAAAGAAAAACAGTTTAACCATTATGTAAAAAACAAGATGAGCACACGGTTCGAATCTGAATTTGTTATTACAGTGATGGTTTAATTGTATATTGAAAATTCAATATTGAGTGTACTGATAAACTTTGTACGAGAATTTATCAGGATAAAAAGAAAAACTGAAAAAGTTCGGCAAAGTGGGGACAATACGGCTAAAATGTTCAGCCTGAAATTGGTGATGATGAAAAGATGATTGGGCATCAGCGTGACATACTGGCAACATTAGGAATCGATCTCTGGATTCCTGGGGACAGCGCATGTCAGCCGCATCAGGTCTCGATCTGGCGTGATCAGGCTGAACCTGAATTTCACACCGAGATTGTCTTGTCTCAGCCTCATCCGGTCGAGGCGCTGGTGGAGTTACCGATTCCTGAACCAGAGTCGCTCGACACGTTTAAGATTGATACCTCGCCTACATTACCTGAAGTTTTAACTGTTCAGGAACCTGAAGTTTTAACTGTTCAGGAACCTCGTGAAAGTGTACAAATTCCGCCATTCAGTTTACAGGCTTTAAGTTTGGCACATTGCAGTGTTGTGATTGATGCAACTGAAATGACTGAAGCTACCCTAAATTTATGGGCAAATATCCAGCGCGCAGTTTCGGGTGATTTTTATGAGCTGAACTGGCCATTTCCTTGGGCTAATGTCCAGGATGGACGTGGTGTGGAATCCTATATTCAAGGATTTCTGGATGGGATGAGTACAGAGAAACATATTATTTTCCTCGGAACGGTAGCGCATATTTCAAATATCAAAGCAATCCAGTTAGCGTCCCTGCAAGAGATGCTGGATCAGCCGATTTTAAAAAAACGTTTATGGCAGTTTATGCAAAATAGGTCTGCCCGTCTGGAATAATTCTGCTGTGGAATAAAAATAGATGAAACAAAAAGTGGTTGTATTTAGTCAAATTGATGCTGATATTCAAAACAGGCTCGAACAAAATTATCAGGTGAGCTATATACAACCGAAGCTGGGTGATGTGAATCAACAGCTTTTGCAGCAGGTTCGGGATACCGATGGCATGATTGGTGCAGGGCGTTTGCTGAATTGCGATAATCTGGCCAGTGCTACCCGATTGAAAATTATCTCCAGTGTCAGTGTTGGTTATGACAACTATGATCTGGATTATTTAAATGAAAGAAAAATCTATCTGAGTCATACACCGCATGTGCTGACCGAAACTACAGCTGATCTTGCTTTTACTTTACTGATGTCAGCGGCACGCAAAGTGGCTTATCTGGATCAATGGACCAAGCAGGGGCAATGGCAGCGTACTGTGGGTGAAGCACAATTTGGTGTGGATATTTTTGGAAAAACCTTGGGAATTATTGGTCTGGGCCATATTGGGGCTGCGATCGCACGCCGTGGTTTTTACGGTTTTAATATGAATGTGCTCTACTATAATCGCAGGGAAAAACCGGAAATTGCGCAAGGCTTCAATGCACAATATTGCCAGCTCGATGAGCTGTTACAGCGTGCTGACTTTGTGGTCGTTGCAGTAGATTTGAATGCTGATTCCAAGGCGCTGATTGCAGCAGCGGAATTTGCAAAAATGCAACCGCATACAGTATTGGTTAATATTTCACGTGGCCCGGTTGTTGATGAACAGGCATTAATTGAAGCTTTAAAAGCCAAGCAGATTTTTGCTGCAGGTCTGGATGTCTATCAGAAAGAACCGCTAAAAGAATCAGAATTATTCCATTTGGATAATGTCGTTACCTTACCGCATGTGGGTTCGGCTACCGCCGCCACCCGTAAAAAAATGGCAGAACTGGCTTATCAGAACTTGGTTGATGCCTTGGAGGGGCGAGTACCTCGTTATGTAGTCAATCCGGAATTTTAAAATGCCATTAAATGTAGTTTAAACGATATTAAAAAATAACATTTTCTTGCGTCTCTGCGCATAGTTCGATGCTATATTCAAAACAAATTAGGTTGGCAGGATTAGAGATTTTTCATTGAAACGATTGATGCTGGCATGTAGCTTAAGTCTGTGTATGGTGACAGGGCATGGCTCTACCCATGATTTTAATCAAGCAAATGTACAATTTTCTGTGCCCGATATTGGCACAGGCGTGGGCTTGCTCGATCAGCAAAAAGAAAAAATGATCGGTGAGAAAGTTTATCGTGAAGTGCATAAGAAAATGCCTGTCTTGCAAAATCCATGGCTGGAAGATCAACTTTTATCAGTATTCTCACATATTCTGAGTCAGACCCAGTTACAACAGCCTATCGGTTTGCTGGTAATCAATGATCCGCAAATTAATGCCTTTGCTGTGCCGGGCGGGCTCTTTGCACTGAATGCAGGTCTGATAAATTCAGCACGAAATATGGATGAAGTGGCAGGGGTGATGGCGCATGAAATTGCACATGTCACACAACGTCATTACAGTCGCTCCCAGGATGCCTTTAAGGGACAAGGTTTATTGGCGCTAGCGGGAATTTTGGTGGGTGCTTTGGTAGCTTCTCAAGCAGATGGTGATGTGGGTGCGGCGGTTATGATGGGGTCGCAGGCAGCCCTTCTGGATAAACAGCTCACCTATAGTCGTAATCAGGAGCGTGAAGCAGACCGGATCGGTATGCAGTATATGTACCGTTCCGGCTATAACCCGCATAGCATGGCAGACTTCTTTGAGGTCATGCATCGCTCCAGCAGTCAGTTAAGCTTTCTGCCAGATTTCTGGTTCACGCATCCACTCACCACTGAACGGATGAGCGAGGCACGTTTACGTGCCAACCAGCTTCCCGCAGTGAAACGCAATCTCAATGATCAAGACTTTGAGGTTATCAAGTGGTATAGCAGGGTATTGTCCCGTCAGACGGATGCAGAGCAGCTGGTGTTGATGGACCAGCGAAATAATTTTGCGGGTCAGCTTGCCTTGACAGCTTATCAAATACAGCAGGGTGATTTTCAAGCCGCACAGATTTCGCTGGATCGGGCAAAAAAGCATAACCAGATGCATCCTTTGCAGGTTTTGTTGCAGGCTGATATTTATTTAGCCCAGAATCAGCTTGATCAAGCTTTGAGAAGTGTGGCTTCAGCAGCACGAATCATGCCGGAGAATCGCGCACTTAATTATAAATATGCAGAAGTTCTGATTCGTGCCCGGCAACCCGATCAGGCAAAAGCTTTAGTGCAGCGATTTCTAAATGCCAATCCACGCGATGTCAATGGCTGGCGACTGATGCAAGTGGCTGCCAATGCAGAGCCAGATTCAGCGATCAAGGCTGCCAATGTACTCCGCTATCGTGCAGAAGTAGAGTACTGGTCAGGATATGAAGAAACCGCGATCAAATCATTATTGCATGCCCAGCGTAGCGTGAAGAATAATCAGTCCTTGTCCTCAACCATTCGTCAGCGTCTGAAACAGATGCAACAGGAGCATCAATATAAAATTTAACCATGAGCTGGATTTCAAATTTTTGTATCGGAATGATATAGCATGGTTGTCTTGAATCAAGCTACAATCTTTTTTGAAGATAGTATGTATCAGTTTGAAGCATTGTATGAAAAGAATATTATTAGGCGTATGTCTACTGGGCTGGAATTATGGGGTTTTTGCTGCAAGTGCAGTTGAATATGTAGCAGCAGTAGAACAAATTAATGCCGATTATAAAAAAGAATCACGGCAATTTTTAAGCAGTTTGAATCCGCAGCAGCAAGGATTTAGTCCTGAGCAAAATGCAAAATTTTGTGGGATTGTAGGGCGCTATGTCGATCGCCTGTATCAGGCTGCTGACCAGAATCGTACTTATCTGGATCGTCAGTTTCAAAATATGACTAAACAGGATGTAATTAGAGAAGTGAAGTTATCTAAAGAGATGCAACTACTTAAGCGTTATCATGTAGATTGTAATTTGCAATAAAAAATAAGAACATGCTAAGAACTGTCCAGGAAAAGGGCAGTTCAACGCAAAAAATAGATTTAAATTTAAAATGGGAAATTAAGCAAGTTTTGCTTTAATTTTGGCAGAAACTTGTGCAGGATCGGCGCGCCCGGCTATGAGCGGACGCAGAGAATTCATCACCTTACCCATATCTTTCATGCTAGTAGCTTGTTGCGCTTCAATCGTTTGCGCAATCAGGGAATCAAGTTCTTCCTCAGTCATAGCTTCTGGTAGAAATTGAGAGAGAACCTCAACTTCGGCTTGTTCCTTACTAGCTAAATCTTCTCGACCAGCACCTTCAAAGGCTTTGATCGATTCTTTACGTTGTTTAATTTGCTTTTCAATGACCGCAAGAACCTGAGCGTCGTCAAGTTCTTTGCGCTCATCGACTTCGATTTGCTTAATTGCTGCCTGTAGACTACGAATGACCGTCAACTTCGGCATATCCTTGGCACGCATGGTGGCTTTCAATACGTCAGTAATCTGGTTTTTTAAAGTAGTCATTATTTATTCCAAGCAGTCAATCACAAATTAATCTTAGTAAAGGCGAGTAGTACGTACTGATTCACGCGCCAATTTCTTTTGGTAGCGTTTAACAGCAGCAGCTTTTTTGCGCTTACGTTCTTGAGTTGGTTTTTCGTAGAATTCGCGCTTACGTACGTCAGCTAGAACGCCCGCTTTTTCGCATGAACGTTTGAAACGACGGATAGCTACGTCTACTGGTTCGCCTTCTTTCAATTTAACTTGTGGCATGAAGAATCCTCATTAAGTTATGGATAAGATCAGGGCCGAATTGCCCCAGATCACAAGTGAAGGTCAGTATTTTACTCATTTACATCTCATACCACAAGCCTATAATAGTTGCTGCAATAGATTTGATACAGGTTATAGGCAGTTTAATGATCGTTTTAGGCTTGGAAACGTCGTGTGATGAAACAGGGCTTGCACTTTATGACAGCGAGTTGGGGTTACGCGGACAGGTGCTTTATAGTCAAATTAAACTGCATGCAGAATATGGCGGTGTGGTTCCAGAATTGGCATCACGTGATCATGTACGTAAATTAATCCCCCTTATTAATGAGCTGCTCGAACAAAGTGGCGTGAAAAAATCAGAAATTGATGCTGTCGCTTATACGCGTGGTCCAGGTCTGATGGGTGCGCTAATGACAGGTGCACTGTTTGGTCGTACTTTGGCCTTTGCACTGAATAAACCGGCGATTGGTGTGCATCATATGGAAGGTCATATGCTGGCACCTTTGTTGTCAGAAACTCCGCCGGAATTTCCATTTGTGGCACTTCTGGTTTCTGGCGGTCACTCACAGCTTATGGCAGCGTACGGTATTGGGCAGTATGAATTGCTGGGTGAATCGATTGATGATGCTGCCGGTGAAGCCTTTGATAAAGTCGCAAAAATGATGGGTCTGCCATATCCGGGCGGTCCGAATATATCCAAACTGGCGGAGCAGGGTGATCCGAATGCATTTGCATTCCCGCGACCAATGCTGCATCAAGGTCTGGAATTTTCATTTAGCGGTTTAAAAACGGCTGTTTCTGTACAAATGAAGAAACTGGGTGATGAAAACCGCGATGCTGACATTGCAGCCAGTTTCCAGGAAGCAATTGTTGATACTTTGGTAAAAAAGTCGGTGAAAGCACTGAAGCAAACGGGGCTTAAACGTCTGGTGATTGCCGGTGGTGTCAGTGCCAATAAACGTTTACGTGAGCGTTTAGAAGCAGATTTAGCCAAGATCCGTGCATCTGTTTATTATGCAGAACCGGCTTTATGTACCGACAACGGTGCCATGATTGCCTTTGCCGGTTATCAACGTTTAAAAGCAGGCCAGCAAGATGGTTTGGCCGTGACCACAACACCACGCTGGCCGATGACGGAATTGACTAATCCGACAGAGGCATAGATTTCAGCCAAAAAAAGGAAGAGGTTTGGGCCTCTTTCTTTTTAATGTAACTTTTTAAATGAGAACTTAATAGAAACGAGATGCTGTGAATATCTGTATTTATTTATAACTTTATTTAAAACTCAAATATTCTATTGAAACTTGAAAATCGTTTAATAGCTTCGGTTTAAATCATGCAGCTTTTATAAGTTTGCAGCAGAGATTGCTTCGGATGGAAAATATCAAATTTAAAAGTTTTCAGGATGCGGGACAGGCGGTATTGCAGTTTCTGCATAAGCATTTTGGCTTTGATTTATGGATGATCACCCGGGTAGAAGGTCTGGACTGGATCGTCCTGCAAACGGAAGACCATGGCTATGGCGTACAACCTCGACAAGTTTTTCAGTGGGCAGATTCCTTCTGCTTTCATATGGTGGCAGGTAAAGCGCCTAGAATTGCACCCCGTTCAGAAGTAATTCCTTTATATGCCACAGCGCCGATTAATCAGCAGGTCTGTATAAAATCTTATATTGGCCAGCCACTCGTTAAAGAAGATGGCAGTCTGTTCGGAACACTTTGTGCGATCGATCCTGAAATCAAATCAGAAGCTATTGTTCAAGATATGCGACTGGTCGAGTTGTTAGGGCAATTGCTCAGTTCGATTTTGCAGGCAGAGTTACGCCAGATTGAGCAGGTGCGACAGCGTGAATTACTCCAGGAAGAAGCCAGTAAAGATGAATTGACTGGATTGTATAATCGCCGTGCCTGGGACAAATTTCTGCGAGCAGAGGAAGAACGTTGCAAGCAATATGGTCATCCTGCTGCTGTATTATTTATTGACCTGAATGATCTGAAAAAAGTGAATGATAGTTTGGGGCATGAAGAAGGTGACAGGCTGATTCAGAATGCAGCTCAAGTGTTACGAGATAATGTGCGCATCAATGACATTGTCGCCCGTTTGGGTGGAGATGAATTTGTGATGCTCAGTGTGGAAAATGATAAAACGGGTGCTGAAACGTTGCTCGACCGTTTAATTGCTGCTTTTGCAGAAGCAAATATTGGCGCAGCAATTGGTCTGGCAATGCGTCATCCGAGTCAGGGTCTATTTGCAGCACTCGCACAAGCGGATCAGAACATGTTTGAATATAAACGCTGGAAAAAAGCCAGTGAAGCTGTGGCCTATCTTAAATAATTGATGCTTTGAATGTTCTGTAAATAAGCAAGAATTTTATAATATCGGAAGGGTCGTTTTCTATGGTCTAAAATCATCCTATCTTTCAATATTCTTCTTTGGACGCAGGTATAAAAAATAAGAAGAAATAAGCCTGATTCAGTGTAAAAAGAAAGATTAATACATCATTAACTTAATGATTACAAAATTAATAAGCTTTGTTGCAAAGTAAATTGATCTGATTGAAAGCACTATAAATTGGCTATAAAGCAGGTGTAGTGAGGAGGTGTGATTAAAAAAGAGCTTCATTTCTTGTGGTCATTATTGTTTGAAATATACATTAAAATTACAGAACAAAAATTTACTTTGTTTAAAGTTAAAGCGCTATCAAGGGAAAAAGCTGGTTGCCAGGAAGAAATATCACCGGCAAGCAGAGCGTTCGAGCTGTTTGGTTTCGAGGTAGTTAATCTTTAGAAATAACCAGATAAAAATGCAAAGAAATTTCAGGGAATAAATTTTATGAAAAAGCAGATTTCTCTCTTTGGTGTGGCTCTTGTATCGGGTTTACTGAGTGCGTGTGGCGGAGGTGGTGGAAGTGGCTCAGATAATCCTACAGTCACTACCCCTCCAAATGTTCCGAAGGAAAGCATTTCTCCTGAGCTTTCAGAAGAGTTTGTCCCTTTTGAAGATCAGGATATTGTGGATAAAATTCGCGATAAAATTTCTGGAGATACCAGCAATGATACCGACTATAACGTTGCTCTAGGTCATATGATTGGTGAAGTATTTGCAGATTATCCTTATGGGCGTACTGCACGTATCATCAAGATTTATAATCTGGGCATCAATAGTATTAAATACCCAAATCTGATCTGCTCAGAAGTAAATACCAATGGTGCAGTCAAGACTCTCAAATTAAAAACGGATAGAGAGAACTGTATTATTCTGGACAAGACTTATCGTAAAGGCTCCACTATTACTCAGACGGTGAGCGGTGACACGACGACTTTAAGCTTTAGCAATGTCCGTTATGGTTCAAATGTAGATTTTAATCTCAAGGACGACTACCTGATTTCTGGCACAATTGTGCATCGAAAGACCAAAAATAACATGGGGCAATCCGAATCTTATCAAATCGATCAGTTGGAATTTCAGCGTATAGCCGAGGACGTTCAGACGGGTACTTCTGGAACCGCGTTTGATACAAAGAGCAAAGAATATCTGCAGGTGCGTAATTATAAGTACAGCCTGGTCGATGATTATGGCAGTGGCAGTAATGGGATTCGTACCTTAACCAGTCGTGGTACGATTATCGGTCAGCCTGATCTGGCAGATTATCGTTACAGTTTTGATTTTAATACCAGCACACCATTCAAAATGGATGAAACCGTTTTAAATAACTATAAGCATTTGCCAAAAGAGGGCGTGCTTAGAATTAAGGACAGCTATGATCAGGTAATTGAGGTCAAACAGAACCAGCCTGAATCGTTAAAGGCTACTGTTTATTTCAATGGCAGTGAAATTGAGGACTTGCTGTGGTCTACCATTATTGGTAATAAACAATAATTCGAGAGGTCAAAAAAGCCCTGTATTACTGGGGCTTTTTTATTTTTGATGGGATATCTATTTTACAAAAAATCTTTAAATAGTTGTGCTAATAAATCAGGTAGCTGTAGCATCCAATAATAATTCAGCGGGATAAACAGCCTGCCATGATGCTTTAAACTGTTTGTGCACTTGGTCAATCGGAAAAGTACTGAATTTTGCAATATTTTTCGCTTTTTGAATGTTGTCGGCGCGCATATATGCAATCAAATAGTCCTGACCATGAAGTTGCAGATAAAACCAGGACTCGACATGAACCTGTTCAGCCTTAAGCGTCTCAATCACTTTGTCTTGACGTGCTTTTAAAGTACGCTGCCAGTCATGAACTTGCTGCATATGTAAGGGCTTAAGTTGAATGAGAACTGCACCGACATCCATAATTTTAATTTTCTTTTGAGTATCATTATTATATAAGTGATTTATATGAAAAAAGCGACCTGAACCGGTCGCTTTTAAGCTTTTAAGAGGCATTTAGTTGGGTTGAACCAATCCAGTGCTTGGAAAACTGATAGGCAGCGCGTCCTGAACGTTGACCGCGTGCCTGACACCAGCGTAGGGCTTCAGCACGGGTTTCTGGCGTGAGTTCCATGCCTGCCTTTTTAAGATAATGCTCTACAATTTCTAAATACAGATTCTGATCCATTGGATAAAAAGAGAGCCATAAGCCAAAGCGGTCAGACAGTGAGATTTTTTCTTCAATCGCTTCTTGCGGATGCAATTCGGTATATTGCGGAACATCAACCCGGGTAACGGGCGTATTTTCATGCATGAATTCGGGTAATAAATGACGACGATTACTGGTCGCATAAATCACAAAATTGCTGGAACCGGATTGTAAAGAACCATCCAGAACACTTTTTAAACTGCGATAATTTTCGTCTTCGGCATTAAAAGCCAGATCGTCACAATAAACAATAAACTTTTCTGGACGTCCGGCAATGAGTTGCTGGATTTGCGGTAAATCAGACAAATCATCCCGTTCAATTTCAATCAGGCGCAAGCCTTGCTCTGCATATTCAGTCAACAGGGCGCGAACAATAGAAGATTTACCCGTACCACGAGAACCCGTCAGCAAGACATCATTGGCAGGTAGGCCTTTTAAGAACTGCAAAGTATTCTGGATAACTTTTTCTTTTTGTCGCTCAATACCTTTTAAATCGGCCAGTTCTATCTGTCTGAGCTGATGAATGGGTTTGAGCTCACCATTTTGCCACTTATAGGCAAGCGCAGAAAAATCAGGATTTTTTTTCAGTTCGGGCAGGCTTTGCTGCAGCTGCTGCAGCACAGTTGAAAGGGTATTTAAAATATGGTCAGGTAACTCAATTTTTGCCATGATCTAAGCATACAGATTTAAAATTATGCCTAAGATAGTATCACTGCAAAATACACAGTCAAAGCCGGAAAAGTATGATAATTTGCTTAAAGTAGAGAATCTTCGTCATTGTAGAGGATAGAAAGTTTGGACAAATTTTCTGGCTCTGAGTACGAGCTGTATCAAGAATAAATATAGGGAAGAAGGCAGATGCTGTTTAAAGATTTTACTCAGGACATTAATCCACATCAGGCCTATCGTATTAAAAAGCTCAAGCAGCAGCTGCAACAGGCTGAGTCCTATGAAGAATGGAAATATATTGCCCTGAAAATAGATGAAGAGTCAGGTGCGCAGGAATGGAAATTTGATAACAGCTCCCCGTATTTTGATGCAGAAGTAATTGCACATCGTCTGGGTAAATTAAGACGCTATCGACAACAAAAGCGTACCCGTGACCTGATGTATATTTTGCGTGAAGGCTTAAGCTACGATATTGCTAACATTGCCCATCCTCTGTTGTTCACTGAAGCTTACGTTGGTACCAAAAAAATTATTGAAGATTATGTCGAAGAAGTCAGCCAGAGTTTAGCCTATATTGCTTCAATAGACTGTACTTGCCTCAGTATTGAAGAGAAATTAGAGTATTTTCAGCATTGTCAGCGTGCTTATGGACAACCGGCCTTGATGTTTTCTGGTGGTTCAACTTTAGGTCTGTTTCATACGGGCGTATGCAAGGCCTTAATGGAGCAGGATTTATTACCAAAAGTCATGTCGGGTTCTAGTGCGGGCGCCATTATGACAGCCATGTTAGGCGTGTCCAAACCGTCACAATATGTCGATATACTAAAGGGACATAATTTCTTTCATGAGGCTTTTCATTTCCGCACAATGAGCGAATTGCTGAAAGGCAATGGTGGTCTGGCCGATGTAAAATATCTGAAAAAATTTCTGATCGAAAATCTGGGTGATCTGACCTTTGAAGAGGCTATGAAAAACTCAGGCCTACATATTAATATTGCAGTTGCGCCTTATGATGGGGCACAGGACGCACGCATCATGAATGCCTACACATCTCCGGATGTGCTGGTCTGGAGTGCGGTGCTGGCCTCTTGTGCAGTGCCAATTCTGTTTCCACCCGTGCGTTTGACCAGCAAGCGTTATGACGGTCAATATACTCCTTATATGGGTTCAACCCGTTGGGTGGATGGCAGTGTGCGCAGTGATTTTCCGCAGGAGAAAATGGCACGCCTGTATAATATCAATTATACCATTGCCAGTCAGACCAACCCGCATATCGTGCCATTTATGCAGGATGATATTTCACGTTTCCGTAAAGGTACCTTAAGCTGGCCGCAACGGATTGTTCGCCGTCAGGGCGCGGTGATTACCAAAGGAGTGATGGATTTCGCTCGGGAACATGCGGGAAGCTTGCCTCCTGTACGCCGTCTTTTGGATCATGGTTATGGGGTGGTGGATCAGCGTTATTATGGTGATGTGAATATTGTCGGTAAGTATAGCCTGCGCCACTATAGCTATATGTTGCAGAATCCAAGGCCGTATCTCTTTAAAATTTTACAGCGTGAAGGGGAGCGGGCTACATGGCCGAAAATTTCTCTCATCGAAACTCAGGAACGCGTGGGGAAAACTATTCAGCATTGTCTGGAACTGTTAAATTATCAGCATGCACCTGATCCAAAACCTGAATACATTGCCACGACTTAATTTAGATTATCTTGATACTTCTAATTTTGAACTGCGAACTAAAGCCCGCAGCCTGGGCTTTGGGCGGCGGTTGTATTATGCTGAAAAGCAGGCGCTCTGGCTAAAAACCCAAATATCGAATATCTCTGATCGCTTAAAATTATCGACGCAGGCAGAACTGGGCTGGCAGCGTGAGCTGAATTTTTATCAGGTTTATGCTCGATCAAGTGAGCTAAATTTTTTCCTGCCTCATCAAATTATTCAACAACCTTTCAAGTTCGATCATGACCACTTTGAGCATGCTTTGATTCTGGTGGATGCACGGGCGCATTTTCAAGTCATGCCGCATCAACAATCCATTACACAAATTCGACAGCATTTGCTGCAAGCTGTAGAGCCTTTAGTCTGCTTGCAGGAGCTGGGCTATATACATGCGGATTTAAAGCAGGAGCATTTTGTAAATGATCAGGGCAGGGTATACCTGCTTGATTTTGAACATGTGCAGTCAATCTATCAGAATGGTACCTATGAGCTGAATGCAACACCGCGTTATATGGCGCCAGAACTTTTTCAAGGTCAGGCCAAAAGCCTGCAAAGTGAAGTTTATGCTTTAGGCGTGATTTTTTATGAATGGTTGAGCGGGCAGCGTTTACAGGCGACTGATTATCTGGATTGGGCGCTGTTGCATTGTCAGCGTCTAAAGATTGGGTTACCGGAAAGTTTACAGGTCTTTCAATGCTTATTAGAAGATATGCTATGCAAGCAAAAACCGCATCGGCTGACAGATTTCAAAGCGGTTAGATCCTACTTAATGACTGAAATTGAATGAGAAAAATACAATAAGATCGGGATTGTTTCTTATTTAATCAAACGGGTGCTTTTTTATGATAAACGGCTTGTCAGCTGGAAATGATCTCTATAATATACACAGCCATCGGGGACGTGGCGAAATTGGTAGACGCACTGGATTTAGGTTCCAGCGCCGCGAGGTGTGAGAGTTCGAGTCTCTCCGTCCCCACCAATCGATATTCGGGTAGCTGAATATTGGGTTGAAGTAGAGGATTGGTGTAATGGTAGCATGACGGTCTCCAAAACCGTTCGTCAAGGTTCGAATCCTTGATCCTCTGCCAAAGTTTGAAAGAAATCCAGCACTAAGTTGGTACCCTGATGGGGACGTGGCGAAATTGGTAGACGCACTGGATTTAGGTTCCAGCGCCGCAAGGTGTGAGAGTTCGAGTCTCTCCGTCCCCACCATCATATTAAAGCAAGGCTAATGCCTTGCTTTTTTATTGCCTGAATAAGTCTAATTTTTTAGTGTGATATTTGCTGTGATACGTAATGAACTTAAATACATTCCAGGTTTCACCTCTTAAGTGAATGATTATTATCAGGGCATGACTGTAAAAATTCTAATATTAAGAATGATAAGCTACGCGATCCCACTGCTTTTAAATTTCAATGGAGTGATCTTTCATTCAAGTTATAGACATCATTTTCATGTAGAGGGGGATAAATTTAATAATAGGAATCTAAGTAGGATGATATTTGCTCAATTGAAAGTTAACTGCTTAATTTTTGATATAAAAGTATTTGGATTCTTACAAAACTACTTGTGAATCCGGTCTAATCGCTATAATATACACAGCCATGGGGATATGGCGGAATTGGTAGACGCACTGTGTTCAGGTCGCAGCGCCTTCTGGGCGTGAGAGTTCGAGTCTCTCTATCCCCACCATAAATTTTGTAAAACTATAACTTGTATTGCGCTGATGCAATTTTTGATTTCAAGAACTTTTTAATAATCTTTTAGTTTTTTAAATCAATATTTATTTTAAGACACTGCTCTTTAATGAGAGCCAAGCATTCCATTTTTATAATCTAAATTTTCCTAACCTAAATAGATCATATAATCTTGAAGGCTTAGCACAATTTAACTTTATTGTAGTGCTCCCTTCATATTTGTCTTTTAATAAATTTAAAAATATTTTACTTCAGAAATTTTTAAAAATATTTTAAGTATTTGAATATTCATAATAATTGAATATGTATTTTTTCCTAATAAAGATAGGATTGATCTTGTAAAGCAAAACGTTAAAAGTTAAGCTGCAAGAGAATTGTAATTGTGTGTTAAATTTTGTTTGTTTTTAGTTTAATTAAATAATAAAATATTTTTATCAGTTTATTAGAAAAATGTAAAATGAAACACACTATTGGTTTAATTGGTTTAATTGGTTTAATTGGTTTAATTGGTTTAATTGGTTTAATTGTTTTAGTTTTATTTATTGTTATTGCGTTAACAACGTTAGGTTTAAGTATATACATTGGTGATAAACTTCTACTCGGCATTGGAAGCCTTTTAATTATTGCCTCTTTACTTATTTTTTTAGAGGTAAAATCATTGATGATTAATCCCTTTAGAAGAGGTTAGTTTTTTGGAACGAATGGAATGCGGTTCCGCAATATAGGTTATAAATTGAAATTTAACCAAAATAATATAAGGCATGAGTTGTCTGATTAAAGTTTTCTAAAAAATAAGATAGCTGGTAAGTTCTATCTTTAAATTTTTAATGCAAGTTTACAATAGATATCATGGATAATAAAAACTCCATTTATGTATTCATTTATAGATGGTCAGAGTTTAAATAAAAAATCAGGAGTCTCACCCTAAAAAGAATCAAATTTTCGACATCAGTTTTATAAAAAAATAAAAAATAAGCTTAACTGTTTATTTTATAGCGGAATAGACTATTATTGCTTGTAAAATCACTTGTCAATGACGGTCTATCTCTATAATATACACAGCCATCGGGGACGTGGCGAAATTGGTAGACGCACTGGATTTAGGTTCCAGCGCCGCGAGGTGTGAGAGTTCGAGTCTCTCCGTCCCCACCAATCGATATTCGGGTAGCTGAATATTGGGTTGAAGTAGAGGATTGGTGTAATGGTAGCATGACGGTCTCCAAAACCGTTCGTCAAGGTTCGAATCCTTGATCCTCTGCCAAAGTTTGAAAGAAATCCAACACTAAGTTGGTACCCTGATGGGGACGTGGCGAAATTGGTAGACGCACTGGATTTAGGTTCCAGCGCCGCGAGGTGTGAGAGTTCGAGTCTCTCCGTCCCCACCATCATATTAAAGCAAGGCTAATGCCTTGCTTTTTTATTGCTCAAGATTTCTCAAAAAAGAAAAGCCCATCGAAATGGGCTGAATAACTAGAGAATAGTGCTACTGAATCAGTGGAGAAATTAATTTATTTTTCTACTCCTAAATAGAAGTAATCAGGCTTTCAGGTGGTCTTCAAATTCCTCACCTAGTTGTAAGGCCAAGGCATTGCCTGCCAGATCACAGGTGACCAAGCCATATTCTTTCTTAAAGCTGAAACTGAAACCACGATCATCCGCCAGGGTACGTACCGAATATCCCAATTTTTCTAACCATAGTCGAAATGCAATCAAATTTTTAGCTTTAACCACTTTTTTCACGAGATCACTCCTTCATCATTGTTAAATCTTAAATAAGGGTGAAAAATAATGTTTTAAAGGGCATTTAACCTTATTTAAATTAATTTAAATGAATTTGTATGTATAGTGAACATTGCGTGAGTAAGAAAAAATCAATTTAAGCTTTAAGTAAATGATTTTTATAGTATTGAAGATGTTGTAACTAAATATTAAGTATTTAAATGAGATAGAAATACATAATTAATTTTATAATTCAATAGCTTATATCTCATATGATCTGTTTTTAAATTTTTTCCATAAGGTCAAAATAAAAAATTAACCATAAAATGAAAATATTTCTTCTCATTAATTCAATCCATTCCAAAATACTGGTTGATGATTTTCTGCCCTTAAGTCTGATTTTACATGTTTTATACTGGCATGAATATAATTCTCAGACTGAGTTCCCGCACCATGACTGAAGTAACCATTGAACAGTATGTAAAACAGCAAATTGAATTGATGCAGCAGCAAGGAATTAATCCGGTTGCTGTAATGTTGGGACATGAAGACTGGTTATATTTTAGTGTTCAGTCGAAAGTGGCCTATACGCCTTTTGGGAGTGCCCGTCGTTATCAACCTGCTTTAGGTGGTTTGCTGCTGGTACGTATTGATGAAATGCAGGCGGTGCGTGTGGTTAATCAAGAGGAACTGGATACCTATGCACAAAGCAACCAGATTCTTTAATCTTACTTACTGGTACATAAGCTCTCAGTTCCGGTAAATAGAACTCAAGCACTAAGTTTCTGCTCTCGCATAGCATCATTAGGGGCGACATAACCAATGTTACTCTTAAAATTTGGCGACTTTATTGGTATGTCATTATGTAAAGGGAGATATTTTTATTTTGGAGCAACTAAATATTTCTACTAGAGGCTTATAAATTTTATTTTAGAGAATCATCAGTACATGGAATGAAATAATTTATTTTCATTTTTAACAAGTCGCCAACAGCATAGAGGATTTTAATAACTTAAATTTAGTAAACGATGTAATTAACTAGATCCTTTGCAAGATTGTGAGAACTCATATGGAAATTTCACATTTAGATCATTTGGTTTTGACTGTTGCCGATATAGGTAAAGCGTGTAATTTTTATAGTCAGGTTCTTGATTTTGAGGTTGTTTCTTTCGGAAATGATCGCAAAGCATTAAAGTTTGGGCAGCAAAAAATAAACTTACATCAAGCTGGAAATGAATTTGAGCCTAAAGCGAGGCATCCCACAAAAGGTTCTGCTGACTTATGCTTTATAGCGAAAACCCCATTAGCTATGGTTATTGTGCATTTAAATGATCTTAATATTCATATTGAAGAGGGGCCGGTTCAACGTACAGGTGCTATTGGAAACATCATGTCTATATATATTAGAGATCCTGATGATAATTTAATAGAAATAGCTAACTACCTTGACTAGTTTTTATTTAAGAATACTAAAATTAATATAATACACCCTATATAAATCCAAGCATTTGAAGCTATGATTTTTTTAAATTTTTATCCGCTTATTGATATTGCTGCAATATTTTCAAGTGACTTGCTGATATATTTGAGGTTTGTTGATTTCTAAAAAATCTTCGGGTTTACCCAAGTCTTTGAAATCAAATTTACGATACAAGCCATGAGCATCAGCCGTTGCTAAAAGAATGCGTCTTAAAATTTCTGATCCACTTTTATCTAAAAGAGCCTTTATGATTACTTTAGAGTAGCCTTTACCACGAAATTCAGGTTTAACATAAATATCCGCAAGATAAGCAAATGTTGCATAGTCTGTAATGGGGCGGCCAAAGCCGATGAGCTGATCTTCTGCTAATCATCCACCCACTAAAGAGTTTCTAAGTGCTTTTTGAACGACTTCTTTTGGAATATCTTTAGACCAATAGGTGGTTTTTAAGAAATGATGAACTTTATCTAGATCTATCTCATTTTTATTATCTGTTATTCTAATATTTTCTATAACCAGATATTCCATTTCGCTACCTTCCTTTGATTTTATAAATATAGTTAAACTTATTATTTCTATAGGATTATCTCTAGGACAAGTATTTTATATCCCCGGGGTAATCATAAGAAAGAAAATGGCTCAGTAATCTCTTTTTAGGTAAATGTTCAATAGATTCTACCTTATATAAAAGTGGTACGAGCCCTTCAAGCACACACTATGAAGTGCCCATGATTAAATAGTATTGATCTAAAGGTTAATTTTTAACTTTGTATTGAATTTAAAATTCATCCTTTAAGGTTCTTAAACGCTGAAATTCCTCCACGCTCTCTGCACGAAGAAAAGGATTGGTTTGCAATTCAATTTCAATACTGCTTGGTAGCGTACACTGGCCTAGCATACGTAAACGCTCGATCTGCTCGAAGCGTTCCAGAATTTCAGGATTATCTGGTTCGACGTGTTTGGCAAACTGTGCATTCGACAAGGTGTACTCATGAGTGCAATACACCTGCGTGCGCGGCGGCAAGGCAGCCAGACGAGACAGTGAATGATACATCTGTTCAAACGTTCCTTCAAAAACCCGGCCACAACCCATAGCAAATAAAGTATCGCCGCAGAACAGCACATCAATTGCATCAATAAAATAGACAATATGGCCAAGTGTATGCCCAGGTACAGCAATCACCTGAATATCTATTCCATGAAAATTAAACTGTTCTTCATGCTCAAGTGGATGTGTGATAAACGGAATTTTGCTTAGTTCTGCCCGTGGGCCATACACAGGCAGATTTTCCCCCTGGATTAACCCCGGCACACCGCCAATATGGTCTTTATGCCAGTGCGTCAGCCAGATTTGACTTATGATCAAATCGTGCTCGGCACAATAGGCGTGTACCAAGTCTGCTTCAGTTGGGTCAATCACGGCCACCTGATGTGACACGGTATGTTCAAGCAACCAGATATAATTTTGCAGTGAATTCTGGACATCAATACAGTGAATTTTAAAAGGCATCATAGCGCATCACATCAAATCAAAATTAGGAATAAAGTAGCATAATTTCAGGTATTCTGGAGTTGCTAGATAGTATCTGTTAAACCAGAATGACTTCCATGTATGCTGAATAGAAAGATATAGAAAAATCAAGATTCAGGAGCATCAATGCTCACCGCATTACCAATAGTATAAAAATGCCCACCGGCTACATGATGAATACTTTTCCATTCTTCATCCACTTCATGATAATGCCAGTGGCCGTCGCGGAAGACCCGATCATCGGCATAGGCTGCAATCACCTTGCCAATAAACAGGTCATGCATTTGCTGGTTATGCGGCTCGGGAATCAGTTCGCAAAGTATCCAGGCCGCACAGCCTTGTACTACAGGAATATCCGCATCAGGAAAATGAAATAGTTCTACTCCGGATTGTGCCATTTTTTCCGGCACATCATACAGGCTCTGTGTGCCCAGATAATAGACCATATTCAGCTGTTTCAGTGTCGGAATTTGCAGAGCAAAATAACCTGAATTTTCAATAATATTTCGGGTTTTGGTGCTTTTGTCCAGTACCACGGTCACTTTGGCAGGACTGAATTCCAGTGCACATGCCCAGGCCGCTGCCATGACATCTGTATCCTGCTGGTCTTGAGCAGATACCAGCACAGTAGGTCCATGGGTAATCAGACGATAAGCTTTTTCTAAGGGAACACTTTGAAGATGGGAGTTTGTCATGCAGCACCATTTGCTCTATTTATTTAATAGGCTAGATTAATGAGATCATTAACATATTCAAGTTTATTCTTGCAAAAAAGCTTTTAAACTAGAGATCAGGAATTCAGGAATTCAAAAAATGAAAATGTACCAAGTCGATGCGTTTACTACAGAATTGTTTAAAGGCAATCCAGCCGCCGTGATTGTACTGGAGGATTGGCTCGAAGATGAGCTGATGCAAAATATCGCACTGGAAAATAATCTGTCTGAAACAGCTTTTGTTAAAGTGATGGATAAAGAGAATTATGCCATTCGCTGGTTTACCCCAACCAGGGAAGTGGATTTTTGTGGTCATGCGACATTGGCCAGCAGTTTTGTATTATTCAATCAGTTTGGTACAGGGAAAACGATTTATTTTCATGTGAAAGATTTAGGCATTTTTGTGGTCAGTCAGGATGCAGATGGCAAGATCAGAATGAATTTTCCAATCCGTCGTGCAGAGCCAGTTGCTGAATATCCTGAAGCTTTAAGACAGGCCTTGAGCAAACCGTTTAAACAGGTTTATCTGAATACACAGGGCTATATTATTGAATATGAATCGGTACAGGATGTGCTGGATGAAACTCCTGATTTTGAACTGCTTAAACAGTTGAATGGTAAGCGTACAGCCATTACGGCTCAAAATACCTGTTTAGATGTCGCAATTACCTCACAAGATACGCAATACGACTGTATTTCACGTTATTTTGCACCGAGTAATGGCATCAATGAAGATCCGGTAACCGGTTCGATTCACACCGGAATTGCACCGCTGTGGGCCGAAAAACTGGGTAAAAATGAACTGGTCGCCTATCAGGCATCAGCACGTGGTGGCGTACTGTATTGTGCCTTGCAAGATCAGGAGCGTATTGAAATTTCAGGTTATGGGAAATTATATATGCAGGCAGAAATTTATATTTAATGACATAGATATACATGTTGTCAGGTGAGGCGACATGTTATTTTGATGATTCGGCTTGGAATAGGCTATTTGGTAAAAGAATCATTTTCCAAGATGAGCATGAATAAAAATTTACCTTTATAATTTGGATGAATAATGTTGCTACGTTATAAAAATTTAAGTCTGGCTATCATATTGTCTGGCTGTAGTGTGCTGAGTTTTGCACAACCTGTGTTGGTGAAAACTGAACAAAATGTTGAAGAATATCGCCTAGATAACGGACTACGTATTATTCTGGCTCCGAATGATAAAGAAAATAAGATTTTTATGAATACGGTCTATCTGACCGGTTCCCTGAACGATCCTCAAGGTAAGGGTGGACTGGCCCATCTGCTGGAACATTTGGCCTTTAAAGGTACAGAAAATGTCAAAGGGGATGAGTTCCAGCGCCGACTGGATCAATACACCTTGATGACCAATGCCAGTACCGACTATTACTCGACCAAATATACCAATGTGATCCGTCCTGAAAAAACAGCATTAAGTGAAGTCATTTTTCTGGAAGCCGAACGCATGGACAAGCTGGTGCTTCAGGAAAAATATGTACCGACTGAAATTGATATTGTAAAACGTGAGCGTGAAATCCGGCTGGACCAGCCATTTTCGGTATTGATCGATCAGGTATTTAAATCGGCCTATGGTAATCAGTATTTAGGCCGTTTGCCGATTGGTGATCTGAATGAACTGCAATCTATCAATATGCAGGAATTAAACCGTTTTTACCGTCAATGGTATGCACCGAATAATGCCTTTATGGTGATTTCGGGCAAGTTTGACAAGGCAGAGGTATTAAAACAGCTGGATACGCATTTCAATCCGATTCAGTCCCGAAATGTACCGGCGCAAGTGAAAGTGCCGGTGCTTAAACCCAAGCAGATCAAACAGCGTGAATTTACCGTGCGAAAAGGTAGTGATCTGGCAAGGTTTAATATTTATTTAAACCAATCAGAAGAAAACATTAAAACGGCTTTGGCTGTTTCGCCAACGCTTTATACTTTGCAGCCAAGTGGACATCTCTATCAGAGTATGGTGGAAACTGGGAAGTCAACAGCGGTGCAATCCAGTACCTGGCTTGATAAAGACTTCAATCTGGTGTTTATGGGGGCAATCTATGCCCCGAATCATCAGGCACAGGATATTGAACAGGGGCTGATTCAGGGGGTAGAAAAGAACCAGCCTTTTACTCAGGCAGAACTGGATCGGGCTAAAAATCTGACCCGGAATCAGGCAGATAATATTAAAAGTAGTGCGACTGCTTTGGGTTCACGTTTAAGTGATTATGCTGTGACGTATTCGGGTGACTGGAGCAAGTATTTTAAAGATCTGAATGCAATTCAAAGCCTGAGTGTGAATCAGGTCAATCAGGACTTTAAGAACTTCTTTAAACCTGAATACCGTATTTCTGGCAATATCTTACCCACACCGGAAGATCAGAAGAAAGCACAGGAACTTGCACAAACAGAAGCACCGGCAAAAACCCTGGATCAGCAGGTGCAAGCAGAAGAGCCACTGAAAGATGTCAGTGTCTATCAGGCTGAAGTAAAACAATATATACAGCAGTCCAAACAGTATTTGCATAGTAAAGACAAACAGATTCAGCGTGGCAAGTTAAAAAATGGCATTAAATATGCGCTGTTTCCGACCACTACACGCGATGATAAAGTCTATGCCACAATTTCTCTAGATTTTGGTACTGCACAAAGCCTGATGAATAAGGGCGAGATTCTGGATCTGACGGCTTACTTATTGTTACGCGCATCAAAAGACCAGAGTCTGCAGCAGATTGCCGATAAAATTATTGAGGTAGGTGGTTCTGCGACTGCCAGTGCATCCAGTAATGGCCTGACCTTGCAAATCAGCGCTAAAAAAGAAAAGTTTGAAGAGTTTTTCCAGTATGTCGTTGATGTGCTGAAAACCCCTACATTTGAGCAAAGCCAGTTTGACTTGATCAAGGGGCAAATTTTATCCAGCCTGGATCGTCCTTATACCGAACCAGATACGGTGTCGAGCTTGACAATGGCCCGAACAATCGAGATCTATCAGCCTGGCGATCTGCGTTTCCATTTCGAGCCTGAACTGGCCAAAAAACAGTATCAGAAAGCGACTCGCGAACAGGTTGTGGCACTGTATCAGCAGTTTTTAAAAACCCAGCATGCGCAAATCGCGGTTACGGGCGAATTTAATCCAAAATCGATGCAAAATGTACTGAAAAACAGTTTTTCAGACTGGAAAGCTGCACAGCCTTATGAGCGTCTGAAATCGGAATATCGGAGCTACCCAGCCCAGAAAATTCATGCTTTGTCCGAGCAGCGTGAATTCGGGAGTTATGAGGCATTCATGAGCATGCCTGTCGGCGCAGATCATGCCGATGCACCTGCATTACAGGTATTCCGATATATTCTGGGTGATTCACAGTTATCGTCACGACTGGCACAAGAGCTACGCGAGAAAAATGCACTAGTCTATGGTTTTAGTGCAGATGTGCAACTCGATGAATGGGCAGATGTGGGCGCCATGATGATTAGTGCCAATTATACGGCTGGAAAATCCACACAGGTTTCTCAGGCAGTGCATAAGGTACTCAATGAACTGCTGACACGTGGCGTGACTGAACAGGAAGTCGAAGCGGCAAAAGCCAGTATCTTGAAACAGCGTTTAACTGCACTGGAAGATGATCGCCGTATTCATACTATGCTGATTCCACAGCTGGAAAAAGACCGTAATCTGGTTTACCGAGAAAAACGTGATCAGGCGATTGCTAAACTGAGTAAAGCTGATATTGATGCCATGATTAAAAAATACATCAAGCCCGACCAGCTGGTTGAAGTGATGGCCGATCAATATGGGAAGCAAGTTAAAACATCATAGTGTTGATAAAATCCCCTCATGTGAGGGGATTTTTTATTTATTTGAGCTTTATGTTATAGATTGCTCTATGGCTAAAAATAATCCCTCCGATTATGCCCGCAAGGATAGATAGGGACAGACTCCAATCAGATGCAATAAGAAGAAAAATCAATATTCCACAACCAATCAAAGCTGAACAGAAAGCAATATCTCGATCAAAAGAATGATGGATCACCATTTGATAATAATAAGACGTTATCCAGCTTGAAATAATAGTGAGTAAAATACATAGTCCTTTGCCTGAAGGTGTATTTAGACTGGAATCTGTTATCCAACTTAACATGTCCTCATTCACTCAAAGTCGATAAAAACGTTTAGCATTTTCATAAAAGATCGGCTGTAACGCGTTTTCATCATAGTCCTGAACAATATCGCTAAAGGCATCAATAATATTGGTGAGTGAGCTACTGACACTGTCCATTGGGAAGTTGGATGCAAACATCACGCGCCCAGAACCAAAGCAGTCTAAGGCATGCTGAATCAGGGGTGCGGCACGTTCGACTAATTCCTGTTTACTTGCCAGCCGTTTTTGCGTGTGAAAATCATGTCCCAAGACTGGCATAAACAGACCAGACATTTTGATCGATACATTTTTGCATTCGGCCAGTTCTACCAACTGATCTTTCCAGTCTGCAAATATCTGGGTGCGATCTTGTTCGGTCTTGCCTGTAGCTTTGCCCACTTTGCCAAATAAACCTGCGGGTGTGCCGAGGTGATCCAGTACGATGGGTGTTTCAGGAAAGGCTTTGGCCAGCGCAGTAACATCCGCAATCTGGGTCGAATATACCCAGGCATCAAAGCTTAAATCTTGCTGGGCGAGTTCCTCAAAGCCTTTCAGGAAATCTTTGTTGCGATAGAGATGCGGTTCATCAGTCCAGGCATGAATTCCTTTATCTGGATATACTGCAGCCATTTTACGGATGCCGCGAAATTTGGGAGAAGCTTCGCGATGCAATTCAATTAACTGTTTAAAATTTTTCTGCCGCGGATCCGCCGTGGCGACAATCCCACCCAATTGGATAGTGTGCTGATCAAAAGGAAGTCCAGCGATAAAACGGGTTTCATCCACTACGCCTGTGCCTTTATGGTCATGCCAGCTGGCTTCAACATGCACAACCTGCTCAACTTCATAATGTCCTGCATCTCTCTTGTAATTTGCAGGCAGGTAGGGTGCAGTCAGGTGCTGGGTCAGGCCAATGGTCTCAATGACATCTTTGGGTTTTAACAGTCGAACCAGCTTGTCCAGCAATCTAGGATGTTTGCCAAACAGCTTGACCGCGAGTGCTGCTGCATGTGGGGTGTTGTACGGATCCCATTGGTGAATATGCGGGTCAATGATCGGGAAGGGAAGTTGCTGCATGCTATACCTTGTTTTAGTTTATTTATTATTCAATTTATATAGTGCTAAAATCATTTTAAAGTCAATATGATAAATGACGGCAAATAAAAAAAGCCCCGTAGGGCTTTTCATGTTTTCATCAATGATCGTGCTTGTGATCATGGTTATGCTTGTTGGCATGAAACTCTTCATTGTGACGGAAACGCAAATAGTTTTCGAACTGTTCACAGTATTCATCATAGTTATCTTCCAGCATCATTTGAAATTGCTGCAAGATATAAGACATGACCTGATCTTTGGCATCACGCATTTCATTGCCATCTTTAAAGTTATTCGCTGCCACCCAAGTATTAAAACGGGCAGTACCAAATAACATCGCTGCACTGACTTGACCGCGCTTATCGCTCGGTTTTTCCTGTGAGCCTTTTTCTACGCGACAAAACTCGTTGGCTTGTTGAATAAATTCATCAGCACGTTCAAAGAATGCCGCATTTAACGCTTCTTCTTCGGTTACATCGGTTGCTTCAATCTTTTGAACCATGAATTTGTTCCTAACACTAAAATCTCAATCGCTAATTATAGGCAAAGCCTTGCAGAAACTAAACCTTTGCCTTAATCTAAAAAATAGCCTAAGCATATAAAAGTGAATGCCATGCAGGATGCGATTGCGGTACAAAGTCTAAAAAGTGATATTGCCTTATTGCGCCAGAATATCTGGCCACCGGCAAATCTGGCCAATGTTGAAGGCTTGCCGATTTATTATGGCAGCCAGTCACAGGTAGATGAATACTATAGTCAGTGGCTCGGTCTGATTGAAAGGGCACAGGATCTGTTTCAGCCTTTTATGGAAGATGAAATCTTGGATGCGATCCATCTGCCGAGCCATTTAAACCTGCCGCTATTTTACTTTCATGTTGACCGGATCCGGATCAATAAAACCCGTGCCAAAGAATCCAAAACTTTTCGTGGGGTCGCCAGCCTGATCGAAAAATGCGGCCAGTTCGAACCCGAGCAGGTTGCAGCCATGCGGCAGTGGCTTGATAGTGACGATACCGCAGCATTAGTGGCACACCGTGAATTTGTTGATCTGCGCACTTATGTATTTCAGCATGGTCAAAGTGAATATACGCGCACCCGTTTTTACGTCAATGGGATTGTACTGAGTGTCGAGCCACATTTTGAGCTGATCGATGCACGCGATAAGCCACGCAAGCAGCGTAGTGACAGTTATAACGATCCTCTGGCAGACAATAATACCTGGAAAGTATTCGGCAAATATCGGTAGAGCAGTGACCAAGCCCGTCTTACCAGAAGGGCTTGGTATTTTCGGCAAACTGCTGTAAACGTTCTGCTGCTTCGCTCGACAAACGCTGTTGCTCCGCGCTTATCCAGCCCAGCACAAACCAGGCCTTGCCCTGTTGCTTGATATAAGGTCTGAATAGCTCTTGGGCTACAAATAAGTCATTATAATGCCCCAGACTTTCCTGTAAGGGCTTTAAGGCTTTCAAATAAGCTTTCACCTCTTTTTCGGGAAATAAGCTTTGCAGGAACTCTACGTTATAGCGTAAGCGCTTGACCCGTTTGCGTGTCCGATGCCGGGATTCAATATCCAGTTCCTGATAGTTCTTGGCATCCTCACAGATTTGCTGATGCAGCTTGCTCAGACCTTTACGTAATATCTTATGAGAAGACCGGGTCTTGTCCTGCATTTCCTCCAGGCTAAAACAGAGCAGTTGCAACATTAATGTTACGGTAGCAGGATTTCTGAACAACGCACTAATATCAGGCGGTTTTTGTGAGTGTGGCGGCAATTTCAATAGGGGGGAACCAGCTTTTTCCAGTTGTGGAATCAGACTTTCTGCCAGAGCATCTCGATCTCGGGTAGAACCGAGCTGCTGGAAAATATCCCGCAGCTGTTCCTGCCATTCAGGCTGCACATGCTCGGTCACGGACTGGAAAATTTTAAATGCGCTGCGCAAACGCCGAATCGCGACACGTGCCTGATGCACATGATCACTATTATAAGTCTCGGCTGCAATTGCAGTAGCATTGGGGAAAAGATGAGCCAGGCAATTGGCAACAATCTTTTGCAAAATCGTGCTGACCTGGTCTTTCTGTTCAAGCACTAAGGGAAGTTGATACTGAACCGGAAGATTCTCTTCCTCCTGTAACAAGGTATAGCCGCGTTCCGATTTGCTCCGGGTATCTAGCCATAAAGCATAACGTTGTACCCAAGGCTGAATGAAATCAATTAATTCACTCAATTGACCGGATTTAAGCTCAAATTCAACCTCATAAATATCAATGGTTTGATTATTGTGGCGAATTTCACCGACATCAAAAGCAATTTCAATCTGGCTGTCCAGATGGCTTTCGGTGAGTACATATCGCGCGACATCTGTTTCAAATTGCAGAATGAGGGGCGTCTCCAAATCACCAAGCGCCTGTTTTAGGATTTTTTTGGCCGGTTTATGTTTGCGGTATAACTGAAAGTCACAATGTTCAGGAGGGCTTTTTAACTCATGTTCAAGTTCAAAACGTTCAAAGTGGTGTTCAGTCGCTGCTTTCAGTGTCTGAATCCATTGCTGGTCTTCCAGACGTTGTCGGAGTGCAATCTGATGTTGTTGTAATTGCTGTGTCTCAGTGTCAAAGTATCTGGCACACAAGCGATGCCGAGTCGGCTGAAGTTTCTGAATGTCCTGCTCAAATTGTACCCGGGACTGGGGTGGGATCTGAAATTTGAGTTCTATTTCTGCCATCGGGTTATTCCTCCGCGATGTTGGGTTTACAGATTAATATAGCCCAAAGATTAGCAAGGTTGTGATGTGCTTCTGCAACAAAAAAAGCACACTACAGAAGGTGTGCTTAAGCTATTTCTCGTGAAATTTATTTCAATATAATTATTTTAAAAATTTACGGCTCACCAGGAACTGTTCGGTCGCTTCAAGCAGTTTCTGGGCATAAACCTCCTGTTTGGCAGTCAACCATCCCAGAACAAACCAGTCACTCGCTTCCAGCTCAGTTTGCTGTATATAGACCGCCGAAGATGCCAAGGTTTGATATTCATCGGCTGCCAGTTGTGCATCATTCAGTGCTTTGCTGTATTTTTGCAAATTTTTGACATCATAGATTGTGGTTAAAATCGGAAAGCTGAATTTAAGCTCCTGAATCCGGGTGGCCAATTGATCTAGACTATCAAAATCCGTGATGTTCGTCTGGTTCATTTGTTCTTGTAGGGCTTTATATTGCTGTTGCAAGGTGGTTTGTGCCGCAGTTTTTAAGTCCGGTGAGGCATGCTCATTTTCACTTAAACTGAACATCAGCAATTCCAGATAATGATGCACATTCTGGGTGGACTTGACCAGATTGGCGAGTTTCTCCTGAGCATACAGAATATCTTTAGCCAGGTTTTCTGTGGTAGTGGGATTTTGCAGGAAGCCCGCCAGGCTATTTTGCATATGCTGTAAATGTTGCAGGTGCTCAAATTGCTGCTTAAAAGCCGCCAGCTGATGCGCCCATTTGTCGGAAAGCTGAGGATGCCAGTCTTTGAACAGCAGCAGGGTCAGATGCAGCTGATCCAGTGCCAGTTGTGCCTGATCAATATGTTCCTGCTCTGCAATCTGATCCGCGATTGCCGCAATATTTGGTAATAAATGCTGCATCTGCTGTGCAATCAGACTGCACATGGTTTTACTGGCACTGTCTTTTTTACTGATCTGGAATTCTTTGCTGAGAGTCGCAGGACTAACCCGCTGTGAAGCGGCCAATAAATTACCTATTTCGGCCTTGCTGCGGACATCGAGCCAGAGCTGGTATTTCTTGACCCATTCAAAACTAAAAGCCAGCAGATGCTGAATGGAACCATTCTTTAGCTCGAACTCGACTTCATGTACCTGTTGCTCGGCATGCTGTGTGCGAATCTGTCCAATATCCAGACTAACTTCAACCTGCGTGTCTTCATATTCAATCACCCTTAAAGTACGGGAAATGTCAGTTTCGAACTGTAGCTGTAGCTGGTCAAACTGATTGCCGAGCGCATTGCTGAGAATTGCCCAAGCTTCGGGATATTCATTGTAAATATCTAGATTCAATTCTGGAGGTGTAGCGAGTTCTCCTAAGTTATGATTATGTTCAAAACGCTCGATATGGCTTTTGCCGGCCGCTTTCAGCGTTTGCACCCAACATGTGCCTTCCAGACGTTGACGCAGTGCTACTCCGTGCCGGGCAAGTTGGCGGTCGGCAGTATCATAATATTTCGCTTGAAGCTGGATCTGTTGAGACTTTTTCGGATCAAGTGCCTTAAGCAGCGCAGTACGTCGTGCCGCAGGAATCTGGAACTTGAGTTCAACTTCAACCATGAGAATCATCCTATCTGTTCAGTATAAGCAAGCACTGAATCTTCACTTGAATAAGGTTATGAAAAGGCGGACAGCAGCCGTACTTATAGTTTTGATGTGCGCGTAGCAGATTGTAACCAAAATCAAAATACATGTAAGACTTGACCTGAATATAAAAATTTTGAACAGAAGTTTTAAGATTCATTTTTATTGGTTCGTATGGGCCTCAAATGATAGTGATCAGGGTGTCCCGAGGACATTCGAAAAGCAGAGAAGTACAGATTTAAAAAACTGTTATTTGGCTAAAATATACGCTAAGGTAAAACAAAAACGTCAG
The DNA here is from genome assembly GCF_001647575.1 of Acinetobacter sp. SFD. Taxonomy (NCBI): domain Bacteria; kingdom Pseudomonadati; phylum Pseudomonadota; class Gammaproteobacteria; order Moraxellales; family Moraxellaceae; genus Acinetobacter; species Acinetobacter sp. SFD. The sequence continues at coordinate 81,681 of NZ_LSZJ01000012.1, forward strand.
GATGATGAGCAATGAATGTACAAGTACAACCAGAAAAAAATAATGTGGTCGCGGTTCAGCCACAGATGCCGATTAAAAATTATCATGAATTTTATCGCTTCTATTTGACCGAGCATCGACATATTGTCAGCCGCCGTCTGCATGTAGCAGGCAGTAGCATTGGACTATACTGTTTTGCCAAAGCCATTCGCCAAGGCAAGCCTAGATATTTTGCCTATGGGCTGCTGTCTGGTTATGCCTGTGCCTGGGTTGGTCATTTTATTTTTGAGCGCAATAAACCGGCCAGTTTTAAACAACCGCTATATAGTTTTATCTCGGACTGGAGGATGTTTGCAGATGTTCTACGTGGCAATATCAGTCTGCTTGACCAAAAACACGATAAGATTTCCAGTTGAGCGAAAAATACGTTCATCGGAATGTGTGCGTTTAAAGCATGAAATTTCGATAAAAGACTTGCAAGTCTAGATTTATTATTCTAATAATTGTGTTATTGCTGATCCAGCTTTTTGATCAAACGTTATATTTTAATGAATACATCAGTTTTCCAAGCCTGGAGCGACCTTCTCCAGGCTTTTTTTATATTTCTTTAATAATAATTAAATTTCAAATACTTAATTAAAATTTTGACTAAGTGGTTGTAGACGAAAACGTGCGGATTTGAACCGAAAGTAAAAGAACCCATCTGGCTTTGAAACATCTCTTCTTTATAAAAGAATACTTAAAAATCCAAGAGAGCGAATGTGAGCAACACAAATAATTATTTTTTATTTCTAAGCTTATTTAAGTTACTTTCTGCCGATCGGGCTACCTCTCAAGATATAGGGACATTTGAAATTTAACGGATCAAGTGTTCTAAATACCTGCAAATTTGTAGCTGTTCAGGCTCGAAAATAGCAGGACTGCGGAAATCAAACCCAGTTATGCCTATAATAGAGCCATCCTAGCAAGTGGCGAGCAAGATGCGCGGTTTATATTTAATTACCAATGATGATCCCTTAGAGCTTTTGTTGGCAAAGTTAGAAGGTGCCATGGCCAATGGTGGTGTTGCGGTCTTGCAATATCGTCGTAAAAAAGTGGCGAAAGAAGATCAAATTTACGAAATCGAGTATATGAAAGCCATGTGTGCTGAATATGGTGTACCTTTCGTGATTAATGATGATCTTGAAATGGCGGTTAAATACGGCGTGGGTGTGCATTTGGGCCAGGATGATGGTTCGATTGTCGATGCTGTAGCACGTTTGCCTAAAGGCGTGTTGATTGGCCGTAGTTGTAATAACTCACTTGAGCTGGCTGAACAGGCCATTGCTGATGGTGCAAATTATGTGGCATTCGGCGCAATCTATGCCACTGACAGCAAGCCAGAAGCCGGTAATATTGGTCTGGAAACCTTAAAACTGGCCAAAGAGAAATTAAATGTACCTTTATGTGCCATTGGCGGTTTAACGGTTGAAAATTCTAAAGAAGTCATTGAGTCAGGTGCGGATTATTGTGCGGTGATTAGTGATATATTGGGACTACCTATGAATGCCATTCCTGAACGTTTAGATGAATGGTCTGCGCTTTTTCAAGCTACAGCATAAAATTTTTTGATTGATTTAATTTTGAGTCGAGTGCCTTCATGAGCTTATCTCCAAAGCAAGAACAACTGTTCAAACAAGCCAATAAACACATCCCGGGTGGCGTCAATTCACCTGTACGTGCATTTAATGGAGTCGGTGGTACACCGGTCTTTATCGAAAAAGCCCAAGGTGCATATCTCTATGATGTAGATGGTAAGCGTTATGTGGACTATGTAGGTTCATGGGGGCCGATGATTTTGGGCCATGCGCATCCGGCGATTATTAAAGCGGTTCAGGATGCTGCAGTAGACGGTTTGAGTTTTGGTGCGCCCACAGTTCATGAAACCACGCTGGCAGACATTATCTGCGAGATCATGCCATCGATTGAGCTGGTTCGCATGACCAACTCAGGTACAGAAGCGACCATGACTGCGATCCGTCTGGCACGTGGCTATACTGGCCGTGACAAGATTGTAAAATTTGAAGGCTGTTATCACGGTCACTCCGATTCATTATTGGTAAAAGCCGGTTCAGGCTTGTTGACCAGTGGAGAAGGGGAAGCGACGTCTGCAGGTGTTCCAGCGGATTTTGCCAAACACACCTTAACCCTTCCATATAATGACATCGCCACTTTAAAAGAATGCTTTGCCAAGTTTGGCTCTGAAATTGCCGGCGTGATTGTTGAGCCTGTGGCGGGCAACATGAACCTGGTGAAACCGATTGACGGTTTCCTGCAAGCGATTCGGGATGTCTGTGATGAGCATGGTTCAGTGTTTATTATTGATGAAGTGATGACAGGTTTTCGTGTTGGGCTGGGTGGCGCACAGGCTCATTATGGCGTGACTCCGGATTTAACCACACTGGGTAAAATTATTGGTGCAGGTCTGCCAGTGGGCGCTTTCGGTGGTAAGCGTGAAGTGATGGAATGTATTGCACCACTGGGTAAAGTATACCAAGCAGGTACGTTGTCGGGTAATCCGCTGGCGATGCGTGCCGGGATTGAGATGTTTAAACATCTGCGTGAACCAGGTTTCTACGAGAAACTGTCTGCTCAACTTGAGAAGCTGCTGGTTGGTTTGCAAGCTGCTGCGGATGAGGCAGGCATTCCATTCAAGACACAACAGGTTGGTGGCATGTTTGGTCTGTACTTTACCGACCAGGAAGACATCACCAGCTTTGATTCGATGTTGAAATGTGATGTCGATGCTTTCCGTAAATTCTTCCATGGTATGCTCGATCGTGGCGTAAACCTTGCGCCTTCAGCATTTGAAGCCGGCTTTATGTCAGCAGCACATTCTGATGAAGATATCGAATTTACCATTCAGGCCGCAAAAGAAACTTTTGCTGAGATGAAAGGATAAATTTTAATTTTTTAAATCCTCCCTAACCCTCCTTTTAAAAAGGAGGGAACCTCAACTGAATAAATAAAGTTCCCCTCTTTACTAAAGAGGGGTTAGGGGAGATTACATTTAAAATTCGAGACTATTTTTCATGAAAACCAAACATTATTTGACTTTAAGTGATGCGGAATTTTTATTAGATGCAGCGCACCAATATGCGATGCAGAATAGCTTTAATGTCAGCATTACTGTAGTGGATGAAACCGGTAATTTGCTGGTGATGAAGCGCATGGATGGCGCAGCACCAATGACTGCAAATCTGGCGATTGAAAAAGCCAGATGCTCTGCCATGAGTCGCTGTCCATCCAAGCTATTTGAAGATATTATCAAAGGCGGACAGATGGGTTTTCTGACCATGGAGACTTTCTCGGGGATGCTAGAAGGCGGTGAGCCAATTCTGTACCAAGGGCAGTTGGTGGGTGCGATGGGCGTGTCAGGTGTAAAGTCGTTTCAGGATGCAGAAATTGCGCAGGTAGCGATTGAGAGGTTTTTGGCGAAGTTTGCCTAATTTTTAATAAACCTTTACCAGTTAAACGAAATAAATTAATTTTGATTGGTATATAGATAAGAATGGAATGCAAAAAATTATTAAAAAACCTAAGTCGGTAGGCTTGGGCTTTTTAATATAAATTAAGAGATTGATTTGAATCGGATAAAATATAGAGTTTTGTATTTCTTGTATGATGTTTTTTAGAAAATTTTAAAATAGATTATTAAATAATCATTTAATTTCAGTCAGGATAAAAGTATTCAAATAAAGAACCTTTTATTATTTTACCAATCCTTAGTCACTTCTTCCGGATAACCTCGTTTAAAATGATGTCTCCATGGATAAGCTGTCGATCCATCTTCTAGTTTTATACGTGATGTTGAACCCAGATTCTTCGCTGGACTGCCAACATAAATTGAATCTTTTTCAGTGATACCTTTTACACAACTGTGAGCACCTATTAAGCAACCTTCAGATATTATGGCGCCTGGTAAAATAACACTCATCGTGCATATAGAGACAAAGTCTTCAACAGTTACTCCCATCTGTATCTCACTTGGTGGGTAGGGATCATTTGTTAAAACCACGTAGGGGAAGATCCAGACAAAATTTCCAATTTTACTATGTTGTCCAATATGCACATTGCTATGAAAACGGACATAATCACCGATTTCACAATGTCCCTGTAAATCACACAAAGTTCCTATTTGCAGGTTCTTACCAGCTAAAACTTTTTCTCTGACAGTTACTCTGTGACCTGTTATGAGTCCATCACCAAATACAGACCCTTCATAAAATATACTATGGGATCTAATGTGTGAATTTTTACCTAAGACTAATTTTTGACCTTCTGATAAGTGATTATTCACTCCTAACTCACAAAAGGCACCGATAAAAGAATCATCACCAATTTCAACAGTGTCATAAATTATAGTATTGGCACCTATGCTAATGTTCTTACCCAAAATAGCTTTCTCTGAAATAATGGCTGTTGGATGTATTGAATTATTCATAATTAATAAAATCTCAACTAATAAGCAGCACATATTAAAAAACTAAATTTGCGAATTGAGTAGTTAACAAAAATGATAGCTATAATTCTTATATTTCATACCCAATATTTTCTAGTTTTTGACTTCCTTTAACATAGTAGGTATTTAAGGGTAAATAATCATCTACTTTTACATATCTACAAAACTCTATTTTCATTTAATAGAAAAATTTTTATACGAAATTAATTTAAAAAAAAGGGAATACTAATAACCATGAGATTATTACCACACAGTCTATGCTTTCTGCCTGTGTGCTTGCCAAAAATGCCATCAAAACCAACCGGTTATTCGAGTAAGCGACTTATCGGCTTAAGCAGTATGCGGGTTAGGGTAGATTGTTTAACTTAAATAACTCACCTGTAATAAAAATTAGGAGAGTGCACTTCAGAATTTCTAGAAACTATTTTGGCTTTAACTTTATTGTTGGTAAATTTAAACCGTAATACAATGAAAATAAACGGATTAAAGTGCAGGTAATTATAGCAATCCAAATACTATAAGCAGATGAAATAACACCACTTGAACCTAAAACTTCAATTGCAGCACCTATCATTGCAGCACTTGCATAGATTTCTTTCGTAAATATAATCGGTGTACGTCTGCATAAAATATCCCGCAGGCATCCTCCACCCACCGCACTTATGCAGCCCATGATAATCGAAAGTTGTACGCTACCGGTATGAGCATAAGTCTTATTTGCCCCAAAGGCTGCAAAAAATCCCAATCCCAAGGCATCAAATAATAAAGACGCTTTATCTAAAGAATAAACTATATTTTGAAATAAGATACTGAGTAGGAATGCCAGAAATATTGCAATAAAATATTCTTCATTAATGAGACCTGAGGGAGGGGTGGCAGAAAGGCATAAATCTCGAAGAACGCCACCACCAATTGCAGTAATAGCAGTTAAAGAGAATATCCCAAAAATATCATATTTTTTTTGTATACCTAGCATTGCTCCACTTAAGGCAAAAACAAAAGTTCCAGCTAAATCAATATAGTGAAGTAAAATATCCATAGGCTTTAAGATTTACTATATGTCGGTAATTGACGGTTTTTTTATGTGGCTAGCGTTTTTAGAATATTTTTGATCTTATAGTGTTAATCAGAAATTTATTAATTTATATAATTTAGGCTAGCATACAGCAATGTTGTACGAAGCTAAATAGAAGTTCTCTCATGCTATACCCAATGCCCAAAAAAATCCAACTTGCGCCATCTCAAGCCAAATGGCAGCTATCATCGACACAATCGGTGCTGGTACTGGTGGGACTACAAAATATAAGGATGATGTCAGGCATAGAGAGCAGCGATCTTATGGCCAACCTGATCCAGACCAGCAATAAAGCCAAAGTACTGGACATTCCTGTTGTCGATCTCTATGGCGATGACCTGATACAGGGCATGCAGCAACTCGGCGAATATGCCTCAACTCATTCGCAGCTGATTTTTGCCGGGCAAGTGACGCCGATGCTGAAACAGATATTACCGCATCTGCAAAGCGTGACTGAGCAAATATGTATTATCGATGATGCCATGTTGATGTCCAGTCAGGAGCAGCATATCCAGTGGATCGAGAATATCTCGGCACAAGGCTTGCATCATATGAACAGCTATAGCCTGACGCGATTATGGAACTTGAGTGCGCCGTCAGAATATATATTGTCCAGCAAAGGCATCATGCTAGCAGTGGCTGAACAGCTGGATATGGATGCACTGGATATTGATCCCCATGTCGACCTCAGACAGTATGGACTGGATTCGGTTGCAGTGGTCAGTCTGGTTGGTATATGGCGTGCCAATGGTGCAAATATCCGTTATGAAGATGTACTACAGTATCCATCTTTGCATGCGTTGGTAGGCTTCATTCTACAATCCTCCGCTTGATGGACTGTGATTGAGCATTTTTATGCGCTAAATCGGAAATTTCATCACCATTTACACAAATGCGCATTGTAATTATTGGCTAAGCTTTCTATCATTGCCGCCTTGTTTTTCGCGATCAGCCTGGGATTGAACTTTGAGTAATTTTCTAACCGAACATCTGATACATCGTGATGACGATTTCATGGTCATCCACAAACCTGCAGGTTTACTCACAGTTCCCGGTAAAACAGAAGATTTACAAGATTGCCTGATCAATCGTCTGATCAAACTAGAACCTAAAACTTTACTGATCCATCGGCTGGACCGCGACACTTCCGGTATTTTAATCTTTGGTCTGAGCAAGTGGGGACAAAAAACCATTTCCCGCCAGTTTCAGGAACGCCAGACCGATAAAACCTATCAGGCGGTCGTGGCAGGTATATTAGCAGGCGAAGGTACTGTTGAGGTGCCCGTGGTGTATGATCCAAGCCGTCCACCTTTACATATCGCAGATCCCGCACATCATAAACCGGCCATCACACATTGGCAGGCAGTTGAACATTTTGAAATTCAGGGGCAACCCGTGACCCGGGTGAAACTGACGCCAGTTACCGGTCGTTCGCATCAGTTACGTGTGCATATGCAATATCTCGGACATCCGATTATTGGCGATACTTTATATGCATCACCTGAACATCAACAGCTTAGCTCACGTCTATGTTTACATGCTGAACGTTTGAGTTTTTATCATCCTCAAACAGAGCAGCTGGTCGAATTTTATTGTCCGGCGCCATTCTAGGAAATACTTATTTATTCGACGTGAATTATGCTCACTTTTTAGTGAGCTTTATGTCAAAATACATTGCTTGAAGGTGTGGAATTTTGCTCCAATGACGTTCCGTGATTGAGCCTAATATTCATAATCTTGTACTTAAGATAAAGGTGGAAAAATTGCAGCAATTTGCTATTGGTCAACGTTGGTTATCAGATACTGAAACAGAACTCGGTTTAGGCGTTCTTATTGATGTTGATGAGCGGTCGGTCAGCATTTTATTCCCAAAAAGCGATGAAACCCGCGTCTATGCACGCAGCAATGCCCCCTTATCTCGTATCATATTTAATGTGAATGATGAATTACAGGATCAGGAAGGTGTTACCTGGACTGTTGAATCAGTAGAAGACCGTAACGGCGTGGTGCGTTATCAGGTAGTACGCACTCTTGAAGATGGCACAGAAGAACGTAAGGCACTGAATGAAACCCGTCTTGGTGCGACTATCCAGCTGTCTAGGCCTTTAGATCGTTTATTGGCCAGTCAGATTGATTATAAAGAATGGTATGACCTGCGTATTGAAGCGCTGCTGATGCAGGCCAATATGCAAAGCAGTCCACTGCGTGGTTTGGTCGGTTCGCGTGTCGGCCTGATTCCGCACCAACTCTATATTGCCCATGAAGTCGGTCAGCGTTTTGCACCCCGTGTATTGCTGGCCGATGAAGTGGGTCTGGGTAAAACCATTGAAGCTGGCCTGATCATCCATCAACAACTCAAAACCGGCCGGTCTGAACGTATCCTGATCTTGGTGCCAGATTCACTGCAGTACCAGTGGATGATTGAGATGCGCCGTCGTTTCAATCTTGAATTCTCATTGTTTGATTTGACCCGTACTGCTTCGATCAAAGAACATGATCCTGATCTGAATCCGTTCCTGACTGAACAAAAGATTATTGCTTCTGTCGATTTGATGGTTGACCATGAAGATCTTCGTGAGCAGGCACTTGAAGCCGGTTTTGATTTGCTGGTAGTTGATGAAGCGCATCATTTGATGTGGAGTGAAGAAGAGGGCGGAAACGACCGTTATGATCTGGTCGAAGAGCTCGCTGAGCATACGCCGGGTGTATTGTTATTGACGGCGACACCTGAACAGCTCGGTGTTGAAAGTCACTTTGCACGCCTGCGTTTGCTCGATCCGCAACGTTTTAACTCGCTGGATCGTTTCCTGGATGAAGAAGCGCAATATCAGCATACGGCTAAAATTGCAGAAGTGTTAATGTCGGACATGCCGCTAGAGGCTGAGCATTTTACTGCGATTGAAACCTTATTAGGACATCCGATTGAGGATCTTCCCGAGCAGCGTTTCCGTGCGATTCACGAACTTTTAGACCGTCATGGTACAGGCCGTATTCTGTTTCGTAATACGCGTGAAGCAATTCAGGGCTTCCCGGGACGTGACTGTCAGCCCGCACCATTGCCGGCACCAGAACACTGGTCAAAAGACGGAAAACTACGTGAGCAAATGTGGCCTGAAGAAGCCCAGCTGGATGGCGCGTGGATGGAAACTGATCCACGCGTGATGTGGTTGATGGAAAAGCTGCGTACTGACCTTAAACACAAGAAAGTATTACTGATTGCCCGAAGCGGTCCAGTGGTTGAAGCGCTGGAAAATGTGTTGCGTTTACATGCAGGTATTCGTACTGCGATGTTTCATGAAGGCATGAGTCTGCTGGAACGTGACCAAGCGGCGGCTTATTTCGCTGAAGATTCGTATGGCGCGCAGATTCTCCTGTGTTCGGAAATTGGTTCAGAAGGGCGTAACTTCCAGTTTGCTTCTGATCTGATTCTGTTTGACTTGCCCGCGAATCCGGATGTGCTGGAACAGCGTATTGGTCGTCTGGACCGTATTGGCCAGGAAAACCGTATCCAGATTCATGTGCCTTATCTGGTGGGTACCGCGCAAGAGCGTATGTTCCGCTGGTATAACGAAGCCTTGAATATTTTCAGCAATATTTCACCAACTGCGCAAACTCTGCAAGAAAACTTTATTGTTGCCTTGAAAGACTGTCTGCTTGCAGACAAAGGTCAGGAATTTGAAGACCTACTGGAAGAAGTCAGCGTGCAACGTGAGGCTTTGGAAGCGGAATTGCAGCAAGGCCGTGACCGTTTACTGGAGTACAATTCATGCCGTCCGGTGGTGGCACAGGAAATTGTCAACGCGCTTGAAGATTATGATGATAATACCACTTTGCCAATGTTCATGAAGCGCTTCATGGCATCGACCAATATCGACTTTGATGAACAAAGCAATGGTACCGTGATCATCAAGCCAACCGATCAGATGCAGGTTCAAGGTCTGACTCTGGATGAAGAGGGCATGACAGCCACCTTCTATCGTGATCAGGCACAAATCCGTGAAGATGCGCAATATCTGACACTGGAACATCCATTCACGGAAAGCGTGATGGAAATGATCAATACACAAGGCTTTGGTAGTACCAATGTTGCACTGCTAAAATCTGCGGCGTTGCCACAAGGTTCGGTATTGCTAGAAGTCTGGTTCAAGGTCGATGTGGTTGCACCGAAAGCATTGAACTTGCCATCTAGCCTGCCGCAACAGTTAATCCGTGTCTTGCTCAGTGAAAAAGGTCAGGATCTCTCCCAGAAGATTGCACCAGAAATCCTGAAGCCTTATCTACATCATTTGGATGGCAATAGCTGTCGTCAGGTGGTGAAAGCACGTCGTGATGTGATTGAAGCGCGTTATCAGCAGGCACTTGAACTGGCACGCAGTGCTTTGCCGGGCTTCAAGCAGCAAGCCAAAGAAGTGTATGGTAATAAATGGCAATATGAAATTGATCGCCTGACCTATCTGAAACAGTTCAACCCAAGTATCCGTGAAGATGAAATTGCACGTTTACAGAAATTGCAGAAAGAAGGTTTAAGTTTACTGGATGGTCTGTCGGTAACGCCTGAAGCAATTCAGGTGATGGTTGTGGTTAAGCCTTAAGCTTTAAATCATTAAAAAATGCAGCTTTCGGGCTGCTTTTTTTTTATGGGCAAAATCCAGTTTTATTATTTTTTGTCGGAGAATGCTGGCCTGTTATTTTTCTCCTGTTTAAAATTGGCCTACTAAATAATAAGAACTAAAAAGCATGTCAAAAGCACTGATTACTCTTGGTACAAAGACCAGTCATGGCGGCATGGTGACTGAATGCGAACCCTCTTTTTTGATTCATGGTGTTGCCGTACATTTAAATGGCATGAAGCATTATTGTCCCAAATGCCAGACCATGGTCGGGGCAATTGCTAGCGACTTATCAATTACAGTCAAAGGAAGAGCGGTAGTCATCGCGGGGGATAAAACCAGTTGCGGGGCGATTTTTCTACCCATGCAGCATTTGACTGTATCGCAGAAATAAGTCTGTTATTTTTCTAGAGATAGCGAGAAGTGACTTTGAGGTCATGCGTTGAGCATTTTTGTACTGCCAAATTAATACGCAGCGCATTAAGCTTGGCTTACGATTTCAGGATGAATACGCACTGCGTTTAAAAAATAATGAAGCAAGCCCTACATTTTACTCATGCCAATGGCATCCCTGCGGCAACTTACCAGAAGTTTCTGGACTATTTTCAGCAAGACTATGAAGTCAAAATGATTCCATTTATCGGCATGAATCCGCAATATCCGATTACGCGAGACTGGCGTTATCTGGTCGATGAAGTCATTGCAGATATCGAGCAGCAGTTTCCTCAGCAGCAAGTGATTGGCTTGGGACATTCCTTCGGTGGTCTGGTGACTCTCATGGCAGCGTATCGACGTCCCGAACTGTTTTCCAAACTGGTTATTATGGATCCACCGTTTGTGATTGGAAAAAACAGCGCCATGTTTGAACTGATCAAAAAGCTGAATCTGAAAAGTGTCGATCGTTATACACCCGCACGAATTACGCTAAAACGCAAGGATCATTGGCCATCAAAACAGGACGCTATTGAAGCGCTCAGATTTAACCGCTTATTTAAAAATTTTGATGAGCAGTGTTTTGCTGATTATATCGAGAGCGGTATTCAGCCAGAATCTGAACGCGGTGGGGTGACGTTAACCATTCCCAAACAGGTAGAAGCGGAAATTTTCCGGACTGTACCCGCATGGTGGTGGAGAACGCCACGCCGAGCACCTGAAGTGCCAATTCATCTGATTACTGCCGAGCAGAGCCAGTTTTATCAGCAGGGTTTGCCACAAGGAATGCACAAGATTTACCAGATTGATTATTCAGTGGTCGAAGGTGGACATATGTTCCCTCTTGAGCATCCAGAAGCTACTGCAAAGGTAGTCAAAGCCCAACTTGCACTTTTATGATCGGCACAAAAAAAGAGACGTTGATTACGTCTCTTTTATATCCTTTTACGCCATGAAGAATTAACGTAACTGAGAGTCTTCCAGATGGCGTGCACCTTCCAGAATCATCCGAATCATGATCATGGTCTGTTCGGCAATTTCTTTTCGGTCTTCAGCAGGCATATCAATCACATTGGCACCCATGTTGAACACCAGTTGGGTAATCGCTTTAGCCACAATGTCAGCATGCAACAACTTTTTATTATTCAGACGTTCCAGGCGAACCAAGTCATCTTGCAGTTCTTGCTGAAAATAATGCAACTGACGTTCTACTGCCTGTTTATAAGACTTGGAGCCGGTATAGCCTTCACGTAATAACAGGCTCAGATTGCCTTCATCGGCATCTAGCTGGGCAATAAAAATTTCTACCGAGCTACGGATGATGCTGTTCTGACGGGAAGCCTGTAGACGTGCCTCGTTCAAAATCTGCCGCAATACAATCCCTGCACGATCAATCAGCTCAATCGCCAGTTCATCAATATCTTTAAAATGACGATAGAAGCTGTTTGGTGCAATACCGGCTTCACGTGCCACTTCACGCAGACTTAAAGAAGAAATACTTTTTTGTGGTCCAATCAGATTCAATGCAGCCTGAAACAGTTCTTCCTTGGTAATGGTAGCCTTGCGACCGACACTACGTACGATAATCGGCTCATCAATGCTTTTCGATTGTAATAAAGATGCATCACTGCTTATTTTCATTGAAGGCTCGTTCATCGATAGGTTCATGCATGACATTTTATTATAACCGAGCTAGTCAAGCTTGTGAAATGAATAGAAACAATACAACTGTATATACAAATATATATACATCTGTATAATAATTAAAAACCTCAAGGTGATGTCGATAACGATGTATGTACTCCAAAAACTTAAAACGCCGTTGAATGCACTGTCGGACAGTGTTGTTGATCAGCATGCGATTAATTTCTGGATTCAGAAACTCAATCCTATATGGTCGTTGAATCAGCCATTAGGCAAGATCGTGCATAAAGAAAATGCAGCACAGGATATGCTGAGTCTGAAAATTCAGGTAAATCGCTTATTTAAGTTTGGCGAAGCGGGACAGCATCATCCAGTCTATGTCGTGGTGAATGGTATTCGCTATGAACGTAGTTATAGTTTGACCCGCGTAGATACGCAGCATGTTTTATTGACCGTGAAAAAAGTCAATGCTGGCAAGGTCAGCACCTGGCTAGCAGAACAGGCGCAAGTGGGTGATGTCATTGAATTTGGTCAGCCTTATGGGGATATGACTTTACCTGTGCAGCCGAGCCCACTGATTCTGCTAGCTGCAGGTAGTGGTATTACCCCAATGCTCAGCATGTTAGAAAGCATGAGTAAAAAAGGGGAATTATCTGCACCCGTAAGCCTGTGGTACTGGGTCAAGAAAGATCGGGATGCCGCATTTAAAGCGCGTTTTGAAGAGCTTGCTCAGAAACATGCAAACTTTTCATTTCATGTTTATGCGACTCAAGAACAACCGGCTGCTGCGCGTCTGGATGAGACCTATTTGACAGATCTGCAAAATCTGGAAAATAGCATCGTGTATTGCTGTGGTCCTTCCGGTTTTGTGTCGAAAGCTGAGCAGCTTTTTGCTCATGCAAAACAGTTTAAGGGTGAAGCCTTTAGCATGAGTTTGGCGGATCAATCGGATACCGGCTTTATTAATGTCACCCTGACCCAGTCGAAAAAAATTGTCAGTATTCCAAAGGGCCAGTCCATTCTGGTGAGTCTGGAACAGCAAAATATTAAACCAACCCATGGTTGCCGTATGGGCATTTGTAATAAATGTGCCTGCAATAAAGTGGAAGGTTCGACCAAAAATTTGGTAAACGGCGCACAAAATACCGAGCCAGGTAATCTGCTCAAAATTTGTGTTAACTCAGCGCAGACTGACCTCGTCATCGACTTATAAGAGAGTTTTATCCTATGAATATGCCAGTAAAATTACAGTATTTTAAAAACCCCAAAAACCGTGAATTAACCCAGTTTGAACTTGATGAACTTGCACGTGAACTTGATGCGATCAAGCAGGAAGTGCTGGATGATTTGGGTGAAAAAGATGCCAAATATATCCGTCGTGTTTACTCAACCATCCGTTACTCATCGATTGCCGGTCGCGCCTTATTGTTTGCAGGCTGGTTTCCGCCAGCATGGTTGCTAGGCACAGGCCTCTTGGGTTTTGCTAAAATCATGGAAAACATGGAACTGGGTCATAATGTCATGCACGGTCAATATGACTGGATGAATGATCCTAAAATGAATGGCCAGACTTATGAGTGGGATATCGTAGGGACTGCAGATAACTGGCGTCAAACGCATAACTTTAAACATCATACTTATACCAATATCAAGGGTATGGACGATGACATCGGTTATGGGCTATTACGCCTGTTCCCAGAACAGCGCTGGAAACCGGGTTATTTATTACAACCGATTTATGCCGTGCCATTCTGTTTGTTGTTCCAATGGGGCGTAGCAATTCAGAATCTTGAATTGGGTAAATACTTCAAAGGTCGCAAAAGCAAAGAGCAGACCAAAGAAGAATGGCGTCCAATGCAGAATAAAATCGGTAAGCAGTTGTTTAAAGATTATGTATTCTTCCCACTCATCGCGGGTCCTGCTGCATTACCTGTGTTGACTGGTAATATGGTGGCCAATGGTCTGCGTAATATCTGGACGTTCAGTATTATTTTCTGTGGCCACTTTACCAAAGATGTAGAAGTATTCCCGAAATCGGTACTGCAAAATGAAAGTCGTGGTCATTGGTATATGCGCCAGATTCGTGGTTCATCCAATCTGACTGGTTCTGAGGCTTTCCATATTTTAACCGGTCATTTAAGTCACCAGATTGAACATCATTTGTACCCTGATGTGCCTGCCCGTCGCTATCGTCAAATGGCGCCAAAGGTTCAGGCTGTTTGTGAAAAATATGGTTTGAACTATAACAATGCCAGTCTGGTAAAACAGTATGGCAGCGTGATCAAACGTATAGTGAAATATGCATTTCCGTTTAAGAAATAATTTTTCCTAAAAAAACCACTTCATTTGAAGTGGTTTTTTTATAAGTGAAGTTTATAATTCAGAAAGGCGAGGTCTTGATTGAAAAGCTATAAAATATGATTTGAAGGTATAAGTTAAGAACAGTTAATTTGTCGTTGATATAGTGTCTAAAGACTTTTATTAGATCCATCAGATAAAGCAGGGGAATATCTAATATGGCATCGAACTGGATGAGATATTAATTTTCGGAAGCTGTTTATCTCGTCCTTCGAGATAACGGTGATGCGCCAAATTCAGCATTTCCTTATCTTCATCACTGTTCCCGTAAGCATAAATTTCAGCATAATCTTGCAGTTTATATTTTTCTAATATTCTAAGTTTCTTTTGCTGATTGCTACAGTCAGGCGTTTGATAAAACCCTGTTATTTCTCCAGCTTTAATTTCAACCTCACTACAGATTAAATCGATATTTAAATAGCTACACACCGGTTTTAAATATAAATCTAGAGAGGCAGAAACAAGTACGGCTTCATGACCAAGTTGCTGATGCTGTCTGAGCTGATCTAACAGTTTCGAATTTAACTTGGGTATGAGTTGTTGTGCATAGTCCTGAGCCAATTGCAGAATTTCCTCTGCATCACTTTCTTTAAACATGCTGGCATACAGCTTGGGACGCATGCGATGCGCTGGGTAGAGTTTTAAATAATAAGCCTGAATCCACGGCAAAATCTTAATGCCACGCTTAACAATATGCCGTTTTCTCAAGGCATAAAAAATGAACCCGGTAAAGCTATCATGTGGATACAGGGTGCCATCAAAATCAAATAAGGCTAGAGTTTTAGATTTTTGATCTTGCGCATGCATGTTTGATAGCGACCATCGACACGGGTGGCAAACCAGTTGGTATTATAATCACGGCTCAATTTTGGCCCGGAAATAACCACTTCCGGCATAATGGCATAGATTGGATCTTTACCCGTCTTTTCCTGATAGAGCTTGCTAACGCCACGATAAGTCATGGTGTCTTCAAAATCTTTCTCTTTTTCCTTTTTTAAATCGGCACGGATTTGACGTTCAGTAATAATAAAATTATTTTTGGCAAAGACACTGATCAACTCGCGCTCGGACTGGCTCTTTTGTGAGCGGGATGCTCCATCTTTAGTATATAGCAATAAATCGCCATCCAGATCGAGTTCGGCTTCAGTTAAATCATTTAACATGCTCTGAAAAGCTGCATTTCGACTGGAATACATACCGGAATTGTAGTCCGCAAAACGGTAAATCGGCTTGTCATAATCTGCCGGATACATCATCAGGCGATGAATCCCATAATACAATCCCCCATATTGACTATAGAGATCGGTACGCAGCTCTGCAATATTGCCACCTTGACGTTTATGCTCTTTGGCATAGCTGATATGCACTTGCATTGAGCCCAAGGTGGTAATCGGATTCATTTTCTCAGCAATATTCTGCCCGACCAGTTTGGCAGCACCAGTGAGTGCGCTGACATGATAATGCTTCGACATATAGTCAAATATTTCACGATATAGCTCATCCAGTTCCCGTTCAGTTTTGACCCGGCGCATCTGACTCAGGAAATTGTCTTCAGGGCTTGGATGATTTTTAAGAACTTCCTGAAAATATCCAGCAACTGTTCCACCAATTGCATCACCAAGTTTGTCTTTGAATTTTTCATCAAGACGGCCTTGAACTTCCTTAACCGCTTTTTCACCCAAACCCGGAACAGTCGGATCTGCAACAAAGTTAGATTCCTGATCAACTACTGCCACAATGGTACAGACATTTTCCTTGGTTTGAGGAATGCCAAGCTGTTCAGTAATATCGTAAATATCTTGTGCCCAAGATTCACGTTGATTGACACGGCTTGGAATAGCTTTACGAATATGTTCAACTTCAAGTGTTGGTTCATCATCTTTTGACCACCATGAACCGTTGCCACAGCCAGCAAGACTTAAAGAAAGTGCGAGCACAGACAATGACTTAAGAGAAAAACAAGAGGTAAAAGTTTTATTCATGGTGCGGTAAATTAACTGAAAAGATGAGTGAATAAGACAGATGCAGTATACTATGCTCACCAAAAAAGTGATGAATTTATATGTATATTGGTCCCTATCAACTGTCAAACAATTTAATTGTCGCTCCCATGGCAGGTGGGATAGATTTAAATTAAAAATTTATAATTATTATGAATTTAGTATGTATCCGCATGGTGCAAGGTGCAAATGCGGTGCAGCCATGCGGGATTTTAAACAATAATTTAGCATTTAGTGGTTCATTGCTACCCAATCTTTCTTAGATTCTTTTTGTATAGATTCGAGCCAGAAAGCCACATCACTTAGATGAACATAAAAAGGTGAGTTACGTCCATCTGATTTAAATGCAGGAAATGGAAGGGTACATTTATTTGCACGCTTATTCGCTTGCTCAATTGTAAGATGAGGCAAGTAATCGGGCAAGAGTTCTTCAAGTTTAATTACAGGTTTACGATACTTCATGAGTAACATAAAACTGATATCAACTGGATCATCAATTTTCATAGCTGCTCCCATTATGAAATCTCCTTTAAACTTTGTTTTACTGATTCCGGTAACCCATACACATCTTTAAAAGCTTGATCAAAACCACCGTCAGCAATGAATTGATCCATTAGATTTACCTGTTTATCGATACTGCTGTCTTCACAAGACTCACATGGTTTTTGAATATCAATCATTGTTTTCTCCTTGAGCCTTCAAGTATTCAAACTTTGCATCTGCCCAGTTCTTCGCATCATATGGGCTTAAACCTTTTTTCTTGCACCAGTCAGCGCACCAGAGCCATTGCGCATCATCAAATTTAGTAGGCTCAATGACTCGTTTAGAACTACTATCCATCACGCCACCTTTACATCTAAATAATCTGGGTTATCCAGGTGCTCTTCATATTCATCAAATAGCACCTGGCATGCTGCATTGCCTGTTAAATCATTTTTTAAAAACACATAGCTCAATGTCTTACGTGTGCCTTTACCAGTAAATGTTGAACTGCCATCGGCAAGGTCTTTCTTTGTATAACCTAGCTTCTCCAGCCAAAGCTTGAATCCGGCCTCATGCTTCTGTTTGATTCTGAAGATCATCTGTACCCCCAGGTATTCGCAAAATCTCGTAGGCAATCATCAATACCGAACAGGTTAATATTGCGGTAAGTTCTAACCCGACCGTTGTGCTGCACAAGCAGCACGCGGGTCATAGAAGAATAGGAATAATTCATGAAGCTTCCCCAGTCTCAGTAGCCAAAGCATCTTTGCGCTGTGCATAAATGCTAAGTAGCTCCTGATGATCCGCTGGGAGCAATTTAGCTGCAGGTATTGCGGGTGCAAGTCGTTCTAATGTTTCAACTGAATCCATGTCATAGATCCGGTTAATCAAAACCTGCTTTTTCTTTTTGTAGAAAAGATCGATAGGGGCACTACCATGTTCAGCACTTTCTACTGATGCTTGTTTGCGTGCCACATTTTCAATTTGATCCATGAAACTTGGTTGCGCAACTTCAGTGACTTCATCTGGAGATAGTTCGGGTTCAGCCTTAGGTGCGTACTGCTCAGGATCTAGCTCAAGAAGTTTGTCTTCAGTCAGTTTGCATAGGTGCTGTTGATCTTTTTGATCTAAATGTCCATTGGCCAAGAAAACATGACGGAATGAAAGTACATCTTGGGTCGTGGTAAATTGATCAATCTGGGCAGTGAACTTTTCAACAAGCTTTACGGGGTCAGTTTCAACCGCATCTTCTTCAATCGCTGCCTTTGAAACATCAGCAACAGCGATTGATACTTCTGGTACAGCCTCAACAGGCTTAACCACCTCTGGCTCAGGTTGTTTTTCAATATTCGACACGGCATTACCTGATTCAGCTAGCGTGTTAACCTGCTGAGTATCTTCCTTGGCTTTTCGGCTGCGACGTTTTTTTTCAGGTTGGTAATGACTTTCTATTGTCAAAGGGTAAGGAATATCTCGTCCAAGAAGTTTACCAATTGCTTGTAGCTGTAATTCGGCATTTTCCTGATCCGCCTGGGCGAAACCATAACGTACACATTCAACATACTTTCCAGATAATGAAGTGAATTGAGTGTGAACAATGCAGTTAGGGTAAACCAGGAATATTTCCTGACCTTCCACCACATCATTAAGAGTTAAAGGCTTGGCAAAAGTAACACCAGCCAGTTCCATGGTTTCAATCTTGATGCAGAACTCATAGCCTGGCATAGCGAAAATTGTGGCAGGGAACTGAGACAGATCATCAAAATCCATTAGCTCACCAGCAGCGCGACACATGATATTTCGGCCAGCCATCATTGCTTCAAAGGCTTCTTTGCTATTTAGAATTCTCATGCGTTCACCATTTCTTTTGCTATTAGTTCGATTTCTTGTTTAACCGCTACCAGTTTGCTGGCTTCAATTTGATTCAGTGCATCAATACCAAGGTGTTCACATATGGTTTTCGCATCCAGACCGCGCTCATCGATAAAGGCTTGAAGCTCGGCCAATTGCTGGTCATCGATACCAAAGAACTCCTCTGGATCCACCCAAGCATTACGTTGTTTTTCGAACTTGCATTTAAGTTCCATTGCTCTACGAACCAGTTCAACACGCATATTTTTGTAATACTGGTGCTTATCATCGATAGATTCGGTGAGCTGATTTAAATCGCTGGCATACTGAGCTTCTGCACAGCTTTGAGTCCAGTTGTCTAAATCTTCCTGAGCCTTCATCGTTGCCAACTGCTCAGGTGTCATGGTGTTGATGTGATCCTTAGCCTGCTTAATTAGATCAGCCAGGAAAGACGGATTGGCTTTTAAATCAGGTACCCATACCTCACCAGTTTCACCACCCAAACCACCTGCATTTTTGGCATGGTGAGTAGGGCATGGTCTAAAGCTGATAACCCGCTCATGTTTACCTTCGCCTGTTTGTACAGTAGTCAGGTAACCCATTACATCTGCAATGCGATATAGCTCATTACGGTTCTTACCCCCAAGATCTGGTCGGTAAATTACCTGGTCACCATTCTGATCTTCTGAAGCATGAGCGATGAAAACTACATCTTTGCCTGAAGCAATCAGCGTATTCACATACTGCTTGAAAATGTTGTTGGCCAAGCCCTGTGCTTTGAGTTTCAAAGAGCCATCTTTCTGTTTATTGGTCGCATTCAGCATTAAATGAGTTTTGATGCTTTCAAGCATTGCACCAACGGTATCAATCACAATCGTCTTGAATGGCTCCAGATCCTGCATGGTGAGATTAGCGACATCGGCCCATTGATTGACCTGAACTACAGCACCGCGACGCAATTCACCAGTTCGATGAGAACCTTTGTCAAAGTCGAAAGAAATAGCTTTCTCACCGGTGAAACCAATAGATGTTTTACCCAAGCCTGGATCTGCATACAGATACACGATGATGGCTTGGACAAGTAGCGGCTGATCTGCTGGAATAATATTAATCGCCATCTCAACGTACTCCTGCAGGGCTGTTTTTACGCTTAAAGTTCTTATAGTCTTCTGATGCAAAGAAGCCGGTACTTTCCAAAACCTGATGACGTCTGTTTTTGCGCATAGCAACACGCGCATTTTCCAGCCCATCTAAAATCCATTTAGGAGTGATAGATTTATCCATCTTCCTCAATGATCCATTAGGCTGAATGGAATAGATGATTGTGTTGCAGAAATAGTCAGCAATAGTTCCTGAGCTTTTGACACGTAGGGCAAAATAGCTCGCACGGGTTTTACCCACTCGATAGATTTCAAGTCCTTCAAAGGTCTTGATGTATTCAGAGAAATAGCGATGAGTTGAATCAAACTCTACCGGCATTGGTATTACTGGTAGCTCATCTGCTTTGAATTGCAGGAAGCCGGTATAAAGGTCTACAAAATTAATTTGAGTTCGATCATTAAGAGGAGACCAGTCATCAGAGCCACATTCACACCAGTAGACTAGCTGGCCATTTAAAAGAGCTTCAAAAATTTGATCAGCAGAATTTAAAATCATTTCGCACCCCCAACAGCCTTAGCAATCGCTTCAGCTTGATAAGCAGCTTCCTGATCGGCTGCATAGGTAAACATTGCAGCTAGACCAATGAAGATAGAGATGAGAAGCAAGAAGGCAGAGAAGTTGCTCAACCAATGCGGTTTAGGTGCAGGCTTTGGATGTTGATACAAACGCTCAGAAGTCATGCTGGATGGCTTGAATTCCGGTAAGTTGCTTTGAATTGGGTTTTTGTTCATAATCATTTCACTCACAGGTATGATGTGGGTCAAGCCTCAGGTAGTTCGCGCTACGCTGGGGCTTTTTGTTATCTGTGAGGTTTAGTTTACCAAAGGAAACTTTAGAGTCAAGACAAAAGTTTATTTAAAGAAACTTTTTTGTTATGTATGGAAACTTTTGGTTTATTCTAGGCAATAAAAAACCCACTCAAGGTGGGCAATAATTCAAAAAAATTAAGGTAAGAAACTTTCTAATTTTTCCAATATCTGAACAGACTTTTGTAAAATGTTTACTAGTCTTTCTTCAGCATCTTCATAATTACTAATATCGATGGACTTATTTTCGATAGGCGTATCTTCAAAGATTAAATCTTTATAGTCTTCTACCAGCGCATTAACAATATCTCTGTTTTCCGAAATACAGGCCTTACATTTATAAAATTTTCCAGTAGGAAATGTTTTTACATCAAGAAGAACTAAATCTAAGTGCATTGAAATTTTATGATAGATACTTTCATCAAGTGTTTTCTTGGAAAAAACATCTATACATAGTTTATTTATCTCCTTTAAGTTATCAGAGATACTTTTTAAAACTCTAAGCTGATTCGTTTCATGATTTTTATATAAAAAACTTATAAGAGCAAATATAAAACCAAATATAGCGAAAATTAATTTTGCATCAATCTGGCTTTGCATCATTAATATACTCGTAGACTCTTTCTTTGATGATTTTTCTCTTAGTGATAATTTCCAAAATATTTAAAAGATGTTCTTTAGTGATTTTTCTTTTACGAATTAAACCACCAAAACTTTCCTCTAAAAAAGAAGAGCCGGCCATCGTGACAGTTGAAAAATCAACAATTAACTTGTCGTTTGTTCCAAGTTGACTAATTGCAGGTACAAGTATTTCCTCACGGAATCGCTGTCCAGAATGACTACCATCTGTATAAAAACGACCAGCAGGTCTAGGATAAAATTCCTCACCAACATTTATTATGATTGACATTCAATTTTCACCTAGAATAATTACGCAATAGCAGCCAAAGAAGAATTAATTGGGATGCTCCAATAAACAATAGTGCCGTCTACCGATTCAGAATATGACTTTTTCCCTGAGGTTGTTGACCACGCACCCTTCCTACTTAAGATATGTACGATCGTATCACCTCTCACCTCTTGGACTTGTATGATATTATCAAATCCTTTACCTCTATGTGAATCATTTGTCGAGCTTTGACGCCAAGATGCAGCGAATTCAATTCTGTCAGCATCAGATTTTTCTTTCCATTTAAAATTAATAGCTTCTTGAAATTTTTCACCTATAGTTTTTGGGGCGGTCTTAGGAATTGTTTGTCCAAGATCAGAGATAATAATGTCACATCTTTGATTGCTAATACCTACAAATAGTACCCATTTTTTATACTTATCGTTACTAGCATAACCATGATGTACAACATTTGAGACAGCTTCAGAAATAGCAGTACTAACTATAAATTCAGAATCTTCATCTTGTAGAACCTCTTGCAAAGCATTTTGAATCTCTACAAATTCTTCCCCAAAATCTGCAGTTATGCCGCTCATTGTATACCATCTATCAACATACAAATGTTTATATTCAAAGGAAGGTAATTTCATTCTTTGATGAATGCCGAGTTTGCTTAACATACCTTTGACAATATTTGAATTTGACGCCCTGCCACTTAATGATAAGTTCGGGTATTTATCCAATTGATGAAAAAAATGTATGGTTCCATCAGGCATTAAAGTATCAACTTTTTTAAAGTCTATAAAACAAGATTTATTCTCTTTGTTTTTTATTCGCATTTTATTAATTATGCTTAAGACATTTCCTCGAAATTTATTATTAAATAATGAAATTTTAACAGGCATAGCTAGATGAGAGGTATGCTCATTGACATTAGAATTTAATCCAGTTCTTAACTGTTTTAAATTATATAGTTTTATTCTCAGGCGAGCTTTCTTAGATAGTTTTTTCATATTCCCCACTCAACCTCTTAATAATTTTTCGCACAATTTTATTTCTCTAATATTAATAATACGTTGGTTTCAATATTAATATTTTAAAAAAATACATTCATATCATTTCTATCCAGATCAAAAAATAAATATAGTTACTTTTTATTATTTTCTAAATTCTCTGTGATGCTGCACAACCACACCAATAATTGAAATAGGGTGCTTCTGTGAGTTATGGATAGGGAAGTCTGGGTTAAGTGGAACTAATTCAAATATTTCGCGCCCGTGCTCATCATAGCCAATCACTCTATATTTCTTGAAAGTAACTTCATATTCACCATTTTGAGCTACCACATAATCACCAGGCTGAGGAATGATAGAAGCATCAATCACAATGTCATCACCCGGTTGAAAGTCTGGATACATGCTCATGCCTTCGACTGTCACACTAAAAATAGTGCTTGGATCTTTATTCTCATATGTGGTGAGGGTGTATCCCTTTGGCTCACCACCATCATAGGCAACTTCTCGCCACAATCCTGCTTGAACAAAATCTAACACTGGAATCCTTGTAAGTTTTTTTCCGTTAAATCTGACGTTATTAAAGCCTTTGTCATCTTCTTCTTTTACCGGCCCACCAAGATTTTTAAGGCCTTCACCATCTAAAATCCATTCAGGTGATGTTTTTAGGGCTTTTGCAAGAGATGTAATGTTCTTACCACTCGGAGTATTCACCCCCGAGATCCATTTAGAGACCGTGCCTTTACTAAGGCCTGTAGCCTCAATTAGATCAACTTGCTGAAGGTTAAGCTCCTTCATTCTCATCAAGATACGTTCAGAAACGCTGCTCATTGCAAAAATACCCATAACTATTGTTTCCGATAGTAAACAACCTTATTGACCTAAAAAGAAACTTATGGTTTACTTAGGGAAACAATTGGTTTATTAAGGTAAACAATATGACCGTAGATGACGTTAAGGATCATTACGGAGCTGAGAGTGATGCGGATTTAGCACGAATTTTAAAAAAAACTCGTGGAGCAATTAGCAAATGGCGCTCTTACGGAATCCCAGCATCAACCCAAGCAATCCTCCAGATCCAGACCAAAGGCAAGTTAAAGGCAAATTTAGAAGCTTTAACTGCTTAAACCAATTATGGGGAAGTTGGTTAAACAAAAATACGTTCGAAGGAATATCACATGAACATTCTAGATGCTGCATATAACACAGTTCACAACTATCCAGGGGGTGCAGCGGCATTAGCTCCGCGTATAGGGATAAAAAGCCAGGCTGTACTAAACAGCAAAGTAAATCCAAACACAGACACCCACCACTTAACGCTTGCCGAGGCATCAAAGCTGATGGCTATGACTGGTGATTATCAGATTTTGCAGTCGCTAAATTCTGAGCATGGAAAGATTTCAATTGATCTTCCTGAAATCCCTGAATGCCGTGACATGGTGCTTACGGACAAGGTGCTTTGTATTGGTATGAAGGGTGGTGATGTGATGAGCTTATTTCGCGAAATCATGGCAGATGGCCGTATTACGCAAGGTGAAGTGCAAGACATGTCAAAGGTGATTCACCAGATGCATGTTGCATTGGCTGAGCTGGATAAACAAATCCAAGCTTGTATTGATAATGCAGAAACAGAAAAAGCCTGATTTCGTGGATCAGGCTTGTTCGATTCATTAATCATGGAACCAATGAATATGAAATCAAATTTAGCACAACACCAAGATTCTTTCAAATGTGAAGCAACTATAACCGATCAAGTGAAGCAATGCCTGCTTGAGAAAATTGAAGCGCGTGAATTTGCACTTGGCTTGGCTCCTGATACTGCATATGTCAAACCACTTGGTTTGAACAGAGTGAAGGCTAAAGCCGGCGAAAATAGGGACGGGGAATGATATGAGCTTAGATGCTTCAAACTGGGCTTGGAGAGTGGAACTGAGCGAAAAGAAAGGTGGGTGTCGCATACCACTGAAACGCCTCATTCTGCTTTCATTAGCTGATCGTGCCGGTGAAGATCATTGCTGCTACCCGAGTATGCAACGTCTGGAAAAAGACACAGGCCTTGAACGTAAAACCGTACTGAAGATCATTGCTGAGCTTTTGGAAGACGAGTTGATTGCAGATACAGGTGAGCGCAAAGGCTCTACAAAACGTGTAAAGGTCTATCGATTGATTGGAGTGAATGGCCGGGAAAGAGTGCCAAAAACGGAACTATTACAGGATAAAAATTTGTCTGAAATAGTACCGGAAACGGAACAGTACCAAAAACGGAATGATTCCGTTAACGGGACTTTGAATAGTGCCAATAACGGGACTTTGAATAGTGCCGTTAACGGGACACAGAATCTCCCAATGAATCTCCCATTAGAATCTAAAAATAAAAAAGGGTGGCTTTGCTTTAAAAACCTTCGTGAAGAAATATTTTTGGCAGATCCCGATTTGGATTTTGAGATGCTCATGAATTCAACCTGGGCTGAACGAGAGAAACGAGCATTCGAAATCTACAACGCTGAAAAGAATCTTTGTGATGAACTCATGAATTTCCATTTCGCAGACTGGCTGATCAATGCCTATCGAACCAAGTATTCAAAAATCGGTGCAGACGCAAATGCAAAATCTTCTGCAGAACCAAAATGCCTGACTGAAAAACAGATTCAAACCTTTGCTCAGAAACTTGCAAACCATCCGGAGTTCGCAGGCAAGTATGCAGAACCTGGTGAGTCCTATGAAAAACTTGCTGCTCGTATTGCAGTGAAACTCGAGAAACCTGAACAAGCCAAGAAATGGGAAAGCTACCTGAAACAGGTTGGATTTAACGGTGTGCTAAGAGGAGATGCAGCTTGACTGAAGCAGATCGAACCTACATGCACCTGATGATCTTCAAGATTCTGTCATCCACCAAAGGGCGTGTATCTGTAAAACAGATCCATAAAGCGATTGAACCCAATATGAGAATTTCCATCCGAAGTTTGCAACGGTATTTGAATGGACTGGTGACTTGGGGCTTGGTTGCCAAAGATGGGGAAACACCACAGGGATTCACATTAACGGCAACAGCAAAATTACTCTTCTTGGATTTAGCAAAGGGAATTGAGCATTGAAAGCTTATTCAATCGCTGAATACAAGAAAATGGTGAAAGCCACCAGACCAAAAGGGCGTTCCAAGCGCCCTAAGGTTAAAAGTGAAAAGGTACCGAATGAGTTTGAAGCGAAGCTGGCCAGAGAATTAAAAGTTCTGAGAATTGAGTTCCAGCAAGAATTTGAGTTTCACCAGGTACGAAAGTGGCGGGCAGATTTCCATCTGATAGGTAAGAAGATATTGGTTGAGGTTGAAGGTGGTATTTGGATACAGGGAGGCGGGAGACACACCAGAGCCAAAGGGTATTTAGGGGATATGGAAAAGTATAACGCAGCAACAATGATGGGTTTTCAGGTAATACGGTTTAGTACGGATCAAGTGAAGTCAGGTCACGCGATTCAGCAGATAGAGAAGATGGTAGGGGATTTGGGATGAATGCAGCGGTGAAATCAGAAGTAATGGATTGGGCGAAATTTACTGTTGAAGAGTGGCTTAAGCAGTATGGGGCATACATCCAGATATCACGTATGAAGTCAGGTAATGAACCAGATTCCCTAAGAGTCAATCAGATCTACTGGCTGATCTGTGAAAATAACAAAGGGATTGCACCACGTAAGGATCAAGTCATTTGTCAAATTAATGATTTTGAAGCTGAACAGGTGAGGAAGTTGATTGTAGATTTTAATAAGTCGAGTTCGGTTTGTGAGTCAGGTAAGCGTGCGGTTCAATTGTTTGTAGAGCGTAATGTACGTGGACTATCTGACCGCAGAATGGAAGATGAGTTTAAATTGGGTCGAAATGTTCTGCGAAATATGATCTATGCGGGTAAGTTTTACTTGGCTGGACATGATAAGCGATTAAGAATCGAATAGTATTTGACTGGCATGCCACGATATGGCATATTTCGTTTATAGTGCACGAAGTATGTAAGTTGCACAGTTAAGAAGCTCGCCAAATGGCGAGCTTTTTTAATATTGTAGATGGTATAGTGGGTTACTAATTTAGTAATTTGTTTTATGTCAGATTTTTATAAATACCGATACACTCAAATAAGTATATTTGGCTCATTACCAACCCACAAAGTACTTGTAAGTAACGTTTCTAATAAAGCAAAATTGGTATTTGCCGATAATACTTTTATATATGGCTCAATTTCTGATTGGAGGTTACGTAATTCAGATTTTGATTCTCGAGCATCAACATGGTTAGAAGAGCCAACGGCTTTTTTAGAAGATGAGAGAAGAAGATTGAAGCTTTATCAGGCTTCTCATCTATTGTTTAAGACTGAAACCAATATGGGTTAAGAGGCTTGATTAATCTAATTCCCTCTGTAAGCGATTATATTTCTAATAACATTTGCTTTGATGCTGCTTATGACGTATAAAGCTAACTCGTTGATGCGGGATGGAGCAGTCTGGTAGCTCGTCGGGCTCATAACCCGAAGGTCGTTGGTTCAAATCCAGCTCCCGCTACCAACGAAAAGATTCAAAGTTTATAAACCAGTCTCTCTAGACTGGTTTTTTTTATAGTCACTTTATTAATTCATAAGACAACTAAATTTAAGGACTCACAGAAATGTGGGTTTTTTTGTGCAATTTGATGTGTTAAATTAGATTTAAGGCGGTAACTGCCGATGTGGGTCAGTCGCTCAAGTTCATCTTGTGCCACTCCCGCCGTTGGAAATGTTACTATGAAGAAGCTCATCGAAAGGTGGGCTTTTTTATTGCTTAAAATTTATTACATGAAAAGAAAAGAAGCCTAAAACCAACACTAAAAAACAGATTCTAAATCTTATCTATACTTTATTGTGGAAGGCTCGGTGCTATATTAGCTCTGCGCCACCAAGAAGACGCATGTAATACGAAGACACTGTTTATTGTTTACATCACGAGCCCGTTTATTTAACAAAGGTAAGCGGGCTTCTTATTATAAGATTATAAGGAGAAAGATATGCTCCGATTTATATTCTGTTTTTTTTCTCTACATGGCGTGACTGAGATAAGCGACGACAAGAAAGAATATCAAGTCTGTTTAAAAGAGTTTGAGCAGTAGTTGATCAACCAAAACGTCATATCATCATACTGAAATATTTGAGTAATATCTTTGCTCTGCAAATAAAAATGAAGATATAGCGCAAATCTAGTCTGCTTAATTTGGGAGAGTTAAGCAGGCTTTTTTATTCCTAAATCACCGGACGTATTACGGTACATAAGACCTCGCCTAGATAACGAACTTGGCGGGGTTTTTCTTTTCTTATTGGTGGTATCCATGACAGACAAAGTACAAGCTAAACAAGACTTAGAATTTTGCAGTGCTGAGTTGTCTAAGTATCAGAACCTCACTCGATCTGGTTTGACACGTAATGAGCTGCTGGCAATCGATGGCATCATGATTAAGTTGAAAGAGCGTATTAGGAATTTGCGCTTTGCATTGTATGCGTAATACAAAGCGACTCGCAGCAATCAGAAAGCTGCTATGCATCAGGTGCGGTAATCCACACAGTCAAGCTGCTCATTCAAATAGTGTCAAGCATGGCAAGGGTAAAGGTATTAAAGCAGATGATTCGTTTACAGTGTCGTTATGCTATTCCTGTCATTTTCAGTTCGATACGCTCCAATTGGATAACTGGATAGAAAGTGAGGCAATGTTTTAACAAAGGTTATTGAAGACTCAGCGGATGTTGGTGATTAAAGATGATATTATATTTTGCTTTCACTTAAGCAGAAGAAGATGGCTAAGAAGAAAGTAAACCCCAAATGGTTTAGACATGAAGCATTACATACTACGAGTGTTGCTGTTGAATTTGTGAATGACCACCTTGCCAATCATCAATATTATCATCAAAAAATAAATCCTAAGTTTAACAAAAAGATTGATGATGCTCTTGAGGCACTAATGGAGGCATATCAGCTATGCAATCAAGAAAATGAAGTTAAAAAGAAAATGAAAACTAATCATTAACCAAGCCACCTTAGGGTGGTTTTTTAATGTGTGCAGATTATGGATCCAAAACTCTATAAACGCTTAACAGCGAAAGGCCCAGTTAAGAATAAACCTCGTAATAGGCCACTACCTAAAGCTGGTGAGAAATACCTAGAAGTCTTCAAACGATTGAAAGAGATCCTTGATCGGATGGAAATCAAGTATGAAGAATACTTTCATTTTAAAAGTACGAAGCATTGGCGTTTCGATCTACACCTTATTGAATATCGAATGCTGATTGAAATTGTTGGTGGTCCTTGGTCAGGTGGAAGAAAAGGCAAACTTGCTACAAAATCCTGGAGCATAGATCGTTATGACCATGCTGAAGAAATGGGTTATCGCTATCAACGTTTTGAAGCCAATGATATCAACATGGGGCGTGCTACTAAGTGGCTTAGAAATTTAAAGGCATCTTATGGAACAGTTCAGACCATTCCCACCGAGCGATCTGATCGATCAGGCTGAGGAAGAGGAAGCTATTCGCTTGGCACCTGCGCCAGAGCTTAAAGAATGGGTCGTTAATAATTGGCTCACTCTTGGTGGTCAGCTGCATAACCCGGATCATGACCATATTGCTGAATTACTGCATGACAATGAAGAGTTTCTTGCATTCGCCTGGGCTTCATCTGCCGCCGTAGCAAAAAAACGTATGGTACTGGGTCAATGTGAAAAGGTCATGTTTAACCAGGGCGGCTGGAAGAAAGCACGTCAGGAACAACAGATGCGAGATTGGTTTGGATTTGTACCTCAATACTTAATCACTGTAGATGCTACTTATTGCGAACAAGCCTCAGATCGTGAGTTCTGCCGCTTGATTGAACATGAACTGTATCACATCGGTGTAGAGCGTGATGCTGATGGTGAAATCATTTCTAGCGATATGACAGGGCTGCCTAAGCATTATCTAGCTGGCCATGATGTAGAAGTGTTCTTTGGTGAGACCAAACGGTGGGGTGCAGATGAATCTGTAAAACGACTTCTGGAAATTGCCAAGAATGCGCCGTTTGTATCTGAAACGAATATTGCAGCATGTTGTGGGAACTGTGTTATCGGCTAATTTTTTTGCCCACTTTCCTTGACGTACCTTGACGGATGGAGAGAGATGGCATCACTAAATAAAAAGCAAAAATACTTTATTGTACGGTCACTTGCAGTATTTAATACCCCTCAAGAAACTGTAATGCTCGTCAAGGAAGAATTTGACTTAGAGGTCTCCAGACAGCAAGTTGAAACCTATGACCCAACTAAGCGAGCTGGTAAAGATTTAAGTACTGAATTGAAATCTGAATTTGAAGTTGCTCGTAAAGAATTTTTAGATACCCCTCAGAACATTCCAATAGCGAATTTGTCTGTTCGTTTACAGCGTTTAGAAAATCAATATCAAAAGCATGGCAAGAATCGAGTAGCTGCATTAAGTATCTTGAAGCAGGCTGCCGAAGATATGGGTGGTAAATATACCAATCGTCAAGAGATTACTGGTAAGGACGGCGAAGCATTACAGACCACCGTCGTTCATGCTACTCAGGAACAAGTTGAAGCTGCAGTAAAGAAGGCCCAAGAGGAATATTAAATGGATCTGCAAACACAGGTTGAAAAGAAGCTGTGTGAAGATGAGCATTTATATTTCACCCGGCGATTCTTTAAGCCCCGTATGGGTTTTAAATTTACGGTGAACTGGCACCATGTTTACATCTCATGGATTATTGATCAGGTCATTGCTGGTGAGATTGCGAACGTCGTTATCAACGTTCCACCAGGTGCGGGTAAAACTGAACTGACCACCAACCTGATTCCACGCGGCTTAGCCTTAAATGCCCGTTCCCGGTTTCTGTATTTGTCATTCTCCCAATCATTGGTTGAGGGAGTATCAGATACGGCGCGTGACATCGTGAAGTCGAAAGACTATCGCCAAATGTGGGATTTGACAGTATCCAACAGTACTGATTCAAAGAAAGAATGGAAGATTACGGTTGAGGACTATGACGTTGGCCATGTCTATGTGGCTTCCATGGGTGGGCAGGTCACAGGACGGCGGGCAGGGACACTGGCGGATGATGGCTTTACTGGCTGTATCATCATTGATGACCCGTTAAAGCCCGAAGATGCTTTCAGTAAGATCAAGCGGGATGCCGCGAATCGTAAGTTACTGAACACGGTGAACTCACGTAAAGCCAAGTCTGATACACCTATTATCATGATCATGCAGCGCCTTCACACTGAGGATCCAACCAATTTCGTCATGACAGGCAATTTACCTGGTGAATGGACCCAAATATCTATCCCGGCACTGATTGATGATAAGTACATTTCAACGCTACCAGAACATATTCAAAAGCTAGTGCCGCGAGATAGCGAGCGTGATGAGCATGGTCGCCAAAGTTACTGGCCAAAGAAAGAATCACTGCAATCCTTACTGCAGCTAGAAAAGGGCGGTAAGGACAAAGAAGGTGCCACAGTATCCCGCTATACATTCTCAAGTCAGTACATGCAGCAACCTAAGAAATTAGGCGGTGACCTGATTAAGTCTGAATGGTTTGGATTCTATAAAGAGTACCCAGAACTTCAATGGCGCGCTGTCCTTGTAGATACGGCGCAGAAAACCAAAGAGCACAATGATTACTCAGTATTCCTGCTTGTAGGCATGGGTATAGATGGCAAGTTGTACTTACTGGATCTCTTACGCGGCAAATGGGAAGCACCAGAATTAAATCGTCAAGCTAAAGCATTTTTAGATAAGCACAAGGAATACACCTGGCACACCAAGCCTATTCGCTACATGAAAGTAGAGGATAAAGCGTCAGGTACCCAGTTGATCCAGACACTAGGAACTTACTCCGGTGTCGCCGTCATACCAGTACAGCGTAATACAGACAAGCTATCCCGGTTTATGGATGTGCAGGTCCATCTTGAAGCGAATTACAAGGATAAGCCTGAAGATCGTTTTGTGATGGTACCTAAAGATGCTCACTGGGTTGGTGAATTCTTTGAAGAGTGTGAGGCATTCAATGCTGCATTTACCCACGATCATGACGACCAGGTGGATACGCTCATTGATGCGATTGAAGACGCAGTAATTGCGATTAATTACAGCCCTCCGGCTGCATAAGGTTGAGTTATGTCTAAGAAAAGAAAGAAGCCTGAGAATGCAAAACCTGAAGCTGGTGCTTTGTATTCTCATGAGGCAGAACAGGCTTTAATCAGCTATCTCACAAAAATGCCAGACGGCGATGAAGTACTTCGAAAAGCTGGTGTTACACGTCCACGATTGAAAGTTATGATGTATGACGATGAGATTTATCAGGCCGTAGAAAAACGCCAGGATAAACTTGAGAGTGCGCCGTGGCGAATAGAGCCGATAGACCGCCCAGAGTCAAAAATCATCATGGAGCATTTGCGCGAATGGTGGTCTGAGATTCTGCTGGGTACCCAGAATGCCCGCTGGTATGGGTATTCAGTTTTAGAAGCGATTTACAGTAAGCCTGAAGAGCCATGTATGCATATCGAAGGTAATACCATTACGCCGTTTATAGGCTTTAAGTGGATTGGTGAAAAGCCAATGCAATGGTATGAGCCTAAGAATGATGGTCGCCTTATTTTATTGGAAAACTACAATACGGCTAGGAAAGATCAAGAAGTTGATCAGCGGTTTAAGCATTTCCTAACGCGCTGTAAACCTACTTTTGAAAATCCTTATGGTGAAGCGCTCCTAAGCCGTTTGTATTGGGTCTGGTTCTTCAAAACTTCAGGGTTTAAATTCTGGGCCAAGTTTGTTGAAAAGTTTGGTTTGCCAATGCTGGTTGGTAAAACAGCAGGTAAAACGACTGATATGCGTGATGCATTGCTTAGAGCTCATGCTAGTTCAGTGATTGCGTTAAGTGGTACAGATTCGGTTGAAATTCAAACTGCCAATACTAATGGCAATGCATCCCAGACATTTGAAGTCTTTGATAAGAATTTGGAGCGCCGTATTCAAAAAGTCATCCTTGGCCAGACTCTCACATCTGGTACTGATGGCTCTGGATCTCGTGCCTTGGGTGATGTGCATCTTGAGGTTCAAAACTCAAAGTATAAAGCCGATGTCCGGATGATCATGCCAACGATCCAGGCAATTATTAATGCGCTATGCGATATCAATGGTTGGGAACGTCACCGGGTCATCATTGGTGAAGAGAAGTCACTGGAAGAACCTAAAGCAGATCGTGATGTGAAGTTGAAAAATGCTGGTGCAGTCTTAACGCCGCAATACTTTAAGCGAGAGTACGGATTAGAAGAGGGTGATGTAATTGAGCAGGTTCAAACAGGTTTTAATCAGTTCACCGCTTTACCACGTCAGGCATTTAGCTTTAAAGCATCAGTAAACAAGCTTTCACCAGAACAGCAGGAAGTTGAAGAATTGACTGATGGCCAAGATGAATTGCAGTTATTGAAACCGGATCAGGTCAAGGAATTGGTATTTAAGTCCGATAGCCCTGAAAGTTTGGCTTATAACCTGATGCAATTGATACCTGGTGCAACTCAAACACAGTTCACAGCCAATCTAGATCAGGCTTTGTATGCTGCAGATGTGTTGGGGTATGTGACAGCTCAAAATGGGAAGTAAGCTATGCAACCAGTCACATTCCTTGAGGCGCTTCGATTTGCTCACAATAAAAAGATCGTGCTACCTGATGAATTTTATTCAATGGATCTAAAGACCCGGCAGATGGCAACCACGGTTAGCTTTCTATCGAGTCTTGAGCAGATTGAGAATGTCATCAAGGCAGTGAATAAATCTATTGCTGACGGCGGTACCTTTAAAGATTTTCAGAAGCTGATTGAAGAATCTGAAATCATTCTGCCAAAGCACTACCTGGATAATGTGTTTCGTACCAATATCCAAAACGCTTACGGTCATGGCCGATGGCAACAACAGCAAAGAAATAAGGCCAAGCGACAATATCTAATGTATTCGGCTATCAATGATAGCCGGGTGCGTCCGAGTCACTTAGCTTTAAACCGGATTGTGTTACCAATTGATCATCCGTTTTGGCTAACACATTACCCGCCGTTGGGCTTTCGTTGCCGATGCACCGTGATTGCCTTAACAGAGAAGCAAGCATTGAAATACGGTATCACACCAGATGATAAGTTACCTGAGGTAGCTGAAGCCTTAGATTGGAGTTCACATCCTTTGCAGTTTGGTGAACTTGAATCACTGGTGGATAAAAAGATCAGTGCCTCAAGTCTGGATAAGGAATATCTCCTCGAACAGAAAGAGGTCATCAGGGCAGAATGGACGGCGAGTAAAAAGCTCACCAGTCTGTTTGCTCCTATGGATGATAAAGCTCGGGATCTATTCGATACGGTGGCCAATACGGTAATTCCACTAGATCCAAGTATTCGGCCAAGTGCGATTCGTACCTTCTTGGACTATGTGCAAGGAAATGATGCTGCACTGACCAGCTACTTAAACTCTGCTACAAGCTCTCTGGCTGATGATGTGCTTAAACGCTGGATTAGTACTGATATAGCAGCTATTCAGGCGGTGGCAGGCAATACGGCTTCTACCGTAATAGGTACTGCAACTCTTCAGCAGGTAGCGGCTTATCAGATCGGGCAGACAGTTCAATTTAATGCGCCGTTGCTGATGGCTGATATAGCCTCAGATATCGTGATTAAGATTGAGAATGCTAAAGGGCTCGGTATTGATCTAGACATGTTAAATGCTGGCAACGGCGTTTTGATATCGATGGGATTATCTTTTGAGGTGGTCTCGATAGAAGTGGTTGAAGGTCAGATGGTTTATACATTAAAAGCTTTAAAGATTTAGCTTTCTGGATTAGATTAAATAAAAAATAAATCACTTAATTTCTTATGGAAACAATCTTAAAAGTAGTAACTGTTCTGGGGTCAATTCTAGTTCCATTGCTTGTGGCATATTTAAATGCAAAAAACTCAATGGGGAGGCATCCAAAAGATGAGTTTCAACATGCGATACTGATAGCGGAAAAATTTGAAGAAACTATTGATTCCAGCCAATCACATTTAGTTAAAGACCGAATTGCTCAACAATTATTTGAAACTAAGAGAATAACTTTTTTAGAAGCTAAGTATTTTTATCAATACAGTGATATGGACTTGTGGGTAAAAAAGTATATTCGGATGAAAGATAAGTTGAAGTTAATTCGAGATGATAAGGGAGAAATATCTGCAATTGAATTCCCATATTCTAAATTGAAAGCAGGTCTATTTACCGCCGGATATTTTGTATTTGCTCTATTAGCATTAACACCTTTTATTTTCATTAACTCTTATTTCCAGTATTTAGAAAGTAGTCTCGAAGCAAGACAGTATTTAATTATATTTAACTTAATTGTTTGGCCTGTGATGTCATTTCTTTTAGCAATATTCCTCTTGTTGGAAGGTGCTAATTATAAGGAGACAAAGCGTTTTATGACTGATTTGAAAAATAAAGCGATTAAACCAAATTAACTTTTAAAATTGTAAAACCGCTCCTTATGGGGCGGTTTTTTTATGGAGCATGAAAAATGCCAGATCCAAATGAAGAGCGGCTGAAGTATTTATTTAATGCTTCAGCGATTGAGGTACCGAAAGCTGAAGAAGGGCAGAAGCGGAAATTTAAAGGCACTGCTTATGCGGGTGGCCGTGTAGATGGTCATTGGTATTGGGGGCGTTCTGGTGTCGTTTTTGATCTTGATGGGATCGAGATTGATAAGCCAACAGCCTTGCTTGAAGAACACTTCGGCTCAAGTCGAATTGGTGTTGTTCAAGCCGTAGATACAAACGGAAAGATCGATGTATCTGGTGATTTCCTCACAAATGCTAAGGCACAGGAGATTGTTCAAGACTCTGATGATGGTTTCCCGTTCCAGATGTCGATGATGATTGATCCGGGATCGATTGAAGAAGTGTCTCAAGGCAAGACAGTCACTGTGAATGGTCAGTCGTTTGAAGGCCCAATCACCATCTTTCGTCAAAACCGTATTCGTGAATTTACGATCTGCTCTACAGGTGCTGATCGCAATACATCAATTAAAGCCTTCTCGGGCAAAGTCAATCCAAACCCAACCAAAGAGGACACCAACGTGACCGAATTAGAAAAAGCACAACAGGCCAAAGAGCAGGCAGAGCGTGAACGTGATGATGCCCTGACTGAACTTAAGCAATTCAAAGCGCAAAAGCGTGCTGATGAAATTACAGCTTTAGAAACTGAGCTGAAAACGCAATTCAGTGCTGAAGATAAAACGGCTTATACCAATATGGATGATTCAGTTTTTACCTTCGCGGCTAAACAGCTTCGCCAATTCTCGGCAAGTAATACACAGCCACCAGCTGGACAACAGCAACAGCCTGTACCGGCGGTAAATCCAGCATTTGCCCACCTGTTTAGTCATCAGGCAAACCCAGGGCAAGGTGGTCAGTCAAATCACAATGACACTCACAAATTCACTTCTGGTGCACAAGCATTTGCAGAACAAAAGGGGAAATAATTCATGGCTATTCATTATGTACCGCCTATTTCGGTCACTTCAAAACGGCTGATCCTGGACAATGAAAAGTTACGTCGTGCCAATGCCAAGGTGCCAACCGCCACAGCATTTAAATACGGTGATCTATTAACACTGTCAGATACCAATGTGTTGTCTCATGCTACTGATGAAAAAACATGGGATGTGATCTGTGGCCAGGATGTCACAGCAGCTGAAGCTACGATTAAGGCCGCTGACGGAATTGAAATCCCGGTGTATTACGGCGGGGTGTTCAGTATCGAAGCTGTCTCACTTAATGGAACTTTGCTCACCACTGCTCAATACGATGCAGCGCGTGCACAGGCAACTAAAAACAAAATCGAACTTTCTAAGGTGTAATTAACATGCCACAGTCTTTTAATCTTGAGGGCACTCCGCTCGAACTGCTTGATGTAGGTGAACTCGCACTGATTCACTCGAATTACCGTCCGATGGATACCTGGCTTTTAGACAAGCTTTTCCCAAATCGCCCGTTATTTACCCGTGATGATGTGCCACTGGCTGAAGTATCTGCCGAACATGATCTGGCACCACTGGTATCACCGCAACAGCCTGGTAAGCCATTTGATACCACCCAATCTGGTGAAGTACGTCATGTGAAACCGGCTTACTACAAGCCAAAGAATCAGGTCACTCCGGCCGAAACTTTTGAAATCGCATTGCTGGAACGTTTACGTACCGCAGGCATCATCTCTACTGGCAATCAGCGACTGTCTGAGCAAGAGCAAATGATCATTGCTCAAATCTCGGTAATGAAGCGCAACCACGATGCAATTGATAACTCAGTCCTGATGATGGCGATTGATTTACTAAAGAATGGTAAATATGCGCTTCATTCAGATGATTATGAATACAACCTGGTAGATTACCGTCGTGATGCATCTTTGACATTTACGCCATTAACCAAGTGGAATGAAGCGGGTGCCAAGCCGGTAACGGATATCCGTACCATGCTTGGACGTCAATTGGCAGCTGATGGTGGTGAAGCTAAGCTGTCTGTTATGTCTGGCTTGGTTTGGGCAGCTCTCTGGAATAATGAAGAGTTCAAAAAAGAATTTATCACGCCGTATGCCGGTATTTCTGTTCCAGTGAATCCAAGTTTTAGTGTAAAAGAGTCAGCAACCTTCAAAGGTACTTTTGATGGAATCGAATTCTGGGTATATGACGCAACCTACCGCAACAAAGGTCAAGTGAAGCGCTTTATTCCTAAAGATTACTTCTCATTGATCTCCGATACCAATGGTTCGGTTGCTCACTGTAAGATTAAAAACATGTTGGCCAACGGCGTTGCTCAGCAATACTTTGACCGCCAGTGGTACTGTGAGGATCCAAGCGGCATCATGCTGATGACCGAATCTGCTCCACTAGTTGTGCCGTCTAACAAGAACGGTGTCGTTGGTGGTACTGGCTTTATCACTCTATAAGGAGCAAGACATGCCAAAGTACACAGCAAAACAGTCCATCGGGCATTTTATGCCAGGTGATGAAATCAAAGGGCTTGAAGCTAAACAACTTCAGGCCCTTTTAGCATCTGGGGCTATTGAAGAATATCAAGAGCCGGAAGAACCCAAAGCAGATGGTACCGCCGCACGTTTGGCTGAACTTGAAAAGGCTAATACTGAGCTGACAATCACAAATAAAACCTTAGGAGACGACAAGGCTAAGGCTGATCAGGAAATTGCTGAGCTAAAAGCCAAGGTGGCTGAACTGGAAAAGGCCAAGCCTGCTATAAAACCTAAAGCAGACCCAAAGCCTGCTGACGAAACCAAATAGGTGATCTATGTATGCGACTGAAGCAGATTTGGTCGCACGGTTCGGTGATGAGATTGGAAGTCTAAAAACAATGCTTCCTTCTCAGTCCTCAGTAACTGATGCAATCCAGGATGCAACAGAGGAAATTAACGGTCACATTGGTGGTCGTTATCCTTTGCCGCTTCCTAATGTGCCGAGTAATTTGAAGCGCATGGCGTGTGATATTGCACGCTATCGTCTTTACTTCCAGCAGCCAACAGAAGAAGTTCGACAGCGCTATGAGGATGCGATTGCATTCTTAAAGCGTGTGGCTGACAACAAAGCACATTTGCAGATCCAGCTTCCTGAAACAAACCAGATCGTGGACGATCAACCCAAAGGCAGACCATCAACAGCACCCATCGGAACAAGTTATACCGGTGGCGTATTTGGTGATGCCACTTTAGACATGATGCCCAGCATGAAGTGAGGTATTTATGGCTTTTGCAATAACTATTCAGGCTGACAGTTCACCAATAGAAGCGATACTTAAGCAATTAGGTAGCTTTGATTCGCTGAAGAACCAGTTGTTTGGTGAGATTGGTGCTGGGCTTGTGAATAGTATTCAGCATCGATTTTTAACCGGTACTGGTGTGGATGGTAACCCATGGAAGGTTTCATGGAGAGCCAAACTGCAAGGACGTAATGGTGTGGGCGTTGGTGAAACATTGCGCGATACTGGCCGCCTAATGAATTCCTACACACAATGTTCTTTCAAGCGGTGTGGAGGTGGGTACAGATGTTGCGTACGCACCTCATTTGCATTACGGCGCAACCATCCTGCCCAAGAATGGCCAATACATTACCTTTGCAGTGGGTGGGCAGTATCGAAAGGTTAAGCAATCCATTATTCCATCTCGAACACAGTTAGGGATCAATGCAGAAGATGAAGCCATGGTTTTAGATATTGTGGGGAGTTTTATAGATGAGCACTTTCTTCGCGGTACGTGATGAGATTGCAGAAAAGCTGAAAGAGATTCCAGAATTTCTAAAGATCTATACGCCGTTGAATTCAGTCAGCGTAACAGAGATGTCACAAGTCACGCCGTCAGCACATGTCAATTTTGTCCGTATCGATAAAAAAGCCAGTGCAGGTCGTGGAAGTGTTAATCAGATCGGTCAGCAATGGGCGGTCACGGTGGCCTGTCGCAATGCTCAATCTCAGATGACTGATGGTCGGGCGGTAAGTGATGAAGCAGGACTATTAACAGAGAAAGTAATTCAGTTGCTTTCAGGCTGGCAGCCTCAAGCATCACGTACAGCATTAGAGTTTATTTCAGTTCGAGATGGGTATAGTCCAGGCTTTGCATATATCACGATTATCTTTGAATCACAAAAATTCATTTAGGAGCCAGTCATGGCAAAACAATACAAAGCATTACAGCCTGTCGGTCGCTTTCAAAAAGGCGATGTCGTTGGTGGGCTGGATGATGCACAAATCCAAGATTTATTGCAGCGCGGAGTGATTGTAGAAGTAAAGCAAGCACAAAAAGCTACAGCAACAACTAAAACAGAAAAAGAGGTGAAAGCAGATGTCTAATAAACCAGATTTAATCTCGCTTCAAGGTCAGCTATTTTTAGCAAAAATGATCAATGGCCAACCTTCTGCACTTTTACCAATTGGTAATACGCCAGAGCTTCAATTACAGATCAGTTCTGAAACAACAGATCACTATGAATCGAAGACCGGATTGCGTGCTAAAGATGCAGTGTTGCGCAAGCAAACGGGCGTAAAAATCAGCGGCACACTGGAAGAAGTCACTAAAGAAAATCTTGCAATGGTGTTGAGCGGGAAAACAATAGAAATTCCTGAATCAACAGTTCCAGAGTCAATCATTGGCGCAGTTAAGGCTGGTGAAATGATTGACCTCGGAATTCGCAATTTATCTGATGTTGAGTTTAAAGGGCCATCAGACGCAGCAATTACTGCAGATAAATACATTTTGGATTCAGTATTTGGTACGGTTATTTTTAGTGAAGCCATTACTGATGTGAAATGGACAGGAAAATCTGGAGCTATCACCCGGACCACAGTTGCTACAAATTTGGGGGAGGAATACCGTTTTTTCTTCAAAGGCGTGGACACTTATCAGGGTGATAAAATCGCAGTTACACTTTGGCGTCTTGAGCTTTCCCCAGATACGGAGTTTGATTTGATTCATGAAGATTTTGCAAGTTACAGTATTGAAGGTGAATGCTTGGCTGATATCACGAAAGCGCATGATACTGAACTTAGTATCTTTGGTCATATTGAGCGTTTTAAGGTAGCAGCATAACCCACACAGGCACAAAGAATTCCACGGCGCATTAGCGTCTTTTTTTGTGCCTATTATTTGTGAAATTTTCATTAGAACTCAAGAAAATTAAGAGTGCATATTTAGTAGTTTTTTTACACATAAGTTGATAACTTACACCTGATTTTTGTGAGGATAATAATGTGAAGAAAATTTTACTAATTAGTATAATGGGGTTAGGACTATTGGGCTGTGGAGGTGGAGGTTCATCTGATACCTCTTATAATGAAAAGCCCGCTAATAGTGGTATCAACAGTAAAAATTTTGACAGCTTTACTACATTCAATTGGAAATCAATCCAATTTAAAACTGGTTTTGTTGAAATTATTAAAAATATGCGAAATTCAAATATTTTATATACTAATTATCAGAAATTAGAGCCTGACAATATTGAGCTATATAAACGACATATTTTGAGTAAAGACGGGTTATACAGACCTGATCCAATGAACTACCAATTAGGGTATAGAACATATAATATTAATTATGTTTCTAAAGATGGAAATGTTTTTAGTAAAACGCCATATAGTTTAAACCAATTAAAAGATCTTCAAATTCAAGAACAAGGACAGTGGATTACGCTTGATAACATTACAGTAAGTGATAGAACAGCTGTCTACTGGAATATTCTTGCAGATCAGTTGCCATCAAGTGTTTGGTTTGATAAAGGTGAGCGTGGCACCCAATTTAAAAAATTCTTAGCACTATCTAAAGTTACAAGGTTTCCTTCTGGAGCTAAGTGTTTTAAGTCTGAAAAGACAACTTATTCAATGCCATTTTTTGTGATCACTGAAATCGGTTCAAGTGCTTATGTGAATGGTCAAAATGTTAAAACATTTGATGAGTTCTTGAAAGCAGCCGGTACTAATAAGGTAAGCGGGACATGGGGCGGTGTATCTTGGGCTTATTTAAAAAAATATGATCAACCTGAATATTACGTTGCAGATATTGTGGCAAATATTGATGGTAAGCTGAGTGTTGGTTATTGGGAGAAGGATCCAAATACTACATTGCAAAAAACATTGAAAGAATATGAAAATCTGCTCCAGCAACCATATGTTAGTCAGGAAGATCGTATTTCTTTTAATGCAGCAATAGAAGAGGTTAAGTATGAATGTACATATTTCAATGATATTGCCGCAAATACTATTGAGAAACTGATTGATCAAAGTATCTCAAATTAAAAAATAAATAATTTTATATTGAGCCCTGATGGGATAACCATCAGGGTTTTTTTGTCATTAAAATCTAATTTGAGACATCATCATGAATGATTTTTTCCTAGCAACGAATCGAAGCATCAGAATTAATGATATTGAAGTACGTCAGATCCAGATGAAAGATTTCGATACCTGGGCAATGCATGCTGAAGTATTGAAGAACTTCATTAAAGACCAAAATCATTCAGATGAGATTTTAAATACTTTATTCCAGGCTCATGGCGTTCAAGTCATTTCGACTATGTCATGCGTCACCGATCTGGACCATGAATCACTGGTAGAACTTGCTGCTGATGAGCAGGGATTTAAAGATCTACTTAAAGCGGTGCTTCTCGTTAATCAGACTTATTTCAAATACGAAAAGCCTAAACGTGGAGTGAATAAACAAGATAAGGACTCCACCTGGTTTGATTCATTCCAGTTTCTGGTATCCATGGGCCATCAACATAGTGAAATCATGCAAATGACCTACGGCGCATTTCAGGGCTATGTTAAGGCGGCAAACAAGCTGTATAAGCAAGGG
Source organism: Acinetobacter sp. SFD (assembly GCF_001647575.1). Taxonomy (NCBI): domain Bacteria; kingdom Pseudomonadati; phylum Pseudomonadota; class Gammaproteobacteria; order Moraxellales; family Moraxellaceae; genus Acinetobacter; species Acinetobacter sp. SFD. Next base: position 123,895 of record NZ_LSZJ01000012.1, read on the forward strand.
ATCTTTAATAACGCCGTTGCTGGTCGTGTTGCTCAATCGGATAAGAAGGGCTTTGAGTCATTCAAGAAAGAAATGGTTTCTGATTGATCAGCGATCTTCCTAAAGTTATGATGCGAAAATAATAATTTAGGGGATTGGCGAATGGCAAATAATTGTGTGGACTGTAATAACTGCGGACATATTGGCTGGTCAAAACCCAAAGGAAGCTTTTTTTTTACTATTGTATTGGCATTATTCTTTATTTTACCTGCAATTATTTATGAGATTTGGCGCAGAGTAGGTTTAGGTGTATGTGAAAATTGCAGTAGCAGTGCTGTTAAGCCGTCTAATGTATGTAGAACTCAAAGAAAAACAGATATTGGTTCAATAATTACTATTTTAGTTTTAGGCATAGCTGGTGCCTTCATTGTGGTTTTATTATATGGTTTTATTGATGGCGTCGTGAATGGCTCACATGTTAATGCTCAAACTAATAAAAACATTCAGGATCAATGCTTGGCGAAAGGATTAAAACACTATCAAGAGATTGGTCAGTACCCAACATTACCTAATGGGGTAGAAACATCAACCTATGTTTTAAATGAATGCAAGAACACTCTTGATGGGAAATATAAAGCACCTTAAATAGTTTCAATTAATTAAAACCCGCTTCGGCGGGTTTTTTATTGCCTAAAATTCAGAGGTCAACATGTCTGGTAAGAATCTAACTTTTAAATTAGTTATGGAGGCTGACACCCAAGCATTTGTCTCCAATATGCATCAGTCAGAGAAAGCAGCAAAAGAGGCGTTTGCGGCACTCAAAACTGGCTCAGCAAATCTTGTGGGTGATACTAGCAGTGCTACCAAAGAAGTAGATCAGCTTGGCATCCAGTCTCAAGAGACCGCACAACAAATAAAGCAACTCGATAAAGAATTAGAAGCAGCATCGCAAGAATTACAACAAACAGAACAAGCATCTAAAGGTGTTTCTGGGGAGTTACAAGGCTTAAAGACAGGTTTTAACGCTGTATCCGGAGCCTTAGCTGCTCTCGGTATTGGCACTACCGCAATGGAGATTGCTCAGACTGCTGATGAATATAAGAATCTATCTGGCCGCCTGACAATTGCAATTGGCGAACATGGCAACCTTCAAAAGGCCATGGATGATGTTAAAAATGTTGCTATTGCAACAAACTCCAATCTAACTGCAACAGGTGACCTGTATTCCCGACTGACTAAGATCGGTCAGGAAATGAAATGGCCACAAGAGCAGGCACTGGCTTTAACCGAAACCATCAATAAAGCAATTCAGGTGGGAGGTGGATCAGCAGCATCAAATGAGGCAGCGATTACTCAACTTAACCAAGCATTAGGTTCAGGTGTACTTCGTGGTGATGAATTCAACTCAATGATGGAGCAGTCACCGAGATTGGCCCAAGCATTAGCGGATGGGCTTGATGTGACTACAGGCAAATTGCGCGAGATGGCGGGGGAAGGGAAGCTTACAACTGATGTGGTAACGAAGGCTTTGTTAAGTCAAAGTGAAGCAATTAGCGCAGAATTTTCCAAATTCCCGACAACGATTGGGGCATCCATAGAAAATTTAAAAACAGCATGGACTGTCTATATTGGTGAGGCAGATGCTGCAACCGGAGCAAGTGCTAAAGTTGCAGAAGCAATCAAATTTGTTTCTGAGAATTTAGATACAATCGTTTCTACATTAACACTGGCAGGACAAGCATTTATTGCTTACAAAGCCTTGAACATTGGCATGATGTTCTTGGATAAAGCAGCAGGTATTCGGGCAGCATCCACAGCGATTACACAGGAAACAACTGCAGTTGTAGCGAATACACAGGCACAAATTGCGAACGCAGCAGCAACAAGAACTACAGCTACTGCAAAAACTCAGCTCGCTACTGGTTCAGCAGCTGCGGCAACATCAGCTGCAACTACAAGCGGGTCAATTATGACTCTTGTGAGTCGATTAGGTGCACTTGGAGTGGCAGTTACTGCTTTCGGGGTTTTGATACCTACCGTATTTCAACCACTTGGAACAGCCATTGGTGAAAGTGCAGCCAAGCTTATGGGCTATGGCAAAGCTATTGAAGACCTTGAAAAACAAATTGCTGCAGAGGAAATTCAAACCAAAGCCGCTGCTGATGTAAAAGCATCTTTCACAGCAACAGCTGAAAAAGCGCGCGAAAAGACTTATCAGCTTACTGAAGAATCTAAAAAACTGATTGCTGAATTTGATGAGTTAATTAAGAAGGGGGAACCAACTAAAGATGCATTAGAGAAAATTTCTAATGCTATGAAGTTTGATTCAACCCGAGGGATTAATGACTCGATTACAGCTTTGATTGCGCTGAAAGATCAGGGAAAAATTACAGCAGACGAATTGCAGGTTAGCTTAAGCAAGGCGCTTGATGGTAAAGATCTGCTTGTATTTGAAGCCAATGCTCGTGCTGCATTTGCTGGAACATCAAAAGAAGCAGAAAAGAGTGCTCAAATCACTGAAGCAGTAATGAAGGCCGCTTTAGAACGCACAGGGATTAGTACCGAGCAATTAAAGGGTAAGTTTTCTTTAGCTTTCCAGTCAGCCACCAATGATGTGCAAATCATTATTGAAAACCTAGATAAGTTCAAAGCGCAAGGTATTGATACAGGTCTAGCTTTATCAGCCAATTTAAATAAAGCAGTAGATACAGCTCAAACGCGTGCCGAGCTGGATTTTGCAAAAGCAAAACTCATAGAACTTGAGAGACAAGGTATTATTACTGGCGAACAGGTTGCACTAGGACTAAGCAAAATTGAGCAAAAGGCTGGCCAATTACCTGCTGCTTTAAACCCAGCTATTGCCGCATTCAATGAGTTTGGTATCAAGACTGTAGATCAGTTGAATGAAGCAGCTCTTGCAGCTCGAAAAAACTTTGATGTGGTAAGCAAGAGCGGGCAAGCTACTGCTGATGGTATTAAGCAAGCCTATATACAAATGCTTAATGCTGCGATGGCAACTGGTGATAAAGCCCAAATTGCATTAGTACAAGCGAAAGCAGCAAGTCATGGTTTACAAGTGGAAATCACAGACAATGGTAAAGCTATTGTCAAATCCATGGATGACTGGGAGAAAGCCAATCATCGGGTCAGAGACTCTGCACATAGAATCGGTGATGGATACCGTCATGCAGGTCAGATCGCACGGGAAGAAGCTAGATCTTCTACCGAAGCCTGGGCTGATGCTGTCAATAAAGCTAAAGGTGATTTCAATAAGGAAATGAAGCGACAGGGCGATGTATTAAGCAAGGGTATTTATGGCTATGACTCCTACACCAGAGATGAAGTACTTTCCGAGCTGAAAAGTAAGGGATATAGCGATAAGGAAGCTCAAAAACTGGCTGGCGATATCTGGTCCAAAGCGATGGCAGCGGATCGGGATGCCAAGGCTCAAGGACTGGGTAAGGATGGTAATCCAGCCATGAAAGCATTGATCAATGCTGAATTTGATCGGGCAGCAGCGAATGGTCTGACCACTCAGCACGGAACCAACAAGATCAATGAATTGCTTCGTTCTATTAATCTCGCGTCAACAGGTTCCAGTGGTCTCAATGACTATGCGCCGTCTATTCCGTCAGTACCATCTGTCAGAGACACTAATCAGCCTGCCAAAGAAGTTACCTATAACTTTGACTTCAATGGTAAGCAGATGAAATTTAGCGGTCCTGCGGGACAGGAATCTTTAATGAATGAACTTGTGAATCAATTAAAAATACAGGCGAAATCCACATGAAGCTTATTCGCTTAGCAACATCAGAAACCGTCCCATTAGAGGACGGTTTTTTATGGCCTGATGAATTTTCATGGAAGGCCATTGAGCAGAGTCAGGCTTACTCCATGGATGGCACTCTACATATTCAGGAAGGTAAAAAGAAGTCGGGCCGACCAATTACCCTGCAGCCGGCAGATCCACAGATGGGCTGGATCAGGTTGCGTGAACTGCGGACTGTTTTGGAATGGTCCAGGCTACAGGAGGAGAATTTCAGACTGCAATTTGAGCAGCCACATGATAGCCGGAAATTCACCGTCAAATTTAACCACCAGGATGGGGCTTTAGAGGCCACACCGGTAAAAGGAATTCCAGCGGTATCACTGGATGATTATTTTAATGTGACCTTGCGCTTTACGGAGTTAGACGATGGCGATTGAAACCAAAGATTTAGTGATCTACAAGTCTGAACGCTTGACCGATAACTCGGATGGCGGTGGTAAATACTCTGGTGTCGTGGTGCAGGATGGCATCAGCAATAACCTGTTCAATGATGTGTCAGAGATGGATGGGGCCATGGGGGATGTCTCCATGCGCAAGGTCTTTCCAGCGGTCACCACTGAAGATACTGATTTACTCATGGGTGCAACGGTATTTGTCTCTGAACTGCCGAAGGATCCAAACGTATCCGCACTGCTATTTAGCACCAAAAACTGGAACGATGAACGTCAGGCTGCCCAGAACCGGGTAGAAAACTATTTAGCCAAAGGCGGGCAGATTGCCGGCACACCACTTGATACCCATTGGCAGGGTATGTCATCACTCCAGGTCGCCATGTTTCCTCAGGAAGTGGAGTCTTCGGTAGGCGATACCATTGTGCTGGTCAGTGATGAAGGCAAGGTATTGGAGCGCGAACAGTACGTGCGAATCACCAAGATTGAAACCCGTACTGCCATTATGGTCATCGATGGTAAGAATGTTGAGTATAAGGTGGCGACCTACTCACTCAATGATCCGCTCGAAGTTGATTTTGTCGGATTATCGGCACGCCAGTGGTACAACGGTGAGAAATCAAAAACCATTATTCGCGATACCATTGTGGCGGATACCGGCCTTTACTATTCATCTACAGCGCTGGCATCTGATGCCAATGTGGGTGAATTTACGGTCAATGCCAAAAGTATTTTTGCCCAGCTAATTCCATCGGCCCAGACCGAAACACCGATCATTGATGTGAACGCTGCAGGTGAAAGCGTGGTGCTGGTAGCGGGTAATGAAGGCACGATCACGGTCAATTATCCTGGCATGAACATTGGTGTCAGTCAGAACCTGTATATCGGCTCAGCAGTGATTCCATCAAGTGTGTCGTTTAGCTTGCAAGGCCAGCAGATTACCGATCAGGGCGGCCTGCTTAAAAATACCCAAGGCACCCAGGTCGGAACGATTGATTATCAGCGTGGCTTGATTCAATGGACTGCAGCAGCACCAGCCAGCACTGTAAGTTTGAATATTACGTTTAAGCCGGCAGCTGCACCAAATCAGTATTACCAGAGTCACGCGATTCCAGTAACCCAGAATAACCAGGGCAGCAATTGGTCCGGCGTTTTAATTCCAATTCCGGCACCAGGCGCTTTGTCGATCTCGTATATGTCGCAAGGCAAGTTCTATGAGCTTAAAGATGATGGCTCGGGCCAGTTAAAAGCTGCCAGTCCGTCATTTGGTTCGGGCATGATCAACTATGAAACAGGCTCATGGCTATTAACGACTGGTGCCTTACCGGATGTGGATACGCCGATTCTGCTGAACTGGGGTACACCGATTGTCACCTTTGTTCGATCAAATTTGAGTGTAGAAAAAGCTGCATTTGATTTTGATTTAGGTCGACCAGGTGTTTTGCCGGGCATCACCATCAACTGGTTGCTTGAGGGTGAGGCCAAAACAGCGACGTCCAATGCTCAAGGCAAGTTTACTGGTGATGCCACAGGTGAAATCAACTATGCCACCGGTATCGGCAAGATCATTCCAAACAAGCTGCCACAGAAAGGTACAGTTTTTTCGGTGATTTACAACTATGGCCAATCACTTGAGCAGACCAAGAGGGATGTTGCACCAGATGCCAACCAGAAGCTGGTCTTCAACATTGGTACCGGCCCATCAATTCAGCCGAATAGTGTCGAGCTGGAGATTCCCGTTCAGAATACCGACCGGAAATTAACAGGAACAGTGCGCCTGTTTGATGTGCCAGTGAATGTGATGATTGGCAATCTGGTCGATGAGCGTGGTCAGGTACAGGGCAGCATTACCTATGCTACTGGCGCAGTTGAAGTCACACCGGTGGTATATCAGCAAGTATTCAGAAAAGAGTACTTACCAATGATGTCAGTAACTTATGCAGCAGCATAGTGAGGAAATATGTCTTTTTATTCTCCACAACCATCCAGCGTCCAAGGCGAACAGGTAGAGCTGAAAGCTTTTGATACTGTTGATGTACAAGTGAAATACCGTGATACGTCAGGTTCTAATTCAGCCACACATACAGTGACCGCAAACAAGCTCAAGCTGGATTTATCCTCCGGTTTTGATGAACAAATTTTGACAGGTTCAGCTCGCTTCAAAGTTGGCGCTGATACCTTTCTGGATCGTACCGGTTTACTGTATCGTAATGTGAATCCGGCCAATAATAGCGGAATTCAGTCAGGTGTTATTCAATACGGCACCGGGATTGTTGAAATCGATTCCTGGACTCCGAATGCAGATAACACGATTACTCTGGAATCCTTAACTACCACCACCGACCTGTTACCGGTCAACAAGATCAGTTTTAGAACCCCGATTATGCCGATCCGGCCACAGTCCTTAACTGTGGTGGTGGGAACCCTTGAATATGGCCAGCTGACACTGACCGCTGATGAAAATGGGGTGATCGAAACCAGTCGGGCGCATGGGCAGGTCAATTGGGAAAATGGTTTTGTCACCATTTACTTTTATACCAAAACCAGAATCACCGAAGCCAATCGGGCTGAGATTGCAGCCAAGGACTGGTATGATCCTTTACTTGAATATCAGGAAGGTCTGGATACTTATATCAATGTTCCGGTCTGGGTCGATGCTTCATCCGTACGCTATAACGCTGTGGCTTATACCTATATTCCACTAGACTCTGAAATTCTAGGTCTGTCTGCCACGCGTTTGCCGATCGATGGCCGGGTGCCGATCTTCCGGGTTGGTGGGATTGGTATTGTCAGCTCAAGCAAAGCACAAGAGCTGCCTAGTGCAATTGCAGGTACCACATACGATCTGAATGATCAGCGCATTTCATGGGCAGAACTTGAGGATACTAACGGAACGAAAGTAGCCTTCGATTTGTACACAGTGGATTATGATTATGGCCGCGTGACATTGGGCGGCGACTTCGCACTGGGTAATCTGGTTGCACCACTGACAGTGAGATACCGTTATCAGGATATGGGGCTGATCCGTGATGTACAGATTAATGGTCAGCTGACTTTCACCAAGCCTTTAACCCATAACTATGATGCAGTGGATACGATTGTTGGATCTGCTTTAGTGATTGGGGATATGCAGGCACGTTATACCCGCAAGTTTGTGCAAGGATCTTGGAGTAATGTATGGGCTGATGAGCCAACGGGCGCAGGGATTTTAGCAAATTACAATGATGCGTTATATCCAATTGCTGTGACGAACAAAGGTGCGATTCAGGAGCGATGGGCACTGATTTTCACGGATAACACCAATTTCCGCTGTGTTGGTGAATATTCAGGGCAGATCGGCACGGGGAGTGTGAATATTGATTTTTCACCGATTAACCCTGTGACTGGCTTGTCTTACTTCACGGTAAAAAAAGAAGGTTGGGGCGCAGGTTGGGCAAACAGTAACGTGCTGCGCTTTAATACTGTAGCTGCAAATTTCCCGGTCTGGGTGATCCGCACAGTAAAACAATCTGAGCCAACTGTTATGTCAGATCAATTCCAGATCATGCTGCGTGGTGACATTGACCGCGTGGTTTAAAAGTTAAATCAAATATGGCCGCTTGATGCGGTCTTTTTTATGAGTGAATAAAAATGGCAATGAAGCAGACACAAACTAAATTATTTGATTTTTCGGATGTAGGCTTGGATTTCAGTCCGGGATCAAAAAACCTATTCCCGGATCGTTTTAAGAAAATGTTAGCACTGGGCTATAACGAGCAGACTGTTTCAAGCGTGGCTGTAACAGGCAATCAGGTCACTTTCACTTATGGTGTTTCACACGGATATAAGTCTGACCGTGTTTTAAAGATTGATACAGGTCCTTTAGCATCAATAAATAGCGGCGAGTTCTGGATTGATTCTGTCACTACTAATACGGTCACGATGACGATTGATGGGGCGCCAACTTCAATTGCAGGTAATTTCGCAACTAAGGTTGCATCGCTTGGTTGGGAGCTTATGTATGAACAGGCAAACATTCATATTTATCAGTTTAAGCATATTGATAATACAGACATGTATGCGCGTTTATGCTTTCAAACAAATTTAACAGCTCGAAATGTAGTGAGTGTTTGTATTGGCAAGACATTTGATGTTGTAACTGGGTTTATAACTGATGAATTTTCACTAGCAGAAACAAGACAAATTGCAACTCCAACAACTGGAACCAAGTGGGAGTTTCAGCTCTATCCAGGTGGCTCAGACAACAACTCAACATATAGTGTAGGTTACCCAGCATATGGCAAAGCTATGTGTGTTGGCAGTTTGTATCACATGGTTTTGATGACAAATCTTGACTCAGGACAAGGACGAGTTAATGCAATTTTCCCGCATAGTGGTGTTGATTACGTTTCTGTGGACTATCCCGTCTTATTAGCAGAAGACTCAGGCCCATCTTCATCAAACACATGGAATTTCAATCAAAATAATACTGGTCGAGTATTTGTTGGAAATATACGTTGTAGATTAGGTGTGTCTTCAAGCGGAAATTTTTCTGACTTGCTTTCAACAACAGAAGTCCCCGCAACCTCATTCTTATCAAGTTTAGTCCAGCCATTTAATATCACCACTGCAATACAATTACCTGTTTATGAATTTAGCTCATCTCAGAAAATTGGTTACGCTTATGGTGTGTATCGCTGTCTTTATGCAACATCAAATCGACCATCAACCGATAGAGCACAAAGCCCAGCAGTCCTAAATGGCGAAAATGCAGAGCTGATTCCGACTGGTAATTTTGGCAACGATCCGTATTTTTACATTTCTGCCCCACTGGAGGAGGTGATACTTGATTAAGTTGCATCGTGTTTTTTTTGGTGGATACCGTGCAGATGTAATCCGCTTAAAAGCAAAAGGATATACTATAACTCGATCAGTGCGGGTGCTTACAGCTACAAATATCAATCACGGTAGGGGGATGATTAAAGGCATAACCAAAAAAGTAGGTGCTAATTACTCACCAGTACCTGTTTGTGTATTTCGCCGCGACAACCGTCAATTGCTCTGGGAAATCAAATCTAAAGCTGATGGCTCTTATGCATTTAGAAACATTGCCGTAGGGCTTGAGTGCTTTGTAGTGGCTTTTGATCCGAGCAATCAATACAACGCAGTCATTCAGGATAAGGTAGTCGCAAAATGAGTAAAACATCAGTCAAAGCACGGCTTGCCATGATTCAAGCCTTTGCAAATTTTATAGATAACGGTGGCCAAAGTGCTACCGTTATTTTTTATGAAGGTGTGCAGCCTGCTAGTCCTGCGGTTGCAGCAGACTTAGGCAATGCGCTTGTGACGCTAACTTTTCCAGAGCCATGTATTAAAGAAACTACGGCTACCTATGTTGAGTTTCACCCAACCGACACAGCCACTGTAATTAAGGCGGGTACTGCAACATGGGCGCGTATCTATAATGGTGCAGGTGAAGTTGCTGCTGATCTGATGGTAGGTGTAGATATTAGCCTGGCTAATACTAATCTCGCGCTTGGCGGCACGTTGTCAGTCACCTCGATAAAACTCAGACCTTAATTTTAAAAGGGTGCTCATGTGGATTTTAAAAATAAGCTCGGCACCGTTGATTCGCACAATCTCAACCTAAACTTCAAGCCAGATAATACTGACAGCCACAATGTCATTCTGAATTTTGAGCATCTGGCGAATGGCACAACCAATCTTAATTTTGGCGATGATGTTACAGCTGCAATCGATACAGTACTCGATGCTGAGTTTACATTTGATGTTACAGCGGTCTATGCCGACAGTGGTGCAAATACTGCAGTTATAGACACGGTACTCGACACCAAATTCAGCTTTGATGTGGTTGCTGTATTTAGTGAAAATACTGATGTTCTTGGTCAGATCGATACTGTTTTAGATACGAGCTTTAGTTTTGAGGTCGAAGCGGTCTTTGTTGAAAACCTCTGCATCATTGATATGGTTTTGGACACTGAGTTTCAATTTGAAGTTAAGGCATTATTCGACATCAATCATCTGGTCGGTGTGTCTTATGGTTTTGACATGCGATATCAGAAGGCCATCGCAGCCTTGAGTACCACAGAAATACCATGGGCCAAGCCAATATTAAGAGTCTCGAATGAGGCTCTTTTTTATGATCAAGGCTTAGTCATTTCGAATCAGGCAAATATTCAGTATGAGCAGGCAGGCTCATTAATCCAAGCGGTCAGATCCTTGCATGAGCAGGCAACCGGATTAAGTTCTGATGCTTATATTGTTTGGGAAGAAGGCGATAAACGCTTTATTCATCAGCGCTATCTGCATGAAGAAACGATCAAACTGCGCCATAACCGGGAAATGATCTGGCAGGAGATGATCCGCAAGCGTAAGACTTTTACTTATTCACATGAAGTGGCCCAAGTCTTTGAGCACCGCTTTTCATTTGAGTGGGATAAAGGGCTTGAGATTGTCACCAGGTCAGATTTGCCCTGGGATCAAGCCAAAGCGATTCATTATCGTAAGCATCCGGTTCAACCTTGGCCAAAGCCTGAAATACCTAAATATGAAGGTAGTACGGATTTAAACTTTATCTGTCTCTGTCATGAGGTTGATTCACATGATGTTGTTTTAAATTTTGGTGCAGATGACTGTATTCCAGCACTGCCGAAAAGGAACTGGTGGTATATCGTGAACACACTAATAGCCGAGCGATTAGATACCGGCGAGAAGATCAAAGTTATGGATGGCACCTACAGCACCAGCCGGTCACAGTGGTGCTGGACCTATTCAATTACTGTGGCTCATACTGAAAAAGTTAAGCTGCAGCCGATTAATGGCCAGCCGGTGATTCTTAAGATCATGATCAATGGATTTGAGCACCATATTCTGCTCGAAGATCCAGAGGAGACCCGACGCTTTGCCAGTGTTTTATACACTTATCCAGGTCGAAGTGTGACTGCATTAAATTCTGATAAATATGGGCCTTCACGCTCATTTATTCAGGACAATGAACGAACCTCTGTACAGTTGGTGCAGGCAGAACTTGATCGAGCAAATAGTGGTACTGTTTTGAACTGGAAGCTGATTGATGAACTGGGCTGGATCGTGCCTACTGAAAGCCTGAGTTATGCAGAACTTGCACCAATCGATGCAATCAAGCAGGTCGTTGATGCAGCAGGTGGCTTTATCTATAGCCAAAAAGCAGGCAATACCCTCACCATTTTACCCCGGTACCAGAAAGGTTATTGGGATGCGATGACGGTAGATGATTACGACATTCTGTTGTCTGAAAGCCTGGTAATGCAGCAGAACATCAAGCAGAACGATGAATACATTGCTGACTTTAATGCCATCACAGTGGTGAATAGTCGAAGTGGCGAAAGCCTAAAAGTACAGCAGAGAGGTACGTCTGGTGATGTGCCATTAGAAACAGTCACTGGACCACTCTTTAATATGGTGTCGGGTGCGAGTTATGGCAAAAATGAACTGGTGAAAGCTAATATTCAGGAGCTACACACTTTCTCGGATCTCCCGGTCAGTCAGGAAATTGGCGAGATGTTACCTGGTAAAATCATTGCCTTTAATGGCCAGTGGTGGGGCGTGATTGATTCGGTATCAGGCAGCTTTTCATACGAAAAGGTGAATGAAACCATTACCGTGGAGCGTATTAGCCGTGAGTAATCCTTTATTTGAACTGCGAAAGCTTTTAAATCCAACCCATGCTGAATACATCGGTACCATCACCTCAGTGAAGCATCCAGAATACCGGGTGCAGATCGACGGTGGATCCGGTCCAGTATTATGTACATCTGGCACAGCTTATAATTTAGGTGCCAGAGTATTCATCTCAAATCAGGTGATTTTAAGGCCAGCGCCCACGGGTCAGCATTCAGAAATAGAAGTCTAAACTTAACCAAACAAAAGCACCTTTTAGGTGCTTTTTTATTGCCAAAATTTAGGAGGGCGTATGCCTGACAATGAAACATACGGAGTGCGTGTTGAGAAAAAGCTAGATCAGCTGCGCTTAGAAATGGGCGAGCTGAATAACAACGTTATTCGTTTAACTGAACGAAATGAATATTACCAATCACAGGCAGTAGCAAACCGACGGGATATTGATCTGCTTCAAGCAGATATGAATCAAGCAAAGGGAGGGCTCACCTTCGCCAAAGCCATGGGGGGATCTGCTATTGGACTGCTTATAGCGTTCGGTTCCTGGGTGTTTCAGAGCAATACCGGACTTGCCAAAGAGAATGCGGGACTAAATCAAAAACTGGCCATCATTGAATCAAAACAGATTCGAATGGATACGGACTTAGCAGCAATGCGAAATCAAATTGATCAACAGAAAAAATAAATCATCAAAGAGAGGAAACCATGAAATTAATTAATGAAAGTGTATGGAAGTTTGACTCAGTAAAATATGGCGCCTATATGGCGCTTTTTTTATCCTGTATACATTTGGTTCTTCAGGAAGTGTATAACGCCAATGTGCTGCCTGAGCCATATCAAACGATTGCATCTTTAGGTTTGATGTTTTTGGCTGTACTTATTGGCCGTAAAAAGGCCCAGCCAAATCTCCAGCAGCCTTTAGGCTTTGCCACAATAACAGCAGGGCATAGCAATACTGATCCAGGTGCCGTGAATGGTAAAGTGAAAGAAGCAGATCTGGTGGTTAATTTCCGCAATGCAGTGACTCATTATTTGCGTGAGGCAGGGCTACAAGTCAAAACTGATGGCACTGGCACCAAGAACGACCCATTGTCTGCTGCAGTCAAATTAATTCAAGGCTCAAGTGTTGCAGTTGAGTTCCACATGAATGCTGCAGCATCGAAGCAGGCCAATGGTGTTGAAACGATTGCTTTGCCGAAAGACAAGAAGCTCGCACAGGATTTGTCGAAAGCTGTAGCAGATGCGCTGGGTAGCCGGTTACGTGGTGATAATGGCTGGATTGATCAATCTAAGTCAGCACGTGGCCGCTTGGCATACGTGAATGCTGGTGGTTTGATTGTGGAGCTTGGTTTTATCTCCAATGAGGATGAGTTGGCCCGATTTAATGCGCGCTACTGGTTGGCTGCTAAGGCTGCGGCCAAAATATTGATCGATTATGAAAACTGCAATTAAAATCTTAACGCTGTGCATCCTCCTATAAGGTTGCACAGCTATTTATTGACCATAGATTTTTTAGTTAAGGAACTAATTTTCAATTATATCTTTCAGGGGGTTACCAAACTTTTTTAAATACTCAACGCCCAATTGTCGCGAGCCCTGATCATTAATATGATTGTCATCTTTCCAGCGATATAAAGGCACATTATTTAGCATGATTTTACATGCCTGCTGGTCACAAATAATCTTATTGGGATCAATGACTTTCAATCGTGGATATTTGATTTTAGCTTCAGCCACAACCTGATTAAACTGTTTTAAATGCGTTTCATAACTCGCTTTCGAAACCGTACAGGGAGCATGTCGATTTAGAATCTCATTACGGATATTACAGTCGGAAGGAATGTCATCCCAATCCAGACGCGGCACATCATTCAATAAAATCACCTGATCGCTGGACTGATGAGCAATTTCTAAGGCTTTTAGCAAGCCTCCTTTAAAGATATCTTTTTCACTCTGATGGACACCATCTTTAAGTTTGAACTCATCACCAAAATACGATGCATAAGAGCCAGCCATAATAATCATTGGATAGTGCGTATTTTTAAGATGAGCTGTAATGGCATCATTACGTTCCTGAAATTTGGAAAGTTCCTTCCACTGCTTCAGCTCAAATACAAATCTCTTGATTCCAGGTAGATAAAATGTTGAACTTTGGGTAATGTCATAACCTCGCAGATTAGCATCTTTCGCCCACTCATCTAGCATTGCAGTATAGGCATTGGCATGAGAATCACCAATCAATAAGAAATCAACTTCCTCTTTAGACTGCCCCAATACACAATCCTTTGGGTCAGGTAAGACTTTGGAGTCTCCAGTATCCATACATTTTTTGCGGATTAAATGTGCATAAGAATGCAATGCCTCCTGTTTGGCCTGAACCGACGGTGGGAACCGATCTGGAAAGCCGTCATTGCTCTTAACAGTCAAGGCAACGCTAATAAAAACGCTTGCAGGAATCAAGAAACCTAAAATAATCACCTTGTAATTTTTTGCCATCACAAATCGTTTTAGGGGTTTTTCTACCAATGCATAAGTTAAATATGCCAACAACATAGACAGCAGAACAATGATGATCTGATATTCCAGATTTAATGGCAGCATATAAATGCCGAATAAAACGATAATTGGCCAATGCCACAAATACAGCGGATAAGAAATTTTTCCAACCCAGGTGCTAAGCCGATTACTCAATAATAGATTGCTAGAAGGTACAGATTGTCCCAAATAAATCACGATGGCTGTCGCCAAACATGGAATCAGTGCCATAAGACCAGGAAATGGCGTGTGCTTGTCAAAATAAATCGCTGCTATAAATAGAACAATAACCCCAACCCAGACAAGCCCTTGCAGTAATTTTTTAGATAGTTTTGGTTGTGGTAAACAAGTAATCAATGCACCCAGTAGCAACTCAAATGCACGTACTGGCATGCTGTAATAAGCTTTAGCAGGATTTTGAATCAGTTTTAGCTGAGCATATGCCAGGAGAACAACGATAGATATACTGATCATCAACCAAAGATATTTACGTGATGACTTGGCAAAAAACATCCACAATACTAAAGGCCAGAAAATATAAAACTGTTCCTCTACACCCAATGACCATAAATGTAGCAGCGGCACATTTTCTACGTTAGGGCTAAAGTAATCCCCAACTTCTTTACGCATATAAATATTCGCAAGAAGTAAAGTGGCATACATGACACTCTCAAAGTACTCAGTCAGTTCACCGGGTAGCATCACCTGCCAGGCAACGACACTAGCAACTGAGAGTACAGTAAAATAAGCAGGTGCCAAACGAACCACACGTTTTTTATAAAATCGTGCAATTGAGAATTGTTGGGATTGGATTTCGCGTGTCAAAATTATGGTGATGAGATAGCCTGAAATGACAAAGAAGATGTCTACCCCAATATAACCGCCAGAAAATAGTGACCAGCCCAAATGATTGAAAATGACTAGTAATACCGCAATAGCACGAAGGCCATCGATATCTGGTCTGTAGGCAATACTCATAAAAATAGTGGAAAAGTGAAATAATGTATTTTATTCTTTAAACACTTAAGATTGTATAATTTATATTTTTTAAATTAGATATATTTCATAAATTTAAAAGCGGATCTTTTTTGATTTTTTAAAGAGATATTAAAGCCTTTATATCTCTTCCTAAAAATATTTCCCTTTTGAATCGTATGTACCATATAAAAATAAATCCATTTTTTCTTATTCTATTTCCTTTAAAAATAAGCTAAATCTTTATTTTATAGTTAACATCCCCTCCCAACTAAAGTAATTCTGGGTCAAGTTTTGGCGTGACATTGCCCAAGCACGACCATGCATTTTGCATGGACCAATGGCAAGTTTCTTATCACCAAACTTAGTTTTTACTTTTTCCAAAGCCTCTTGCAGCCTTTCATTTTTTTCTATTTGCATACTATCAGAGAGCAAGTCATATATGTATGTCGACTTAGGCTCAATTGCGGTCAAAATTACTCCACATTTCTTAAACTCGATTCCTTCCTGAAACAGTTCATTTATTCGCTTCATTACCGCTCGATTTATTATGGCTGCACAATCAGTGGGTTCGGCAAATCCGATAGTGATCGACTTGTTATAGAAAGGTCTATGCTTGTCAAAAGGATTGGACTGGGCAAAGGCAATTACGCAGCCACATAGAGATTTGTCTTCTCTTAAGCGTTTAACAGCATTCTGCAGGTAATCACTCATTGCTTCAGACAATGACTGGATATCTGTTACCCGTGCACCAAAGGATCGGGAAGAAATGATCTGTTTTTTAGTTGCGGGTGAGGACTCAACCTCAATACAGGAAATGCCTTGCAGTTCCATGACAGTCCTCTGTACGACCACTGAAAATAGTTTTCCCATTTGATGGGAATTAGACCTGGCTAGATCGCTAACAGTATTAACACCTAAGCTCTTTAGTTTTTTACTATGCTGACGACCCACTCCCCAGACTTCGGAGACATCAATCAGACTAGAAAAATAATCACGATGTTTAGGATCCATAGAAACCAGATCACAAACCCCATTGAAGCGTTTAGCCTTCTTGGCCATATGATTAGCTAGCTTGGCTTCAGTCTTGCTTCGTCCAATACCGACACAAACCGGTAATCCGATCCACTGCAAGATCCGCTGTCGCATGTCTTGGGCATATGCTTCAAGATCATAATTCTGGGCATAGGCCGTAAGCTTTAGAAAACATTCATCAATTGAATAGATTTCCTGTTCACCTGGCGCCACGTAATCAGCCAGAATCGAATGGAAACGGTGAGACATTTCTGCATATAAAGCATAGTTACTAGAAAGAACCTGAACATTGTATTTTTCGACAATTTCCCGGATCTGGAATAGGGGAACCCCCATCTTGATACCAATATCTTTTGCTTCTTGAGAGCGCGCAACTGCACAACCGTCATTGTTGGAAAGAACAATGACCGGCACATCCTTAAGTTTAGGGTTGAACAGGCGCTCACAGCTTACATAGCAATTATTTACATCAATGAGCGCATATATTTCATGGTTATAGCTCATCTAAATTTCTTGATTACATTTGTGACTACACCCCAGATTTCAAACTGCTGGCCTTCTTGGGGATGAATATCTGGATACCCCTCATTCTCAGCTTTCAACCAACAACCTTTGGTATCAATAATCAGTCGCTTAACAGTAAACTCATTATCTACGCAGGCAATCACAATATCTCTATGCTGCGCCTCAATGCTGCGATCCACGATAAGAGCATCATTGATATCAATTCCAGCATTCAGCATCGAAAGGGAATTTGCTCGTACAATGAAAGTCGCATTGGCGTTATTGATCAGGAAGTCATTCAGATCGAGTTTCTTATCGACATAATCTTGAGCCGGTGAGGGGAAGCCAGCCTGAACGCGTTCAGTGGCCAATGGTATTTCTATTTTAGTGACTGGATCGAACTGACGGATATCAGTGATTTCATTTTCTTTTTTAAGGGATTTTAAGTATTCTTTGATATCAAGAATTTTAGATTCAGGTACTCGAATAACTTTAGTCTCTTCAGACTTTTTTCGACCTGCCCCGGCTCGAAAGCCCCCATGAGTATTATTCATAACTTACTGCTCCTTGATTTCTGTAACATTAATCAAGAGTGTAAGGATTCAATAAAAATCAAACAATTAAAATAAGTCTTTTAAAATCAATAATGCGACATAGAGTGACGTCAAAATATAAGATTTCAGATAAATGGTTACAACCCAAATTGACTTTTTAATTTGGACATTAATCGATTTATAACTTGATAATTTTCTTTAGTAAACCAAGTACTAAGAAGTAAATTAGGAGGGGAATACCTATGAGAATCAGAATAGAGATTATGTAAGATAACCAGATCGGTACCCCAAATCCAAACCCAAAGGTGAAAGCAAGACCTTCTAAGGCCTCAACTGGATTAATTGTAGATAATCTAAATCCTTCACCGCTTCCTGAAAAAAAATAGCTAAAAAATAAGAAAGAGAAGAGTGCAATGACACAGCTAATTACTTTATATATTTTCATTTCAATATCCTTTAATTACCACCCAACTACCATATCAGCCCAATCCTGCATCATTAATTGTGCCCTTACTTCTCAATATGTTTATCATCAATTAAATACTGCCCAAAACTATCCATCCAGCCTTGAATAGATTCATCCCATAAATATGTACGCGTCTTTAATTTCTTCACGATTGTAAGGTCTTTAACTGAAAAATGCGTACTTCCTTCCGGTAACTCATCCCAGTCTACTTTCCCATTTTCAATAAACCAATCCTCCCAGGCTAATTGGATATCATGAGCTACAAAATGCTTATTTTCATTATTCCAAGCGAACGGATTATTGCTATTCAGCTTATTCACATGCAGGCGTTTAAAGTATTTATTGTTCTGGTGGATCTCAATAAATACATCTAAATGTTTTTTGATGAAATCAAATTCGACATTAATTTCGCCATCATCTTCAAAAGCATCGTTTTTATCAACCAATGCCATATAGCGCTGTTTCTTACTCCATTCTTTGTAATAACTATTATAGTTGTCCTCAGCAACACGGATCGCTTCTTCAAACTCTAACCGGGTACCACGTTTTTTTAGGTTCACATATCGCTTTAATGTATTCCAGGACTCATGCAGGGTAATGGTCTGCAACTGAGGAATAGTAAATCCATCTTCAGCATATCGTGTGGCAGCCTCATGGCGTAAATCATGGAATCTTAAGTCAGTGATACCACATGCATTACATGCCCGGGTAAAATAAGTCGACACGGTTGCTGAATTAACCGGTATTAAAATGTTTTTGTCATAACCTAAGGCAACCATACGCTCACGTACATCAGGCTTCATGAATTCATCAATCATGTTAATGGCCCTTGGTTCCATGTGAGCATATTTATGATTGCCTAATGATCCATTTGGGTTTTTTGCATCACGGACCAGCCATTGATTATTCAAGTCATCATAATCATCCAGACGTAATGAGCACAATTCATCTTCTCGGCGTGCGGTATACACGGCAAACCACATGATCAAGTGCATAGGTGTGGAATTCTTGACGCGCTTCCAGCTTTTATAAAAATAGTTGGTCAGAATTTGAAGCTCTTCAGCGGTTGGCAACCGATCACGCTGTTTAGAACGTGTCACGATCCGAGACTTTTGAAGACCGATCATGGCTTTTTCAAATTCGACCAAGACAGTCTCTAAAGGTTCACCCCATACAAATTCAGCATGAACAATGACAGCTTTAATATGACTTAGGTCCTTAAGAACCGTTGCAGGTGCAACACCATCAGTGCCTTTAACTGGATCACCTTTACGACGCATAATGGCGTAATCAGAAAAGTCTTGTCGCGTTAAAGAATAGATATTCTTTTCAGAAATATCTAAACTAGCGATATGCTGTAGTGCTCCTGTTTTTGTCCTGGCAAAACTGTCCGCTTCATCCAAGTACTGAAATATAAAGTCTCTGAGAGTTTTGTGCTTAAGTTGCACCTCAGGGTTCAACATTTTTTCAGGGTGCAACTCAATTTCTGCTTCCGTGCGTTTGATCCATTCCTCAGCCAATGATTTTTTGCTGAAGGTCTTGGATTGCTTGAATTCAGGGTAGCCTTGACGTTGTACGCGGACTTGAGCTCTATACCGAGTTGTACCGTCTTTTGTTTGTCGCTTAGTGACCGTGCCCATGAATTTGCACCATTAAAATATTGTGGTGCAAACAGGGTGCAACTATAGGGCATTAAAAGTCAATACAGAGCGACTAAACGAAGTTAAATGAGGTTAAAGATTTTGAGTAAAAACAGTGTAATTGAAGAATTGTTTGGAAGATCAATAGATAACAAAATTTGGGTCGCTCCCATGGCAGGTGTGACCGACCGCCCGTTTAGAACCTTGTGCAAATATTTTGGCGCAGGTCATGCGGTAAGTGAAATGATGACGTCTGACAAAACTTTGCGAATGAGTAAAAAAAGCTTATATCGTGCCAATTTTGATGGAGAACTGGCACCGATTTCGGCGCAGATTGCCGGTTCAGACCCGCATGATCTGGCTGAAGCGGCACGTTATCAGGTGGCCAATGGCGCACAAATTGTGGATATTAATATGGGCTGTCCAGCCAAAAAGGTCTGTAACCGACTTGCCGGTTCAGCTTTGTTGCAGGATGAAGATTTGGTTGCGCGTATTTTAGATGCAGTTGTTGCTGCAGTTGACGTGCCGGTAACCTTAAAAACCCGTCTTGGTTATTTGAATGGACAGGAAAATATTATGCGGGTCGCGAAACGCGCGGAAGAAGCGGGAATTGCAGCATTGGCTTTGCATGGCCGTACCCGTGAAGACATGTATTTGAATACCGCGCGTTACACACTTATTAAAGATGTAAAGGAAATGTTGAATATTCCTGTGATTGCTAACGGTGATATCGACAGTCCTGAAAAAGCCCAATATGTGCTGGATTATACCGGTGCAGATGCAATTATGATTGGACGTGCAGCACAAGGCCGGCCCTGGATTTTTCGTGAAATTGCACATTATCTAAAAACTGGTCAACATCTGCATGCACCGAGTATTGCAGAAGTCAAAGAAGTTTTATTGGGACATCTGACAGAATTATACGAGTTCTATGGCGAATATTCCGGCTGCCGAATTTCCCGTAAACATATTGCCTGGTACACCAAAGGACTGCGATCTAGTAACGAGTTTCGTCAAAGCATGTATCAGGTAGAAAATACCGCTGACCAGTATCGTGTGGTAGAAGATTATTTTAATACCTTGCTAGAACATGGCCTTACAATGAATGATGTACAGGTTGAAGCGGTGAATTTACTGCAGACCCAATAAAGTCAGGACAACTGACCGATTTAGGTAATATTTTTTGTGTTAAATACCAACCTTTTTTATCTTGAGCAGACAAATTTTAGCACTCTGTTTACACTTGAGTGCATCTAATACATACCAGTACATTTTGTTCACTTAAACTGGACAGGATTTGGACATTGCTTACTCAGGCTTCCTCTAAGATAGATTCATCCATATATAACCCAGATGTGAACTTTCTGGCTTGTAGTCATGATTGAGGGAGATCTATATGACAAATACCAATCGTCCAGTTACAGAATTTAGTCATAAAACGTCAACGGAATTGCCACAAGAACGTAGTGAAGGTCTGAATGTCAATCCTGCTGACACTAATGCACGCCCGGATTTGAATACCCCCGTAAAAGATAATCCTCATGTTCCGGACATGAATGAAGGTAAGGATAATCTGGCTGCGACCAGCGCTGGTACTTTAGGTGGGGCGGCTGTGGGAGCAGTTGCAGGTCTGGTAGGTGGTCCTCCAGGTGCAGTGGTAGGTGGTATTATCGGTGGAATTGTAGGCGGAATTGCAGGTAATGATATTGCTACGCCAGATCATCAAAAACAGACCGATAACTATCAGCATCCTGAAAATCACCCAGAAGCCGATAACTATCGACATCCGGATCATCTGATTGCAGAAGATAAATACTGGAGAGATGAGTATCAAAACCGCCCGTATTTCAGTGAAATGCGGACCACTTATATCGATCTGGATTATGATCGCGACTATCGCGATGCCTACCGAGTCGGTTATGAAAACCGCTCAATGTATGATCGTGATACAGATTTTGATCGTGCCGAACCTGAACTGCGTACCAAGTGGGAAAAACTGAAAGGTGAATCACGCCTAAATTGGGAAGAAGCGAAATTCGCGGTTAAAGATGCCTGGCATCGTGTTACACGCTAGTAATCTGGCTGAATTAAAAAACCTCTCTATATAGAGAGGTTTTTTTATGATTTCAATGATTAAGGGTGCGACATTTCCAGTACGAGCTGGTTAATCAGATCGGAGGCTTCCATTTCACGAATCTGTGCTACATTTGAACCCGCCCAGAATGCACCATAACCTTTATCTCCATGTTTGGCAGCAGCAGCATTTAGCTGTTTAGCAAGATCATAAGTATATGGATAGGCTGGCACGTCCAAACGGTCTGGGGTATCGACTTCCATATGCCAGTGATTGATGATGCCGCGTGCAGGACGACCGGAAATGCTGGCACTGACTTGAGTGAGTGGCTTGGAAAGTAGAGCTTTACGATAGTCCTCATTGGCATTGGAAGATTTGCATTGTACAAATGCAGTTCCGAGTTGTACTGCCTCTGCACCGAAATCCAGCATCAGTCTGGCCTGTTGACCATCCATAATTCCGCCTGCCGCTACAACGGGCAAGGACGAATGCTGTCTAATCAGCTTGACCAGATTCGAGGTTTTAACTGAGGCATCAAATTTGGTTGAGAAAACTCCCCGGTGTCCGCCAGCCTCAATACCCTGTGCGACAATAATATCGATTCCCGCTGCTTCAATAGCCTTGGCTTCGGCAAAGTTGGTGGCAGATACCATAGTCAGAATTCCGGCCTTTTTGAGGGCTTGAATCTGATGTGGATGCGGAATACCAAAATGAAAGCTGACCGCTCGCGGTTTGGTTTCCAGTATCAGATTCAGGAAGTCATCATTGTCTTTAAAACTCGGATAAATGCATTCCAAATGATCCGGTGCCTGAGCGCCATATTCGGCAAATTTATCTTTAAATTGTGCAATCCATGCCTGTGCTACAGCTTCATCTACAGACACACTGTCATGACAGAAAAAATTGACCTGAAAAGGGCAATCAGTCAGTTCCTGGGTCTTTAAAATCTGTTGTCGGGCAGCCTCGATACTGCTGGCTCCCAGACCCAGTGAACCCAAGCCGCCCTGATTGGACACTTCGGCAGCAAGCTCAGGTGTAGAGACACCTGCCATCGGTGCCAAGAAAATAGGATGTTTAATTCCAAGATTTTCTAATAAAGACATAGATTTGCTCCTTGTTATGCTTTTACTTTGCCTTTGAGCACTAAATTAAGCAAATCATATTGGTTATTTTATTTTGAAATACTGCAGCATGGGTTACGTGCCATTTACATTTGTTACGACACACTATGTCGCAATTGGGACGGGTTGTTTATAGGTCTGGAAAGTAAGACTTTATAATAGCTTTTTGGTCAAATATCCTCTGAGCCCATGTCTGATCGTATCCGTGAAAAACTGCGAATTTTAGCCGATGCTGCCAAGTATGATGTGTCGTGCTCATCCAGCGGTAGCAACCGTAAAAATAAAGACAAGGGTGTGGGCAATACAGGGAATGGCATCTGTCATAGCTATACCGAAGATGGCCGCTGTGTTTCCTTGCTGAAAATTCTGTTCTCTAATGTCTGTATTTTTGACTGTTCCTATTGTGTTTCGCGCCGTTCCAATGACGTTCAGCGTGCAGCATTTACCGTGCAGGAAGTCGTCGATCTGACCATGAACTTTTATCGGCGTAACTATATTGAGGGGCTGTTTCTCAGTTCGGGGATTTTTAAATCAGCCGATCACACCATGGAGCGGATGCTGCAAGTCGTCAAAAAACTTAGACTCGAAGAAAACTTTAATGGCTATATCCATCTAAAAACTATTCCGGGTGCATCACAGGAAATCATTACCGA
Organism: Acinetobacter sp. SFD; assembly: GCF_001647575.1. Lineage (NCBI taxonomy): Bacteria > Pseudomonadati > Pseudomonadota > Gammaproteobacteria > Moraxellales > Moraxellaceae > Acinetobacter > Acinetobacter sp. SFD. Next base: position 147,305 of record NZ_LSZJ01000012.1, read on the forward strand.
AGCCGGACTGTATGTCGACCGTATGAGTATTAATTTGGAAATGCCGACGGAAGCGGGACTGCAAAAATTTGCGCCTGAGAAAACCCATGCTGAAGTACAAAAAGACTTGGGCATTGTGCGTGACCGGTTGATCCAGCTCAAAGATGAACGCAAGCTGATAAAGTCCGTTCCAAAATTTGTACCTGCCGGACAAACTACACAAATGGTGGTGGGTGCGCATAGTGAAACCGATCAGGACATTATTTTGATGGCTGACCGGCATTACAAGGAATTCAAGCTGAAAAGGGTGTATTTCTCTGGTTATATCCCGATTAATCCTGAAGAGAAAACCTTACCCGCCATCGGTTCAGCACCGCCATTATTAAGAGAAAACCGTCTGTATCAATCCGACTGGCTAATGCGTTTTTATGGCTTTGCTGCTGATGAAATTGTCGATGAGCAGCATCCGAATCTGGAGCTGGAGATTGATCCCAAACTCAGTTGGGCCTTGCGTCATCCTGAAGCCTTTCCAGTCGATATTAACCGTGCCGACTATAAAATGATTTTGCGTGTACCTGGGATTGGCGTGCGTTCTGCCCAGAAAATTGTACAGGCACGCCGTTTTGGACAGATCCATATTGACCAGCTAAAGCGTATGGGTGTGGCTTATAACCGGGCGCAGCATTTTATTCGCTGTGCGGATACACCGAAATTTGGGAAAGATCAGCAATCCCATCAGATCCGCCAGCAAATTTTGATGTCAGGACAATCTAAATATCAGCAGCAACTTTCCCCTCAATTAGGATTGGGTTTTTAGTGGCAAGTTACTGTTTTGATGGCAGCATGACTGGTCTGCTCAGTTGTGTATTTCGTGCTTTCGAGTTTAAAGAATTTAATGTGATAGTGACGGCCAATCCTCAAGCACAAACAGGTTTATTTGATGAATTTATCCATGTGGCCTCTAATGATCAACATGGGCAGCGGGTGTGGCAGGGATTAAAGCAAAAAGTATCTTCCAGCAGTTTGCGTGCTTTTTACTATACTTTTCTTTCAGAGCAGGAAGCAGCGTTCCAGACTCTTTTTGATTTTGCAGTTTATGTCTTTCAAAACCAGCGTCCAGTCGATAAAGATTATGGTCATGCTGCGGTAATCGGCATGTCGCAATGGGCCAAGCAAGTGGGTCGGGAAAAGCATCGCATGGAGGCTTTTATACGCTTTAAAAAAGCCAAAGATGGCTTGTTTCTGAGTCTGGTCAGACCGGACTTTAATGTCTTGCCGATTATTTCCCGACATTTTCAGGAGCGTTATCAGGATCAGAGCTGGCTGATCTATGACGAGCAGCGTAATTACGGTATTTATTATGATTTAAAGCAGATGCATCAGGTCGAGATGAACGCGGAAATAATCGATCCACAAATCCGGATTGGTCATAGTCAGTCATTCAGTATTGAACTGGATGATCAAGAACTGCTATATGATCAGCTCTGGAAAGACTATTTCAACAGTGTGAATATTCAGGCGCGCAAAAACATGAAATTGCATATTCAATATGTGCCAAAGCGCTACTGGCGTTATATGAATGAGAAATTACTTTAAACAGTACATCAGGCTGCTTTCAGGCATAATAAGCATTGGTATATTTAAATTGAGTGTATAAACATGAAGGTATGGCTAACGTCATTAGCGCTGCTCACTGGATTAACTGCATGTTCGGAACAACCACAAAAACCGGTCGTAGATCCAGTCAAATATCAGGTTCAGACTGCACAGGAACTGCAGCAACGTTTTGATGCCCTCAATGTCCAGTTAGCCCAGGACTTTCAGAAATTTAAGAAAGTCGAAAGTATTGCTTTCGCACACCAGTTTCCTTTAGATGTCAATAATCTGCAAAGCTTGAACCAGCATCTCGTTAGCAGTACCGCATTAAAACCCAGTAAAATCGCCTATTGCGATATGATGAATAGTTATTTTGCCGATATGTACCGCTTGGGACATTACAATCTGGAACTGGTTAATGACATCCGGTTGCCCAATGCCAAGAATGAAAATTTAAAAGCCAATTTCTCCGACGCCGATCATTTTTATACCTTTATTCTGGACCGTTATACGACTTATCGTCAGGTTCAGCAGACCATGGGTTATGGCTGTAATTTAAAAGCTGCGCTGTAAATCCTGAAGACAAAAAAAGCCCATCATCAAGATGGGCTTTTGATTTTAAGCATTAACAACCGGTCAGTTTTTCAGGCTGCGGTTTTTCATCCGGGAAGAAGATTGGACGAAGTTTTACCCCAATGCCATTGCCGATAAAGGCAAACACCAGCCACAACCAGCCATGCAGACTACCAGACGCAATCCCACTGAAATATGCGCCAATATTACAGCCATAAGCTAATCGTGCGCCGTAGCCCAGCATTATGCCACCTACAACAGCGGCAATCAGTGAATGTTTTGGAATATTGAAATTCGGCGCAAATTTACCTGCCAGACTTGCTGCCAGCAAAGCACCCAGCATGATACCGAAGTTCATCATGGAGGTAATGTCATACCAGAGTGAGTTGGCCAGCGCTTTTGCATTACCCGCCTGTTGCCAATAATCCCAGGATGCAACGTCTATACCTACAAGACTTGCACCTTTGGCACCCCACACAGCCAGTGCAGAGGTCACGCCCCAAGGACGACCTGCTAATGCCAGAGTCGCAAAGTTGAGTAAGGTCAGGATAATACCACCCCAAATCAGAGGCCATGGACCACGGATAAAGCGCTTCCAGCCTTGGTGTTTACTACTGGGCTCAATTTCGAGACTACCGTGACGTTTCTTTTCGAAATAAACTGTTGCTGCAGCAATAATGGCAAAAATGATAAAGCTCAACAGTAATCCAGGGATCACCCCTAAACTTTCTACTAGAGAAATCGGTTCAAGATGCGGAAGGGCAAACCACCAGTCAAGATGCGAGGTCGCAATCACTGACCCGATACAGAAAAACAAGAGCGTCACCAGCATGCGTGCGCTACCACCACCTACGGTATACAGGGTACCGGATGCACAGCCGCCACCAAGTTGCATGCCGATACCGAAAATAAAGGCACCAATCATGACTGACATGGAAACGGGGTTAACATTGCCTTTAACTGGGTTACCAAATAACTCACCCGCACCTAAGGCGGGGAAGAACAGCAAGACGGCCAGAGCGAGCATAATCATCTGCGCGCGTAAACCACGACCGCGACGTTCCTTGATAAACACACGCCAGCTTGAGGTAAAACCAAAAGATGCATGGTACAGGGTCATGCCCAGTGCACCACCAATCAAGAATAACAGGGCTTGATTTAAGCCAACGATTTGATAGGCACCGATTGTACCTATGATAAGCAAGATAAAAGCTGCCCAAACCGAAATATTCGACCTTTGGGAAGCAGCAACAATGACTGACATGGGAGTGAAAATCTTAAAAATAATAAATAAAGGCTGGTATTCTACTGAATTTCAGCTTTAATGCAGCTTGTTTTAGGGCATTAATCATTATTAAGTCATTCTAATTGTTGATAAGATTTATCAGCTTATCTGATCTTATTGGGCGGTTTAGATAAAGTGCAGATTTTATCTGGTAATAAAACCACTTTAAATTTATAGATATTAATAACCAGAACTATCATTGATAAAAAAGCCTGCAATTTGCAGGCTTTTCAATATCAGACTGAATCCTAAAATTAGTTCTCAGCTTTTTCACGTACATCTTGAGCGCCTTCTTCAACTGCTGCAGCGGTAGAGGCAGTTGCTTTTCGAGCTGCTTCAGCAGTGGCATCCGCGGCACGGGAAGCTGCAGCAGCTGCATCATCAGCAGCTTTGGCAGTCTCTTCTGCTGCTTTATCTAGGGCCTGTTCACTTTTAACTTCAGCTTCACGTGTATCATTTTTGATATCATGACCGGCTTGATCTGCGGCATTTTCTAGATGTTCACCTGTAGTAGCACCTGTTTCGGGTGCCTTTTCTTTATTACAGCCTACCAAGGCAACAGTTGTAACTAAACCTAAAGCAATAAGTAGTTTTTTCATCGGGTAATATCCTTTTGTTGTTGTAGAGCTGGAATTTAATCTATCAACTATTTATTTGAATTTATGCTAGAAAATAGATCAAAAATTGTTTGTCAAATGTAACTTTTATAAATTTGAGAGAGGTCAGGAGCTACTTGAGGTTTTGTTAATAAGTAAGTCGAAGTTTCATTGAATCGATATTCAAGCATAAAAAAAGCCCGCATAAAGCGGACTTTTCTCAGAAATAAATTACAAGCCGGCAGAAGCTTTAAGCGCTTCCACTTTGTCTGTTTTTTCCCACGTAAAGGCTGTATCCGAACCTTCACGACCAAAGTGACCATAGGCAGCAGTTTGCTTGTACATAGGCTGGATCAGGTCAAGCATACGGGTAATACCATATGGGCGTAGGTCGAAGTGTTCACGCACCAATGCAATAATCAATTCTTCAGATACTTTTGCAGTATTGAAAGTATTGATTGAAATTGAAGTTGGCTCGGCAACACCGATCGCATATGACACCTGAATTTCACACTTGTCAGCCAGACCAGCAGCCACGATGTTTTTCGCAACATAACGACCTGCATAAGCAGCAGAGCGGTCAACTTTAGATGGGTCTTTACCGGAGAAAGCACCACCACCATGACGCGCCATACCGCCGTAGGTGTCTACGATAATTTTACGGCCAGTCAAACCACAGTCACCCACAGGACCACCGATCACGAACATACCGGTCGGGTTGATATGGAATTTGGTGTCGGCATGGAACATGTCAGCAGGAATGATTTTTTTCACGATTTCTTCAATCACAGCTTCTTTCAGGTTCGCTTGAGTGATTTCAGGATCATGTTGAGTCGAAAGGACTACGGCATCTAAACGTACTGGCACACCATTTTCATAAGCAAAAGTGACCTGACTTTTGGCATCCGGGCGTAACCATGGCAACGTACCGTCACGACGTAATTCAGCCTGTTTTTCCATAAGACGATGTGCATATGAAATCGGGGCAGGCATCAGTACATCAGTTTCACGGCTTGCATAACCGAACATCAGTCCTTGGTCACCGGCACCCTGATCTTCAGGTTTTTGGCGGTCGACACCCTGAGCAATTTCAGGTGACTGTTTGCCAATCATGTTGATTACAGCACAGGTTGAGCCATCAAAACCCAGATCAGAATGGTGATAACCAATTCCGTTCACGGTATGACGTACAATTGCCTCAAAATCAACATTTGCCGTAGTGGTGATTTCACCGGCAAGTACAACCGCACCTGTTTTTACAAGCGTTTCACAAGCAACCCGTGCATATGGGTCTTCTTTTAAGATTGCATCCAAAATAGCGTCACTGATTTGGTCAGCCATTTTATCTGGATGGCCTTCGCTTACAGATTCCGAAGTAAATACAGCGTACTCGCGCATAGTCCTATCACAGTTAATTTTAAAGACCCGATATGTTACATCGAGTTGCGCTCTAGGACTAGCTTAACGCAACAAAATTGGACGAAATTGTTTCAAAATATTGTGTTTTTAATTGATTAATAGAATTAAAAAAATTGATATGCCTATTAAATCAGCAGTATTCGTGAGAGAACATACATTAATAATATTTAACACCCCAAACTGACAAAAAATTAAATTATTAGATTTCAAATTAAATTTAAAAAAATAAACGTGCAAAGAATATAAAGCTAAAAATTCAAACCTTATTTTAAGCAAGTGATCATTACATCAATAAAGCAAAGCAAGCTGGTATGCCGTGCGACTAGCTGTCTTGTTGGTGTCCGGGTATATCTTCATATTAGCCTCAGTCTTCAATATTTGTCGCTTAGGAATAGCTACATCTTTTTGTATGGACTTTTGGAGCAAGACTATACGGAGATCAGAGATTATGTATCAAAAGGCATTTACCCTGATTGAGGGGCTGATTGTAACGATAATTGTTGCGATTTTAGCCACGATGGCTTTTATGAGTTATCAAGGCTATATCGTACGTTCTCAATTGGCTGATGTGTTTCAGCAGGCTGGGGTATATCGAAGCCATTTTATTGCCTCGGATCAACAGTGTGATGCCGGACGGCAGATTGGTGGCGGTAGCCAATATATCGAAAAAGTGATCATTAACGCTGCCTGCCGGATCGAATTTAAGATGCGGCAACAAGGTGTAGATGCCGCGATTCGCGGGAAATCAATTGCCTTTGATGTTTATAGTGGGAAATGTTATTCAACCAATATTCAGCAGCGCTATTTGCCGAACGATTGTCAGGGTCAATAATCAAAGTCTAGAAATATTAAAATTTAACCTAAGCTAATTAGATTTTTATATGGATTTATAAATATTTTATAATTAAAAATAAGTAAAAATTACATGATATAAGGCTCAATCGAATCTATTAATTTTCTTTAGAGAGATTGATTTAAGAAGTTTGAAATAGAGGCAAAACCAACATAAATTCAATCCTGTTTGAAAGCTTAAAATTCAACGTCAGAAAATGAAGTCAATGTCGAGATGCAGGAAAATTCAACCTGCAAACCAGTCAAGTCAATCAAAGCTGAAGAAGAAATGTGGAATAATTGTACGATAAGGCAAGAGACACTCAATAAACTGATAAATATTGTTGGTTAGTCTTTACCCCTCGCTGTTTTTTTAAGACAATAGGCAGCAGTTTTGAAAGTCTTTTCATCATTTCCTATTTCTGAATATTTTGGACTCTGATTTATGACAACCCCGCTTAATGAACGTCGTATTGCAAACGCAATTCGTGTATTGGCAATGGATGCTGTGCAAAAAGCAAACTCAGGACATCCAGGTGCTCCAATGGGGATGGCAGATATCGCTGATGTGGTTTGGCGTGAATTCATGAACCATAACCCGACCAACCCGAATTGGGCAAACCGTGACCGTTTTGTATTATCAAATGGCCATGGCTCTATGCTTCAATATGCGCTTCTTCATTTAACGGGCTACGATCTTTCAATTGAAGATCTAAAAGCATTCCGTCAACTTCATTCTAAAACACCTGGTCACCCGGAGTTGGGTTATGCGCCAGGGATTGAAACGACAACTGGTCCTTTAGGTCAAGGTATCGCGAATGCCGTTGGTTTTGCACTGGCTGAAAAAACTTTAGCTGCACAATTTAACAAAGATGACCTTCAGGTTGTAGATCACTTCACTTACTGCTTCCTGGGCGATGGCTGTTTAATGGAAGGTGTTTCTCACGAAGCATGTTCTTTGGCAGGTACATTGGGTCTGGGCAAGCTGATTGCTTACTACGATGACAATGGCATCTCGATTGATGGCGAAGTGGAAGGCTGGTTCTCTGACGATACAGAACAACGCTTCCTGGCATACGGCTGGCAAGTCATTAGAGTTGATGGTCACGATGCTGATGCTTTACGTGCTGCAACTTTAGCAGCCAAAGCTGAAACTGCCCGACCAACGATCATCATCTGTAAAACAGTAATTGGTCTGGGTTCACCAAATAAACAAGGTAAAGAAGACAGTCACGGTGCACCACTCGGTCATGACGAAATCGTCCTGACCCGTGAAGCTTTGGGCTGGACTGATGAAGCATTTGTAATTCCTGAAGATGTGTATGCAGCTTGGGATGCGAAAGCTAAAGGTGCTGAAGCAGAAGCGGCCTGGAACGAAACATTTGCTGCCTATGCTGCAAAATATCCGGCAGAAGCTGCTGAGCTTAAACGTCGTTTATCGGGTGAATTGCCGGCTGACTTCGCGGAAAAAGCGGATGCCTACATTGCAGAAGTGAATGCCAAAGCTGAAACAATTGCGACGCGTAAAGCCAGCCAAAATGCATTGCAAGCACTTGTTCCATTATTGCCAGAAGTTCTAGGTGGTTCTGCTGATCTTGCAGGTTCTAACCTGACCCTTTGGAAAGGTGCGCAAGGCGTGCAGGATAATCCTGCGGGTAACTATGTACACTACGGTGTACGTGAATTCGGTATGACTGCAATTGCCAATGGCGTGGCGCTACATGGCGGTTTTATCCCTTATGTCGCTACATTCCTGATGTTTATGGAGTATGCACGTAATGCAGTACGTATGTCTGCATTAATGAAACAGCGCGTGATTCATGTTTATACGCATGACTCAATTGGTCTGGGTGAAGATGGCCCAACGCATCAACCTGTTGAGCAGATCGCATCGCTTCGTACTACGCCAAACCTGAATACATGGCGTCCATGTGACACGGTTGAAGCAGCAATTTCCTGGAAATCTGCACTCATGCGTGCTGATGGTCCGACAGCATTAATCTTCTCTCGTCAGAACTTGCCATTCCAGACCCGTACTCAAGCACAAATCGAGAACGTGGCAAAAGGTGGTTATGTACTGGCTGAAGAAAAAGGCGAATTAAAAGCAATTATTATTGCAACTGGTTCAGAAGTATCTCTGGCAATGGACGCTTATGCACAGCTTGAAGGCGTGCGTGTGGTATCTATGCCATGTGCCGAAGAATTCATGAAGCAAGATGCAGCTTATCGTGAAGCGGTTCTTCCATCAAACATTCGTGCACGTGTTGCGGTTGAAGCTGCACATGTAGATTACTGGTGGAAATTTGTGGGTCTTGATGGTCGCGTCATCGGTATGACCACTTATGGCGAATCTGCACCTGCAAAAGATCTGTTCCAGTTCTTCGGTATTACTACTGAAGCAGTGGTAGCAGCTGTAAAAGAGATTACTGCATAATCAACTGATTAGGTGGTTTTTTAAAAGGCGCTCCAGTTATGGGGCGTCTTTTGTTTTTTCGCTTTTTAGCGTTGTTTTCATGTGGCAACCGTTAGAAAGTTCTTCCATAGTCGAAATGAAAGAGTGAGATGAACATGAGCTTGTATGAACAAATTAACGATGAAATTACTTTAATGGATGCAGGCGAACTCAAGTGGATCGGACAGGAGTTACCTCTTGACGCGATGGTTGCAGTTGATTTAATGCTGCAAGAATTAGCCGAAGAAAAGGTCATTAAAGTGCGTCGTAAAAATCATGAAAAGACGACTGGCCTAAAACAGGTTGATCGTATTCTGGTTGAAAAACTTTAAACATAAAGCGTGAAAAGTCCCTGATTGGGGCTTTTTTTATGCCGGATGATTTTCATCTGATGGGTTGCTTATGAACACGAGATGAGATAAAGCTAGGTTTAGGCCGCTATAATAATTCAGCGACCACTATCGAAACGACTTAAATTAAAGAAATAAGCCAAAGAAGCGGTTAAACATGAATATACAGCCCCAGATCCAGATCAAAGCTCTAGAGCAAATATCACAGTCGGAATGGCTATTTTTATGGCAAGACTATCAACGCTTTTATCAGGCGCAAATTTCGGATGAGGTGAGTGAAAATACCTGGGATAAATTAACCAATTATGAATTAGATTCAATGTACGGTTTTGCTGCAATGATGGATGGAAAGGTTGTGGGAATTGTACATGTCATTGAGCATAACAGTAGCTGGACAATAAGACCGTATGCCTATTTGCAGGATTTATTTGTCCATCCAGATTATCGTGGCCGGGGCGTGGCGCGTAAGTTGATTGAACATATCTATCAGGTCGCGCAGCAGCGTAATTGCGACCGGGTGTACTGGCTGACTCAGGAATCAAACCATCAGGCACAAGCGTTATATAACAAAGTCGCCAAGAAAACCGGATTCATCCAATACCGTATGGATTGACCATCAAAAGTTAGAAAAATAACTTACAAATTTATCGTTTCATAGCTGCAACAAAACGTTTTATCTTTAGGGCTGCAAACGTTGCCAGTTTCTATACACTTGATGACATCCAAAACGAGAGATAAAAACATGAATTTCAAAACATTAGCATTAGGCTTGGCGGTTGCGTCCGTGGCAACTGTTTCTATGGCTAAACCAGTGGCTTATACCATTGACCCAACCCATACAGCCACCGTATTTAGCTGGGATCATTTTGGTTTTTCTACACCATCAGGTAACTTCTCAAATATTCAGGGTACCATTAATGTTGATGAGCAAAAACCTGCGAACTCTTCTGTGAATGTGACAATTCCACTGTCGAGTATCAATACTAACGTGAAAGCTTTGGATGAGCATTTAGTGGCGGCAGACTGGTTTGATGCAGCGAAATACCCAAACATCACTTTTAAAAGTACCAAAGTTGAAACTCAGGACAAAAAGAAATTTAAAATTACTGGTGATTTGACCATTAAAGGCGTTACTAAGCCGGTTGTATTGGATGCCGTCTTGAACAAGAAAGGCCCACATCCAATGACCAAAGCAGAAACAGTCGGTTTTAATGCCACTACATCATTCAACCGTTCTGCATTTGGTATTGCAAACTATGTACCTAATGTAGGTGATAAAATTACCGTACAGATTACCACTGAAGCAAGTGTGCCAACAGCCAAAGCGAAATAAGCACAACTTGATTAAAAAAGCACCTATATTCAGGTGCTTTTTTAATTGAATCAACAAGTTTAATTCCGGTTAAAAATAAGTAAACAGCCAAAACTGATAAAAATTCCACCGGTGATCCCGTCAATCCATTTGGCAAATTTTTGATAATAGGTATTCATCTTGCGCATTGAAAAAATAACAGCAACAACTGCAAACCAGAGCAGGCTTTCTATAAATACCAAGAATAACAAGGAAGATTGCTCTGATAAGCTTGCATTGGAACTGATGGCCAGAGAAAAGACACTGCTAAAGTAAATCAGGGCTTTAGGGTTGGCCATATTAGTCAAAAACCCCTGAAGCAATAATTTAAAATATGATGCTTGTGCTACCGGGACAGATTCATGTTTTGGTTCAATTAAGGATAGTGGTTTTTTTAAACTTGACTTTAACATCAGGTAGCCTAAATAAAGTAGATATATGCCACCCAAGATCATTAACACCTGCTGCAACCAGGCCACTTTCTGAAACAGGAAATGTAAACCACTGAGCGCACAGATTGACCAGAGCAGAATACTCAACGAAATCCCGATAGCTGCAAAGAGCGCATGTTTTCTGGACTGTCTTATCGCACTTTGTGTTACAAAGAAAAAGTCTGGTCCCGGGCTGATCAGGGCGAAAAAATGAATAACAGCGATACCGAATAATGCGCTCATAAAATTTTTAATATCAAGAATTGGAGTCAAGTTTAAAATGCGCTGAATCAAGATGCCATATTTAATTGAGCCAGATATTGTTCCAAGACAGTTTTTGAAGTCATTTCCAGCAAAGGTGCAAATTGAAGATTGGCTGCGCGAAGTGTAGGTATAGCAATATTAGCCTGTCGTAATTCACCAGTATGGCCAATCAGCCATTTTTCCAGACTGTCACTGGCTATTTCGGGATGAAATTGCAGGGCCAGAATATGATTACCCACACGGAAAGCCTGATGCGGATAAAGTTTAGAGCTGGCCAGTAATTCAGCCTGTGCAGGTAAATCAAAAGTATCACCGTGCCAATGCAGGACTTGAATATCTTCCAGAGCTTGCAGCGGATTATTTTCAACAGAAGCAAGGTTGAGTTTAGACCAGCCGATTTCTTTGGTATGCCCGGAATAGACTTTGCCACCCAACGCAGCAGCAATTAATTGAGCCCCTAAACAGATACCTAAAGTCGGTAGATTTCTCTCTAAACGAACTTTAAGTAAGTTTATTTCCTCTTGTAGGAACGGGTAGTCTTGAGTTTCATAGACTCCAATAGGGCCTCCAAGAATGACTACTAAGCCAGGATGCTCAAAAGCTTTGTTAAGAACATCAATGCCGGCTTCAAAATAGCGGACGCGTAAGCCGAGCTGATAAAAAACATCTTCCCAAGCGCCTAAGTCTTCAAAAGCCAGATGTTGAATGGCATATACAGTATCGGGGAGGTGGGCTAAGTTCAGCATAGTTTTTTGATATCAAGAGAATGATTTAATTTAACGTGAATCAAAAGCAAAATAAAAGGCTTTATCTACCGATCCTGTGCAAAATAGAAAATAATGGGTATCGGTGCACTATCAGCAAGTAAGTAAAAATTTTCGTGTGATCGCTACATCAAGCATTTCATTTTTTCTTTTGTATAAGAAAGGGAGTAGAGTAAGGCTGCCGTACTGAATAAAAACAATAAGGTCATCAGGAACAAGGATATGCAAAATATACGTTTATATGTCGATAAAAATAGAATCAGCCCTTATGCTATGTCGGTCTATGTTGCCTTAAAAGAAAAGGGTTTAGATTTTCAGGAAATCGTGATTGATTTAGATCAGCAGCAACAGAAATCTGCGGCTTATCAAGCCATTTGTCCAAGTGCTAAAGTTCCGTGTTTAACGCTAGATCATTTTAGTCTGTTTGAATCATGGGCAATCACTGAATACTTGGAGGATGTCTTTCCAGCAACTAATTATCCAACTTTATATCCTAAGGAAATTCAAGCCAGAGCCAAATGTCGCGCCCTACAAGCCTTGGTCAAAACCGATTTTATGCAAATCCGTCAGCAGATGCCTTCTGATTCGGTATTTCATCCAGCAAAAATATCTACACCTCTTACAGCTCCGATAACTGAAGAAATTCAGCGCTTGGTGAATGTGGCAGAACATATGCTGGAGGACATATGGTTGACTGAACACTGGTCAATTGCAGACTTCGATTTGGCCTTTATGTTGCATCGTTTGTTGAGCCATCAGGTGAATCTTCCTGTGAAAATAATAGGATATGTCGAGCGTAATTTTAAGCGTGCTTCGGTACAGGCGTGGCTGGCAGAACATGAAAAAGCCAAAACTTTAATTTAATGCCGACTGATAAAACAGTTCATAAAAAACCTACTTAAATAGATAAAATTCAAGCGTAATATGAATCAGAACAAGACTTGAATGATGCTGAGGATGCATGTCCTCGTTGAATAAGAAGGAAGGAGTAGCCGGTGGGGAATTCACATCATCATGAGCATAGTCATGTCAACGTGACTGCAGACAATGCCAGAAAATTATCGATAGCGCTGGGATTAACCACGACTTTTTTAATTGTGGAAGTAATTGCCGGTTTTCTGACCCAAAGTCTGGCTTTGCTCTCTGATGCTGCACATATGTTTACCGATGCTGCCGCACTGGCTATTGCACTGGTGGCTATCAAGATCGGACAAAAACCGGCAGACAATAAACGGACTTTTGGTTATCAACGTTTTGAAATTCTGGCTGCCCTGTTTAACGCCTTGATGTTGTTTGTGGTTGCGATTTATATCTTGTTTGAAGCTTATCAGCGTTTGAGTCATCCACCAGAAATCCAGAGCCTTGGCATGATGATTGTTGCTGTTTTGGGGCTGATCATTAACCTGATTTCCATGAAAATTCTGGTGTCCAGCAGTCAGGAAAGTCTCAATGTCAAAGGTGCATATCTGGAAGTGCTGAGTGATGCACTGGGATCTGTAGGCGTGATTATTGGAGCGTTAGTGATTTATTTCACCGGCTGGATGTGGATTGATACACTCATTGCAGTATTAATCGGATTTTGGGTATTGCCAAGAACCTGGGTTTTGCTGAAACAGAGCATCAATATTCTGCTTGAAGGTGTGCCGGAGGAAATTGATATTGAAAAATTACGTCACGATCTTTTGGCGCTTGACGGGGTCGAGGATATTCATCAGCTCAAGGTCTGGGCGATTACTTCCAAAAAAGTCATGCTGACCGTGCATCTGGTTGCGCCGAATGTGGATTATCAGAAACTGCGTCATCAGGCCTTTGAGATGCTCCACCATGAGCATCATATTACCGAGATGACCTTGCAGATCGAAGCGGAAGATTGTCCGCCGGAACATCGGGGACAATCCTCACATCAGCATTCACATGCCGAAAGCCATCAGCATTGAAATTGACTAATCTAAGCATCAGGAAAATTGATTATTTTTTTAAAAGTGAGCGAATCACATCCAGATAACTTGGTGGGGCATCGACATAATGACGCTCCCTTAACATCTGGTGCATTCTCGCCAGCTTTTGATGCGGAACAGAGGCCATTAAATGATGTTCAATATGATAGTTCACATGAATCGGGGCAACCAAAGCACGTGCCAACCAACCTGCACGAGTAGTTCGGGTATTGCTCAGGGCAGAATGACTGGTTTCTAATCCGGCATGTTCAGCCATGGCGCGGATGCGGATGAACAAAGGAAATGGAGTGATATAGGCGAGAGGCCATAATAAATACAGTTTAGGATGGCCGCTGGCCCACAGTGCATAAAAAATTGCTGCATTTGAGATGAACATACCGGAACTATTCTTAAACAGATTCTTTGCTAACTCTAAATTGCTGCGATCACCACGCGGAATTGGCTTGGGGTCATTGGAAACACTCCATTCCAGTAATTCAAGATCCATTAATACTCGACCTGCAAGGAACTTAAGTCCAGATTGCCCATTCAGGTCACGGAAGAATTTCCTGAATAGTGAGCTTTGAGTAATGGGGAAATTTTTTACCAACCCCAAGTCAGGATCATCTGGCTGCGAGGTTTTAGCATGATGTTTCAGATGATAAGGACGATACTTGCTGACATCATTCCAGATCGGGCGTGCACAGAGCCAGTCGGTCAAATGAGTGTTCAACCATTTGGTTTTGAACAGGCTATGATGTGAGGCATCATGCATCAAAATAGCCATCGCAAGCTGGCGTCCCGCAAGAATGGCCAATGCCAGCGCGCACATCAGGACTTTCCCCCACGTAGGTAAATATTCCCAGCTATAGGCGACCGTGCCAAAGGTCATGACAATTACGGTCCATGTCGAACCTACTGCCCAGACACCGTGCAAGTCTGAGGTCGTGGTGAGTTCTTTAATTTCATCACGACTAAAAAGTTCTGTGACACTGACCTTGCTGTTCATTCTTCTGCCTATATTTAGTTCTTATTGCTATATTCAATATATTTGGATGAAATATTACAGTCAATTTATTTTTGTGTATAAAAAAGAAATAATTTAGAGCCCTTGGTCTTTAAAATAGTGTTGCCATAAAAGTTGTCCCTGTTTTTCTATTTTGCGGACTGCGAGCTCAAATTGTTGTCGAGCCTCGGTATCTATCCATTCTGCAGGAAGCAAAGGGTCAGCACGTAAACTAAATAGGGCAGACTTACCTAGATAAAAGGCACTTTTTGCAGCCTCTGCTAAATTCAGATTTTGGTAATTCTCAAACCAGGCGTTGATATCATGCTGTACTACATGATAGGTCTGATGTAGCGCTTCGATATCCCATAAATCACGAACTTCAGTTTCACTTTCCAGCTGACTGACTTGGAAAAAACGTGCATCAGCATCTAATCCAAACCGGATTACAGCTGTTTTTAATGTGCTTAGACTCAGTGTTAAATTATCGGGACGAATAAAAACATTTTGTTCCAATTCCTGAAAACCATAATAACGCAGCGCTTTTTCCCTTCTAGATAATGCCGTACGATCTACGCGCCCTAAAGTACCCGTATAGACCAGTACATATTTTCCATTCCATGTGGTCGCAGTTTGTATATAGGGTTGTTTGTTTAAACTGATAAAAGAAGTATCGAACTTTTTCTCTAGCAACTGATATACACCGCGCTCTATAGATTGAATGACATTTTCCTGATTTAATCGGGCCACAGCGACGCGTATGCCATTTTCAGATATGCCTAATAATTCAGCAGCCGTTAATATCCGCCTAATAGAGAGAGCTGAGTCTTTCGAAGCGTAGAGAAGGTCTAAAACAAGATGACGTGCATTCAGTTTATAAGTCATGAAACGATATCGTAATTAAAAGAATTGAAAGTTTTGAAGTTTATTTACAATAGCACTTTGTGGTGAATTACCCAAAAAATGTCGGGGTGAAAGTAGCTAAGACGTGATTTTTAGAGATACTTTTTATCAATCAAAATTTTTAGAATTTAATAAAAAAACCCTTATCTTTCGATAAGGGTTTTTCGTATTCTGGAGCGGGAAAGGAGACTCGAACTCCCGACCCCAACCTTGGCAAGGTTATGCTCTACCAACTGAGCTATTCCCGCAATGAGGTGAATTATAGAGAATTCCACAGCAGTGTCAACTCTCTATAAATCTGTTTGATTAATTAATCAGCACGGCGCCAAACCGTACCTTGACGGGTATCCTCAAGAACAACACCTTGATCAAGTAAAGATTGACGAATCTCATCCGCACGGGCGAATTCTTTGGCTTTCTTGGCATCCTGACGCTGTTGAATCAAATCTTCAATTTGTTCAGGTGATAGTCCCAATGCTTCCTGACCAATGTCAGATTTGAGGAACTCATCTACATCTTGCTGTACCAGACCGAGAATATTGGTCAGGTGACGTAAAGTTGCATAATAAATCGCTGCCTGTTCCGCATTTTCTTCTTTCACAGCACGATTCAGTTCTTTATTGATTTCGAACAATACCGCAATCGCTTCAGGCGTATTGAAATCATCACGCATAGCGGTATTAAAACGTTCAACAAAAGCCTCATCCAGAGTTTCAACCAGATGATCACCATAAACCGCCTGATAGGTTTTAAACGAGTGATAGAAACGAGATAAGGTATTTTTTGCTTCTTTTAAAGCAACATCCGAGTAATTCACCGGGCTACGATAATGGGAAGAGACAATGAAATAACGCACCACTTCCGGATGGAATTTTTCAATCACGTCGCGAATAGTGAAGAAATTGCCTAAAGACTTCGACATTTTCTCGCCATCGACATTAATAAATCCGGCATGCATCCAGTAATTGACATACTGTTCGCCAGTAGAAGCTTCAGATTGTGCAATTTCATTTTCATGGTGCGGGAAGGTCAGATCAGCACCGCCGCCATGAATATCGAAATGATTGCCCAGGCAGCAGGTCGACATTGCCGAACATTCAATATGCCAGCCCGGACGGCCATTACCCCAAGGAGATGCCCATGACGGTTCATTTTCCTTGGCATGTTTCCACAGTACAAAGTCAAATGGATGTTTCTTTTCGACTTCAACATCGACACGTTCAGACGCACCCGCTTGCATATCTTCCAGTTTACGGCCAGAAAGACGACCATATTTGGCAAACTTCTCGACCTCAAAGTAGACATCACCATTATTGGATGGATAAGCCGTACCTTTGTCGACCAGGTTGCTGATCATATCCTGCATCTGATCGATGTAATCTGTTGCTTTAGGTGCTACATCAGGTGCAAGGCAGCCAAGTTTGGCAAAATCTTCATTCATCGCATCAATAAAGCGACTGGTCAACGCCGAGATACTTTCACCATTTTCATTGGCACGTTTAATAATCTTGTCATCAATGTCGGTGATGTTGCGCACATATTTGACCTTCCAGCCTTGGCTACGCAAGAAACGGATAATGTAGTCAAATGCAACCACTGTACGTGCGTGTCCTATATGACAATAATCATAGACCGTCATTCCACAGACATACAGGTCAATCTGACCTTCAACACGAGGTACGAATTCTACTTTTTTGCGTTGCTCTGAGTTATATAGAACAAATGGTTGCATAGCTGTTCAAAGGACTTCAAATAAAAGGATGATTCATCTTAACCCAAGCATAATTATTCATAAAGATAAAAGCGTAAAAAGCCTCAGTTATTTAGCCTAGTTAGGTAGCAATAATGATTGAGAAAGAAAAAATTTCTGGACTGAAATGACAATAATGAATTGGTCTTTTCTGGGGCAGTGTTTGCGAGGGGAATTAAGGAGTATTGGAATGAGGACGTTCTTTTATGAATATGATTCATTAAGGCAAGTGTGAAGATATTCCGATAAAAAATAAAAACAAGCACATTCTACAGTTTCAAAAATGGAGCAAATGTAGAGGTGGAGATACCTGATTGCGCAAGTCAAATACAATCGAAATATATTAAAAATACGTCGAATCTTATACATTTAGAAATCTTGCAATTGCATAGCTATGCTAAAATTGCGAAAATTATGCCCATCAAACCAGAGTTTTTCTCTGTCCTTAGCGTAGGTAAACAGGCTTTGAATCCACAAAAAACAGCGAATCAGCTAGATTTCCAAAAAGTCGCACTTGAAACACTGCGCATCGAAGAAAATGCATTACAGATTTTAGCAACACAGATTGATGACCGTTTTAGCCGCGCATGTGAAATTATTCTACAGTGTACCGGCCGTCTGGTGATTACCGGAATGGGCAAGTCGGGTCATATTGGCCGTAAAATGGCGGCGACCTTTGCTTCGACCGGAACGCCATCGTTCTTTATGCATCCTGGTGAAGCAGGTCATGGTGACTTAGGAATGCTGGTGGCAGGTGACGTGCTGATTGCAATTTCAAACTCAGGCAAGAGTGATGAGATCATGATGCTGATGCCCCTGATCAAGCATCTGCAAATCCCCCTGATTACCATCAGTGGTGATGACCAAGGTCCCATGCCACAAAATGCCGATGTAGCTTTGACGCTCGGTAATATTCAGGAAGCGTGTCCACTCGGTCTGGCGCCAACTTCTAGTACTACAGCCACACTGGCTTTGGGTGATGCTCTGGCGGTAGCTTTGCTGGATGCTCGTGGCTTTACTTCAGATGACTTTGCACGTTCGCATCCTGCGGGTGCGTTGGGTAAGCGTCTGTTGTTGCATGTAAAACATCTGATGCGTACTGGAGCCGATTTGCCAAAAGTCTCGCCAGATACGCCGATGAACCAGGTTTTATACGAGATTTCAAATAAACGTCTAGGTTTGACCACCATTGTTGATCAAAATGACCTCCTGCTCGGTATTTTTACAGACGGGGACTTACGCCGCTTAATCGATAAACAGCAAGGCTTTGATGTCAACCTGGCAGTGCAAGACGTAATGATCAAGAATCCGTTGACTATTTCTCAGGAAGAACGTGCAGTAATCGCGCTGGAGCGTATGAATGAGCATAAAATTAATCAATTTGTAGTTGTTGATGATGCCAATAAAGTCATTGGCGTGATCAGTATGCATGACCTGATTCAGGCTGGGGTAAATTAATAGATGGCATCTTATGTATTGTTAGAGCAGGCACGTCATATCGCAGCACTGGTGCTTGATGTCGATGGTATTTTAAGTGACGGTTTTGTTACCCTGACTAATTCGGGTGACGAGATTAAATCCTTTGATATTCGTGATGGTCTGGGCATGAAACTGGTTCAGCAGGCGGGAATCAAGGTGATTATTATCACCGGTCGTCAAAGTCGTATTGTTGAAAAACGTATGTCGGATCTGGGTGTTGATCTGGTCTATCAGGGCCGTGAAGATAAAGGCACAGCTCTTCGTGAAGCATGTGCACAGCTTAACATTGATCCTGAAGATTGCCTGTACATGGGTGATGACTGGCCTGATCTGTCTGCTTTTGCCATTGCCGGCATGAAAGTGACAGTGCCTAATGGTCATGTCGAAGTTCGCCGTCGTGCCGATCTGGTCACTCAAGCCTACGGTGGTCGTGGGGCGGTTCGTGAAATCTGTGACATGCTGTTAATGTCCAAAGGCATGTACCAAGAGTTACTTGAAAAATATATTCGTGCACCTTATTAATAAGTCCTATCTTTTGGATTAAGTACACCGCTTATGGATACTAAAGTTTTATACATTACGGCTGTGATTATTGCCGCAATAAGTGGTGGTTATTACTATTACAGCGGCAAGGGTAACAAGCTGCAGGCAGATTCTGCGCGCAGCATGACTTACTCCGCTCAAAATATTAACTTAACCCAGACAGATGAATCAGGCCAGGTGTCGGTTCGTGCCCAAGTGGATCGACTTGAGCAGAATCTGCAGCTAGAAACTTCAAAGCTGGAAAATCTGCGAGCATCGACTTATGACAATGGTAAAATCGATGCCACTTTCTTTGCCAAAATGGCGCAGGGTTATGATGACAATACAAAAGTTGTACTCTCTCAAGAAGTGCTCGCCACCAAAATCATGCAAAATGGGGAAATGCAGTTCCGTACTGAAGAACTGACCGCTTTTCCGAAAACACGCGAAATTGAAACAGACAAGACAGTGATTGTGGAATCTCCACAGGCTGAATTTGTCAGCCAGGGTCTTAAAGCCAATCTTAATGATGGTCAATACGAATTCTTTAATATTCGAGGAAAGTATGAACCAAACTCCTAAAGCCAAAATGATGCACACTTTCCTGAAGCGTATAACGCTGGCGACTGTGGTTGGACTCGGTTCAATCACTGCTTTTGCGCTGCCATCTGACCGTAACCAGCCAATTACCTTGCTGGCTGACCGCGCGACTTTTAATGAGCGGACTGGTGTAACGACTTATTCTGGTAATGTCATTATTGAACAGGGCACCATGAAGCTGCAAGCCAATTCGATTGTGGCCAATCTGAACAGTAAACGCCAGATCAGCCTCATTACGGCGACAGGCAGTCCGGCACAGTTTCAGCAAAAAGTTGATCCGGACAAAGGTCTGGCGAAAGGTCAGGCACAAAAAATTGTCTATAATGCCGAAACAGGCATTATTACCTTGTCCGGGAATGCTTTCCTGCAACAGGATGGTGCCAGTATTCGCGGTACAACTTTAAAGTACAGCATGAACAAAGGCGATATCGAAGCCACAGGAACTCCAAACAAAACCGGTTCTTCGTCAGGCCGTGTACAAATCGTGATTCCACCGTCTACTTCAAAATCCTTCCCGGGAGCGCGTGATTAATGGAACAATCGCAGCAGGTTCAGACCTTAACCATTAAGCATCTGGCGAAAAATTATAATAAGCGCTGGGTAGTCAAAGATGTATCGTTCAGTATGCAAAGTGGCCAGATTGTGGGACTGCTGGGCCCAAACGGGGCCGGTAAAACCACCAGTTTTTATATGGTTGTTGGTCTGGTACGGATGGATAAGGGCGAAATTTATCTGGATGATCTGGATCTTTCCGACCTGGCCATGCATGAGCGGGCACGTAAAGGGATTGGCTATTTGCCGCAGGAAGCTTCAATCTTCCGGAAGCTGACGATTTCAGAAAATATCATGGCGATTCTGGAAACCCGTAAAGAGCTGACCAAGGCCCAACGTCAGCAACGTCTGGCAGAGCTACTGGCGGACTTTAAAATTACCCATATTAAAGATTCCTTGGGAATGAGTGTGTCCGGCGGTGAGCGACGTCGTGCTGAAATTGCACGTGCCTTGGCTGCTGATCCTAAATTTATGCTACTCGATGAGCCTTTTGCCGGTGTCGATCCGATTTCGGTTGGAGATATTAAGGATATTATTACCAACTTGAAAGATCGGGGTATTGGCGTGCTGATTACCGATCACAATGTCCGTGAAACACTGGCGATTTGTGAACATGCTTATATTGTCAGTGAAGGTGCAGTGATTGCTGAAGGTACACCGGAAGAAATTCTGGCGAATGAGACCGTGAGAAAAGTTTATCTGGGTGATGATTTCACTGTTTAAATGTCTCTTACTTTATAAAAAACCTGCATCAGATTTCAATTGTCAGATGCAGGTTTTTTAATTAGCGGCAAAGAACCATTGCATTCAATGTCCTTGCCGAAGAAGAAAAATGAGTAAAAAACAGGCAAGAATGCAAGTTTCCCGGATCTGATGATTTTTAAAGCCTTTCAAAACAATCGAGTAAAATCAAGCCTCTCCTTGGAGAGGCTTTTTATTTGTCTGTACAAAGCGGGTATACTGTAACAGTAAGAGTTTAAAGCCTGAAGTTATGCCATTTACCATTGCCAGCCTAGTCAGTTTTGAGGAAGATATCAAAAAAAGCCGCTTTCAGGCCTTTGCTACCCCTGTTGAAAATGAGCAGGAGGTGAAAGATTTTCTGGAGGCTTGTCGTGATCCAAGCACCACACATCAATGCTGGGCCTGGAAAATTGGTCATCAGGTACGCTTTAATGATGACGGTGAACCTTCAGGTACTGCAGGACGTCCGATACTGGCGACCATTGAGGGTAATGAACTGACCAATGTGCTGGTACTGGTCAATCGCTGGTATGGCGGAATCAAGCTGGGAACAGGAGGCTTGGTGCGAGCCTATGGGGGTTGCGCTGGACAATGCTTGCTATTAGCAGAAAAAATTGAACTGATTGAAAAGAAAAAGGTGCAATTTTCCTGTCAATTTAATGAGTGGGCCATATTCCAGTATGAATTGAATCAGCAGCAAATCGATTATCAGGAAGAATATACAGCCGAAGGTGTGCAGGTTAGCGCCTTATTTCAATTACATCAAATTCAACCCTTTGCCCTGAAAGTTCAGGATGTGACGCGTGGCCGGGAACAGTTAAAAATTATTGAAGAAGCGACAGATGACTGACGTAGATCCATTACTGAAATATCGTGAGCAGCATAAACATCGTCTGAACTATATGCCTTGGCTGTACTGGTCCTTAAAGCCCAAAAATCGCGGTTGGGCAGAAGCATGGCAAAAGGAATATCAGGCTTATCTGATGGAGATGGAAACCATCGAGATTGGTGAAAACTGTTTTATTTCACCACTGGCACATATCTTTGCCGAACCGGGGCGCAAAATCATCATCGGTGATAATACCTTTATTGCCGCAGATTGCACCTTGCATGGTCCACTGGACATTGGGAATGAAGTGGCGATTAATCATCACTGTATTCTGGATGGCGGTCGGGTAGGGATTAAACTGCATGATCAGGTACGTATCGCTGCTTATTGTCATCTTTATGCCTTTGATCACGGGATGGATCCCGAGCAGCCAATTTATCAGCAACCGGTGCGCTCACAAGGCATCGAGATCGGCCGGGATGTGTGGCTAGGTGCACACGTGGGTATCAAGGACGGAATTAAAATCGCAGATCAGGCTGTGGTGGGAATGAACAGTATGGTGACCAAGGATGTTGAAGCGCGTGCAATTGTCGCCGGAAATCCGGCTAGATTGATTCGTTATCGTGAATAAGTTTTTTGAAGTCAACGGTTTGAAATAAAAGTTGAAACGAGTAGAAAAATAGGTTTAGCGATCTATATTTATTCACATAAAAGTTAACATATTTCAATTCAAGCCTTACAGATTTTGCTGCACATTTTTGAATGCTTATGCTAAGTTAAAAATAACTAAGAAATTTTTATCATAACTAGAGAGGCTAAACATGAAACGTGTCATTGCCTGCATTGACTCATCCCCATGTATAAACGCGCTGGCAGACGCAGCTGCATGGATTGCCAAACAGACTGGCCGTGAACTGGTCTTGTTACAGGTTCTGGATTATTACCCTGCCAGTTATCATTTAGGGGAAATCAGTGGAGTGATTGGCTTTGAAAGTAACGCCATGTTACTGAAAGAGCTGGCTGAACTTGAACAAAAACAAAGTGAAATCGCGCTGGATTATAGCAATAATCTGCTGCAGCACATTTCTGAACGGATTCTGGCAGAACATGGTATTCACACCACACACATTCAGGAAAAGGGCGATTTTCTGGAACAAAGCTTCCAGATTCTGCAGCCTGATGATATTGCGGTGATAGGCTTGCTCGGCGAACGTTCAGCTGAAAAAAACAAACCAATTGGCACCAATGTCGAAAACTTTATTCGTGGGGCTAACTGTACCGTCATGACAGTCGGAGAACAGTTTAAGCCACCGACACGCTTTATTTTTGCCTATGAATATTCACCCACTTGCATCAAGATGATGAAACGGATTGCGGAAAGCGATTTGCTGCGCTTATTACAATGTCATCTGTTATATGTCGGTGATCATGCTGAAATTCTGAATGAACCTTTGCAATATTTAACTCAGGCTGGCTTAGAGGTGGTACCACAATATCGCTATGGTGATGTTGCAGAAAATATTTTGTCCTATCAGCAGGAACAGGGGATTCAACTAATTGTTCTTGGCGCATTCAGTCACAGTAAAATCCACCAGTTCTTCTTAGGAAGTATTGCAACCACGATTTTCCGTAATTCCAAAGTTCCTTTGCTGGTTGCCAAGTGAGAATTGCAAAAGATTGCCAGGTGCGTAGTCTAAGCGTAAATTGTTACAGCTTGATTTAAAAATGACCAGAGTTATCCTCATATATTGTGGATAACTCTGTGGTTAATTTTTATAAGTATATATTATTTATAAGAAATATTGTATTGGGTGATTTTTGCTCTTCTGCTTTTATTTAACAATCGCGAGTGCGAAACCATCATGTCCTTTGCTACCAACCGTCTGTAAAGCAGTGCAGGACAAGATACGTGGATGATTTTGCAGGGCTTTAAACATATCGCGAATCCCTTCAATACTTGGCTTTTTATTATCCGGATTAATGATCTCGCCAGCACGAATCACATTGTCCAGAAAAATAAGCGTACCTGAATGTGACAGATTTAAACTGAGTTCCAGATATTCCGGATAACTCTGTTTATCTGCATCAATGAAGATAAAATCAAAAGCTTCAGTGTCTTCAGGCAGGGCTTTAAGCACGTCTGCTGCACGGCCACATTTAAGTTCAACGGTCTGTTTGAGCTGGGCACGGTCAATATTTTCCTGACCCATTGCCGCATGGGTGTCACGTCCTTCAATGGTCAGGATATAACCGTCATCCGGCAAGGCACGCGCCAGCCACATGGTGCTATATGCTGCAAATGTTCCAAGCTCAAGAACGCGTTTACACTGGTTCATCTGGATCAGCATCTGCAACAACATGCCTTGATTCGGTGCTACAGCCAGATGATCAGGAAAACCGTGCGCGGCAGTATTTTCCAGGGTTTGATTCAGAATAGGGTCTTCAGGAATTAAATGTGAATCAATATAGTGATCAATGTCTGTCCACATTTGTTGCATAGTCTTGGCACCTTGATTGTGATGCCTGCATTTTAAACTTTTCGCGGCAGAGCGCAATTTATTGTTCTGTAGGTGCTGATTTTTTAAACTACACAAAACTCACGAGGGATTTTGTGTAGCAGGTGTCATGACTTAGTAATTACACATTGAGGAATTTCGCCCCAAACTCGGCCCCCAGGTACGGTAACCTTGGGTATCGATATGGATCTGACCTGAAGCATACATGCCGAGTCCCATATTCAGACTTTGGCCATGTTGAGCCCAGAACTGACACAATTTGAACTTGGTATTTTCAATATAGGCATAGTCTTCTGCCTGCGGATATTCTGGTCCAATCCGGAAATCAATGGCAGAGTTATATAGATGACGTGAAGAATTCGCACCACCGGCACACTGGTTCAATGGCAGATCGCGATAGACTGAAGTCACTTCAAAATCAGTCAGCACATTGGCTGCAATCAGATATTTAAACACTTTTAAAGTCGGTATCTGATTGGCCCATAATTCACGACTTGGGATCATGTATTGGGAACGGCCACACTTGGCCCAGTCACGTGCAGTACGCATCAACTCAAAACTTGGAATAATATTACCAACGCCATGACGTTCAAGAAAGACTTCATACTCACGTACGCGCGCCAGGTTATCCAGAGATGAAACCCACTGGGTATAAACATAAGGAATAGTTTTAGGGTAGGCTTTACGGTCAAACTGCACACGTTCTTGGGGAATATAAATCCGTTTTCCCGCGGGCTGTGCAGGGTGTTTTGTGGCAGTAGTACAGCCCACAAAAACAAGAGGGATTATACAAAGACTCAATAATCCCTTTGCAAAATTCATCATTTATACAATCAGATATTTATAAATAGCGCTATTTTAGACTAAATGTAAGGAGAAATTTGGAGAATATTGCAATGAAATGTGTGCAAAGCGTATAAAAAAGATCAGCATATGCTGATCTCTTAAATTTAAAATAATTACTTTTCAAGATATTGCAATTTATCTGGTTTGCCATTCCATTCTTCACGGTCGGCTGGTTGCTCACCAATTTGTGTAATGTTTGGCCACTTTTGCGACAGTTCAGCATTTAGTTCAATAAAGACTTCCTGACCTTCAGGTAATTCATCTTCAGAGAAAATTGCATTTGCCGGACATTCAGGTTCGCATAACGCACAGTCGATACACTCGTCCGGGTTAATTACGAGGAAGTTAGGACCTTCATAGAAACAGTCTACAGGGCAAACTTCTACACAGTCTTGATATTTACATTTAATACAATTTTCAGTGACAACGAAGGTCATGGCGACAGCTACCTAAACAATATGGTTCTAATTACGAATACTGTATTTTAGGCAAAAACAGGGGGAACTAACAATTCCTTTTATTGATATTTGTTATATATAGGGCTGTTAAATTTGAAAAAAGGGAGAATACCGATGAATTGTGTCTCTCATCGGTATTCTTAGCACATTGACCCTATGCCAGATGAGGTCTAGGGTCAAGAATTAACTTGGCTGTTTGAGCAGATCTTTGAGTGCATATAACTGCTGCAAAGCCTCACGCGGACTCAAGCTATCCACATCGATATCTTCAAGCAAGTCCAGTGCAGGCGACTCTTTCTCAATTTCGATGATACGTTCCACAGGTTCAATGATGTCGGGCATTGCAAACAGGTCATGCTGTGGACTCCGAGGTTTGACCTGAGGCTGCTTTTCCAGAATCTTCAAGCGGTTTTGTGCTTCTTTAATCACTGTAGCCGGAATACCTGCCAGTTTGGCGACCTGCAAGCCATGACTCTGGCTGGCTGGTCCAGGCTGTACCTTATGCAGCAGAATCAGGTTGCCATTCAGCTCTTTTGCGGTGACATGGTAGTTATCAATTCCCGGTTCCTTGCCCAGTTCGGTCAGTTCGAAATAATGCGTTGCGAACAGACATAGACATTGAATGCGTTTGGTCAGATCCAGCACACAGGCCCAGGCCAGTGACAAACCATCATAGGTACTGGTTCCACGACCGACCTCATCCATCAGTACCAGAGACTGACTGGTAGCATGATGCAGGATTTGCGAAGTTTCGGTCATTTCCACCATAAAGGTGGATTTGCCTGTCGATAAATCATCGGCAGAACCAATCCGGGTGAAGACACGGTCAACCGGACCTAAGGTTGCAGCTTGCGCTGGAGCATAGGCACCACAATAAGCCAGTAGCACGATTAATGCAGTCTGGCGCATAAATGTGGATTTACCCCCCATATTGGGACCGGTAATAATGGCCATCCGATGGGCAAAATCCAGTCGGGTATCGTTTGGGGTAAAGGCTGTTTTACTCAGGGACTCTACCACCGGATGTCGTCCGGCAGTAATACTTATACCAACTTCAGGACTGAATTTTGGACGCGACCAGTTGCGTAAACGCGCCTGATGGGCAAAATTCGCAATCAGATCAATCTGGGCAATGGCGCTGCTCATCATCTGTAGATTGCCAATATCCTCTCGCAACTCATCCAGTAGCATTTCAAACAGCATTTTTTCACGAGCCAAAGCACGTGATTCACTGGATAAGACTTTATCTTCAAAGGCTTTCAGTTCAGGTGTGATATACCGTTCTGCATTTTTCAGGGTTTGCCGACGGATATAATGCTCGGGTGCCTGTGCAGCCTGCGCGCGGGTTAACTCAATATAATAGCCACTAACGCGGTTATAGCCGATTTTCAGGGTAGGAATGCCGCTCTGTTCACGTTCCTTGATTTCCAGATCAATCAGGAACTGACTTGTATGATCGCGAATCTGTCGCAATTCATCCAGTTCACTGTCAAAACCTTCTGCAATGACATTACCATCACGAAGCAGGACGGGTGGATTTTCGACAATGGCTGACATCAGGCGTTGATGCAGACTATGGAAGTCGCCGAGTTCTTCATTGAGCTGTACTAAAAGCTTGGACTGCTGCTGACTGACAATCGGCTGCAGGGCATGGCGTAAAAATGGAATTTGCGCACAGGCCTGACGCAGTTGCACCAGATCACGTGGACGGGCACTGCCAAGTGCAATACGGCTCAGCACACGTTCAATATCGCTAATCTCTTTAAGGACCAAACGTACAGGCACTTCATGGAAACCTTGAAGTAAGGCCTGGATAGCATCCAGGCGCTCATCCAGCAGGGCAGTATCGCGTAAAGGTTGCATCAGGGTGCGACTAAGCAGGCGTCCACCCATAGCAGTCTGGCAATCATTGATGAGCTGAAATAAGGACGTTCCATGCTCAAATAAAGGCTCAATCAGCTCCAGATTGCGGCGCGTCACCGGATCTAAGGCAATAAAGTCTGAACTTTGTTCCAGCTGAATCGTGCGGATATGCGGTAACGCAGTTTTCTGGGTTTCTTTGGCATAATGTATTAAAGCTGCAGCGGCTGCTTTGGCCAAAGGTAAATGATCAATGCCAAAACCTGAAAGCGTGCTGACGGCAAACTGGTCACATAAGGTTTTTTGCGCATTGTTCAGGTTAAAATCGACATCGGGACGTTTGGTGACCGAGATATCCAGTTGCTGTTTGAGTTGTTCGGTCAATGTCGGATCAGCGATATTTTCATCCAGCAGAATTTCGCTTGGCATCAAACGCGCCAGTTCAATCATAAGCTGGTTAAGATCATAATCCTGCTGCTGGACTTTAAATAAGCCGGCGCTGAGATCGAGAAGTGCAATACCAATCTGATTCTGCTGAATACATAAAGCCACCAGATTCGAGCTCTGATGTGCACCGAGCATGGCATCATCGGTCAGGGTGCCGGGTGTAATAATTCGCACCACACCACGCTCAACCGGTCCTTTGCCAGTAACCTCGCCGATCTGCTCGCAGATCACCACGGTTTCACCTTTTTTGACCAGACGTGCCAGATAACCTTCGGCTGCATGATAAGGAACGCCCGCCATAGGAATCGGCTGACCATTGGCTTTACCGCGATGGGTCAGGGTGATGCCTAAAATCTTGGCTGCCTTGTGTGCATCTTCAAAGAACAGTTCATAAAAATCACCCATACGATAGAACATCAATGAGTGCGGATGCTGCATTTTTACTGACATGTATTGCTGCATCATGGGCGTTAAGGTAGAAAGATCAGCCATAATTTCTGAACTGGTCATTAAAAATAAATCCTTTCAACAAGAGATAAATGCAAATACTGTGCAATAGGCTATGCAGGAAAATTTAAAGCAGATTTTCAGTCAGACCCGTCTCATATGATGGAGTGCAAGAGACCGAAAATGTTAAATGAATCTGCTGATTCAATTCAGCTTCAAGCTATATTGTAGCAAGTCTATCAAATTTAATTTTTAGAAAGAAAGGAAATTCTAAGGGAATGTTGAAGTTAGGGTCCCTGATCTGTCGCGATGAGTTTTTATATATCCCATCTGTATTTTTTTTAAAAATTAACCACCGGATGCGAACATGCGGTGGTTAAGATAAATCAAGAGGATAATTTATTCTGGATCATAAAGACCGAGGTCTGAGAGATGTAATCTGAGAATCCGGCGCAATTCCAGCACGGCTTCAGGCGTTTCCTGAATCGAGTGGCCGCCCTTAATGACCTTGTTGGATACAGCACCATTTAGATAAGCACTCTCATATGAAACAATATCATCGCTCATGAGCTTGGTATCTTGCGTATCTACGGTATTGCCGATAATAGAATGAAATTTGATATTTTTAGAAGGCTGAATATCCTCAGTTATTGCAGTAAATTTTGAATTTTCACTGAGATCACTCGGACCATTCTGAATCAGGTCATGTCCCAGTTCTTTAACAAACCCCTTTAACCCGATCTCACCTTGCAGGGTATCGGCAAAGGCACCCAAAAATGCACCCGGTATCCGGATAATTTTACGGGCCAGTTTGGTATGCCAGCGATCGGCATATTCCGTTCCACGATGTGGGGTTGCCAGGAAAATGGCCCGACTAAAGTTCGGAATAGGCTGCATTTGCAGGCGGGCTTTAAATAACGGATTATCCTTAAACTGTGCAATGCGGGTATTTTGTACCAGCTTAAATGCATCTTGGGTAATATCGGCCTGACTGACCATTAAACGGGCAATCACACCTCCCATGCTATGTCCGACCAGTACCGCATCTTTTTTGGCTGGAGCATTGTTCGCGACCTGGGCAAAGCTTTGCTGAACCAGTGCATTAATTTGAAAACGGCTTTCCAGAATCGGCATATTGGTTGAATAAAATACCTGCCAGACCTGGAAATTTTCCCTTAATACCGGATCACCCATAATATCATTGGTCAGACGAATCCAGGCTTCAGGACTGCTGGCCAGGCCATGAATCAATACCAGCACTTTCTTGTTCGGATTATACGGTTCCAGCATGTACAGGTGTGGCATGCTCAGACTGTCTTCGCGATTAATCAGGGTCAGATAGGCTAAACGCCCCAGATTGTTTTCGGCTAGCCATAAACCGTAGGGCGCTGAAAAGTTGGCAGCCAGCGCATATTCTTTTGAAGCAACCTTTATCTTTTCATGTTTATAAGGATCATGCAGTTTCAGGTAAAATTCCGAGGTAGATAAAATCTGTTCAGTCGAATTTGCTGATTTGGGTACCGCAGTGATAGTCGTGGCCAGATATCGCGCTGAATGAATATTGGGATTTATGCCATTAGGGTATTTGTGCTTGAGCGGATCGGCAATATATTTTTTATCCTGCTCAGACTGCTGTTCTTCTGGTAAAACCACTAAAAATTCTGAACCAAAACCATCACGACGGGTAATGGAACGCAAGCCTGAAAAGTTCATGTTATAGGTAGACATGAGCTGTTCAATAGTCTGGTTTTTCAGCTGCGGAAAATTTTCCAGATCAAGGGTGTAGATACTGTCGCCGACTTGAATTCTTTGGCCGGAACGTTTGGTTTCATAACGTTCAGCATAGCGCTGAATCAGATGGGCAATTGCCAGGTTATAAAAATCACGGATCTGAACCTGGCGGTTATCAAAAATACGGTCTTGTGGTGCGCGCTCAGTTTTGAACAGATAGGCATAGCTATAACGAATGCTTTTATCCAGCATGGTGAGCTGCTGATCCAGACATTTCTGGATATTCTGTTTTTGCAGCTGCTGTTTTTCCTGTGACCGGGTTTTGCTCAGAACACTGGTATTACACTCGGCTGACTTGGCATTTTGCAAGGCATTCGCCAGATATAGTTCACTTGCTGTAGAAAGTAATTGTTCATCTAAAATCTGAGGAATATCTTTAAGGTCATTCACACATTCTTCAGGCTGTTCAACACAGATCTGTGCTTCACGTCCAGTCATGGACAATACATTCAGGCTAGCTTCGCTGAGCTTGTCACGGGTCAATATACTGTCACGTTCATTGTTGAGTGTGACATTAACGGCCTGTTCCTTAACACTGACCACCTGACAGCCGCTGAGTACGCTGGTGATGAGTAAAGTGCAAAGTATTAATCTTTTATTAATTTTCTGAGGCATAAAAACTTTTCACTAAATCAGGCTATAAAGCGGAGTAATGTTTTGTATTTTACTAATTTTTTCTCATAAAAATAGACCGCCGTAGCAGTCTATTTGTAATCAGAAAACAGAAGTGTTGATTAAGGTGTAGCAGGGGCTGGTGTTGAACCAGGATTTGCCGGAGCTGCTGTGGAGGTCTGCATGACTTGCCATACATTCCAGCGACCATTATTTTCAATTTCCTGAATCAAACGGTCGGCTACTTCAGCTTCTTGTGGATATTTGGTCTTATAGTTGCTTAAGGTCTGAATGGCATTTTTCTTATGCTCTAAGGCAATATAGTTATTGGTTGCAGAAAGATAGGCTTCCTGAACGCCTGCTTTCATGGCTTTATCCAGATATGGAATCGCTTCACGTTGACCGCCACCTTCAGACAGGCCAAATCCGAACCAGAAGTTGACTTCAGGATCATCTGGATTCACTCTCAGAATGCGTTGTGCGTAGGTCAGGGACTTGGTTGTATAAATTGAACCCAGATCCAGATTGCGTCCCATCACGCTGGCTTTAAAAGCACGTAACAAAATATCAAAAGAAGCATTTGGACGGGCGGCTAGAGTATCCAACTGCTGGCTGACGTCACGCAGTTTGGCTTCAAAACCACGGCGTTCCTGACGATCACTGAAACGTGGTGGATAATGGCGTGCCTTGCCTTCGACCATTTGCAGGAAATCATCGATTTCAGTGATATCGATTTCATTGTCATTTGCCAGCGCAGCATAACGCATAGTCCGGGTATTGCTGTCCACCGTCGGAATAATCAGTTTATTGACATCTAGCGTCAACTGCTTGGATGGATCATTCGGGTCTGTCACCACCATCTTGGTTACAGGCTGGGCTGCAGCTTTTTGCAAATGCACTTCAAAGAGAGGCGGTTCATTATAATTAAAAGGATTTAATGCATAAAATGGAGGAGTAATAGCCGGTTCAACAAAAACAAATTCTTCCGATTGTTTTGATGCAGACTGTTTTTGGGGCATAGTTGAACACGCCGCAATGCTGAGTGTTAAGCAAGCAAGTGCCAAGGGCTTAAAGGTCATAATATTCGTCCATTCTGTTATTTTTTAAAAACAGCCAAGTACATAAATAGCATGACTGTCAGTCTATGAAAACTATAACGGTCATGCAAGTAAACCTGTGTTACAGAGCTAAAGCCAGATTCAGGCTTTAGATTGGCTGGTCTGCGCTTCACATTCACGACGCGCTTCTTCCAGAATCTCCAGCTCTTTTTTACTCAAAGGCTGGTTATCTTGCTGCTGCTTGTTAAAGGTCGGATCTAACAAAGAAAGGCGATTGCACAAGTTGTTCATGCGCTTTTCATTTTGTTGAATACGATCCAGCAAAATTCGCATACCTTCCAGAATTGGGTCAGACTGGTCTTCAGTGGCTGCATAAGGCTGGAAACCAATACTTTCTGCATAGTCGCGGCGACGCGCTTCAGCATCATCTTTGGGTTTGTCTTTGATAATCAAACGTGCCGGGTTGCCTACAGCGGTAGCATTTTCAGGTACGGCTTTGGTAACTACTGCATTAGAACCGACCTTGGCATTTTTACCCACAGTAAATGGTCCGAGAATCTTGGCACCGGCACCGACCACCACGCCATCTTCTAAAGTCGGATGACGTTTGCCTTTATTCCAGGTGGTTCCACCCAAAGTCACGCCATGATACAGGGTGACATCGTTGCCAATCTCTGCAGTCTCACCAATCACCACCCCCATACCATGATCAATAAAGAAACGACGACCAATCTTGGCACCCGGATGGATTTCAATTCCTGTCACAAAACGGCTAAATGAGGATAAAGCACGTGCCGTGCCTTTACAGTCTTTGTTCCACAGTTCATGTGCTACACGATGCATCATCAGTGCGTGAATGCCAGGATAAGTGGTCAAGACTTCCAGGGTATTGCGTGCAGCAGGATCACGCGCGAAGACAGCCTGTATATCCTCTTTGAGCTGTTTAAACATTAGATTTGATCCTTGTCCTGTTGGGTAGTGTGTGAAGATTTCTTCCAGGTACCATTATTTAAGGCCTGAACACGGCTGAAAATACCACGAAGTAAATGATATTCCATACGATCTAATTGTATACGTCCAAAGAGACGACGCAAGCGCAAAGGCAATAATCTTGGATTTTTTGGGTCCATAAATTCAATTTCTGCCAGCATTTTTTCCAGATGTGGATAAAACTGCTCCATCTCTTTATGGGTCACCAGTGGTTCATCCCATTCCATTTCAATGCCATCAATGACCTGCATGGTAGCTTTGGGATCACGCGGATGTTCCACCTGATCCAGTGCAGCCATGCGCAGTTCATAGCAGATCACCTGTATTGCCTGCGCAACATTCAATACGCCGTAGTCGGTATTCACCGGAATAGTGAGGTGATAATTGGCCATCGCCAGCTCTTCATTGGTCAAACCACGGTCTTCACGGCCAAACAGAATTGCTATTTCCTGTTGCTCTTGAACCACAGCTGAAAGTGCTTTTTCAGCAGCAGGACGAACATCCAGAAGTGGCCAGGGAATCGTACGGCTACGTGCGCTGGTACCGAAAACGATCTGGCAATCTTTAATTGCTTCTTCGAGTGTGTCGACAATTTCAATCTGTTCAATCAGATCAGTCGCACCAGCGGCCAGCGCATCAATATCCGGATGTGGATAGGTTTTTGGAGCGACCAGTACCAGTTTGCATAGGCCCATGGTTTTCATGGCACGTAAGGCACTGCCGATATTGGCAGGCAGGGTAGTATTAACCATGACAATACGCACATGGGAGAGATGTGCTGAAACAGCAGCATTGTCAATTTGACTCATGAGGATTCCAATTTTAAGGTTTTTTAAAGATCAGGATTTATGAATATTGGGGGTGAGACTCAGCTTCATATTGTGCCAGAGCATCGTCCATACTCATGCCAGTTGGTGGCGCAGGAACATTTATCGGCTTGGCCTGTTCATAAGACACGGCTTTGGCAGCTTTGGACTTGACCTGATATTCAATGTGCAATGCTTCTTTACCAAAATAGTCACGCAATTTGGCTAAGAGTTCATCCAGTGGTGCGACCTTCCAGCTTAACCCCAGATGCAGTTCAGTGCTTGCATAGTCATAATCCAGATATAAAATCACGGGAATATGAGTGCTCATATCCACATTGGTATAAGGCATCAGAATTTGTTGCAGGTCGCGGCTAAGCGTTTTGCTGTAATGTGCCACCTGCAGGGTAATCTTGATACTATTGGCACGTTTCTGGCGGATTTCGTTCAGGCTGAAAGCTTTGGTCAGACGTCCCATCGGGCGGTCAAAGCCTTCACGCTCATAGATTTCGCCTTCGATCACCACGACTTTATCGAGCTGGATAACTTCTTTAAAGCGGTTAAAGCGTTCATGATTGGCTGAAATCTCAATCCGTGCCGTACCATCATCCAAGGTCATCATCATGCGATTCGGGAAGTTGGCAATATCCACTACTAGTCCTGCAAACACGGTGGTGACACCACGACGGGTAGGTGTCAGTTCATTGATCTGACACGGGACAAAAGCTTTCAGCTCATTGCGATAGACATCAATCGGGTGACCAGTCAGATACAAGCCCAAAGTATCTTTTTCACCTTTGAGGCGAACTTCATCTGCCCACGGCTTAACCGGTTTGGAAGGTTTGCGCTGAACTTCCTCAACTTCACCAAACAGGTCCATGATACCGGTTTCACGGTTCTGGCGAGCCTGATCTGCAGCCTGCACTGCTTCAGGGAGCTGTGCCATCAGGTCTGCACGCTCGATGCCCAAACAGTCTAACGCACCGGCGCGAATCAAGGCTTCTAAAGTCCGTTTATTGATTTTTTTCAGGTCAATACGGTGACAGAAATCAAACAGGTCTTTATATGGACCATCTTTTTGACGTGATTCAATCACTGACTGCATGGCCGCTTCACCGACGCCTTTAATCGCTCCTAGACCATAGACAATGGTTTTCTCATCGGGAGCATGGAACTGATAGATCGACATATTGACGGATGGTGGTAATACTTCCAGATTATTCTTGCGGCAGTCATCAATCAGGAATACCACGTTATCGGTATTCTGCATTTCTGAAGACATTACCGCTGCCAGGAACTCAGCCGGATAATGCGCTTTCAGCCATGCCGTCTGGTAAGCCACTAGTGCATAAGCGGCCGCATGCGATTTGTTAAAACCATAGCCGGCGAATTTTTCCATATAGTCGAAGATATGGTTAGCAGTAGCTTCATCAATATCTTTTTTCGCAGCACCTTCAATGAAGATCTTACGCTGCTTGACCATTTCCTCAGGCTTTTTCTTACCCATGGCACGACGCAGCAAGTCCGCGCCACCGAGGGTATAGCCGGCACAAAACTGTGCAGCCTGCATGACCTGTTCCTGATAGACCATAATCCCGTAAGTCGGCTCTAATACACCTTCTAGCAGGGGATGCAGATATTCAAAATCACCGCCGTGCATACGGTGAATAAAGTCAGGAATCAGATCCATTGGACCCGGACGGTATAATGATACGAAAGCAATAATCTCTTCAAATTTACTTGGGCGTGCTTCTTTCAGCATCTTTTTCATGCCCACGGATTCAAACTGGAAAACCGCCGTAGTATTGGCTTCAGCAAAGACCAGATAAGCATCTTTGTCATCTAACGGGATATAAGCAATATCCAGCGGTTTATCGCTCTGGATGCGTTTATTGATGTTTTTAACCGCGTCTTCAATTACGGTCAGATTACGCAGACCCAGGAAGTCGAACTTCACCAAACCGGCAGCTTCGACATCGTCCTTATCGAACTGGGCAACACGTGCAGTACCATCGGCATCACACATCACGGCTGAGTAGTCAGTCAGCTTGGTCGGTGCAATTACCACACCGCCGGCATGTTTACCGGTATTCCGGGTAATACCTTCAAGCTTCAGCGCCATTTCCCAGATTTCAGAAGCATCTTCATAATCCGGGTTGGATGGATTGGTGACCACATCTTTCAGTTGCGGTTCTGCTTCTAAGGATTCTTCCAGGCTTAAGCCTAAAGGCTTGGTCGGAATCATTTTGGAAATACGATCGGCCAGGCCGTAGGATTTACCCAGGACACGTGCAACGTCTCGAATCGCACCTTTCGCTGCCATGGTACCGAAGGTGGCAATCTGAGACACCGCATCGCGGCCATAAGTCCGTGCTACATAGTCAATCACGCGGTCACGACCGGCGATACAGAAATCGACGTCGAAGTCGGGCATCGAAACACGTTCCGGGTTTAAGAAACGTTCGAATAGCAAGTCATAACGGAGTGGATCAAGGTCAGTAATTTTTAAACTATAAGCTACAAGAGAACCGGCACCTGAACCACGGCCCGGACCCACTGGTACACCATTACCTTTGGACCATTGAATGAAGTCCATTACGATCAGGAAGTAACCCGGGAATCCCATGTCCAGAATAATCTTGATTTCAAAGGCCAGACGTTCATCATAAGGTTGACGGATTTCCGGCCAGTCCTCACCACGTTGTTCAGGTGGATACAGAAAGTCTAGGCGTTCTTCCAGACCGACTTCACACAAATGGGTGAAATAACTGCCAATGGTATGACCTTCCGGAATCGGATAGTCTGGCAGGTCATTAAAGCCCAGTCGTAGGGTAACATTACAACGTCTTGCAATATGGAAGGTATTTTCAATCGCGGTTGGAATATCCGAGAAAAGCTCTACCATTTCTGTTGAGCTTTTAAAATATTGTTCAGGGCTATAGGTTTTAGGACGGCGATTGTCACCCAGCACATAACCATCTGCAATACAGACACGTGCTTCGTGCGCTTCATAATCTTCGCGTGCAATAAAGTGCACATCATTATGTGCGACTACACCGATATTATATTTTTTGGCGAGTTTGACCGCTTCTTCAATGAAAAGGTCTTCATTAGGACGACTTGTACGAGTAAGCGCTAAATATACGCGATTACCAAATTTTTCTACCCATTCCTGTAGTAAAGGTTCAGCTTTATCGGGGTTTGAGGTAATCAGCATTTTGCCGACATCAGATTGCATACCCAGCAATACAATCATGTCATCGTGTTGGTTTAATATCCAATCTTTCTGTACGCAAGGAATATCAAGCTGCTGGCCGCTAATATAGCCTTCAGAGACCAGTTCAGTCAGGTTGCGCCAGCCTTTGTTGGTCATGGAAAGCAGGGTGACACGATGTTCGGCATCATTCAGGCGGATTTCAGAACCCAGAATCGGTTTAATGCCTTTATCCAGGCATTTTTTATAGAATTTGACTGCGGCATGCAGATTAGACAAATCGGTTAGCGCGAGTGCTGGCATCTCGTCATTAGCAGCAGCTTTGACCAGGTCTGGTATCCGTACGATGGATTCTGTAATCGAAAATTCTGTATGAATACCAAGATGAACAAAGTGCATAAATAAGTCCCTGCAAAAACCACTCGATAGTTTAGCACGGGATTTATTATTTCAGTTTGAAATTGAGGGGAAATGGCTAACTTTTAGGTCGAGTTTGAATTTGAATTTTTTTAAGCTGATTATTTAGTTAGTTGGTAGTAGATATTTTCTTTTACTTTTGACCCATCAAAAGTAACAAAAACCCGTTGTTGATCTGATGATACATCCCTGTACAACAGATCAACAGGCGACATCCATGTCGCCGTAACGTGAGTCAAAGTATTTTTCTATTCTAAATATCGAAAATATTTTACATCCTAAAAAATAAAACCCTCAAAAAGAGGGCTTTATTTACTTAGAGAACTAGCTTAACGAAGTCGGGATAACCAGTCACCCACACTCTGTACAATCTGCACCAGGATCAATAATACAATGACAGTCATGATCACCACTGAGGTATCAAAACGCTGATAACCATAGGAGATTGCCAAGTCACCAATACCGCCAGCACCCACAGCACCTGCCATCGCCGTAGCTCCAATCAGGCTGATAGTGGCAGTGGTCAGGTTTAGAATTAGCGAGCTACGCGCTTCCGGTAGAATAAATCTAAAAATAATCTGCATCGGTGTTGCACCCATGGCTTGTGCAGATTCGATAATACCTTCGTTGACTTCAAGCAGAGAGTTTTCTACCAGACGGCCAATATAAGGGCCGACATAAATAGTGAGTGGCACAATTGCAGCCCATGTGCCAATAGACGTTCCAACCAGAAATTTTGTCAATGGAATGACTGCAATCAGCAAAATAATGAACGGCAGGGAGCGCAGTGCATTCACAATCGGATTTAGACCATGATAAATCACACGGTTTGGCAGAATTCCGTTGGGACGAGTAACTAATAGAGTAATCGCCTGAATAAAACCCCAGATACAGCCAAACAGCATCGCAAAAAACACCATATGGAAGGTTTCTTGCAGTGCGGTCACGAACTGGTCCATCGACAGCGAGCTTTTCCAGAAAGGTGAAGTAATCGTGGTCAGCCACTGTACAATTAACTCTCTCATTCCTGTACTCCTGCCTGATCTACCTGTACACCGTGATCTCTGAGATATTGCAATGCAGCATTAATTTCTGTGGAATTACCGAGAAGCTGAATAAACATCTGACCAATTACAGTCCCATTAATTTCAGTCATATTGGCAAACAGGATATTCAAACTGATATCAAACTGTTTGATGACGCCTTGAATCACGGTTTCCTGAGCTGAGCTGCCCAAGAACTTTAAACAGTAAATACTGTGATGATTCTGATTTTCCAGATTATTCAGAATATTTACGGGCAGGTTTTGCTGGAGCACCGTCTGGATAAAGTTTTTCGTGGTTGGATGCTGCGGCTGACTGAAGATCTGCAGGGTAGAGCCTGTTTCAATCACGTCACCTTTTTCCATGACTGCGACATAATCACACACAGTTTCAATTACATCCATTTCATGGGTGACCATGACAATGGTAATGCCTTGTTCCTGATTAATGCGCTTGAGTAGTTGCAGTACGGATTTAGTCGTTTGCGGATCGAGTGCTGAGGTTGCTTCATCACATAATAGGATCTTTGGATGATTCGCTAAGGCGCGGGCAATCCCGACACGCTGCTTCTGACCGCCAGAGAGTTCGTCTGGAAAAGCATTGCGTTTATGTTTCAGGTCAATGAATTCCAGTAGTTCCTCAAGACGCTTTTCCCGTTCAGATTTTTTCCACCCGAGCAGCTTCATTGGCATTTCAATATTGGCAGCGACCGTTTTGGTCTGCATCAGATTAAAGTGCTGGAAAATCATGCCGATCTGGGTACGTTCCTGACGCAATGATTTGGCATCCAAAGCAGTAAAATCTGTGCCATTAATCATC
Organism: Acinetobacter sp. SFD; assembly: GCF_001647575.1. Lineage (NCBI taxonomy): Bacteria > Pseudomonadati > Pseudomonadota > Gammaproteobacteria > Moraxellales > Moraxellaceae > Acinetobacter > Acinetobacter sp. SFD. Next base: position 186,839 of record NZ_LSZJ01000012.1, read on the forward strand.
ACCCGGCCTGAAGTTGGTCGTTCCAGCAGGTTAATCAGGCGAATCAGGGTGCTTTTACCCGCACCACTATAGCCAATAATGCCAAAGATACTGCCAGTCGGAATCTGCAGGTTGACCCGGTTCAGGGCATGTAAGGTCTGGCCCTTCAGCTCATACTGTTTGGAGATGTCTTTAAATTCAATCATAGTGTCAAATACTGCATCACGTATAAAAAAACAGGCAAGTTATCCTTGCCTGTTTTGAGTATTGATTATTGTATTACTTTGCTTCGGTCAAATAAGTTACCGGTTTGTTTACCGCAACTTTTGTACCGCCAAAGTGTTCATCAACATAGGCTTTCACAGCAGGAGTATGATACAACTGGCCAACTTTTTGAAGTACAGGATCATTTTGACGATCGGCTGCAACGGCTAAAACGTTCACGTTCATTTTGGTGCTTTGATCAATGGCTTCATAGTAAATCGCATCTTTCAATACGTTCAGCCCACCTTCCATTGCCAGAGTATTACCCAGAACAATCGCATCGACTTCGTCTTTTACACGTACTGCTGTTGCCATTTGAATTGGCTTGATCACGATCTGTTTCGCATTTTCAGTAATATCAGCAGGCGTACCTTTAACCAGATCAAAGTTTGGTTTAAGTTTTACCAGACCTGCAGATTGCAATAGTAACAGTGCGCGTGATTCATTTGCGCCGTCATTCGGAATGGCAATTGTAGCGCCAGTTTTAAAGTCTTCTACTTTTTTCACTTTGCTTGAGTAAATCCCCATTGGCTCAAGATAAGTCGTAGAGAGTGGCGCGATCTTTTGTGTATTGGCATCGTTATAAGCCACCAGATAGGCATAAGACTGGAATGCGTTGACATCAATTTCTTTATTGGCAACAGCATTGTTCATTGCAACATAGTCAGTGAAGTTTTTCACATCCAGCTTGATGCCAGCTTGCTTGGTTTCAGGTAGGGTCGCAATATAACGCCATACGTCAGCGTCTGAACCAGTCGATGCCATGGTCACGGTTTGCAGTTCACCTGAGTCTTTGTTTTGTGCTGCATCCGTTGCAGGGGCTTCTTGTTTTCCGCATGCAGTTAAAGTCAATACAGATGCACTGAGTAAAACGCCAAGTAGCTTCTTCATAAAGATATCCTAATTCTCGAGTTGCCTAAAGTATATGCATTTTAAGGTCATGTTAAAGTGGAGTTTTATTACCTCTTTATCAGACCAGATCAAGATCGCATTTGACTCCGACAAGAAAAATACAAATGTACTGCAACAGTTCAGATTGGTTTGATATGCTTAGAGTTCACCAAATGCCATATACTTTTGCTATTTAGAGAGTAAATAGATATTTTTAAAAGACATAATCGCAATTGGTGCTCTGAATGCGCGCAATCATAGCAATTATTGTTTATTCAATATAGTGAATAAAAAATGATTGTTTATCTAATTAAGTGAATAGTTGTTTTATAAAAACATTAGTAATTACAATATATTATTTTTACTTTAAATGAATTAAATATTCATTTCGATGAAAAGATGATCTTTATAATATTTTTGCCGATATTAAGCATAAAAATGCATATAGATAAATATAAGAAAAATATCTGATTTTTTGGGAAATCAAGAAAACTCTAACGGGATAAAATTTTCCTTCATGCTCACTAGGCGAGGCAGAATCTGATCTTGGCTTTCTCAGCTCATCATACTGCCTGCAAGCTTAACAGAAGGGAATATGCAGATAATCCGAACGCTGTTTTTCATAAAGTACATGTCTACACAAGATATGCTCGGCAGGTACAAGCGGATGATCAAATTCTCCCACTTTTTCTAAGCCAATATTTTGCATGATACGTTCTGATGGCGTGTTGATGCAGGCAGTAAAAGAAATGACTTTCTCTAGGCGCAGGGTTCTAAAGGCATATTTCAGTACTGCTTTGGCGCCTTCAGTCGCATAGTCTTGATGCCAATATTGCGGTAACAAGCGCCAGCCAATTTCAGGGGCATCTGCCATATCAAATTCAGGTGGATGGACGTGCAGTCCAATAAAGCCAATAAATTCACCTGTGCTTTTAAGTTCGACAGCGTATAAACCCCAACCACGTTTTTCGATGGCATCACGTAGGCGATTCATAAATGCAGTGGCTTCAGAAGCATCGAGTTTTTTAAGGAAATATCGCATGACGTCATCGTCCGCGCACATTTGGATAAATGGGGCAGTGTCGGAGTCTTGCCATTGGCGCAGGATCAGGCGAGGGGTGATTATAGGTGACATTATAGAACTACCAAGAAGTAATCGGACAACTGAAACACATTATCCGATTACTTAAAAGTTATTAGGAGGTTAAAAGAGTTGGTAACCTGTTAGCCCAAATTATAAATGATCAAAGATAGACCCTTTGTGAGGAGCATAAATTTTCTCATATAATCGAGTTGCATATTCATCAGTCATACCAGATATATAGTCACATATAACTCTCATTCGATCTTTGTCGCTTTTCTCAGAATCGTATTTAGACCATGTTGATTTTGGAAGTAATCGTTTTGGGTCAGAGCTTAACGCTTCAAATAATTCAATAACGATTTTTTGACCTTTAAATTCCAAAAGTTGAACATTGGTACTCTTAATGACTTTCTCATAAACTAATCTAAAAATGTGGTCACGCAGATCATCCCACTTTTCATCCATAACAGCATTCCACTTTAGAAGTGGCTCATCAAATTGGTCATTTTCTTTTAAATATATGCTGGTGATAAGATTATGTACGAGTGCACCGATAAGCTCTTTTCGTTCATAACTATTTTGTGAAAAAAGTTTTTCTCCAATTTCTTGATAGTTAAGATTATTACACTGCTTAAATATAGCTTCTTTGCCTTTATTATGTAATAGCCAATCATCTTTAGTGATTAATTTTAAAGATATTGCATCTTCAAAATCATGCAGACTGTAGGAGATATCATCGGCTAATTCCATAATACTAGCATCTAAACTATGGAATTTAGGTGTGCTATGTTTTTTTGCGCTAATTGCACTTTGCACAAATAGGTTTTTATCATTTTTGTTTAATGGTGCTAAGATAAAATTTTCAACAATGTCTTTCTCAGTGTCTAAATAACATTTTGGTGGTTTCTGAGAGTCAGCTTTTGCTAGCCAAATCTTTTGTGGAATTTGACCATAAAATTGTGGATTACAAGCTTCACTGTAAGGGATTGGGTACTTCAAAACACCTAGAAGTAATCTTCGAGTGGGATTTAGTCCATTTTTTTCAGTATATTTTTCTAATTTTGTAAGAATTCTGAGTGTTTGCCCATTTCCTTCAAAGCCGCCAAATTCACGCATACATATATTCAATGCAACTTCACCACCATGACCAAAAGGTGGGTGTCCTAAATCATGAGCTAAACATATTGCATTGATCAATGCTGAACTTGGAAGTATTTCATCTAATATTTTCTCATCGGGTTTTTTCAGGTATTCCCCTTTTTTTAAATGGCGTTTGATGCCTGCACCTATTTGTGCAACTTCCATTGAGTGAGTTAAACGAGTACGGTAAAAATCACTCTCTCCTAGACCTAAAACTTGCGTTTTGGCTTGAAGTCTACGAAATGCTGAAGAATGTATTAAACGAGAAAAATCGCGTTCGTATTCAGTGCGTAGATCATTAGTTTTACGCTCTTGCTTAAGCAATCTATCTTCCCAATATTCTTGTGTCACTGCTAATCCCTCGTAATTTTTTGTTTAAATATTGTATATAAAAATCACATTTGTTGGGGGTAATCTTATTAAAATTTTTAAATAACCTCTCCCTAACCCTCTCCTAAAAGGAGAGGGAATTTTCAAATTAAAAAACCCCGCACTCAGCGGGGTTTTTACTAATTTAAATATAGATTAAGCATTTTCACGAGCAATCGCACGGTAACCAATATCTTTACGATATTGCATGCCGTTAAAGGTCACTTTTTCACAAAGCTCTAATGCTTTGGCTTGAGCTTCACCAATGGTATTACCTAATGCAGTCACACAAAGAACACGACCACCAGCAGTCACAATCTCACCATTCTCAAGCGCTTCCGTACCTGCATGGAATACTTTCGCATCTGCCATTTCAGTATCTAAACCTGAAATCACATCGCCATTGCTAGACGTTTCAGGGTAGCCACGAGATGCAAGCACGATACCAACAGTTTTACGCTCATCCCATTCAGCTTCGGCAGGTAAGTTGCCTTCGATACCTGCTTGAACCAAATCAACTAATGATGATTTTAAACGCATCATGATTGGCTGAGTTTCAGGGTCACCAAAACGACAGTTAAACTCGATCACTTTTGGTTGACCTTTGTCGTCAATCATCAAGCCAGCATATAAGAAACCAGTATAAACATGACCGTCTTTTTTCATACCTTCAACGGTAGGACGCATCACTTCATTCATGGTTTTTTCAAACACGTCAGCCGTCACCACAGGCGCAGGTGAGTAAGCACCCATACCGCCGGTGTTTGGACCTTGATCGCCTTCAAAAATACGCTTGTGGTCTTGAGATGTTGCCATTGGCAAGATGTTGTCGCCATCAATCATACAAATGAAAGACGCTTCTTCACCTGCAAGGAATTCTTCAATCACAACACGAGAACCTGCATCACCAAATTTGTTGCCTGCAAGCATGTCATCAATGGCATCGAATGCTTCTTGATTGGTCATTGCAACGATTACACCTTTACCCGCAGCAAGACCATCAGCCTTGATCACAATTGGCGCACCATTTTTCTCAACAAATGCTTTCGCTGCGTCTACTTCAGTAAATACGTCATAGAAAGCTGTTGGAATGTTGTGGCGTTTAAGGAAGTGCTTGGCAAAAGCCTTAGAGCCTTCAAGCTGTGCAGCAAACTGCGTTGGACCCCAAATTTTTACATCCGCTTCACGGCAAGCATCAACCACACCATTTACAAGCGGTGCTTCAGGGCCGACAATAATCAGTTCAACTGCATTGTTTTTGGCAAAATCAATAATCGCAGGGTTGTCGAGAATGTCTAAAGCGACATTTTCACATTTATTTTCAGTTGCAGTACCTGCATTACCTGGCGCTACAAAAACTTTTGTAACTTGATCGTCTTGTGCGATTTTCCACGCCAATGCATGCTCACGACCGCCACTACCCAAAACTAAAATGTTCATCTTTAGAATAATCCTCGAAAATGAAATTCCCAAAGCCTAATTCGGCTTAAAAATCATTAACATCTTAACGCAAGATGCAAATCAATACAGACATAATAAACCCCCCTTATAGAAAGGAGGGCTTATTTTTAAATTTTACAACTTAGTGGCGGAAATGACGCATACCAGTGAACACCATTGCAATACCAGCCTCGTCAGCTGCAGCAATCGTTTCTTCGTCACGCATAGAACCACCCGGTTGGATAATGCACTTGATACCTGCTTTTGCAGCGTTATCAATACCATCACGGAATGGGAAGAATGCATCAGATGCCATTACTGCACCTTCAACCACTAAACCTGCATGCTCAGCTTTGATCGCAGCAATACGTGCAGAGTTAACACGGCTCATTTGACCTGCGCCGACACCAATCGTTTGGCGGTTTTTCGCATAAACAATCGCATTAGATTTCACGTATTTCGCCACTTTCCAAGCGAAGATCATGTCGTCAATTTCTTGCTCAGTTGGTGCGCGTTTTGTCACAACTTTAAGGTCATCTTTAGTGATCATACCCAAGTCTTGATCTTGAACTAACAAACCGCCGTTTACGCGTTTGTAGTCAAGTTGAGATTGACGCGCATCGATTGCTGGAAGTTCACCACATACTAGGACACGAACGTTTTTCTTCGCGCCAGTTACTTCAAGAACGCCTTCAGCAATGCTTGGCGCAATGATCACTTCAACGAATTGACGGTCAACAATTGCTTGTGCAGTTGCAACGTCTAATTCACGGTTGAATGCAATGATGCCGCCGAATGCAGATTCTGGATCAGTTGCATAAGCAAGATCGTAAGCTGCTTTGATACCGTCTAGAGACACCGCAACGCCACATGGGTTAGCGTGTTTAACGATCACACAAGCAGGTTTCGCGAATGATTTAACACATTCAAGGGCAGCATCGGTATCTGCAATGTTGTTATAAGATAATTCTTTACCTTGTAACTGTTTTGCAGTTGATACAGAGGCTTCAGTCGCAGCAGGATCTACATAGAAAGCAGCAGATTGATGCGGGTTTTCACCGTAACGTAAATCTTGAGCTTTATTTAACTGTGTGTTGAAGGTGCGCGGGAATTTATCCGCTTGGCCTTCTTCTTTACCTACGCGAGCGCCTAAGTAAGATGCAATCATGCCGTCATATTGTGCAGTATGTTCAAATGCTTTCACTGCCAGGTCAAAACGGGTTGCATAAGATAAAGCACCCTCAGCTTTAAGCTCAGCGACAACTGTTGCATAGTCAGATGCATTTACCACGATACCTACAGAAGCATGGTTTTTCGCAGCTGCACGAACCATTGTTGGACCACCGATGTCGATGTTTTCAATCGCATCAGCAAGTGAACAGTTCGGTTTTGCTACCGTTGCAGCAAATGGATAGAGGTTAACAACAACAAGATCGATCGCATCGATATTGTGTTCAGCCATCACAGCTTCGTCTAGACCACGACGAGCCAGGATGCCACCATGAATTTTCGGATGTAGCGTTTTAACACGGCCGTCCATCATCTCTGGGAAACCAGTGTGCTCCGAAACTTCAACTACAGCGACATTATTGTCTTTCAACAATTTGTAGGTACCACCTGTAGATAAAATTTCTACCCCTAGAGCAGCAAGTTCTTGTGCAAATTCAACAATACCAGTCTTGTCAGACACAGAGATTAAAGCGCGTTTAATAGTCATGATCTTCGTCACAGTTTTCAAGGAACAGATTAAATCTAAATAGCTAATTTACAGTCAAAAAAAATGCCTGCGGAAGCCGCAAGCATTTTATCATTTATTCACTCATTAAACCGTGAGCTTTTAACTTTTTACGTAAAGTACCACGGTTGAGTCCGAGAATCTCGGCAGCACGTGTTTGGTTACCACGTGTATATTCTAGAACTACAGATAGAAGAGGTTTCTCCATTTCTGCCAGCACCATGTCGTATACCTGAGATGGTTGCTCGCCTTGTAGTTGCGCAAAATAATGGCGAACTGCGCGATCTACGTGGATACGTAAAGCAACATCAGATTGTGCAGTAAAAATAGGAGATTTGCTATTCATGCGAATTAATCCGAAAAACAAATATCACTTGGGTAAAGTGATATAAAAAGTGGTCTAGAAATTGAAATGAACTCCGCTTTAGATCCTAAAACCGGAGTTCTAAAACTTAATCATTGCATTGAGCCAATAGCTTGACACATCTCAACGTTTTGGTCGAAAAATAAGCGTAACAATAGTTAAAGTTTTGTTACAGACCAAAATCAAAACAAAAAAATCTGCACGATACGCAATAAATTTTATAGCGCATTAGGCAAGACTGTATTTGTTGTGAAAAAGTCGCGAGGAGTTGCAGCACATAGCTTTCGTGGCGCGTATCATACCATTGTCTAAGCAAAAGTGAGCAAGAAAACTGCATTTTTTTTAATTTTTTTTAACTTTTTAATACTTTCTCGGCAGATTAAGGGCGAATTATTTCCAAAGTATAACGATCAAAGCTTTTGCGATCGACTGGAAGCTGAAATTTGAATTTAAACGGGCTATTTTTCGGGATGCGTTTGATATTAACCAGACTTTCAACCAGATATTCTTCTGAAGATAAATTGTAAGTTGCAATAACTTCACCGCGGCGTTCCAGATTAATTCTTAAAATCGGTAAGGCCAGGCTACGGTCATGGAAATTGATCAGCTCACCGCTCAGTTCAGTTTGATTTTTAGCAGTGGCTTTAAGTTTGACTTTATTGGTCTGAATCAGCGTGTAGTATTCTTCTAGATTGGAACAATTAAACACGTCACATGTACTATTAAAAACCAGACTCATAACATGGCTGTTTTTAATATATTGCGGATTGAACCAGAAAAATTGAAACAGTAGCAGGCTAAACAGTAAAAGATTGATCAAGCTCCAACTTATATAGTACAGAGGCCCGTGCTTGGTTTGTTTGTTTGGCTGATCTTCCCAGATCATGCTTGGCAGTGCCGAAATCGGCTCGGTACTAAAATAATTCAGGTTATTTAAATAAGTTTGCAGGTCAATATTGGAATGTTCAACTTTCTGATCAAAGATCTGTAGCAAACTATGACGATTATGCTGCTGTTCAGGATAGTAATCACCTGAGCTGTTTTCAATGTCAGTTTTGCCAGCTTCGTTCGAGTTTGGTTGAGATTGAGCCGTTGGGGTGGTGACCGAATTCCGGGCTTCGGTCACCAAATGCGATAAGGCATTAAAGGAAGTTGTACATTTTGGACAGCAAACCATACCCTGCGCAACGGTAAGTTGAGCAACTGTGACCTTGTAAATAGTGGAACAGGTAGGGCAATAGGTTCTTTTGTCACTCATGGATTATTTATAGGCTCATTCATTCTTATGGCGTTTACCCGAGATGCGGCACCAGTGCTCGTCTCGTTTTTCTACCTCTAATATATCAAAATAATTTGAGTAAATGCTAGTAACATCAGCCACTTGCTCTTCAATCACTCCTGCAAGTGCGAACTGTCCCTCAGATTTGATTAAAGTTGCGAACTCAGGAGCCAACATCATTAGTGGTGCTGCTAGAATATTGGCAACAAATACGTCAGCTTTGGTAGTGCCGAGTTCTTCTCTAAAATCTTCTGGCAAACCAACATAAAGTTTATCCAGAACGCCATTCAGCTCAGCATTTTGCTGGGTGGCCAGTACCGCTTGTGGGTCGATATCAGTAGCATATGCTTTTTTTGCACCTAATAGCAGTGCAGCTACCGCGAGAATACCTGAGCCACAACCGTAATCGATGACGATTTTATCTTTTACATCAATTTTGCCTAACCATTGTAAGCATAAAAAAGTTGATGCATGGTTACCTGTTCCGAAAGCCAGACCCGGATCAAGCTTGATGTTTACCGCATCCGCTTCAGGTGCCTCCATCCACTCTGGCACGATCCAGTATTTTTCAGCAATCTGAATGGGTTCATAAGCATCCATCCAGGTGCGTTCCCATGCCTGATCTTCAATTAACTCATGATGGATCGGCGCATCTGGCAATTGTGTACGGATAAAAGTTTCCAGTGCAGCAACATCAATTTCTTCGCCGTCTTCCTGTGCATAAATACCGGTTACAATCACTTTATTCCAAAGTGGTGTTTCACCTGGAAGGGGTTCCAGCAAATCCTGGTTTTCAGCATCATCCAACGTTACACTCACTGCACCCAGGGAGCTGAGTAATGTCTCAGTAAAATCAACCTGAGCCTGTTCAACCGTAATATGAATTTGTAACCACTTCACAGAAATAACCTTTATACATTTTTTAAAAAAGCTATTGTAGCGGAAGTTCGGAATCAACGCTGCTATCTTCTTGCTCCTGACCTAAAATAAAAAAGGATGCCTGACGCATCCTTTTAAAGGTTCCAGACCTGCTTTAATCCAGGGTGGTAACTGGTTTTTGTGCAGGAAGTGGGGCAAGCCGATTTAACAAGCTGCCAAAAATTGCAGCGAAGATATACATAAAAATAGAATAAACCGCAGCCGGCATTGCTACAGCGGCACTGCCAATCACTGTCAGAGCAATCGTCATGGCAAGGGTGCTGTTATGGATACCAATTTCAAATGCACTGGCACGGGCTTGTGCACTGTTAATATTGAGCAATCGCGGGATGAGATAACCAATTCCAAGGCTCAGTATGCAGAACAACGCAGTTGCCAAGCCAACCTGGGTCAGGTATTCACCGATATTGCTGCGCTCTTTGATGAGTGTGGCAATAATAATCAAGACTAAAAAGCTGATGGAAAATATGCGCAGTGGGCGGTTCAGTTTTGCGGTCACGCCTGGGGCATAATGTCGAATCAGCATGCCAATTCCCACTGGAATCAGGATGATCGCAAAGACTTGCAGAATCTTGCCGAATTGCAGGCCAACCTGCTGACTATCCTGCAGGAAATGCATGATCGAAAAATTAATAATTAGAGGCAGGGTAATGGCTGCAATGACCGAATTGATAGCAGTCAGAGTAATATTAAGAGCTAAGTCACCTTTAAACAGGTAACTAAACAGGTTAGCGGTCGCACCTCCAGGGGAAGCGGCCAATAGCATGAGTCCAACCGAAAGCAACGGCGGTAAAGCGAACAGCTTGCAGAGCAAAAACGCAATTCCTACCAGAACAATCAGTTGGCAAAAAAGAGCGATAAATACCGCTTTGGGATGACGCGTTACACGACTAAAGTCCCGAGGCGTCAGTTCAAGGCCAAGCCCCATCATGATGATTGCAAGTGCCAGCGGTAGTAATATAGTTATAAGGTCAGAATCCATCTGTATGCTCCTTGTCGATTTTTTTAATATTGTTGATTTTCTTTGGAAAATAATACCGTGCTAACTGAATATTAATCAATAAGCTTATAAATCTGATAAACGAGTTTTTCTGTTATAAACCACTTGTTGGCGGCTCAACAGCACACCGAAAATAGCTGCGAAACTATACATGAAAATCGTATAGATCCCTGCCGGAATGGCCATAGTGACATTATTGAGCACCGAAATCGCAATCGTCAGGGCAATGGCTGTATTATGAATGCCGATTTCAAAGGTACAGGCGCGCGCCATTTTATCTGGAATGCCCATCAATAAAGGAATGCAATATCCTATAAACAGGCTGGAAAAACATAGAATTGCAGCTGCCGCCCCAATACTGGCAAAGTATTCCACCAAATTAAAACGTTCTCTGAAAATGGCGAAGATTACCAGTATCGCTAAAAAACTGATGGAGACTAGGCGCATGCGCTTGCTGACGGTAATGGATAAATTTGGAAATTTGTCTCGGAGTAGCATTCCGATAATTACCGGAATTAAGGTAATTAAAAAAACCAGAACAATCTTTTCGACTGGAAAAGCCACATTGGAATCATGACTCAAGAAATAATGTAAAGACAGGTTGATAATAAAAGGTAAAGTAAAAATAGAAATGAGGGTATTAATAGCTGTAAGAGTAATATTAAGTGCAACATCACCTTTATATAGATAGCTGAACAAGTTCGCTGTCGGGCCACCAGGTGAGGCAGCCAGAATCATCAGGCCTACCGCAAGTAAAGGTGGTAAATCCACAATCAGACAAATAAAAAAAGTAAGGCTGGGTATTAGTATTAACTGCGCAAATAAAGTAATAAAAATAACTTTAGGATAGCGGCTTAATCGCAAAAAATCTTTGAGGGTTAGCTCTAGCCCTAGTCCCATCATCATGATTGCCAATGTAATTGGCAAAAAAATGCTAAAAAACCCCGAATCCATGTATTTGCCTTTTTATTATACATTTATAGATATATTTCGAGTTTAGCTTAGATGAATAAATAAGCAATAAAAACGAGCAAAATGCAGTCACTTTGCCCGTCATAACTTTTTCTTGTAATGCAGCCAGTTTATGGATAGGACTGCTTACATATTACATGCCGGGCTGTGTTTGAGAGCCCTGTTGCATTGGTTGAGTGTTGTTTTGTTGTTGCATACGCTGATTTTGCATTTGTGTCTGATTCTGCATCATTTGTGATACAGGAGGGTGCGGTGGAGTAAAGCCTAAAGCACATTTACCGCTCATTTGTGTACCATTAATGGTCGCTGTGGCTGTGCCACTTGTGCTTGTACATGCAGTATAAAGTTCAGGCTCGTCACCTATGATAGAACTAGGATTACCGGCAGGGAAGAAACGTGGTTCACAGGTGCCATTAAAGAGAACCCCGCGTGTACTGTAACTGACCTGAGCACCTTGGGTTTTGCCTTTACAAACCTGTTGGTACTTTTGAGCATTATAACTGGTCGCAATTTTATCATTTGCGATAGCAGCAAATGGAGCAAGACATAAGCCACATAAAACAGTTGAGAGCAAAATATTCTTATTCATCTTCTATACCTTTGTTTGTAATGTCATCAATGTATAGATTAAAAAATATGCGAAATTAAACAATGTAAATCGAGTAAATTTCTTGGCTTATATGTTTAATTTATATAGTTACTCTGCAAAGTTAAATTACATTGCATTATCCAATTGCTATATAAAGGTTGTTATATCAAGATAAAATCGATTGAATTCGTCTACTTTAGAATGAAATTTGCTATAATGCCCAGCTATTCTTTTTATCTCTCAATTTACCACTATGCACTATCCTAAAGTATACGATGTTATTGTTATCGGTGGCGGTCACGCCGGTACGGAAGCGGCCTTAGCTGCGGCGCGTATGGGCCGACAGACTTTACTCTTAACTCACAACATTGAGACTTTAGGGCAGATGAGCTGTAACCCGGCCATCGGGGGTATTGGTAAATCGCATTTAGTACGTGAAATTGATGCCTTGGGCGGCGCTATGGCGCTGGCTGCCGATAAAGGCGGTATTCAATTCCGTATTTTAAATTCACGTAAAGGTGCAGCGGTTCGTGCCACTCGCGCGCAGGCTGACCGTGTGCGATATAAAGCCGCTATTCGCGAAACATTAGAAAACCAAGCGAACTTAGATATTTTCCAGCAAGCAGCAGATGACCTGATTCTTGAAGGCGATACTGTTAAAGGTGTTGTAACCCAAATGGGTATTCGCTTTGATGCGAAAACCGTTGTGCTCACCGCAGGGACCTTTTTGGGCGGCGTAATTCACGTGGGGTTGGAAAAATCCAGTGGTGGTCGTGCCGGTGATCCACCGTCTATTTCACTTGCCCATCGTTTACGTGAGCTGCAACTGCCGGTAGGTCGTTTAAAAACAGGTACACCACCACGGATTGATGCGCGTTCGGTTGATTTCTCTGTGATGACGCCACAGCCGGGTGATTTCCCGTCTCCGACCATGTCATTCATGGGGGATGCATCAATGCACCCTGAGCAGGTAAATTGCTATATTACGCATACCAATGAGCGCACGCATGAAATCATTCGTGGCGGTTTAGACCGTTCACCGATGTATACCGGGGTGATTGAAGGGGTGGGGCCACGTTACTGTCCGTCGATTGAAGATAAGATTCACCGTTTCGCCGATAAAGACTCGCATCAGGTTTTCCTAGAGCCTGAAGGTCTGGATACACACGAGCTTTATCCGAACGGTATTTCAACATCATTACCATTTGACGTTCAGTTTGAACTGGTACGTTCGATCCGCGGTATGGAGAATGCGCATATTCTTCGTCCGGGTTATGCGATTGAGTACGATTATTTCAACCCGCAAGCCTTGAAGTTCACGCTTGAAACCAAAGCGATCAATAACCTGTATTTTGCTGGCCAAATCAACGGTACCACCGGTTATGAAGAGGCAGGTGCGCAAGGTTTGCTGGCAGGCTTGAACGCTGCACGCCGTGCGTGGGATCAGGAGCAATGGACACCAAAACGTGATGAAGCGTATATGGGTGTACTTGTGGATGACCTGATCACATTAGGTACCAAAGAACCGTACCGCATGTTTACCTCGCGTGCGGAATACCGTTTGATGCTGCGTGAAGACAATGCAGACCAGCGCTTAACGCCAATCGGTCGTGAAATGGGTCTGGTGGATGACGAACGTTGGGCTGCATACTGCGAGAAAATGGAAGCAGTAGAAAAAGAAACAGGTCGTTTGCAGCATCTGTGGGCGGCGCCAAACAATCCAATGGGTAAAAAATTCGTTGAGATGACCGGTGCAGACCTGTCTAAAGAGTGTTCGGCAATTGATTTGTTGAAACGTCCTAATATTTCATTTGCTCAAATTGCAGAATTGACCAATTCTGAAGTCTCACCATTTGTCGGTGAACAAATTGAAATTGCAGTGAAATATGCGGGTTATATTAACCGTCAGCATGAAGACGTGGCACAAATGAAACGTCTGGAAGAAACCCGTATTCCTGCTGATTTTAACTATGACATCGTGTCGGGTTTGTCTCGTGAAATTACTCTGAAGCTGAAAGATGTTCGTCCTGAGACTTTAGCGCAAGCAAGCCGTATTCCAGGTGTAACCCCAGCAGCAGTACAACTGGTGATGATCACGATTCGTAAGAATGTCCAAGCGAAAAAATCTGCTTAAGATTTTGAGCTAGAAAAGCCCGCATCTCGCGGGTTTTTTATTGGCTGGTGGTTTTGTATAAGTTTTGACTATCGTGAGATTAGAAATACCTACTATGAAGTCAAGTTATTGAAAAATATATTCAATTGAAATTATTAAGATGTAATAAGTCTGGATACTTAATCTTTTAGGTCTAATTTTGACACTATTTATTGCCGATGAGAGTACTTAAACCCGACTATTGTCGTGCTATTTCTCAATCAGCATTAAGTTGAGAATAGGGTAACGGATCGCCAGGTGATGAAGCGATTTGTAGATTATTGATGGAGATCAATCATGGCACAGCCATACAGCGGAAAAACCCAAAAAATCTTAACCATATTCTTATGTTTTTGGGTCGCATTTTTTGAAGGTTTTGACCTTCAAGCTCCCGGGGTTGCAGCGAAAGGAATTGCAGCAAGCTTTGGTTTAGGTCAGGTTCAAATGGGTTATGTGTTTAGCCTAGGCGTCTTCGGAATGCTGTTCGGCGCATTCTTTGGTGGACGTATCGCCGATTATTTAGGGCAAAAAAAAGTCCTGATGCTCTCTGTGACTATTTTTGGTCTGTTCATGTCGCTGACTGCGATTGCGCCAAGTATCGAAGTTTTATATGCAGCGCGTTTCTTTACCGGGCTGGGTTTAGGTGCCGCAATGCCGACCATGATTTCAGTCGTCGGTGATGAAGCAACGGAAGCCAACCGTGGCAAGTTAAATAGTTTGATGTATTGTGGTTTGCCGGTAGGTGCGATCTTTGTTGCCGGTCTGGCCATGCTGCTTCCGGATATTCAATGGCAAACCTTATTCCTGATTGGGGGATTAACGCCTTTGGTATTGATTCCATTGATGGCGTTTATTCTTAAAGATAAGCCTAAAATGAATGCGGAAGTGCCGGTTTCTGGCGAAGCTGTACCGGGAATGGCTGAAGTTTTGTTCAAGCAGCGACAGTATAGAAATACATTACCTCTTTGGGTTGGTTTCTTTTTTACCCTCATGATCAATTATATTTTGATCAGCTGGTTGCCTAATTTACTTATGGAACAAGGTTTGCAGAAGCAGCAGGCATTTTTGGTAATGTTAATGTTCCAGGTAGGGGCAGTGATTGGTACCTTGAGCTTGGGTTATTTACTGGACCGTTTAAAGCTTTGGCAAATGGCAGTCATTATTTATAGTGGTTTGTTTGTGGCCTTGGTATTACTTTTTACCACTACTTCTATTCCACTTTTGATTTTTGCGGGAATTATGGGGGGTATTTTCTCTACAGGTGGCCAGTCTATTCTCTACGGGATCTCACCGATTTTTTATTCGGACTTGGGTAAGGTGACCGGTGTGGGGAGTGCAATCTCGCTAGGACGTTTAGGGGCGATGACCGGGCCGTTGTTAACCGGAAAGATTCTGGCATTGGGTTTGGGAACTACAGGTATTCTTATGGCAAGTTTACCGGCAGTGGTGGTCTCGGCAGTCGCAGTCACAGCATTATCACGTTATAAGGCTGCACATACCTAATTGAGCCTTGAGAGCTTTCAATATTAAAAAAGGGAGTCTGAAGATTCCCTTTTTATCATCCGGATTTTTTAATTGAGTAAAGACAATCCATAAAATTTGCTAAAATAGACAAATAGCAAACAGATTGACTTTCATATGGCATATCAAATTATTCCGCTTTCGATTCAGGCCACCGATAATATTGCCTGCCCACATTGCCACCAAGACATCATTAACTGGCAGGAAGAGCAATATATCCAACCTTGTGAACATACCTTGTTTATTGCCATGGATATTGGCTTTGAATATATCACTGATGAATTCGAGCAAACCATGCAAAAAACAGTGGATGAATTGCATGCCAATGACGACGTGGTAAATATGTTTGAGGAAATTAGCCTAAGTACATATCCAAACTATTTAATATTAAAATCTGATTTGGGCGCAGCAGGCTATTCACGTTATATTGGTTTAACTGTCTAGCTTTTTACTGGTCGTAATAAAAAAGCACCCGCGGGTGCTTTTTTATTTTCAGGCCTGGCTTTCGATTTCTTCTACTTCGTCATCATCAGCACTGTCCATGCCCAGTTCTTTAAGTTTGCGGGTCAAGGTGTTACGCCCCCAGCCCAGAAGTTCGGCAGCATGACGCTTGCGGCCGCGTGTTTGTTGCAGGGCTGCATTGATCAGGGTGCGCTCAAACATGGGTGTCGCTGCATCCAGTAATTTCATCTCGCCATTTTTCAGCTTCTGGATTGCCCATTGACCTAGTAATTCATCCCAGTGATGCGGTGCAATCTGGTTCAGGTTTGGGATCGGAGCACCAGGATCCTGTTGCTGGATCGGAATCTGTTTCAGTTCAGGTGGCAGGTCTTCAGGATAAACTTCACGACCTGTAATCATGACAGTTAGCCAGCGACAGGTATTTTCCAGCTGACGAACATTACCTTGCCAAGGCAGCTTTTGCATGTATTCCTGAGTTTCAGGACGCAATATCTTAGGATTTACACCGAGTTCTTTACCTGCACGTGCAAGGAAGTGCTGTGCCAGCATTGGAATATCTTCAGAGCGATGTGCCAGTTTTGGGATATGAATCCGGATCACATTCAGTCGGTGATACAAGTCCTCCCGGAAACGGCCATCATGGACCAGCTTTTCCAGATCCTGATGCGTCGCTGCCACGATACGCACATCGACCTTAACCGGAATATGACCACCGACACGGTAGAACTCGCCATCAGCCAGTACACGCAATAAACGTGTTTGGGTTTCAAATGGCATGTCACCAATTTCATCTAAGAACAATGTACCGCCGTTGGCCTGTTCAAAACGGCCTTGACGTTGGGTATTGGCACCGGTAAAAGCACCTTTCTCATGACCGAACAGTTCGGTTTCGATCAGGTCTTTTGGAATGGCTGCCATATTGAGTGCAATAAAAGGTTTTGAACTGCGTGGTGAATGACGATGCAGGGCATGCGCCACCAGCTCTTTACCTGTACCCGACTCACCATTAATCAATACGGTAATGTGCGATTGAGACAAACGGCCAATGGCTCGGAATACTTCCTGCATGGCAGGTGACTCACCAATAATCTCTGTAGATTGAATTGGCGGGGCAGTCTTTGCTGACTCCTGCTGCTGTAGCTTGGTGATATGTAAAATTGCACGATTTACCAGCGCCAGCGCTTCATCAATATCAAAAGGCTTAGGTAAATATTCAAATGCACCGGTTTGATAACTTGATACAGCAGATTCCAGGTCTGAATGTGCTGTCATAATAATGACGGGCAGGTCAGGATAACTGTGTTTAACCTTGCCCAGGAAGGTAAGTCCATCAATACCCGGCATGCGGATATCGGTCAGAATTACATCGGGTGCTTCAATACTCAATTGATCCAGAGCAGATTGTGCTTCTTCAAAACTGGTCACATCCAGACCTTCTTCTTTAAAGGTCTTTTCCAGTACCCAGCGCATGGCGCGATCGTCATCAATCACCCATATTTTATTTCGCGACATGATTTGACTCCCAAGGTAAATATAAGCTAAAGACAGTTTTTCCAGCCACAGACTGACACTCGATCATGCCGTTGTGCTGATGAATAATATTTTGAGCAATACTGAGGCCCAGACCGGTTCCTTTGGCCCGGCTGGTGACCAGTGGATAAAACACCGATTCGATAATGTCTTCCGGAACTCCCGGGCCATTGTCTTCAATATCAATCCGTACCACAGAACGGTGAATCACCCCGTTAATGGTAAAGAGACGCTGAATCCGGGTTCTTAGAATCAGTTCCGGTTGATGTTCGATAAAGAATTCCTTGTTTTCGGTCATGGCCTGTACAGCATTGGCACAAATATTCAAAATGACTTGAATCAGTTGGTCTCGGTCTGCCAGAACTTCAGGTAATGACAGGTCGTAATCCCGGGTAATTTTGATTTTCTTTTTGGTCTGGCTGGCAATCAGGGAGCGTACCCGTTCCAGGGGTTCATGTATATTGACCAGTTCATAGCTTGGAAGCTGGCGTGAGCCGAGCATGGTATCGGCCAGATTTCTGAGTCGATCCACTTCGCTAATGATAATGTCAGTAAATTCTTTATATTGTTGATCATTCAGGCTGCGTGCCAGCAATTGGGTCGCCCCGCGAATGCCACCGAGTGGATTCTTGATTTCATGCGCGACACCGCGAATCAGCTGGCGCGCGACCTGGTGCTGTTGTACCAGATTTTCTTCACGCGAGATTTTGAGCATGCGATCGCGAGGATTGAGTTCGATGAGTAACAGCGGATGATAAGGTTTGCCAAGGTTTAGCTGAGAAACAGTGTAATCGACATGAATGTCTTTAAAGTTGACCAGAATAGTGGCTTCACGACGCGTATAGGGCTGTCCCGTACTTAAGGTATTATTCAGGGCTTCTTCGGTATTAAACTCATCTGTCGGGTTTTGCAAAATATTCAGCACAGATGTGCCACTCGCCCGAAATAAGCTCACATCAAATAGGGCTTCGCAGGCAGAGTTCAGATAATAAATATTTAGATCGCGGTCTATCAATAAGATACATGTGGTCATATTGTCCACTAAAACACGATAGTCGATCGGAATAAGTTGATCCATTCGCGGGTTTGTTCCTGTATTAAAATGGCGCAATGGCATCTTCATAAAGCAATTTAATCAATTTTAAGTTCTGATTTGATGCAAGATGCACGCCAACTTTTATGAATAGAGTTTATTTTTTGCTGGAAAACGCAGAAATGTGGCAGAGCAACATGGTTCATCTTAGATATAACGGATTAATTTGAGGCTGTAAATCTAAAATGATTCATTTTGGTGCGTTGCTGGGTATCTTGAATATTTTATGGCTATATTTTAGTGCGTGATGCAAAGAGTCAGGTTTTCAACTATTTTTATGATGCGAAAAGACATACAATACGCGCATTCTAGTAGAGCGAAAATTCATGAAGTCCCCCAAAGTCGGTTTTGTATCTTTAGGTTGTCCTAAGGCATTGGTAGATTCTGAACGTATTTTAACCCAGTTAAAGACTGAAGGTTATGACGTCGCTTCGGATTATGACGGTGCTGATTTAGTTGTAGTAAATACCTGTGGTTTCATTGAATCCGCAGTGCAAGAATCGCTAGATGCGATTGGTGAGGCGATGAGCGCGAATGGTCGCGTGATCGTAACAGGTTGTCTAGGTAAAGACGAAGACAAGATTCGCCAGATGCATCCGAATGTCCTGAAAGTGACAGGTGCAGCGGCATATAAAGAGGTTATGGATGCGGTTCATCAATACGTGCCTGAGCCGCCAAAACACAATCCATTTATTGATCTGGTTCCAGAGCAAGGCATCCGCCTGACCCCAAAACATTATGCTTATCTGAAAATATCAGAAGGCTGCAACCATCGTTGTACCTTCTGTATTATTCCAAGCATGCGTGGCGATTTAGTTTCACGTCCAGTCGGTTCTGTGCTTGAAGAAGCTGCAGCGCTGAAACGTGCCGGTGTAAAAGAAGTACTCGTTATCTCCCAGGATACTTCTGCTTATGGCCTGGACACGAAATACAAGCTGGATTTCTGGAATGGCCAGCCGGTTAAAACCAAATTCTATGACATGTGTGAAGCACTGGGTCAGTTAGGCATTTGGGTGCGTCTGCATTATGTCTACCCGTATCCACATGTGGATGCGGTGATCGACTTGATGGCACAAGGCAAAATCCTGCCTTATCTGGATATTCCATTCCAGCATGCAAGTCCAAAAATTCTCAAACTGATGAAACGGCCTGCGCACAGTGAAAATACCCTGGAGCGTTTGAAAATCTGGCGTGAGAAATGTCCTGATCTGGTGCTCCGTTCAACATTTGTGGTGGGTTTCCCGGGTGAAACCGAAGAAGACTTCCAGATGTTACTGGACTGGCTGAAAGAAGCCCAGCTGGACCGTGTAGGATGTTTCACCTATTCGCCAGTTGAAGGTGCGACAGCAAATGATTTGCCAGATCACGTTCCTGAAGAAATTAAACAAGAACGCTATGAGCGTTTCATGCAGGTTCAGCAGGAAATCTCGGCAGCCAAACTCCAACAGCGTATCGGTCAGATCATGACTGTGCTGGTAGATGACTTGGAAGATGAATTCCCGGTAGCGGTTGCACGTTCGTATGCAGATGCACCTGAAATTGATGGCAATGTTTTTGTTGAAGATATCGATAAAAGTGTCATTAAGGCAGGGGATTTGCTTGAAGTTGAGATTACTGATGCAGATGAATACGATCTGTATGCAAAACTCATTTCAGTCAAGTCTGCTTAAGATTTTGAATTAAAAAAATTTAAATTGAATACTTTGGAGTTTGATGATGTTGGATTCTAAAAAGCCACGCTTTGGTCGCATCCTGTTAAAGCTTTCTGGTGAAGCGCTGGCAGGCAATAAAGACATGGGAATCGATGCACAAGTGCTCGATCAGATGTCACTTTCTATTGCGCACCTTGTGGGTTTAGGCGTACAAGTAGGTATTGTTGTTGGTGGTGGTAACCTCTATCGCGGTAGTCAACTACAAAAAGATGGCCTGGTGGGTCGTGTAACTGGCGACCAGATGGGTATGCTGGCTACAGTCATGAACGGTTTGGCACTTCGCGACGCTTTGGTGCGCCGTAATATTAAAACCCGTTTAATGTCTGCTTTGCCAATTGGTGCTGTGGTTGAGTCTTACTCAAGCCGTGATGCAATCCGTCACCTGACTCAGGGTGAAGTATGTGTATTTGTTGCAGGGACAGGTAATCCGTTCTTTACTACAGATACTGCTGCCTGTTTACGCGGTATCGAAATCGAATCAGATTTGATCTTGAAAGCAACCAAGGTAGATGGCGTATATAACAAAGATCCAAGCAAGTACGAAGATGCAGTGAAATATGACACTTTGACTTTTGATCAGGTTCTGGACGAAAAGCTGGGTGTGATGGATTTAACAGCGATCTGCTTGTGTCGCGACCATAATGTACCGCTACAAGTATTCGATATGAATAAATCTGGTGCATTGCTTTCTGTTGTTATGGGCGAAAAAGAAGGGACTCACGTTACCAATTAATGACGTGAGCACCAAAGCACTTTATACTACACACTAATTTAGTAATAACCTCTTTTAAAGAATTAAGTAAGGAAGATCATATGATTAACGATCTTAAAAAAGACGCAGAAGAGCGTATGAACAAGTCACTTGACTCGTTGGAACACGGTTTTGCTAAAGTTCGTACCGGACGTGCGCATCCCTCGATTCTAAACGGTGTCATGGTTCCTTACTATGGCTCTGATGTGCCATTGAACCAGGTTGCAAACGTAGGTGTTGAAGATTCACGTACTTTGCTGGTTCAGCCATTTGAACGTTCAATGGTGGCTGCAATTGACAAGGCGATCCGTGAATCTGATCTGGGGCTGAACCCGATTACTGCGGACGCGATCCGTGTGCCAATGGCAGCTCTGACTGAAGAAACCCGTCGTGACATGCAGAAAGTTGCACGAAATGAAGCTGAAAATGCCAAAGTTGCCATCCGTAACATCCGTCGTGATGTATTGGGTGATATCAAAGCATTGTTGAAAGAAAAAGAAATTTCTGAAGATGATGAACGCCGCGCTTCTGACGACATTCAGAAAATTACAGACAAATTTGTTGCTGAAGTAGACAAACGCTTGGCTGCGAAAGAAGCTGAATTGATGAAGGTCTAATTCATCGATGACCGCTGCTGAAGAAAATTCCTGTCTTCCAAAACATGTTGCCATCATTATGGATGGCAACAATCGTTTTGCCAAAAAAAATCAGATGCAAAAAGGTGACGGGCACCGTGAAGGAAAAACGGTTCTGGATCCTATCGTCGAACATTGCAGAAAAAGAAATATCCAGGCTTTAACTGTCTTTGCATTTTCCAGTGAAAACTGGAACCGTCCCCAATATGAAGTAGACCTGCTCATGAAGCTGTTGGAAGACACCATTCATGAACAGTTGCCACGTATGGAAAAATTTAACATTTCCTTGCGATTTATTGGTGATCGGTCGCGTTTATCTCCTGAACTGCGGGCGCTGATGTTGCAAGCAGAACAAAGGACTGCTAATTTCGATAGTATGACGCTCACCATTGCAATCAGCTATGGTGGAATGTGGGACATGGCACAAGCTGCGAAGCAGATTGCTGCGGATGTTTTAACAAATAAATTAGATCTTGAAGCAATTGATACTGATATGTTTGGTCAATATGTCAGTCTGAGTGACTTGCCGCCTGTTGATCTGCTGATTCGTACTGGTGGAGATTTCCGCTTGTCCAATTTCCTGCTCTGGCAGGCAGCATATGCAGAGTTGTATTTTACTGAGACCTTATGGCCAGAATTTACCATAGAAGAGTTTGACGATGCACTTGCTGTGTTTGGTGGTCGCGAACGTCGTTTTGGTAAAACATCAGAGCAGATTCATCAAGAAAGACTTGAGAATTAATAAATGTTTGAGCGGATTATAACCGCATTGGTACTGGTAGCAGTTGTACTTAGTTGCATGTTTGCTACCGAATCACATTATCCAATGTTCGCATTGATGGTTGTGGCTGCCGGGGTGGCAGGTTATGAGTGGTTTAAACTCATGCCTCGAAAATTTAAACATGTCGTCAAACCTGTTGCTTGGGGATATGGAGTGCTCACTGCAGCACTTTCCGCTTTGGCATTGTATTTTGCCGAGGTCGCCTTATTGTTATGGGTAGCTTCTATTGTTACCTGGTTACTCAGTATTTACTGGGTAAAAACCTATCCTGAATATGATGGCTGGTACAATAACAGTCTGCATGGCATCGGGGTGGTGTTAATTTCCGCTGCGGTTACTGCAATTTTCTCGGTCTGGCAAAGTTCACCTTGGTGGCTGATGTACCTGTTTTTACTGGTATGGGGCGCAGACAGCGGTGCGTATTTTGTAGGTCGTAAATTCGGCAAGAAAAAACTGGCGCCAGATGTCAGTCCTAACAAGTCGATAGAAGGACTTTATGGCGGTATTGTTACTTCAATGCTGATCGTGACTGCAGTTGCTTTGCTTTATCTGGATATGACTTGGCCAGAACTGATTTTATTCCTTATTTTGTCAGTGGTTACAGTATTTAGTTCGGTGCTGGGAGACCTGTTTGAATCCATGATCAAACGTCGTGCCGGTATTAAGGATTCAGGTCGAATTTTGCCAGGGCATGGCGGAGTACTGGATCGTATTGATTCTTTGCTTGCTGCAGCTCCAATCTTTGCAGCAGGTATGGCTGTTTTAAAACTTATTGGTGTAGATTTATAAATGTCACAAGCAGTTTGTATACTGGGTGCTACAGGTTCCATCGGTCAAAGTACTTTAAAAATCTTGCAGCGACATCCTGAAGCATACTCGGTTTTTGCTGTGACCGCGCAAAGTCGTATTAATGAGCTGGTCGAAATTTGCCGTCAATACCATCCTAAAGTGGTGGTGGTGCCAGCTGATAAAGTAGACGAACTCTCAAAACGACTCCAGCAACACCATTTATCCGATATTGAAATTCTGCATGATGAAGCCGGTTTAATTGCAGTGGCTGAACATACTGATGTCGATATTGTGATGGCAGCAATTGTTGGTGCAGCAGGCTTGTTACCAACCTTGGCTGCGGTGAAAGCGGGTAAGCGCGTACTGCTGGCCAATAAAGAAGCCTTGGTCATGTCGGGTGACATCATGATGCAGGCGGTGCGCGATCATGGTGCTTTATTGCTTCCTGTTGATTCTGAACACAATGCAATTTTTCAGTGTCTGCCCCAGCATTATTTTGAAGCAGAGCGTCATGGTAAACCAAAACTGGGTGTATCCCAGATTTTGCTGACCGCATCAGGTGGTCCATTTCTAAACCACAGCATGCAGCAACTTGAGGAAGTTACACCTGCCCAAGCCTGCAAGCATCCCAACTGGTCTATGGGTCAAAAAATTTCAGTCGATTCTGCTACCTTGATGAATAAAGGTTTGGAGTTGATCGAAGCCTGCCATTTGTTTGCAGTTCAAGAACAATTTGTTACAGTTGTTGTGCATCCACAGAGTATTATTCACTCAATGGTTCAATATGTAGATGGTTCGACTTTGGCACAAATGGGTAATCCGGATATGGGCACGCCTATTGCACATGCTTTGGCATGGCCTGAGCGTATCAGTACGCATGTGGCACCGCTGGATCTGTTTATGCATTCACAACTCAATTTTCAAGAACCGGATGTAGTCCGTTTCCCTGCATTAAAACTGGCACGTCAGGCCATGCAGAGTGGCGGAATTGCACCCACGATTTTAAATGCGGCCAATGAAATTGCAGTTGCTGCATTTTTAAATCAACAGATCAGATTTACTCAAATTCCTCAAGTGGTTGAGCATGTTCTGAATCAGATGGACAATCAGCCCGCACATGATCTGGAGGCTATCTTGCAAGCAGATCAAATAGCACGAGGTTTATCACAGCAGTATGTTGTGAATAAAGGAAGTTAAAACATGAGCGCCTTGTTTATTATTGCAGCCGCAATCCTGTTACTCGGTCCCTTAATTGCGATTCATGAGTTTGGTCACTATATTGTAGCGCGTAAACTGGGCGTTAAAGTTCTGGTCTATTCCATTGGTTTTGGACCGACCTTATTAAAATGGACCTCGAAAAAATCCGGAATTCAGTATCAACTGTCTGCCTTGCCTTTGGGCGGGTACGTCAAAATGCTGGATGAGCGAGAAGGCAATGTCGCTGAAGAGGATTTACCGAAAGCCTTCAATCGGCAGCATCCGTGGAAGCGGATCGCCATTGTGGCCGCGGGTCCGTTGATCAACCTGATTTTTGCAGTCCTTCTGTTTTGGGTGCTGTTTTTACCGGCACAAGAACAACTCAATACGCGGGTAGGTAAAGTTCTACCAAATACTCCTGCTGCGACCGTACAGATGCAGCCAGGTGACAAGATTGTAGCTGTGGATGGCACTCAGGTAGAAACCTGGGAAAAACTCAATTATGCCTTGGTAGATCGTGTTGGTGAAACTGGCGTGGTTTCTATACAGGTGGATCGTGCGGGTGAGAACAAACAGTTCCAGTTGCCGATTCAGGAATTCCTCAAAGATCAAAGCCAGTCACCACTCGATAGTCTGGGCTTCTTGCCATATCGCCCACAGATTCCGGCAGTCATCTCCAAACTCAGCGATGATGGAGCGGCCATCCGTCAAGGCTTGAAAGAGGGTGATAAGATTCTGGCAATTGATGGTGTGCAGATGAAAGACTGGTTTGATGTCGTACAGGTAGTGCAGGCATCTCCAGAAAAGTTGCTTAAAATTGATGTACTACGTGGAAATCAGGTGGTTCAGCTTGAGGTCATGCCGCAAGGCAAACGTGACAATATGGGGAATGTGACCGGTATGCTGGGCGTGCAAAGTGACCCGGGTAAAATTAACATTCCTGCAGAATATAAGCAGACCATCCATTATACGCCAGGTGAAGCGCTGGTCATGGCATTTGATAAAACAGCACATTTATCTTCAATGATTCTGAACTCGATTGTCAAAATGGTGCGTGGCCTGATTGGTCTGGATAATTTATCAGGACCAATTACCATTGCCAAAGTGGCCGGGCAGAGCGCAGAAATGGGTTGGGAAACTTTTATTTCCTTTATGGCCTTAATGAGTGTAAGTTTAGGAATATTAAACCTATTGCCTATTCCAATGCTTGATGGTGGACATCTGGTTTACTATTTTGTTGAATTAATTCGTGGTAAACCTGTTTCCGAACAAATACAATTGGTTGGACTAAAAATTGGTATGGTACTGCTCGGCAGTATGATGCTTCTAGCATTATTTAATGATTTTATGCGTTTATAACAACGTAGATGGAATAAATTAACAGCGGAAAAGACTGGCATGCAGCACACACATTTATTTATGCCTCTGGCACTCGTTAGTGCAATGGCAGTAGCACAACAAGTATATGCAGCAGATGAATTCATTGTACAAGATATAAAATTTGATGGATTAGTACGTTTAACTCCTGAGAATGTGTATGGCCTAGTGCCGATTAACAGTGGTGATCGGGTCAATGATCCTATCATCTCTAATGCAATTCGTAGCTTGTATGCATCAGGCCTGTTTGATGACATTAAAGCTGTTCAGCAAGGCAATACTTTGGTTTTCCAGGTGGTTGAACGCCCAGTCATTTCAAAAATTGAATTGAAAGGCAATAAACTGATTCCTAAGGAAGCACTTGAAGATGGCCTGAAGAAAATGGGTCTGGCTGAAGGTGAGGTGCTGAAGAAGTCAGCATTACAAACCATTGAAACTGAACTTGAACAGCAGTACATGCAGCAAGGTCGTTATGATGCGGATATTACAGTTAAGACAACTCCTCGACCAAATAACCGGGTTGAATTGCTGATCGATTTTGTTGAAGGCAAAGCAGCCAAAGTTTTCGATATCAATATTATTGGTAATACTGTATTTAAAGAATCCGATATCAAGCAGGCTTTCGCAGTAAAAGAAAGTGGCTGGAGTTCTGTCATTTCCCGAAATGACCGTTATGCACGTGAAAAAATGGCGGCAAGCCTGGAAGCTTTGCGTGCCATGTACCTGAATCGCGGTTATATCAACTTTAATATTACCAATTCTAGTCTTAACTTGAGTGAAGATAAAAAGAATGTCTTTATCGAAGTTTCTGTGGATGAAGGTGAGCAGTTTAAATTTGGTCAAACCAAATATTTAGGCGATGCGCTTTATAAGACTGAAGAATTGCAAGCCTTGCAAATCTTCAAAGAAGGCGAAATTTATTCTCAGGAAAAGGTCAACGCAGTCAAACAGTTATTGTTACGCAAGTATGGTAATGCGGGTTATTACTATGCCGAAGTCAACGTTGTTCCTCAAATTAACAATGACACCAAAATGGTTGATCTGAATTACTATATTAATCCGGGTCAGCAGGTTACGGTACGACGTATTAATTTTACCGGTAACAATAAAACAGCCGATGAAGTATTACGCCGTGAAATGCGCCAGATGGAAGGTGCATTGGCAAGTAATGAGAAGATTGACCTTTCTAAAGTGCGTCTGGAGCGTACCGGCTTCTTTAAAACCGTAGATATTAAGCCGGCACGTATTCCTGGTTCGCCGGATCAGGTAGATCTGAATGTTGCCGTTGAAGAGCAGCATTCAGGAACCAGTACCTTGGCGGTTGGTTTCTCGCAAAGTGGTGGTGTTACATTCCAGGCCGGTCTAAGCCAGACCAATTTCTTGGGCACCGGTAATAGTGTATCGATCGATTTATCACGTTCTGAAACGCAAGATTACTATAACCTGAGTGTGATGGACCCGTACTTTACGATTGATGGGGTGCGTCGCGGTTATAATCTTTATTATCGTAAAACCAAGCTGGATGATGACTATAACGTCAACAACTATGTAACAGACAGTTTTGGTGGTGGGATCAACTTTGGTTATCCAATTGATGAGAACCAGAGTGTCAGCATGGGGCTGAATATTGACCAGACCGAAGTAACAACTGGTCCGTATGTATCTACTTATGTACGTGACTATTTGTTGTCGAAAGGTGGCAAGGCCACTAATCGCCGGACTGATGTGTGTACAGCCTATCTGTATTCTCAGGCAGATTTAGATGTGTTGGATGAAAAGCCGAGACCAACAAATCCACCTGAAGGTTATGACGTCAAAGACAAGTGTCTGTATACCGATCGTCAGACAGCGAACTTGGTTGATTTTGATGACCAGTTCAAAGGTGACTTCTTAACCTACAATTTGAATTTGGGATGGTCTTATAATACCTTAAACCGCCCGATGTTCCCGACAAGTGGTATGTCTCATCGAATCAATGGTGAAGTCGCATTGCCGGGCAGTGATGTGGAATACCAAAAACTGACTTATGATGCACAGGCATTCTTCCCGCTTGGAAAAGATTTTATCCTGCGCGGTTATGGCAAGTTGGGTTATGGTAATGATCTGCCATTCTATAAGAATTTCTTTGCAGGTGGTTTCGGCTCGGTTCGTGGCTATGATAACAGTACACTGGGTCCTAGATATCCAGGCGTAACTTTTAATGAAACCAATCAAAGAGATTGGGATCCTGAAGAAGTCGGTGGTAATGCTTTAGTGCAGTTTGGTACTGAACTGGTGCTTCCTATTCCGTTCAAGGGAGATTGGGCACGTCAGGTTCGTCCAGTCCTGTTTGCTGAAGGTGCACAAGTATTTGATACACAATGTGATGTACCACGTGGTGAGATATATGTTAATAGTCAGGTTGGCCGGGTAGATGCCAAGCAGTATTGTAAGGACAACTTCGGTTTTGATGTGGATAATATGCGTTATAGCGTAGGTGCTGGCTTTACCTGGATTACCATGATTGGGCCATTATCACTGAGCTATGCTTATCCATTGAATAAAAAAGACGGTGATGAAACCAAAAATATCCAGTTTGAAATTGGACGTACTTTCTAAGAGTCTCCGGAAATCCTGAAGGTAGATTTTGCTCATGAGGTTTAAAAACTTTGTGAGCAAATTTTTTTGAATGAGTAAGAATATGAAAAAAATGATTATGGCGATGAGCCTGGCTTTAGCGAATATTGCTCCTATAACTCAAGCGGCCAGTATTGGGGTAATTGATCTGGAACGAGTGGTTGAAGGCAGTACATACCTGAAACAACAAAATTCGATATTCCAGCAAAAAATTCAGCCGCAAACGACCAAGATTGAGCAGCTCAGTAAAGAACTAGAAGCTTTACAGCAACGCGCTCAGTCAAATACCAAATTGACTGATGCAGAAAAACAGCAAATGTCTGCCCAGTATCAAACCAAGTTTCAGGAATTAAACCAGCTCCAGCAATCTGTGCAGAGTAGTGTTCAGGGTTCAATTAAACAGATTCGCACCATATTTGATGCACGTGTCAAGTTAGTTGCTGAGCAGCTGCGCAAAGAAAATAACCTGGATGGGATTTTAAATAAAAATTCAGCACTTGCTTATGACGCTAAATATGATTTAACTGATAAAATGATTCAAAAGGTTAATGCAATTAAGTAATCAATGAATCATCAAAAACTTCAGTTAGCTGATCTCGCTCGTCTTGTACAAGGCGAGTACGCAGGTCAGGCAGATTTGTGTTTGAGAGGTCTGGCAAGTCTTGAAAAGGCAACTTCTCAAGACCTGGCATTTGTTAATGCAGATAAATATCTGGAACAGGCTGCTCAGAGTCAGGCGGGCGCTTTGATTGTAACTGCTGAATTAAAAGAGCAGCTAAGGTCCAAGCACAACTTTATTATAGTGGCCAATCCTTACCTGGCTTTTGCTATTCTGACTCACGTTTTTGAGAAAAAGCATACGAATCGGGGCATTGAGAGTACTGCACAAATTCATCCATCTGCCATCATTGCTGACAGTGCCTATATTGGACATTATGTGGTAATTGGCGAGAACTGCGTAGTGGGTGAAAACACGATTATTCAGTCGCATGTCCAAATAGATAATCAGGTTGAAATTGGTAATGACTGTTTTATTGATGCACATGTCACATTGACCGGTGAAACCAAAATCGGAAATCGTGTTCGCATTCATGCCAATAGCGTGATTGGCAGTGAAGGTTTTGGTTTTGCTCCTTATCAAGGTAAATGGCATCGTATTGCCCAGTTGGGTTCGGTGCGCATTGCTGATGATGTTAGGATTGGTTCAAACTGTAGTATCGATCGCGGTGCCTTGGATGACACGATTTTGGATCAAGGCGTCATTATTGATAATCTTGTGCAAATCGCCCATAACGTCAAGATTGGTGCTAATACTGCTATTGCGGCTAAATGCGGTATTGCAGGTAGTACCACAATTGGCAAAAACTGTATTCTGGCAGGTGCTTGTGGTGTATCAGGACATCTAGATATAGTCGATAATGTGACATTAACTGGAATGTCAATGGTGACAAATAACATTACTGAAGCGGGCACATATTCTTCAGGTATGGGATTGCTGCCAAATCAGCAATGGAAACGCACGGTGGTTCGTTTAAGACAATTAGCAGATGTGCCATTGACCCAATTGGTAAAACGATTAGATCATATGCAATCTCAAATTGAGTCCATTGAATCAACATTTAAGTTGCGTAAATAATTATGATGATAGAGTCGAATTTGCCTACATTCACGAAGCCTGAATTGCCAATGAATATTCAAAAGATTCGTGAATATTTGCCCCATCGTTATCCATTTTTACTGGTTGATCGCGTTGTTGAGATTACCGAAAATGGCATTGTTGGTTATAAGAATGTCTCAATTAATGAAGAGTTTCTGCAAGGCCATTTCCCGAATTATCCCATCATGCCGGGTGTGCTGATTGTAGAGGCATTGGCTCAAATTTCTGGAATCCTGGGCTTTGTGATGAATAATGAAGTTCCAAGCGAGGGTTCATTGTTCCTGTTTGCGGGTGCGGAGAGGGTTAGATTTAAAAAACAGGTGGTTGCAGGTGACCAATTGGTTTTAAAATCTGAATTAGTGATGCATAAACGCGGCATTTACAAATATAATTGTACTGCCACAGTAGATGGCGTCGTCGCAACAACCGCGGAAATTATGGTTTCGCATCAGAAAGTCGAGCAGGCATGAGCAATAATCCCCTGATTCATCCAACTGCCATTATTGATTCATCAGCAGTCATTGCTGCCGGTGTAGAAATTGGTCCTTATTGTATTGTTGGGCCAAATGTCACTATTGGGGCGGGTAGCAAACTTCATTCACATGTCGTGGTGGGAGGCTATACGCGTATAGGTGAATATAACGAAATTTTCCAGTTTGCCAGTGTGGGCGAAGTTTGTCAGGATCTAAAATACGCAGGTGAAGAAACCTGGCTGGAAATTGGTGATCATAACAAGATTCGCGAGCATTGCAGTCTGCATCGTGGTACGGTCCAGGATCAAGGTATAACCAAGATTGGCAGTCATAATCTGCTCATGGTGAATACGCATATTGCTCATGACTGTATGGTCGGTGATTATAATATTTTCGCCAACAATGTCGGTGTGGCTGGTCATGTGCATATAGGTGATTACGTCGTCATTGGCGGTAACTCTGGAATCCATCAGTTCTGCAAGATTGACTCTTATAGCATGATTGGGGGTGCATCATTAATTCTAAAAGATGTCCCGGCTTATGTCATGGTTTCAGGCAATCCGGCGCATGCATTTGCCATGAATGTCGAAGGTATGCGTCGTAAAGGCTGGTCGAAAGATACCATTAACGGTTTGCGTGAATCCTTTAAGCTGATTTATAAATCGGGATTAACCACTCAGGAAGCGGTTGAGAAAATCCGTGGCGAAATTCTTCCAGAAGTTCCTGAAGCACAACGTCTGATTGATTCACTTGAGCAGTCTAAGCGTGGCATCGTGCGCTAAATGACAGAATTAAAAAAAGACACCTTCATGGTGTCTTTTTTTGTTTTAGAACTTTCTATTTTACTTAAGAAATTTTATTTCCTCTGCTTTCGGATAATTCTTCAATAACTTTGTTTTATATTGCGATGCAAGCGTAGCATTCTTTTCGACATCTTTGCTGATGTTATAAAGCTGATACAGGGCAGTAGAGGCTTTTGCCGAATTTGGATAGCGGTCCACTACAATCAGATAATTTCGTTTCGCTTCAGCAAATTTTGGCGGGTCGATCGCCAGATTGAATTCTGCTAACCAGAAATAAGCATTGCTGATATAAACGCTATTCGGATTGTTTTTAATAAAGTTTTGCATGGGTGCAATGGCTTTGGCTGCACCGCCATTTTTATAAGCATCTAAAGCCACGGTATAAGCTGCTTTTTCCAGCTCAGCAGGTTGCTGTCCGCTGCTTGCTGTATTGACCTTATTTGCGCTTAGGCTGGGTGCAGTATCCTGTGGGTTTTCCTCCGTTGGATTGTCTTCAGCAGGTTCAATTTTTTGCTGTAACAGTTCTAGGCGCTGATCGAGATCGGCATAACGATTGTTCAGTTCATTTTTAAGCTGCGCAATCTCATTTTCCTGTTCCTCTATTTTACCGCGCAAAATCCGCAGATCATTCTCGAGCTGCTGGTTCTTTTGCATGATTTGCCAGCTGGTATTGGTTTGAACGGCTGGAGCTGCGCCAGCAGGGATTGCGGCTGGGGTATTGACTGCAGTCTGGTTGCTGGTTTGACTCAAGCCACGCGATTCAATAGGAATATTGGCAAATAGAGGAATGGTAAAGAGTGCTGTCACTGCACACAATACGGTCTTTTTAAGCATCATAAAATTTCCATAATTCTTTGTGAGATGCGGATCCGCTACTCATCTTTTCAAGATAGATCATTGATATACGTTGCACACATTAAAAACGGCATTTTTAGAAAATGCAACAAGGTTTTACAAAGATCATGTGAATCTGAGTATTGATGGATTGATTGTGAAGATTGCTCCCAAAGCTGCAGAAATATCGATATTGTTTTTAAAATAATCAAACGGATAGCTGAAAGGGGTATTTTAAGAAACAAGGCTTGCAACTTGATTAAAAATCTCTATACTCTGTTTTTGTAATGGTAGCCCTGCTGGTTACTTCGCAATTGTACTCTATGAACCCCGCCAGGACCGGAAGGTAGCAACGGTAGTAGAACTATGATGTGCCGGAGCTTTGCTGGTAGGGTTGCCACCATATTCTTATTATAATAACAATGCGACTTCGCAGTTTTATATTTTCACATATCATTCCTTTTTCAATATCCTCACACAGCATTATCTTATTAGTTTAATGATTAAATCATTATTAGTTTATATTGTGCTTTACTTTATTTTCTCAACTATATGGGATTAAATATTTAATTCATTAAGGCTTTCAAAAAAAAGATAAGAGTTAATCTTCTGCTTTACGGTTAATTGCCTTGATAATCGCATCCATTTCAAAACCACGATACATCAGGAAACGGATCTGTTTGGCTTTGAGCTTAGGATCTTTAGTGACTTCTATTCCATATTTTTTGACTTTTAGCTCGTAGGCCTGCTGTACCCAGTCGGTTTCCTTGAGTTCTTCCGAAATAAGCGCGGCATCAATCTTTTTACTCTTGAGTTTCATTTTAATTTGATTGGGGCCTTTGCCTTTACGCTTTTGACTCGACAACATGGTTTCCGCCACGCGCTGATCACTTTGATAGTTCTCGCGGGACAGCTCTTCAACCAGGTTAATAACTTCATCATGATGCTCTGCATAGAGGGCGAGTTTCTCTATCAGTTCAGCTTTGGAATATTCCTTGCGCGTCAGTACCGCAAAAGCATAAGAACGTAAACGTGAGCCAGTCAGTCCTGGTTTTTTTTTATCTTTGGCTGATGAGGAAGAAAACAGGCGTTCCTCTGGATCAGATTCAGGAGTGTCTTGCAGTGCTGTTTTTGCAGGTTGAGTATGATCTTCAGCATCGCCAAACTGCTGTTTTAAAGTTTCATAATCGAGCAGTTTGCTAAATTTCGCGTCTGACATGATTCTCTCGGATTTTACATTCCATATATAATAACAAAACGCCCCGTAGGGCGCTGTGTCTTGACGTTTATAGATGATGCATCTAATAAGATCACGCATCTAAAAAGTCGGGCTCTTCCTTGCTATTGTCTTCTTCAACAACCACTGCTTTAGTCAGAAGCTGGTCGCGAATCAGTTTTTCAATCGTCTGAGCCATTTCTTTATGCTCTTCCAGATAACGGATGGTGTTGTTCTTACCTTGGCCAATTTTTTCGCCTTGATATGAATACCACGCACCGGCTTTCTGCACGATTTCTTGCTGTACAGCAAGGTCGATCAATTCACCTAGATGGTTAACACCTTTACCGTAAAGAATCTGGAATAGTGCTTCCTTGAACGGAGGCGCCATTTTGTTCTTCACAACTTTGACTTTGGTTTCAGAACCAACAATTTCGTCGCCTTCTTTCACCTGACCGATACGACGGATATCCAAACGTACAGATGCATAGAACTTCAGTGCGTTACCACCAGTTGTGGTTTCAGGGCTACCAAACATGACACCAATCTTCATACGAATCTGGTTAATGAAGATCACCATGCAGTTTGAGCGTTTGGCATTACCGGTAATTTTACGCAGTGCCTGGCTCATCAAGCGGGCTTGCAGACCCATATGCGAGTCACCCATTTCGCCTTCAATTTCAGCGCGCGGAGTCAAGGCAGCCACGGAATCGACAACGATCATGTCGATCGCGCCAGAACGCACCAGCATGTCTGCGATTTCAAGTGCCTGTTCACCGTGATCGGGTTGCGATACTAGCAGGTTGTCGATATCTACACCCAGTTTACGTGCATATTGAGGATCAAGTGCGTGTTCCGCATCGATGAATGCACATGTACCGCCTGCTTTCTGACACTCTGCAATTGCTTGCAGGGTCATTGTGGTTTTACCTGAAGATTCAGGACCATAGATCTCGACGATACGACCTTTAGGTAAACCACCAATACCGAGTGCAATATCCAGCGTTAAAGAACCTGTAGACACAGCTTCAACTGCCTGAACGGTATTGTCACCAAGACGCATAACTGTATTTTTACCAAACTGTTTTTCAATCTGGGTTAAGGCAGCATTGAGCGCCTTGTTTTTATTCTCATCCATCTTACAACCTCAATACGATGTCACTAAGTTAGTACTCAAGTGGATGTCTTAAATTAGAGCTTTGTTCCACAGGTGTATAGTGACAGAATTTTCCCTAGTGTTCTATAAAAGTCAGCGCATGTACGACATATTCTGACGCTTAAATTTAATCGTCATTATAGGACCATGACTCATCAAAATTCTGACTATTTTCATTTTTAAATTTACTGATGTCACGACGATCTTTCTTACTTGGACGATGGTCGGGACGAGCTAGATTATGCAACTTTCTTTGTGATGTAATCAATTCCCGACGTGCAATACTGACTTCGGTTTCTTCATACAGTTTTTGTGCCACCGGTGCAGGGCCACGAACATCAGAAAGCTCCTTAACCAGCACGGTTTTTTTGTCGATACCTTGCTGAATCGTCAGTTCCATACCGACGCGGATTTCGCGCGATACCTTGACTCGTTCACCATTGTGATGAACTTTACCGCCTTCAATCGCATGTTTGGCAATCGAACGGGTCTTGAAAAACCGTGCTGCCCATAGCCATTTGTCTATACGCATGCCTACCGCATCTTCGGGTAAAGACGATTTACGCATATTTTATTTCTACCTCAGCCTGATTTAAATGAGTGATTAAATCTGTTAATTGGTCCAGCATCGGGTAATTGCAAGTCTCGCGTGCGACTTTGGCTGAAGAGGGTTGCTGGATGCTCAACAGATTCTGAATGCCATAGGTTTTGGCGCCATTCAGGACTTTTTCAGTATCATCAATAAAATAAGCATGTGTAGGATCAAATGGATGCAGTGCATTCAGGCCTTGCCAGAATTCGACAAATTCTTTGGCATGCCCAATCGTTTCTGAGCTGACAATCACATCAAAATAATCTCTTAAATTCAAGTGATCCAGTTTGAAAGCTAGACCGGCACAGTCAGCGTTGGTGGCCAGCCAGATGGGATAGCCGTTATTTTTGAGATAATCCAGTAATTCAAGACAGTGAGGGCGTAAAGCGACTTTATCTTTATGTTCAATTTGCATGGCCAAAACATCAACTCCGACTTTCGCCGTCCAGAAGCGCGAGGAGTACCAGTTTAAAGTGTGATTATGTTGCTGATAAAATGCAAAGAGTATCGCTTGGCTTTGTTCCAGGCTACAGCCATGAGTTGCTGCATAACGTACAGGCAATAACTCGTTCCAGATAAAATCATCGTAGGCAAGGTCAAGTAAAGTACCATCCATATCGAAAATTATAGTCGGCTTTTGCATTCAAGATTCTCCAAAGTTTTTCAAAGTTCAACAAAGCATATAGAAAAGCTTTAGATTCAATAGAATTAATCAATTTTCGCGTTTATTAACGACAATCAAATAATTTCAAAGTTCAACAAAGTCATTTACCTTTCAAGAAAAAATATGTACATATGTGTGTACATAATTTCGCTCTGCCTGAATATGTACAGAGTATAGAACATTTGGACTGGAAAATTTAAATGGCTTTAAGTGATAGTTGGCTCAAATCCAACAATGGGAAACCGCGTGAAAAAGTTGAGGTGGTGACAGATCGTGATGGTCTGTCAGTGCGAATTACACCTAAAGGCAAAATCGTCTTTCAATATCGCTATCGTTTTGGCGGCAAGGCGAAAAGACTGGACTTAGGGACTTATCCCTTACTCAGTTTAAAAGATGCCCGGATACAGGTGCATAAATATAAAGCTGAGTTAGACCAGGGCAAGGATCCGATGCAGCTCAAACTGAAAGGGGAAAGCGACTATCTGAAACAGCTTACAGTCAAAGATATTTGTGACCTTTGGTTTAATACGGTGGCCATTCATAAAGTCTCATACAAGGATGATTATCGAGCCTTTGAATTGCACGTTTATCCGCGTATAGGTAGACGGATCTGTGATGATGTGTCGCTGCAGGAGTGGTCGCAATTGCTCTTTGATATTGCTGCGGATGCTAAAACCGTATCGATCAAGGTGCTGGGCAATTTAAGAATGATCATGCGCTGGGGATGCATTCACGGAAAATTGCAGCATCAGCCTATTCAGCACTTGAGAGCAGCAGATCTAAACGTAAAGAAAGTGAAGCGCTCACGCTATCTTTCAGAGCAGGAAATATTCTGGGTGGTGCATGCTTCATTGAGATCCAATGCCATATCACCAAAAAACAAAGCCATTATTATCATGCTGCTGTTTTTCGGTTGTCGTGTATCAGAATTAAGGCTGGCCAAGAAGTCTGACTTTGATTTTCAGGAAATGATCTGGCATGTACCGCCAGAGAACCACAAGATGGGGGATCGTACCCATAAGCCTATTATTCGGCCCATCATTCCGCAAATTGTGCCATTTTTAAAATATGTGTTTTCACTATCACCTGATAGTTGTGAATACGCTTTCCCGAATTTAAAAGGCAAAGCCTATACCATGCTGGCCAAAAGCTTTCAGACCACTATACCTGTATATGTGAATGAGAATGTGCGTAAACGTTTTGGTGTGCAGATCCAGCACTGGACCACACATGATTTGCGAAGAACGATGAGAACCCATATATCAGAACTGGCACCACCGCATATCTGTGAAATTATGCTTGGCCATGGTTTACCTGCAGTATGGGGAACTTATGATTTACACGAATATTTAGATGATCAGGCGCAGGCATATGAAAAGTGGTTCTTCAAGCTCTGCGCCATATTGGACAATTACGAGCGCTTTGATATCAAAGGCTGTATTTCAAGTGATTCAAGCAATCCGTTGTCTCTTTCCCAGGCATCCACGGCTTTGATTCCGTAACGGCTGCTTGAGCGCCCATGTGCTTTGATCACTGGTTCAGGAAAATCCTTTTTATTGCGCCAGTTGATCAAAGTGCCTTTTGTTACCCCATAACGCTTTAGTAACTCAGGCGTTGAGATATATAAAACCATCAAGACACCTCCTTTAAACTTTTCACCACAGATTCCGGTAAACCAAACACATCCTTAAAAGCCTTATCAAATTCACCACTAGCAATAAATTGATCGATGCAGTTTTCCGGCTTCTGATGCTGAGCGATGTAGCTGCTCAATGCCTGATATATACCGTTTGAATTTCCCTTATTTACACCGACATGAATCTTGTCACCGATATTCTTAACTGAAAATCCAACATTAAGGTTTGAAGCATCAATGATTTCCATAAATGGCACGAATTCGTCCTGATTAAAAATCAGATCAAATGGCATTTCTTTATGCAGCTCATCACAAACATAGTTCGCCAATTGAAGTTTGGTTAGTTGAATTTCAGTCATTGGCTGGCTCCTGTGCTCATGGCTTGTTCCAAGTCATTCAGAATCACCATTGCGTCTTGATGTACATAGTTATCCAATAATTCACAAGCTGTTTCACAGAGAACACGGGCATCACTTGTTTTCATTTCTTGCTCATAAAGTTGATCACTCAACTTCTTGATGACTGCATCTTTTTCCGGCACCGCTTGAGCTTTGGCTGCTTGCCATTGCTCACCAACTTCCGTACCAGCTTCAAACATGCTGTACATATGCTGAATATCAGAATCCGAATAACAACCTTCTTCATCTTTTTCCAAAAGGCTTTCATCAAAGTCAGGGTTTGCCAAAAGTAAATCTTCAAATTTTTCTTGAATTTCCTGAATATCCATCACGCCAATTCCTCTAAAAATTCTTTTCCGTGTTCCAGGTACTGGCCTAAGAACGTTTTAAATACCGGCTGACAAGGTTTATTCATTTGCAGTCCGATGATCTCAATCTGTTTGTGCTTCGGCTTCCAGGCTGTTAGATGGTCGCCACGATTCACGCCACGGTATCCGTTCTTAACCAGCCAGTTTCTAAACGGAATCAATAAATTTGATGGGATAACTTTCATAATTTATTCCTG
Organism: Acinetobacter sp. SFD; assembly: GCF_001647575.1. Classification (NCBI taxonomy): domain Bacteria; kingdom Pseudomonadati; phylum Pseudomonadota; class Gammaproteobacteria; order Moraxellales; family Moraxellaceae; genus Acinetobacter; species Acinetobacter sp. SFD. The sequence goes on from NZ_LSZJ01000012.1 coordinate 225,494, forward strand.
TAGACCACACCCGGAGGCGTGGCCATATCCGTATTATTTATTTGGGAACATATCCATCTGATCTTCGATCAATTTCTTTTTTTGCTGGTAGGCTTGCAGTAATTCCTGTTGATGCTCACTGGTCAAGTTCGGCTTCGCTGCATTCATTTGCTGGGCGACTTGTCGAAGATCTTCACCGTTCTTGGCATCAGAGATCAGTAGGATAAGACCGCTTTTAACTGACCCACTTTTGAGAGGATCTACAGCTGGCGCTTGTGATGCCTCAAACTTGGCGCGTACTTCCTCAATGTTGTCTGCTAGATACTTTGCATCACCCTGATTTAAGGCAGCGTCATTTTCGATCTGTTCTTCGATATCCAATACTTCAGCTAGCGACTTGGCTTGGTTTAATGCTTTGGCGTAAGCTCTGCGCAATTCAGCAGGTGCCGGCTGTTTCTTTTGCTGTACCAGTGCTTCAGCTTCTTGTTGCAGGCGCTTCAATTCATCAACGCTTACGCCGTTATCTGCATCATTTGATGACTTGGATTCTGAAACCAAACATTCTTGAGCTCGTGCATTGATCTGTCTCATAAGATCTTCTTGCTGGTCGATATTCAAACCATCTTCGTTAATAACTTGAATACGTAAATCAGCAAATTCCGAATCTTTGGTGCAGTTTTTTAAGCTCTCAGTAAATTTTTCTATAAGCTTCACGTCTTTGGATTTAGTCACACGCTTTGGTTTTTCTTCTGCAGGTGCATCTGCAGCAACTTCTTTCACAACATTCTGCTTAATGCTGTCCAAAGTTTGCGGTGCTGTATTCACTGGCTCAGGCGTTACATCAATGATTGATTCAAGTTCTTCTTCTTGTGTGCGGATACCCATCAGCACTTCTGGCGCATAGATCCGGCCAAAGAATGATGCAGCACGATAGCGAAGCATCTGCTCAGGCATGGTTTGCCATTTAGATCCATTCTTCTGGTACCAGCCTTCTTTAACAGCCATTTCCATAGAGATTTCGGCAGATTCAAGACGCTCACCTGTACCGGCTTCAATTGCCCAGGCTTTACATACGATGTTGCGCAATTTAACTGTATGTGTTTTTTCTTCTGGCAAGCTCTTACGTTGTTGAGGATTCCACTTCCATTCTTTGGTGGTATAGGTCACTTCAATTTCACCACGATCTTCCATTGCAAAGCGAAGCGGTGAATATTTGCCAGAGGTATTAATAGCACCAATAACAAACTGAGATGACCAGGCTGGACGACCTTCAACAATGTAAAGGTTTTGCATAATCATTAGCGGATCTGCACCCATACGATTGGCCATATTGAGTGCAATCACACAGTTGGCCAAGCCGTTTGGATTTGGTTCTGAACGATATAACCAGTTGCCGTTCTGATCTTTACCATCTTTGACTTTTAGTGTGTCGCGGTAAACTTCCGGCACCATGGTTGAGGCTGCAAGCATCTTGGCAATACGCTGTGCTAATTCAAAGCCTTCAAGTGAAGTAAGGCCCACTTCAACCGGTTTAGGTGCAGCATGAGCAGCTTGGCGAGAAGTACGAAGTTGTTCAGTTGTCATTACTTGAGAAGTCATTGTGTTATTCCTTATTTTTTAAAAAATTAATTACTTGCGAAATTTGCAGGTAGCGTACGCAGGGCAGAACTTTTCATTGCAGAGCATTGATTTAGAGTTACCGTAAAACGTACCGTGTTTGATGATTGTGGCCGCATGGTGCAGTAGTCCTGGATCTTCTTCAGTACCCAGCAGTACTTCTGCAGGTGATTCAATTTCACCAATACCCACGTGCTGACCTTTATCTGTTTTGCCAGTGGTCAGGCCATAAATACGGGCAGGGGCTGTTACCGGTTCCTGTAGAGCATGTGCAGCAAGTACGGTATAAATTCCCATTTGCGGCGCATGGCCAACGGTTTTCACTACGCCGTCACTGCCTACAGCAGCCTTACCGGTTTTGATATCAGAGATACCTAATTCACCATCTTCATTTTCATAAATGCGATCGATGGTCCCAGTAAGTTCAATGCCTAGATCAGCAAGAATCAAAGATTCACAACGTACTTCTACACCGATAAATTTCTGAGTAGGTGCAATGTGGGTGATGTACTTGTGCATTAATGACTGGCCAATGGACTCAGCATCGTTCTGATTCAGATCCGACCAATCCACTTCTTCATTGGGTTGCCAGATCTGGTGATGCAAAATTTCTTCGCATTCTTCCAGGCTAACTTCCTCACCAATCAGATTCAGGTGATCCCATTGGGTTACGGCTTCGTGAATTGCGGTACCCAAGCGAGTGCGTGCACCAGCTGGATTACGTTTATTTAAAAGATTCTTGGCTTCCCATCGTGCAGGGCAATCGAACAGATCGCCTAGTGATGAAGCGCGGATCGGGATAATCCGGGTAGGATTAACATAGGCATTCACTTCGCACCCCCTACGGACTTCGCAATCGCTTCTGCCTGGTAAGCAGATTCTTTATCTGCTGCATAACCAGCCATTAAGGCAAGACCCATAAAGATTGAAAACAGGAGCATCCAAGCAGCGACATTTGAAGCAACTTCTTTCGCTACTGATTTAGGTTCTGGGTGCTGGTACAAACGCTCAGACGTTTGGCTTGATTGGCCGAACTCTGGCAGGTTGCTTTGAATAGGATTTTGTTTCATACTTATCTCGCATATTTGCAAGCCCGCTAGATTTCCAGTCCCTGCGGGCTTTTTATTGGGTACGAGATAAATATTAGGCAATCCTAATAAATAAGTAAATAGGTATTCCTAATTTTTTTAGATTTATTTTTCGGTAGGTGTAAAAAAAGCCGCTTCAAGGGAGCGGCTTAAAATCAGATAAAATTTATTTATCAACTTCCCAAATACTAGTCTTACAAGCAAAAAAGACTAGCATCCCAATAATCAACCAATCAATAAAACCTGAATTTGAAATGATTAATTGCAAGTACTCTATATGAGAATATTGCACAGGCTTTTCAGACATAGCCAAAACCAAGCCTATTCCGAAGATAAAACCTAAGAAAATAAATATTCTTTTGTAATCTACAATATATCTCTTTCCTCTAAATTCTATCATCTCATCCTCGTATGAAAATCTATTATTTATAACTTCGCTCATGGCGAACCATAACACCAATGATCGATATTTTATGATCCCTTGAGGATATTGTCGGGTAGTCTGGATTTAATGGAACTAGCTCAAATTCTTCGCGCCCATATTCATCATATCCAATTACCCGATACTTTTTGAAAGTGGTTTCATAAGATCCGTTCTGAGCAACTACAAAGGATCCAGGCTGTGGTGCTATTGATGCATCAATTACGAGTGAATCACCAGGTAAAAAATTAGGTGCCATACTCATTCCTTCAACAATTAAGCTGAAGACTTCAGAAGGTTTTGTAGTTTGGTAGGTCGTATAAGTCCTACCTTTAGGATTAATTCCGTCATATTCAACAGTCCCAAAAAGGCCGGCCTGAACATAGTCTAAAACTGGAATTTCCATAATCGGGAGGTTGTTAAAACTTACATTACTGAACTCAGTTTTTGCTTCTTCATCAGTAGGTTTGCCGATACCGGTAGCTAACCATTTTGAATTTACCTTTAGAAATTGGGCTGCACGAATCAGGTTCGGGCCTTCCATATTTTTCGATTTACCAGAAAGCCAATCACTAACAGATGGTGGCTTTACTCCAACGGCGCGTGCAAGTTCGACCCCCTTAATTTTCTTAGGTGGTAAAACTTCCATGGCATATTTAAGACGTTCAGCAAGTGTTTTCATTAGGAAATCCTAACACGAAATAAATTAGGTATTCCTATTGAATAAAAATAAGGAATGCCTAATAATTGGATAATTATTTAGGAGAACAACATGAATGATGCACAGCTTATAGAAGCTCTTGGTGGACCAGCTGCCGTTGCTCGATTACTTGGGATCAGAGTTCCATCAGTGAGTGGATGGAAGAAAATCCCCACTGAAAGAAAAATCCGACTTGCTGTTATTGCTGAAGATCGTGGTCTTTCGACAAGAAAAGAACTTTTTCCAGACACCTATCAAGATATTTGGATTGAACTGCGCGATAAGGCTGTGTGAGGTAGAAAGAATGTCTGAAAAATTAACTGAAAGTATCACGTTCAAATGCACGTATGACGAAAAGCGTGACTTAGAAGCAATTGCCAGATCTGAAAATAAAACCTTGTCTGAGCATATAAGAAGCTTGGGCATATCAAATATTTCTGAAATTCGGGAACGTTTAAATAATCTCGCATCTCTTATGCGTCTGACCACAGATACCGTAGACACGCCTATTTTTGAATTAACACCTGAACCATTGATGAAACCTACCGGCACAAAAAAAGCCCATCTGTGCGACCAGATGAGCTTCTTTGCCATTCACTCAGAAAGTAAATGAGGCATGTAACGAATGTTGAATTTAACACGTATCGGGGAGGTTGTGAAGCTATGAATACTGCACAAGTAATTCCGTTTAAGAAGCCTTCACAACCAGCACAAGGGGCTGGGAAAAACATGTATAGCGATAAGTTCGATCAGGGCTATGTTATGTCTAGTCGCTTGTATCGAAAAGAAGTGTGGCCATTCATTAGTGATGCTGCACGTAACGTCTATGCGGAGCTGGAAAACCGCATTAACGGACATAACAAGGAGTCTGATTTTGTTAGCTATTCACAGTTACAAGGTGGTGATCTACCTGGTGCGCGCAAAATGGGTCGTACTACTGTATCAACTGCGCTTCAAGAGCTTGTAAAACTCGGCGTTATTAGTGTGATTGCCAGTGGAAAACAGGGTATGAAATCTTATCGTTTAAATGAGATTTCCCTAAAAGATCGGTTCACTAATAAGACTAGTACAGTTACAGGACTAGTTTCGCAGCAAGACCAGAATGGTACAGCTAGTGAACCAGTTACTAGTCCCGTTACAGGACACACAATAGATACTCCAATAGAATCTTTAGAAAATAATAATAAAGCGCCATCAGAATTTGTTCCTCAGGATCGTGGTGCTTTGAATTTTATTGACTACCACTCTGACGATCAAAAGCTGTACACGCTGAAAGATCTATCTGGGACCTACCCAATCAAACAGGATTTCATGGCTCAAGCAGCTGTGAGTTTTCCAAAGCTGTCACAAGACATCGTACTTGAACAACTCAAAGAGCTGGCGCAATGGTCAGTTGGCCAACCTGAACGCATTTCTCAAAAATGGATGACCACCTGGTTGAACTGGTTACGCAATTACCAGCCGGCAAAACCGAAGACCGAAAAACCAAAAACCAGCAAGAAATCTAACGCAAATCTGAACGTGAATGATGCATGGAAAGATCAGGCAACTTATCACGCACCTGTTGAAAACTTCCAAGTGGATATCCCGGAGGACTTCGTATGAACGCAATGTCATCGTTTTCGTTTGGACTGAAAAAAGTTCAAGAGATCTGCAACAAGCATCAGGTCGCTATGGTTCAAGCAGGCCCATATCACAAGTGCCCAAAATGCGCCGTAGAGTTTCATGAAGCACAACTTGCACAAGCACAGGCCGAAGTGGATCGTCAGGTACGTGAAAAGCACTTTGCAGGCGCTCAACTTCCAGAACGTCATGCTCAGTCAGGTTTTAAAAATTACCTGGTGAAACATGCAGGACACCAGAACGCTTTAAATCAGGTTGTCTCCTTCGCCAAGAACATGATCAACGGCGACAAGAATAACTTTGTGATGGTGGGGCCTACAGGTACAGGGAAAACCCATCTGAGCTGTGCAACGGCCAGAACACTGCTCAACAAGGGCAAGCATGCACGCTACATCACCAGTGAGGATCTGGCACAACGAATCATGCACGCATGGGATGCACCAGACGCTACAGAGAAATCCGTGATCCATGATTTCACTCAATACGATTTATTAATTCTGGATGAATATGGATTGCATGACCGTGATAAGCGCCGGGAGCTGGTGCACAAAGTTTTATATGCACGCTATGACCGCATGAAGCCGACCATGCTGATTTCAAATTTAACCCTGGAAGAACTGCAAAAAGACTTGGGTGATCGTCTTTGGTCACGTTTCCAGCAAGGTGGTTTAAGCGTAGTCGAATGCAATTGGAATGATCAACGTACAGGGGGTGCAGCATGAGTATCAGTCAATCACACGGCCACATGTTTGAACTCACGATTGAAATCGTTTTGTTCATCACGTTCCGGAGAAAGAAAACCTATGTGCAGGATGTTCTGGATGATGTGGTTTCAGACGTAAGCAAAAGAACTGTGCAGAAGTATCTGGCATCACTTGAGAGGCTTGGATACATCACAGGCGATAAAAAATACCCACAAGGCTTCCTGCCAACCGAAAAAGCTAAACAATTATTTGAGGCTGGTACATGACTGGAACCCGTTGGAGTGAAAAACAGTTAGAAGTTCACTTGAACAAGCACAATTTACGCAAGGAATGCGCGTCAGTGCAATTTAAAAACAAAATTGAAGCAAAGACACATGAAGCAGAGCAAAACGCCGTAGACGCGAAACTAGAGCGAAATAGCGTAGGGGGTGAAAAAGTCATTTTAGATTTTAATTTGCCGGCTATTCCTCCATCGGTAAACCACTATTGGAAGAAATCTGGACGCGGTTTCAAGTTGAGTGATGAGGCAAGAGATTTTCACGATCTGGTCAGCATGTTGGTACCGCCAACCAGAACAGCAGCACGGTTAAAACTGGAGGTGACGTTTCATTTTCCGAATCGATTAAGACGGGATATCGATAATTACTTGAAAGCAACGATTGATAGCCTGGTGAAGTGTGAATTTTGCGTAGATGACGAACAGTTTGATGAGCTGATAGTGCGCCGGGGCAATGTGGTTAAAGGCGGACTACTCAAAATAAAAGTGATGGAAATCTAATGATTATAGGGGTTGCTATGGGAAGTTCTATAGGGCTGCAACTAGTCGGTGGTGAGTGTGGAGAGGGGGTATATACGAACTCTCCTCGCGCGCGCGCGCGTTTTATCAATCTGCATACCAAAAAGAAGGTCAAAGAGTTCAAGTTAAAACTTCGAAATTACAAGCGTCCAGACTTCAACAGAATGATTCTGGACTTAGGCAAATGCGGCTGGACACACGAAAAGATTGCAGACGTTCTGCCGGTGTCTGGTGCTTCTACAGTTTCAGAATGGGCGCGTGGTGGCGTTCCAAACTATGACAACGGCCATGCATTCATTTTGCTGTGGCAAACAGAGACAGGCATTGTGCGTTACCCACTGGAAGGTGAATGGATGACATACAAATACAAGATTGGCCAGATGGATATTTTTGAAGACGGCGGCCTGTGTGATCAGGTTATTGATGAATTGGATCGGGAATTAAAAAAAACAAAACCAAGATCTGATTAAGATCCTGGTTTTTGAACGTTTATATTTTTGATTACATCTGTAGTGGCTTTAACCATATCTGTAGTGCTTTTCATCTGGTCTGAAATTAAGTTAGACATATTTTTGTGAGAAGCGGAATCAATTTCTTTACCAAAATATTTTAATGCTAATTCTTTCCTGATCTCGATAGAATGCTCTAAAGGTACACTATTCATAAAATAGGGGTAAGCTTTTAATTCTACTGAGGTTTGATGGTGTTGATCGGCTAGCCGCTGATAATGTGAAGACTGCTTTAGAAAGTAATTTGCGAGAGTCATGCCTATTAACATTAATGAGATTTTGATAATCCAGTATTCAACTTGATCATTATTATTATTTACTAATGTGAAATTTATTAAAGGTATTATATTAGATTTTAAATAAATCATTATAAATATGACAAATATAATACCTGTTAGTGAAAAATAAAAAAAATTTCGAAATTTCTCATGTAAATTTGTATATTTTACTGCTGCCTCGTCGTAAGCAGTCGTAGTTGGTTCATTCTCAAATTGTAAAAGTTCAGCTTGAATTCTATTTTTCTCTACGGTGACGTTTTGGAGTTCCTCATTTGACTTACTTAGTTTAAGAGTTAATTCATCATTTTTATTAATAATTTTTATTAATTTTTCATTATTTTTAGTTAAAGAGTTTTTTAATTCAAGTACTTCTTTCCCCACGATTGTGAAATCGCTTTTTAATGAATCATTCTCTAATTTCAGAGATTCTATTTTATCTAAATTGTATTTAATTTCTTCATTATATCTATTTTTAATAATAAGATGGTTTGATAAGAGTTCTAAAGTTGAATTACAGAATATAATTATTGAATTAAGTAGTTCTTCTATAAATTCATTTATTATTTCTTCTGACTTGGTATGAAATATTCTTAAAGTTTTACTTTTAATATTTGTGGCGATGTTGTTAATGTAAGACAAGATGTATTCGTCATAATTATTAATTGAAAACTGGGATAGATGATCTTCTCTTAAAAAATTAATTAAATCTTTTAATGAATCAAAATGAATATGTGTCGTATATTTTTTTATCATATTATTATTATTGCTAAAGTATTGTAACTGATCAAATATCTCTAGTAAGTTTTTTAATATAAGAGATTTAATTTCATCTGAGCTTTTGGTTTGGCTATTCATGGTGTTTTTTTGAAAAATAAATTTGTTGAATATTACTTTATTTTTGAAAAACTTAAAATTGTTTTTATATCACCCAACAAACCCCAACACCCATACCCCCACAGTAACCCTATCAACCAACGATAGGGTTTTTTTATGGCAGCTCGCAAAGTAAATACACCAGGTGCAACAGAGAAAGCACCGGCAGCAGACACAACACCAATTGGTGCAACTGAGTTAGATCCAAAGGGCGAAAAAGCAACTGGTGAAATGTCTGAAGCACTACAAGACCAGTCTACTAATGAAACTAGTTCACTAGGTGCACTAGTTGAACCAACTGCAGAAGAACTGACAGCCAAAAAGGAATATGAAGAATTCCTTCAATGGCGCAAAACCAAAGGTGAAGCAGTAAAACCAGTCAAGGCCACAGTACAGCAACTTCAATCACAAACTGCCGAAGTTAAGCGTATCCAAAACGTATTGACTGAGCGCGGCTGGGATTCAGTGGAGGAATAACCATGGGAGCTAAACCAAAGGTAGTGCAGCAAGATCCGGAAGGTGATGCACGCCGGGCAGCCGAAAAGGCTACAGCGGAATCCAATGCCAAAAAAGCAATGCGCCGTACTGGTAGCTCTATGGGTAGCGGCATGAGCGTATTGGGTGGGGATACTGATAAGAAGCAGTTATCCGGTTTTGCTAAGAGCTGGAACAACTTTGTGCAAGACAAAAAATCAAAACTAGGCGGTGGCTAATGCAAAACGACGCTCGTAAATACTGTACCCGGTTGGGACAACTCAAAGCTGCGCGTGCACAGTATGAATCGCATTGGGCTGAATGCTATCGGTTCGGTGCGCCTGAGCGTCAGCAGTCCTTTGCTGGAAGTGATGTAAAGAATCAGCGTGAGACTGAGCGTGCAGATCTGTACGATTCAACCGCTGCCGATTCTGTCCAGGTGCTGGTTTCCATGATCATGAACGGCGTTACACCTGCGAATGCAATCTGGTTTAAGGCACAGCCGGACGGCATAGATGACCTGTCAGAAGTCACTGAGGGTGAACGCTGGCTTGAGGATGTGTGTCAGTTCATGTGGCGCAATATCCACGGCGCAAACTTTGACAGTGAGAACTTCGACACGATCACGGACGTTGTGACCGCTGGATGGGGTGTGATGTATGTCGATATTGATCGCACAGCTGGTGGGGGCTATGTATTTGAGTCATGGCCTACAGGTAGTTGCTTTATCGGATCAACACGTGCGGACGGTCTGATTGACACCATTTACCGCGAACACGAAATGACAGCCGAAGCCATGATCAATACTTATGGTGAAAAGAACTGCCATTACACGGTGGTTGATACTGCCAAGAAGTCACCAGACACCAAACTAAAATTGCTGCATGTGATTCAGCCGCGTAAACAGGTGGGTGCTGGCCAGATCAACAAGGCTATGCCGTTTGCATCCTTCCATATTGATCAGAGCAATCAGCACATGCTGAAAGAATCTGGTTATCACGAATTTCCTTGCTCGGTGCCACGTCTGCGCAAGTTGCCAAACTCGGTGTATGGCAATGGCCAGATGACTTTGGCTTTGCCTGATGCCAAGTCATTAAATGATCTGATGAAGAACACGCTACGTTCTGCGGATCTTCAAATTGGTGGTATGTGGATTGCTCAGGATGACGGCGTTTTAAACCCGCATACCGTGCGCATTGGCCCACGAAAAGTGATTATTGCCAACTCAGTAGATTCAATGAAGCGCCTGGATGATGGTGTGAATTTCCAGCTTCCAGAATATCTATTAGCCAACCTGCAAGGCGGGATTCGTCGCCGTCTTATGGCTGACCAGTTGCCACCAATTGGCACCAGCAACATGACAGCAACAGAAATCAATACACGGGTCGAACTGATCCGGCAGCTGCTCGGGCCGATGTATGGTCGTCTGCAAACTGAATACCTGAAATCTATCCTTGATCGCTGTTTTGGTCTGGCCTTGCGTTCAGGTGTTTTAGGACAGCCACCAGAAGAATTATGGGGTCGCAATCTTTCATTCAAGTTTGTTTCACCACTGGCACGCTCTCAGCGTATGGAAGAAGTCTATGCCACCGAGCAGTACATCGCGAGCATGGGGAATGCAGCAGCCGTAGAGCCAACCATTCTGGACAATATCGATTTTGATGCAGTAGCAACGATTACAGGTACAGGCCGTGGCGTTCCTCAATCGATCATGCGTACTGCGGATGAAGTTCAGCAATTGCGTGAATCACGCCAGAAAGCGCAAGAAGCACAAGCCCAGCAGCAACAACAGCAAGCCATGATGGAAATGGCCGGCAGTGCAGTTGCTAAAGGCATTGAGAAACAGATCGGTGCTGAACCCACAACAGGAGTAATGCAGTGATTATTTCCGTAGCTGTACTGCTTATCGTTGTCCTGATCTTAGCCGTTGGCTGGTGGAATGAGGTCAACAAAAACCAAGAGCTGAAAAGCCAGATTGAAAAATACCAGGATGAGCTTTCTGAGCGCCCATTACCTGAAGCGAACAAAGAAAGCGAACCGGATGAAGTCGGCACATTTGTCAAAACACGTATGAGCCGACCAGCCACACCAGAAACCTACCGCAATGTCTTTGATCTGGACGTAAACGGACAGCGAATCCTTGCGCATCTAGCCCACATGTACACCACTAAATCGACTTATGTACGCGGTGGCCATGATGCTGAACGTGAGTCCTGTTTCCGTGCAGGTCAGGCCGATGTGGTGGGCTTCATCTATAGACAAATCAACAAAGTAAACGACCCGAATTATAAGCAAGAGGACGAAGTAAATGACTGATCCAGTGAATAACCCAGTAGAGCCAGAAAACAATCCAGCACCTAGCGTGATGAATCCACCGGTAACCGATCCGGTAGATCCTGCACCAACTGATCCAGTAGACCCACCTGCAGCGACTGGTGCACCTGAATCAATCGATGGTTATCAGGTCGAAGTGGAAAACTTCAATTTTGATGAGTTCAAGGCCATCCCTGAAAATCAGGAGTTCTTGGAACGTGCGCGTGAAGCCGGACTGGATAACGGTAGCCTGAACTTCTTGCTGAAGGAATATAACGAGCTGATTCCAGCACTCATGGAAAATAACGCCGTACTGGACAATGAAACCACGGTCAAAACTATGACTGAAGCCTGGGGAGCTGAAGCAGAACAAAACTTCGGTTATGCCCAAGCAGTGGCAGGCAATCTGATTGCAAACGGCGTACTGACTGCGGAGGAGGTGAACGATCCGTCATTTGGTAACAATCCACTGGTGTTGAAGATGGCAGCGTACTTTGGCCAGCAGCTCAATGAAGATACACCCCCATCTAACACACAACAAACTGGCGGCGTAGATGTTGAATCATTAATGCAGTCGGAAGCGTATTTGAACGAAAGCCACCCTGATCACAAACGTGTCTTTGGCCAGGTTCAGAACTTCTATCAGAAGCAATACAAATAAGGGGTAATGTATGCCTATTGTGAATGAAAATAAAATCACGGCGGCCTTTGTTCAGCAGTTCCATGACAACTATGAGTTGGCATCACAACAGAACGAAAGCCGTCTATTAAAAACCGTAGTGAATCGCGGCAAAATCGTGGGTGAATCATTCACCATTAACGATATGGGGCAGGTTGAAATGGCCGCTTCTGGTGCGCGTTTCGGTGATACTACCTGGACGATTCCTGATGCTGGTACACGTAGCGTCTTGATGAATGACTTTGACCTGTTCATTCCAATCGAATCACGCGACATTCCAAAGCTGAAAGCGCATCCAAACGATAAATATATCAAGCTGCTGTATAACGCGAAAAACCGCAAAATCGATGACATCATTTACCAGGCTGCAATCGGTACTATCAGCCGTAAAAGTGTTGCGGATAACGGCACAGCAACAACCACACCAACCGCATTGCCAGCGGGTCAGTTGATTCTTTCAGGTTTTGGCAGTGGTAGCCTAAAAAGCAAGATCATCAAAGCAAAATCCATCTTCCGTGCCAATGAGTGTGACGAGCACAACGGCGAGCAGTTATACATCCTGTATACGTCTGCAATGATGGAGAAAATCTTAGGTGATACCACACTGACATCTGCTGACTTCATGGCCGGCAAGATGATTCAGGAAGGTGGTGTTGGTGGTAAATGGATGGGCTTCAACTGGGTTCCCTACGAAAAATTAAGTCAAGGTGCTGCGGTGGGTGAACTTCGTACCGTTGCTTACTGTGGATCTGCAATCCATTTCGGTGAAGCGGATATCACTGGCTTCGATATCACCACACGTGCGGACAAGAAAAACATCAAGCAGGTCGGTGGTGTGCATTCTCTAGCGGCAGGTCGTGCAAACGAGAAGAAAGTTGTTGCGCTGGACTTCGTTGTCTAACTGGTAGGGGCTTTGGCTCGGCATCTTGGGCATGGGGTGTCGGGTCTTTTTTAATAACCGAATTGGAATACTCAAATGACTAAAGCAGTAACAGAACAAGAATTAGCAGAAAAAGCCGTTGCACCGCGTGTGACTAAAGATCAGATCGATGCTCTTATGGATCGTGTTGCATATGTGACTGTGCAGCAGCCAGGTGATACCACTTCAACTTTTGTACATGCATATTTAGATGGTTCATTCTTTTTGGCCACAGGTTTTAGTGCATGTGTAAATAAAGAAAACTTTAATGCTGAAATTGGTGAGCGTTTAGCAAAAGGCAATGCAACCAAGCAAGCAGAAAATAAACTTTGGGAACTGGAAGGCTATCGATTATTTGCCAATCCAGCTCAACCACCTAAAAACCACATTGAGCGCATGCAGTTCGAAAAGCTTGAACTGGATACAAAACTGAATGCCTTAAAAGCATTTCTGGCCAAGCTTGGTACGGATCAAACACCAATGCTCACAGATGATCAGGTTTATAGCCTAGAGTCACAAGCTGAAGTGATGGGACTTTACTCCAATATTCTAGGCTCACGCATTGAATATGACGCGGATCTATTTAAAGCAATGGGTGGCTGATCCTAATACCCAACAAACCTAATCAAAGAAGCCTTCAAGATCACTAAAACTTGAGGGCTTTTTTATGTCTATTACAGAAGTATCTATCTGCAATGAAGCACTGAGCCAGATCGGCGCTAAATCCATTATTTCATTTGATGAAAATACAGAGAATGCACGCCGTTGCGCTTCGATCTATGCCAGCACACGCAAGGCACTATTGCGCATGCATCCATGGTCCTTTGCGAAAAAACGAGTGCAGCTTGCACCAGTCACCACGCACCCGACATTTGGTTATGAAAACTCTTTCCCGTTGCCACGTGATTTCTTACGTGTGATCAGTGCTGGTGTGGAGGAATATGAAGTCGAAGCACGCCACATTCTCGCCAATACCAATCTGATCAACCTGCAGTACATTGCGGATGAAGATAATGAGGAAATTTGGGATTCATTGTTTTGTGAGTGCATGGTGCTGTACCTGATCAATAAGCTGGCCAAGCCGATTACAGGTAGTCAGTCTGAATCTGATAGCGCATGGCAGAAGCTACAAAACATGCTGAAACAGGCACGTGCAATCAATGGGCAGGAGCGACCAGCGCAAGACTTTGCAGCAGATTATCAATCTTCACTGATTGGAGTGCGCTACTAATGAAAACCGTTGTCATGAAAAATAACTTTAGTGCCGGGGAGCTGGCACCAGCGTTATACACCCGGACAGATATTCAGCAGTATTCCAACGGCGCAAAGCGTATTAAAAACTTATTCCCACTGGTGGAAGGTGGTGTGCGCAAGCGTCCCGGAACATTCAATCGTGGACTGATGGAAGGTGGAGCGATTCGCCTGATTCCATTCATTGTGAACTCGGCCAATGTTTATTTACTGATTTTCAACCATCAGAGCATTACGGTCTATGACCCACGTAACAGAACAGTCATTACCACTCTTGTTTCACCCTATACAACGGCGCAGATCCGTGACATTCAATATGTGCAGTATCGCTTTGAAATGTTTCTGACGCATAACGGTGTGCCGATGCAGCGATTGCGTTGTGATGAGCTGTTTAGCAACTGGAATATTTCAGAGTTTGTATTTACCCATCCACCAATTGATTCAGAAAGTGCACGTTATCCGTTCCGTAAGGGCAAGCCATCAGGTAAGGATCTGGGTGCATTCGTCAATTTCACGCTTGATGTCGTATCTGTCTGGGATGAAACGCAAACCTATTTAACTGGTGACGTGGTGGCCTATCTGCCTGCTGGATTTGTTACGCCTTTTTATTATCAGGCAGCAACAGAAAGCACAGGAAAACGACCTGATGCATACCCGGGGGATTGGGTGTGGGTGCCAAATGCGAATGGGGCAGGTTTTACTGCAGCGGATGTGGGGCGTTATCTTGAGGTCAACGGTGGCCTGATCAAGATCACGAAATTCAACAACAGCGATAGTGTTAGCGGTGAGATCGTTAAAAAACTGGATGCAGATATTTTAGCAATTGAACGTTCATGGGTGATTCAGCCGCATGCTTTCAATGAGTCTGATGGCTATCCACGTTGCTGCACCTATTTCAAACAGCGCCTTGTTCTGGCCAATACCAAGAAAGCACCGAACAAGATCTGGTTTAGCGCCGTAGGGGATAACGGAAACTTTCTAGAAACCACAGAGGATGCGGATGCATTCAGTATTGTTTCAGCGTCTGGTCTGTCTAACAGTATCCTGTTTTTAGAAGCACAGCGCGGGGTGATCTGCCTGACTTCTGGTGGTGAATTCATGGTGGACTCAGATGGGGGATTGACACCGACCACAGTAAACATTGTAGAGCACAGCGCATACGGCGCATATTCCGTAACACGTCCTGAGCGGGTCGGGAATGAGCTGTTATTCGTGCAGCGTGGTGGTGAACGTGTCCGGGCATTGACCTATCGCTATGAGGTGGATGGTCTTGTTTCACCAGAGATCAGTGCATTGTCTTCACATATCGGTGAGCTGCACCAGGGCGTGAATGAAATTTCATACCAGCAAGAGCCTGAATCAATTGTTTGGTTAGTGCTGGGTGATGGCAAGGTGGCATCAATTACCTTTAACCGTGATCAAGAAGTTATGGCATGGGCACAGCATGATTTCGGTGGATCGGTGAAAAGTATCTGTTCTATGCCGACTCAGTTGGGTTCTGATGATGCGTACATGCTGATTGAGCGCAAAGGCAATGTTTATCTTGAGCAGATCTCTTTTGATGCTTTGGTGGATTCTCAGACCAGTATAAAACTGAATACCGGCATTCTTGTTAAGTCACGCTTCGATCACCTGAAAAATATTGCTGCGTATTGGGTTAAAGACGACACAGTGACTGAAATCGAATATCGGATCGAGGGGGATGAACTGATTATTGATGATTCAAGTCTGATCAATGAAACGCTGTACTTTGGTGAGCTGTTTGAATGTGTAGCGGAACTATTCCCGCCTGAGCTCAGCCAAAGCCCAATGTCGAGCATGATGCATAAGGCCAAGGTAGATCGGACGGCGTTCTTCTTTAATAAAACTTTAGGTGTGCAGTTGAACGGCCAGCTGGTCGAAACATTCACCTTTGATGACAACCTGATGGGACCACGTAAACCATATACCGGATATCACCTGGAAGAAGGCGGCACATGGGAGGATCTGCACAAAGTGCCTTTAGTTATCTCACACAACAAACCGCTACCTTTTCACCTGCAAGCTATCACCATGCAGTTGTCAATTAACGAGAAATAACATGATAGTCCGATCAGCCACACTGGATGACGTGCCGGCACTGATTGAAATAGCCCGTCAATTCATTCATGAAGCACCGAACTATGCCAGCCGTGAACTGGATGAACAGGCACTGAAAGACAACCTGAGCGCCGTTATTGATGGTATGGGTGCGGTGTTTGTGGCTGAGCAAGGGCAAGAGATTGCTGGCGGTATTGTCTGCCTGACAACTAAGGACTGGTTTAACAATCAGGTCATTGCCTTTGAACAGGTCTTTTATGTCAAACCTGAATATCGCGGCACACGTGCGGCATTGCTGCTTATTGATGTGTTCCTGAACTGGTCACGCCAGATGGGTGCAGGTCGTGTGCAATGCGGTACCACAACCGGAATTAACACGGAAAGCTGCGTGCGTTTATACAAACATTTTGGCTTTAACGAATACGGCATTCTTTTGGATCTGGAGCTTTAAGCATGGAAATTATTGCAGCCGATAACACTGAACTATTGGCCCATATTCTGGGGGATATTCAGCAGCGTGCTTATATCGACACGGTACGTGATGTGCAGCAGCAACTGTCAGAAAGTCCGGATCAGATCGATGTGCCTGTTCAACATCATTTTGCACCAGGTGTGTACATGCGCCAGATGGATGCAGCAGCCGGCACTTTGGTAGTAAGTAAGATGCACCGTACCGAACACATGAATATCTTGCTGAAAGGTTCGCTCACAGTAGCCACCGAGGATGGCATTCAATTGATGACTGCACCATGTGTATTGAAATCTATGCCAGGCACCAAACGCATTGGTTATTTCCACGAAGACAGTTCATGGATCACGATACACCCAACATCCGATACCGACCTTGAGAAGATCGAACAGCAGGTGATTGTGCCTGACGATGAGATTGATCAATTTCTTGCGTCACTTCCAAACCGATTAAAGGAGATTGAATAATGTCATGGGCAGCAGTAGCAGTAGTGGCAACGGTGGCATCCACGGCGTATGCGGGATACACCAACTATCAAAACAATAAACACTTGGGTGAGCAGGCTGAAGCGGATGCAAAAGCTGAACAGGCGCGTGGACGGCTTGAAGCTGAACGAATCCGTAAGGAAAAAGATAAGGCACAGTCACGTGCACGTGCAGCGGCTGCAGGAAACGGTCTGGATGTGCACGAAGGTACAGCCGTTGTAATCAATGATCAGATTGAACTTGATGGTAACTATGATGCCAATATGGCCGAGATTACGGGTTATAACAGCTCACAACGCCTGAAAGCTGAAGCAAGTGTGCATCGCAATAATGCCAATACAGCGATTGTTTCCGGTGCATTGAATACGGCTGCCGCAGGCTCATCTGCGTATGGTAATTCTAAGGGGTGGAAATAATGGCTAGAATCCCGATGGGGAACTTTGGCAATGCAATGCCACAGGTTGAACGTATCCAGATGCCACAGCGCAACACAGGCCAATTGGCTCAGGCTGTAGGTAACTTAGGACAAGTATTTCAAAACAAAGCAATAGACCGCAGACAGAAAGAAGATGCAGCCGATGTATCTGCCAAAAATGCGGAACTCTATAACAACCAGATGGCCGAGAAAGAAGGCAAGGTCAAACTGGATGATGTTTTGACCACTGAACTGTCAGAACAAATCACCCTGTTAAAAAACGATGTGGCCAACGGCGCAATGACCGCAGATGTGGCCAACAAGAATCTACAGACCTGGTCACAGGAACGCTTCAAAGGTCTTGAAAATGATCTGCCGATGCACGCACGTCTGGATCTGCAAAACTACTGGTCCCAAAATGTAGCGAAGAATGCCACTTCATTTCTGCCATTGCAGTTGAGTGCTGACAACAAAAAAGGCGAAGTGCTGGCTGATCGTTATCTTGAGATTGGCACACGTATGGATCGTGAAGCCGGTGCTGAATACGTCAAATCCAATATTCAAAGCTTGAACATACCGGAAGCACAAAAACAGGCACTGATTTATAAATACCAAGGCACACGTGATCTGCAAGATATTGACGGACGTATCACCAGTGCCATTGAAAATAAGGACACGGCCAGCCTGCAGCAGCTTGTCACTGAAATGGATAACGGTGGTTTTGGTTATACCGATGGCCCAACGCTACAGCAAAAGAAAGCCCAGGCACTCAGCCGGATCGATGCAATCAATAAGCAGGTCGAAATTGAGGAAAACAAGCGCCTGCAATTGGCTGGAAAGGCATTGACTGAGTTTAAATCTCAGGTGATGACTGGCCGTGCTTTGGATGATGACTACCTGCAGACCATGGGGGCAGCGGTTCAAGGTACCGAATACGAGGCTGAGTACAATTTCTATAAATCACAGTCTACAAACTTCCAGTCATTTGGTCGTTTATCTACTGCCGACATGGAAAAGCGCGTCAATCAGCAAAAAACCAAAATGGCCAACAGCAAGACAGCGGATGCAGTCACTGAGGAAAAGGTTTTAGGTGTCTATGAATCCATCCTGAATGAAAAGAAACAAACCATCAAGGACAACCCAAATCAGGCAGTACGTGAAGCGGGACTGCAAACCCATCAGCTCACAGGCATGGAACTGAAAACCAATCCGGGTGGCTTTGCTGAAAAGGTCGTGGATAACGCCGTCAGTCAGATCGCATTAAAAGATCCCAATCTGGTGATCAAGCCTATTGCGTCTGAGGATCTGGCCGAAGCCAAACAGGCTTTTGATGCTATGGGCGTAAATCAGAAACTGGATTTTATTGGCAACCTCATTCAGCAAACCAAAAGCGTTCCAAAGGGGAATACTATCTGGTCGGCTACGCTGGGGCAGTTAGGCGGTGGTGATCTTTCCTATCTTATGGCAGGTGTAGCACGCGCCAATAACTACCGTTCACGTGATGGTGAAGATGTTGCAGTTGCTATCGTTTCAGGTACGCAGGCTTTAAAAAATAAAGCACTGGTGATGCCTAAGGATGATCTGCTCAAGGCCGAATTCAACAAGTATGTTGGGACTACCGTATCGGGTGCCACAGCGAATATGTCTTTTGCGGCATTTAAATCGATCTATGCACATTTGTCTGAACGCAATGGTTATCAGCACAAAGACAAGGACGATATTAGTAAGGAGCTAACCAATACCGCATTAAGTCTGGCGACTGGTGGCGTATATGAACAGGGTGTGAAATACGGCAATCAAAAGACATGGAAGGTATCCAAACCATACGGAATGGATGATGACCGTTTTGAAAGTATTTTAGATACTCGCTATGCGGCGA
This sequence comes from Acinetobacter sp. SFD, assembly GCF_001647575.1. Taxonomy (NCBI): domain Bacteria; kingdom Pseudomonadati; phylum Pseudomonadota; class Gammaproteobacteria; order Moraxellales; family Moraxellaceae; genus Acinetobacter; species Acinetobacter sp. SFD. Next base: position 245,045 of record NZ_LSZJ01000012.1, read on the forward strand.
TTGCGCAGAAATACCAGACTTCAGAAGCTGAACTTAAAGACTTGCGTTTACGTCGTGAAAGCCAGAACGGCCCTAAAGGCCAGATCCGCTATGCGCTGATCAATGAGCGTGGCACACCGCTGTTTTATATGAACATGCCTGATGGAGTGACCAAGTAATGAGTAACTGGTTATCTGAATATTCACCTGAAGAACAGAAACAGGTTGATACGGTCAATGCCAAAGGACTGGCACACAAGCCCACTGAAACAACGGAAGATTCTAGCGGCCTATTTAGCCTTGCTGCACCGTTGCGTGGTGCGGCAGCTGGCTTTGCCAAAGTCGGTGATGCTATTGCTGCGCCAGTCGATGCCGTTGTGGATCGTGTTTCATATTCCTTTGATGATGTGGGCAAAGAGGAATTTAGCGAGCCGTATTCTGCCTACAAGGAACGTAAGCAAAAGGCGCGTGATGATCTGGTCTATGAATCTATTGAATACTTAGAGGATAAAGAGAATACCGGCACAGTCGGCAATATCGCATTCAGTTTGGGCGACTATGCAACACGTGCGGTGGTCGGTAGTGCTGTGGGTGGTATCGCTGGTGCTGCGGCTGTTACTGGTGGATCTGAGACTAACTATGTCTATGGTGATTTAACCCGTGACGGCGTGGACGAAGAAACTGCGTTAAAAGTTGCTTTGACTGATGGTGCTGTGGCTGCGGTATCAACTGCATTGCCTATGTCCTATGGTTTTAAAGGCACAGGTGGCGTGATTAAAGATGGCCTACTTTCCGTTGGTGGAGCATCTGGTCTATCAATTGGTGGCCAAGCTGCATCCGGTGCAATTCTTGAATCAGAAGGTTACGACAAACAGGCCAAAAAATACGAAGTCACAGCCGAATCAGTCACTACAGATATTTTGCTGAATACCCTGTTTTTTGGTGCAGCACGTGGCGCAGGCAAGTATTTCAATAATCCCGATGTCACACCAGAGCAGCAGCAGGCAGCATTGGTTTTAAATGAATTGGAGTTTGAAGGAACACTGGCACCAGTGAAGCCAGCCAATCCAGTTCAGGCTAATAACCATATTAAAAACCTAGATGCATCAGTTGAAGCAATCCGTATGGGTCGACCGGTAAATGTGGTGCATCCGGTGAAAGGTGAGGAAAAGCAGAAGCCAGTCAATTACGACACTATGGCCTTACCAACCAATGCCAAAACGATTGCACGTAAGGCACAACAGGCCGGGATTCCTCCAAATGTAGCTTTAACGATTGCCCATATTGAAACAGGCGGTTCATTCAGCCATACAGCCAAGAATCCAACATCATCCGCACATGGTCTGTTTCAGGTGCTGGATAAGTCGTGGAGTAACTTGGGCGGTGGTGATCGATCTAATATTGATGAGCAGATCCGCATCGGCTTCAAGCATATGAAGCAGGCAGAAAGCCATATCAAGAAAAGTATTGGCCGGGAGCTACAACCGCATGAACACTACTTGGGGCATTTACTGGGACCAGGTGGAGCGTCTGCAGTATTAAAAGCAGATCCGAATGCAAAGCTGATCGATGTAGTTCGCAAGTACGATCCAAAGAATGCCAATGCTATTGTGAAAAATAATGCCATGGATGGTATGACCGTCGGCCAAGCGATTGGCAAATGGCGTAATAAGTGGAATAGTTTAAGCGCTCGATATGGTGGTAATGGCACCAGTACTGCAATCGGCATGGATGGTTCAAGCTATGACATGGCCTATGAGGTCAAATCACTGGATGAACTGATTGCATCAAACGATCTGGCCTATGGGGTAAATCCGCTTTATCCATCGGAACTACAACCACGTGACCGTACCCGTGAAGCATCACGTCAACAGATTGAACGCATGGCAGAGGATCTGCGACCTGAGTTGCTTGGCGAATCTCCAAAGCTGTCTGATGGTGCACCTATTATCGGTATGGATAACGTGGTCGAGTCTGGTAACGGTCGTACACTAGCTATTGCAAAGGCTTATGAATCGGGCCGTGCTGAAGAATATCGGGCCTTTCTGGAACAGTACGCGGCTGAACGTGGTATCGATATTGCTGGTATCAATAATCCTGTTTTAGTCCGGACACGTTTAACCGATACAGACCGTACGCAATTTGCAAAACTGGCCAATGAATCGGACGTTGCGCAGTACTCCGCAACTGAGCGTGCTGTGAGTGACTCGGATCGTCTGCCTGATGCTTCCTTGCTAAAGATCAACAATGATGGCTCAATTAATTTAGATGGCTCTATGGACTTTGTACGCGGTTTTGTGGGGTCATTGCCAAAGTCAGAACAGGGCACAGTCATTACCGGTGACGGACGTTTAAGCCAGGAGGGGAAACGCCGTATTGAATCTGCAATCATGCAACGCACCTATGAGGATTCATCATTGATTGGCCGTATGGCTGAGAATCTGGACGATGACAGCAAGACTGTATTGAATGCCTTGCTCCGTGCTGCACCGCAATTGGCACAGCTTGATAGCTTAGTGAAGCAGGGCGGTCGTCATCAAAATAGTTTGGCCAAGGATCTGGCACAGGCAGCGCAAAAACTTAGTGATCTGAAAGCCAGTGGTCAGACCGTACCGGATTATTTAAGTCAAGGTCAGCTCCTCGAGGACGGTTTAAGTGATGGTGCAAAGCAGTTTTTAAACGTATTTGATACCAATAAGCGTAGTGCTAAGGCCATTTCAGACAATATTCAAAGTGAGATTGACCGGATCGAGGGGATGGGCGATCCGCGACAAGGCTCACTGTTTGGTGATGGTCCAGAAGAATCGGCCGCTTTAGATATCATCATGCAGAATCCGGATCAGCAAATTTCAGTCAGTCGCATGCGTCCAGATGGGGAAATGGAAGAAATCACCATATCTTTACGTGAACGACTGGATGAGCTGGAAGCTGAAGCACGTCAGGCACAAGAAGATACTTTGGCCGCACAGACTGCGATTAGTTGTGCTTTACAGTTTGGGGAGTGACGTTATATCTTTTGAAAAGAAAAAAGATTGAACATGAAATCACCTTGAGATAATTGCTTATGAATAATGCAGAGAATTTTGATTGGGATAAGTGGATCTCAAATACAAGTTATATGGATGTAATTAAAAAAAGTCCTATTAGTCATTTCGGTAGGGCTGTACCTACTTCAATATGTCCAGTGGATAATGATGTTTTATATATTAACTCTATTGACGAGTGGATCGATCTTAATGACCAAGATCATGTAAAGCAGTCTTTAGAAAATATAGTGCGTAGCTATTTGAGCAGATCAAGAAATAATAGCGAATTCGGGTTGGATGCATTAATACTCACTCAAAGAGAATATGATTTCGAAGTGCTATGCGTACTTACACAGGAACGGTTTGATCATGTAGATAATTTATTTAATGGAGAATATGAGCAATCCCTTTTTGATGTAAAAGAATTATTCAATGAGATGGCAAATAAGCTTAAGCCTTAAGCTTTACCCAACAAACCACACTCTAACTAATGCTCAGATGATGGAAATTATCTGGGCATTTTTATTATGAAAGACCAATGCAAGGCCGCCGTAGCTAAAGCACTCGGCAAGGCCACACTAAACCAGCAAGAAGCCACCGACATTGAAAACCGGATCAAGGACGCGATGAAGTCTTTGGCCAAAAAAGATATTCAGAACTGGCGCAATTTATCTGATGCAGAAAAACTGGTGAAAGCTGGTGAATTTGTCGCAGAAGATATTCAAGCGCAATTAAAACGAAAGCATGCCATTGCAGCGCGTGACATTCTTACCCAAAACAAAAACCTTGCACAGCTTGATCATCCCACATTAACAGCCAGTGAAGTTGTAGACCGTATGGTTGCACCGCATGGTGATATGTCCGGCATCCAATCGATTGACTCCAAAGCACGTGCGATTGCATCCGTTTACCGTGGTGATCTAGTGGACTTCTATACCAATATTAAAGGCGGTTTAGGTGTATTTACTGATGCAGAACTGGTACAAAAAATTGTCCGTGAACGCTTCAATGACAGTACCGGCGATCCTTTGGCCAAGAAGATTTCAGACAAAATGGGCGAAGTCTTTGAAGGTATGCGTGAACGCTTTAACCGTGCCGGTGGTGATATTGGAAAACTGGATGATTGGGGATTACCGCAGACGCATAGCTTAGAAAAGATTGTATTAGCCGGCAAACAGGCATGGGTGCAGAAAGCAGAAGGCTTAATCGACACTTCAAAATACGTGCATGAAGATGGAACGTATTATTCACAGCAAGAGATCCGCGAACTACTTGAATACTCATTCGACACATTGAGCAGCAACGGTGCCAATAAAACTGAAATTGGTCGTCAGTCCTTTGGCGGTAATTCCAAAGTCACCAGCCGACATTCTGAAAGCCGGGTACTGCATTTTAAAGATGCTGAATCATGGATGGAATATCAGGCTGAGTTCGGTGGTATGCCGTTTGTAGACTTGGTGGAAGCACATATTAACGGCTTATCCAAAGATATTGCTATGGTGGAAAATCTGGGTAGTAGTCCTAAAAATGCCATGCGCATATTGATGGATGCAGCAGAGCAAAAGGACTGGCAAAAGGGTGTTGATGCAAACGATACAGGCAAATCACGTAAACGCGCACAGACCATGTTTGACGAGTTTTCAGGGCAGAATACACCGCAATCCGAAGTGCTGGCCAATATGGGTTTAGCGTACCGGTCAATGAACGTGGCATCCATGCTGGGTGGTACCACAATTTCATCCGTCACCGATCAGGCCATGATTGCCAAGACTGCATGGGCTCATGGTATTGCCTACCACAAAACTTTTGGTGAGCTGGTTTCACAGCTCAATCCTAAAAATAAAGAAGATCGGGAACTAGCGCACAGCTTAGGTTTAGCCACTGAAGAAATGCTCGGTTCTATCGCACGCTGGTCTGATGATGGATTGACCTCAGTGCATGGCAAGTCGCAGAAATTAGCTCGGGTATCCAGTGGTATTGCTTCACAGGTTATGCGCATATCTGGCCTGAATGCACTCACAGCAGCTTCAAAAGTCGGTTTTACCAAGATGCTTATGCATAAATACGGCACTTTGACCCGCTCTAAAACATGGGCCGATCTGGATGTAATGGATCGTGAGCTCATGGAAAAAACCGGACTGAACGAACGCGCTTGGGAAGTGATGCGCCTGGCTGATCCGGTCGTGGATCGTAAAGGTAACCAGTTAATGTCTGCACGTTCTATCCATGAAATTCCTGATAGTGATTTAACTAGGTTTGGCGACCCACAAAAGGTGCGTGACGAAGTGGCCACACAGTTTCAGGCACACTTGCTGGATGAGCAGGGAATGGCCGTAGTTGAAGCCGGATTGCGTGAACGTACATGGATGAGTGCAGGGCAACGAAAAGGCACAGGCATGGGCGAACTGGTGAAATCCATGCTTCAGTTTAAATCCTTTCCAGCCGCGTTTTTGATGCGTCACGGTTCACGTGCAATGGCGCAGGATGGGGTGAAAGGTAAAGCAGCTTATGGCATTTCATTGTTTGCTATGACCACACTACTTGGTGCGCTGGCGGTACAGCTTAAAGAGCTGGCCAATGGTAACGACCCTTCAACCATGTGGGATAGTGAAGATCCACAAAAGACAATGAACTTCTGGACTCGTTCAGCGGTTCAGGGTGGTGGTCTATCTATTCTTGGCGATATCCTTGTTGCTGGTACGGATACTTCAGGGCGTAGTGCTTCGGACTTTATGGTAGGTCCATTGGGTTCAGACGTTAAAGCGGTACTTGGTTTGACCGTCGGCAACCTGACGCAGTACTACGATGACAAGGACACCAATGCAGCGAATGAAGCATTCCGTTTGCTCAAGAACAAGATACCAGCGCAAAACCTGTTCTATACCAAGGCGGCAACCAATCGCATGATCTTTGATGAAATGCAGGACATGATTGCACCCGGGTACCGTGAAAAATTATTGCGTAAAGCCGAACGTCAGCACGACCGGACGCGGTTCTGGGGTGATGATGTGGGGGATATTCAGATGCCTGATTTTGAGCGTATCGTGGAGTAAGTAGGACACCCAATTAACCCCAATCAAACCCCCTGTATATATGGCTTATATACGGGGGATTTTTTATGTCGGATGTAAAGAAGTTACGTTTCCTAAAGCCTGAAACTGTAGAGAAGTTAAAGCTCTGTATGGAGATGGCCGGTACAGATGCGGTCGATCTAATGACTGAGGCTTATGGTCAGGATGTTTTTGATAAGAAAGGCCGTGGTGACAAAGTCTGGTTATACAAGGGCGCAAAAGAAGCCCTGACCTGCATGGAGAAACTGAACCGAGTCTTGCTTGATGATGAATTGTCAGCTGGCGACGGAAGTGATCGGAATGTATCACCAGAAGCACAGGCCGCAAAATTACTTGAAGCTGTGGCCAAGAAGTTAGAAGAACGCAAACAGCGTCCGAGCTAATACATGATTAAGGTCAGCTTTGCTGCTTTCTTTCTGGTTTATGCGGAAGCCATGAATTGGGAAGTGCCAGATTTCCATTTAGATGTCTGTGATTTCTTGGAAAATTACGGCTCACTTGGTTTATTGATGATGCCACGTGGTCACGGCAAATCCACGATTCTAGATATCTATAACGCATGGAAGCTATTCATTGATCGAAATCGATTGATTCTGCACCAGGGCGCAACTGATGGTGATGCTTCAAAGTGTAGCCGTGGTACTCAGCAAGTCATTGAAAAGCATCCGTTGTGCCAGTTGTTTGGCGTATTTAAAGAACGTGGTGAGCTTCAAAAGTGGTGGGTGACCGGATCGGAAGATGTGCGGCACGGCTCACTGCATGCGCGTGGCGTATTGTCCAACGTGACTGGTGCACGTGCGCATGAGATTCAAAACGATGACGTAGAAATGCCAGCCAACATCGGTACACCCGAAGCACGCGAGAAGCTGCGTTATCGCCTGTCTGAACAGACGCACATTCTCATACCAGGTGGACAAAAGCTATTTGTCGGAACACCGCATACCCATGACTCACTTTATACCCAAGTACAAAAACAGGGTGCAAAATGTATGATCCTTAAAATGTTTGAAAAAGAGAAACGCTTTGAGAATATCAGCGAGTGTTTATCTGACTTCGATCCGGTTTATGTGTTCAGTGGGATCAGTCATACAGCCAAGCTGCTCACACGTGATGAAGATTATGCAGTTTATAAAATTGGCAACACCTTCAAGATTATTCTAAAAGAAACACACTATCTGATCGACTTGTATAGTGAATCGCTATGGCCTGAACGCTTTACACCGAAAGTCATGGGAGAGCGCCGTAGAGAGTGCCGGACATTAAACGAATGGGATTCACAGTACCAGATGCATGCCAAGCCAGTTGGCGAAGTTCGACTTGATCCGGATAAGATGATTCCTTATGACTGCGAACCAGTTTTAAGACGTGCCAACGGCCAGTACATCATGATGCTTGGGGATCGTCAGATTGTCGGTATTACCATGCGTTGGGACCCATCATCCGGAAAGCTGAAATCCGATATTTCCTCAACTGCATTAGTGCTGCATGATGATTTTGGTGCCAAGTATTGGCATAGATCCGTTGCACTGACTGGCGATGTCGTTACTCATGACGCACAAGGAAATATCATAGGTGGTCAGGTATGGCAGCTTTGCGACCTGATTGAGCAATTCAATGTACCGAGTCTAACGATTGAGACTAATGGTATTGGTAACTTTGCACCAGCAGCTCTAAAAGGTGCATTGAAAGCACGTCGTATCCGTTGTGGAGTAAAAGAAGAACACAGTGTAGGGAATAAAAACAAGCGTATTTTAGAAGCGCTAGAAGGGCCGTTAATGTCAGGACTTTTATGGGTGCATACATCCGTCATTGATACCCCCGAAGAAGGTGAGAATAGCTCAAGACAGTACAAAAATATGCGTATGTTCAACCCTGCAATTACTGAACAGCCCGATGATGACCTAGATTCTTTAGCAGGTGCTGTTACTGATTCACCGGAACGCGTAGGCAAAATACACAGAAATAATGAGGTCAATGAAGGCCCTAATTGGAGAGGGAATAGTGGCGTGATTGAAGCCACTCTAGACTTTGAGAATTAGGGGGCATTATGTCTGTACCTGAACAAACGCCGTATATCGAACACACAGGAAACGGGGTAACTACTAGCTTCGCACTAAAGTTTCAGTGTGAATCAAAAGATCATTTAATTGTTTTAGTGGATGATGTTGAGCCGCCGATTGCATCTTGGAGTTTAACCGGTGGCAATGTGGTATTCACCACTGCACCAGCTAGTGGCCGGAAGATTACCTTACAGCGCAATACACCATTTAGCCGAAACACTGACTACCAATCTTACAATAATTCATTCCGTCCACCAGCTGTAAATAAAGACTTTGACTGGATCTGGTGGAAGCTTCAGGAGTTGGGTGTAGCTGACTGGATTCTCGGTAATCGTATTAGTGCACTGAAGAACTATGTGGACCGAAAAGATGATGAGCTAAAAGCTTATCTTATGGAGGAGATCCGCAAGCAGGGGGTGGCACTAGATCAATTAGATGAGTACTACAACTATCTGATGGAAAGACTGGCTCAGATTGCTGTAGATAAAGGGTGGGATGCTTCTTTTGTTGTTGATGGTGATAAGAATCAAAAGCAGATTAATGCTGAAATCAATATAAAATCTAAACGAGACAATGAAACAATCTATGATTATGGTGCTATTGGTGATGGAATCCTTCACACTGTTCAAGAGTGGTACACAGCCGGTTCAAATAATTACAATCAAAAATATAAAGGATTAGCAGATGTACAGGCTGATTATTCATTTGTAACTGACAAGGATTTTTCGATTGATCAAGCAGCAATTTTAAAATTAGCCAACATTAAGTCAAATAAAGGCGGAGGGTGTGTGGATTTATCCCAAGGCCATTTTATTGTTAAACCGGTTAACAATGGTGCATGTTTATCGATACCTCCAAAAGTTACTTTAGTTGGGCATTATGAAGATACAGTTTTAGAGGAAATTTCAAATAGTATTGATGATCCTACGACTTCAGTTTGGTGGGACTTGATATTATTTAGTGGAAATACAAATGTGGGAGGGGGGGTAAAGAATTGTACATTCAGGCATACAGGTGGCAAAAGAAATAATACAGCAACAGTGGCTGTGAGAAGTGGTGCTAGCAGAAAAAAAATTAGCGGTTGTATTTTTGAAAATACCATCGGTACATGTATTGGCATTGAATATGACTCTTATTCTCCCAAACCATTAAATTGTAGGGTTTTTGAAAATACATTTACATCAACATCAAGACATTGTGTTTATATTATTGGGTCAACACATAATTACATCTATAACAATACATTCTATATTAATGCATTAGAGGCTATTGTATTTAGAGCAGCCAATGATTGTGATGTTGTTTCTAATAATTTTTTTGGGGTAGAAGGAGTTAAGTATCACGCGATAACTCTGGCAGCGCCACCTACTGGAGTTACTTATAAATATGAGAGATTAAAAATAAGTAATAATAAAATGTATGGATTAAAAGGTGCTGCATTTTATGGGCAAGGTGTGGGCTGTACGTTATATGATTCAGAGATTATCAATAATACGTTTAATTTGGATAATGTAGATAATGAATTTCACAGTATCATGCTTTATAGGGCAAATAGATGTAAGGTTTCGTTAAACATATTTGATGGCGGTAGAAATCGAGCTATTTATTTATATGGTAGTAGTAAAAATGAAATTAACTCTAATACGATAAAAAACGTAATATCTTCAGGAAGTACTCAGGTAGGTGCAATCGGATTAGCTTCCTATAAAGATTCTGATAATATTACATATTATAGTACTGATAACAAACTAGTCGGAAATAATATTGTTGATGATCGCTCAATACCATTAATGAAAACTGGTGTACAAATGGGAGCAGGATGCATAAGAAATCTAGTATCCAAAACTGAGTTTGAAGGTATTCAAACTAAAATTGATAGTGTTGATGGTCTGTCTAATCAATATGTGGGGGAAACTATAAATAAACTTTTATTCGGTTCACCTAGCATGACTGCTGGAACGAATACTTCTACTGATATGAGTTTTGTGGGTAATACTCTATTAGCTTACGTTAACAGAGAAGTGTTTATTAAATCATTTAGACTAGTAGTTCAACAACTAACAATTTCAGGAACAGCAACAGCAAGGTTATATAAAAATGGTAGTGCATTGGTGGCTAATGTGTTTACAGCAGATAATTCCTCTAAAACTGGAATAATACATTATCAACCTGGACAATATTCGTTAAACTCTGGAGATACAATAAATTTAAAAATAGAGACCGCATCTCTAACAACAGAACAATCCTCTTTATCTTTTGCGGTGGAAATTGAATTAGCTCAATAATAAAAATAGCCCCTTTTAAAGGGGCTATTTTTAAATAATATACTTAAGTTTTTTATTTAAATAAATAAGGAGGTTTCCTACTATAATTGCTAATATTAAAACTATGAAAGAAGATATGGTTTCATCTAGAATAATATAGTAGCTTAAAGAAAATAATATCATAGGGTGAACTAGATATATAGCACTGGATAAATTGGCAAGATTTTTAGATTTTATTTTTAAATTTTTGTTTTTGAAATAAGTAAATAGAATTGGTGATGCTATAATTAAGGAGAATAGTTGATCTAGATTTTCAGATGAACTTACAAATATTCTATTCAGGTTTGACTCTAAAACAACCAATGATAAAACTATTATTAGCATGGGTAAGTTAACTTCAATCTTATTGAAAATTTTATATTTGTTTATTAGGTATCCAGTTAAGAAAAATGGTATACAAAATAATAAAAAGTTTCTATGTACAGCATTCATGTTAAAAATTTCATCTAAATATCTATTTAATATATGTAAGTTACCTAAAAGTTGTATTATACAACCCATAAAAAACAATATTAATATTAAAAAAATATGAATTTTAGTTGATAGGTTTCTAATTAAATATACGAAAAAACCGCTGAATAAAACCCCTATTAAGTACCATAAAATATAGTATCCATTAAAGAATATATATATTGTTTTTGGTATATTATTTAAGTCTAGCCAGTAGGGTGAGTAAATAAGCATCCAAATCAAATATAATAAACCCAACCTAATAGCCCATTTTTTTAATTTACTTAAACAAGTAATATTAAAAAAATAAAATCCACTGATAATTAAAAAAGTTGGAACAGCCAATCTGAACAATCCTTCTACTGTAGAAAAATAGCCAATATTGGAAATATTTTTTAAAAAATGACAATGGAGAAAAACTACGCTCACTGCTAGGATTATTTTCAGTATATCAAGGGAAAGATTTCTTTGGTCTTCCATAAACATTAGTCCATTCTTTAGAATAATTTTATAGAAACATCACCCAACAAACCACCATAAGCTCTAGCTTTTAATAAGTTAGGGCTTTTTTATTACCAAAAATTTAGGGGGCGGCATGTCCGAACATAAAACGGCAGTGGTTGAGATGGCAGCAACCGTTTCTTCCGCTGCATCAAAAACAACATATGCGGGGGCTGCTTCTGGTTTTTTGGCATACCTTGCGTCAATTGATGTTCTCGCATGGCTGGGTATTGCGATTGCACTGGGTGGCTTTGCAGTGAACTGGTACTACAAACGACTTGAGAACAAACGAGCCGATGAGATCCACAAACTAAAAGTAGAGCAATGGGAGAAATATTACGATGTCAAACAAGACTAAATATTATGTGATTGGTTCTTCTCTGGTGCTTGCTGCAGGCATGTGGATTACTGGTCCAAGTGAAGAACAGGTGCAAGCCACAGCACAAAAAGAAGGCTATACATCTAAACCAGTCATTCCGGTCAAAGGCGATGTACCAACCATTGGCCACGGCACTACGGTCTATCCAAACGGTGTGCGCGTCAAAATGACTGATCCAGCGATTGACCGAAAGCAGGCTTTTGAATATCTCAAGCTGCACATGGATAAGGATGCACAGCGATTTAACAAAACCGTTCTGAATGTTCCAATTTCACAGCCTGAATATGATCTTTATCTTGATTTCACATACCAGTACGGCACTGGTGCCTGGTCTGGATCGTCAATGCTGCGCCATTTGAAAGCGCGTGAATATATCCAGGCGTGTAAGTCACTTTTGAAATGGAAGTATGTGGCCAAGCGTGACTGCAGTATTCGTTCTAACAATTGCTATGGCGTGTGGACTCGACAAGTTGAACGCTACAACAAATGCATGGGAGTGAACTAAATGCCACTCCTAATGCTGATCTGGAACAACAAACGCTGGTCCCTGATTGTTATGCTTTGCATCGTAATCCTTTGCCAGCTCTTTCAGGCCAATCGTTTAGCCGGGGATTTACGAAAAGCTGAAACGACATGCCAGGACAAAATTAATAAAAAGCTAAAGCCATATCTTGATGCTGAAAAGGAAGCACAGAAGCTGGCCAATAAAGCAGGGGAAGAATATGAAGAATCGAAAGAAGTTGAGCGCGTTAAAACCGAAACGATTACACGTGAAGTGCAAAAGATCGTGGAACGTCCTGTTTATATCCACACTAATTGCTTTGATGACGATGGGGTGTCAGCAGTCAATGCCGCTGGTAATTCCAGCAAACCTTAAAACACCTTGTCCTGATCTATTGGAATTAAAGTCTGGCCAAGCAAAAGAAGTGCTGCAGGTGATGGTGGATGATCGACGAAAGTATGTAGATTGTAAGCAGCGCCATGCGGCTGTAATTGAAATTGTAGCAAAGTCCTCAAAGTGAGGGCTTTTTGCTTATAATGAATCAGGTATATTTTTGAATGTGTACAGTAGTGTGTACATAAATATTTATAAAATTAAATATTAAATAAAAAATATATCTAAATTAAAGGTTTGCGGTCTTAACCATCCATATCGAAAATGATAGTCGGTCTTTGCATTCAGGATTCTCCAAAGTTTTTCAAAGTTCAACAAAGCATGTAGAAAAGCTTTAGATTCAATGAAATTAGCTGTCTTTCGCGTTCTTTAACGGTGATCAAATAATTTCAAAGTTCAACAAAATCATTTACCTTTCAAGAAAAAATTATGTACATCGGGGTATACATAATTTTGCTCTGCTTGAATATATGCAAAGTATAGAGCATTTGGGCAGGAAAATTTATATGGGTTGAAGTGATGGTGGGCTTAAATTCAATAAAGCACAACTACATGAAAAGGTGGGGGTGGTGACAGATCGGGGTGGTCCGTCGATTCGACTAATACCTAACCTTAATATCGTGTGGCAATACCGCTATTGTGTTGAAAGGAGGGGGATGAATATCTGAAACAGCTCACAGTTAAAGACATTTGCGATCTTTGGTGGGATACGAATGCGTTTCATAAAGTTTTTTATAAGTAGAATTATCGGGCCTTTGAGTTGCTGGTTTATCTGCAATAAGTAGACGCGAGCAATGAGGTTGAAACGCATCAGGTGCAAAAAAAATGTACTTTGGCAGCACAGAACCCAACTGGTCGCGCTTTACAAATTGGATAATAATCCATAAAGGTCATTCAATTGTTTTGCTCTATTTTCTTCGCTTAAATAAGAAACACATTAATTAAATTGTAAGGAATAAAAATGGATGCTGATTTTCAAAGTGTCGTTAATCTAGGAGTGCCATCAGGTCCTCAACCCACACATTTAATTGCTTACATGCAGAACGGTGAAATTAAGACAGTCGAACTCAAAAATGCTTCTGTCGGACTGGCAGAACATGGTGGAACTGATCTAGAGCAGATTTCTAAAGAAGTCATGAGTTATCTTGATTTAAAAGAGGATATTAAGATTATCGCTATTACTGATTTAGGAATGCATTAATTTTCTTAGCCAAGAAATTATATTTTTACTAGGCTGTGTTTTAAGAATACGTTGATTTAAGAAATGAAACTATGATTTTCATTTGTAAAACTCATAGTTTTATTTTTAATTAAGGCAATAAATTAATTTTTTATAAAAAATCTAATTTACGAAAATTTTCCAAACCCATCTAAATATATTTCCAATAAAATTTGGAAATAAATAACCTATAATGAAGCAAGAAATTATAGTGATAATAACTATTTTAACTGAACTAAATGAAGTGCTGAGATAAAATGATGTAAAAATCGCCAATCCCAATCCTAGAATAACCCCACCTATTGAGTAATACAGTGCCGTTATTAATCGCTCTTGATTATTCATTCCCCATCCTCAGAGTAATTTTTTTATTAATATAAAATCACAAGTGCTTGATTTATTTTGAATTACATCAAATCGGTACACATGGTCTTTTTGAAATATCAATAGATTTACTTAAACAGATAGTATCTCTAATGTACTCAATTAAAATTAAATTTTTATTCTCAATCGTATCTTTATAAAAATTAACGAAATTATGATACACAAGATAGTTATTCAAATATTTTGTTGCTACTCCTTTAAATGTATTAATAATCATAGCTTTTAAGCAACTATGATAATTATTAATGGTTTGAATATTAAATATACCTTTAGAGCGCTTATCGGTATCAATGCGTATATGATTCAGATTCATATCATTTGATAGCTTTTGATATGGGCGCAGGGAATCAGTAACAAAAATCGACTCAGTTTTAATTTTTCCATCTAAAACCTTTTGTACATCCGATAAAGTTGGGCGACCAAGATTAGATATTTTAGCAATAGATAGCCCACTGAGATTTACACCACAGGTAACACAGACCTGCTCTTGAGATATTCCTCGTTTGGTTGCTTTTGTCCCTCGCTGATGCGCTGGGCGTGGCAACATAAAGTGTTTATGATTACCTTTGTAAGATATAGTCGTATATGTTTCATCTGCTTGTACTACCCCATACAATTCAACTTCATCCATCATTTTTTGTAAGGCATCAAGTATTTTATGTCGCCAAGCAAATGCTGTTGCAATGTTGATTTTACAAATTCGAGCGCTTTTGCGAATTGAGTATTTCTCTAAAAAGCACTCAATATATTTATCCCAAACATCTATACTTTTATGAGTCTTATATAGAATAGTACCTGTTTGTTCTACAAAGGATTTTTTACAAATCCTACATAAATAGCGTTGATTGTTATTTTCTTTTCCATTCTTTACAAAATGTTTAGACTCGCAATGCAAACAACAAGAAATTTTTTAGGTTGAATAACTTTTTTAATATTATCTTTTGCTGATACAGACAATAAGAAAGCTTGCTTATCATGCTCAGAAAGATTGCTAAATAATTGTTTTATAACATCAAGGTTTTTAGTAACATCCATAATGTATCACCTTGCCAATCACTATTTAGCTTTAAACATATCGCACAAATATTAATCAATCAACGATTATTTAAAACACAGCCTTTTACTAAAGCTCGGATGGTGGTACTTATCCGGGCATTTTTATCTTAAAAAAATAATACAAAATCGCGATAGTCGATGGGCGTCTGCAGTCAATCTAGCGGGTAATACGGGTATGCAAATAGAATTGAAATCGTAGCAAAGTCCTCCAGTTAAGAGTTTCTATCTATTATGAATGTAAGTATGTTTTTGAATATATGTATAAAATTAAATAATAAATAAAAATATATCTAAATTAATATTTTGAAACTCTATCCCTGCCTATTGAAAAATATGTTAGGTTTTTCAGAGCATTTGAGAGATTCAGGTTTTCTATGTTTAGAGCAACAGCAGCGCCACAAGACCCGATGGTTTTACAGTTCGTGCCCATTTTGACCCAAGCTTGTGAAATTTTGCGAGAAGAATATCAGCGTTATTGTTCTGGTGCAGCTTTTGATGTCATTAAAAAGGATGATAATTCTCCGGTGACTCAGGCAGATTTTCGGGTTAATACTTATCTGACTCGGGCTTTGGCGGAGATTTCAGACTTACCTTTATTGTCTGAAGAAGGGCAAGAGCATGAACGCCGCTCATGGACAGAATTCTGGTTGCTTGATCCGCTAGATGGAACCAAAGAGTTTTTGCACCAACGGCCTGAATTCACCATTAATTTAAGTCTGGTCAGAGGCAGTTTAACCACTTTTGCCATATTGGCGGTTCCTGAGCAGCAACTGATTTATTTCTGTCCAGAGCAGGGATTGCCTTATAAATATGATATTCGAACTATGGCCTGGTTCGAATATGAAACGTCTTTGACAACCAAAATACTTTCTGTAGGTTTGAGTCAAAGCAGCCAGCAGAAACCGAAATATACCGAGTATTTGCAAAGTCTGGCCAAGCTTACTGACTATACGGAATTTAAAGCGGGTAGTGCCTATAAATTTTGCCTGATGTTAGAAGATCAGGTGGATATCTATCCACGGTTTCATCCGACCTCGGAATGGGATACCAGTGCTGGTCAATGTATGCTCGAACGGATTGGTGGTGGCCTGGTCGATTTTAAAGGCCGTCCATTTACCTATAATCATCGGAATACCTTGCTGAATGGCGGATTCATTGCCTTTAAAAATAATGAGATGAAAAATATTGCATTGCAGGCAGTGTCTGACATGCAGACTGAGCATTGAGCAAAATCCTGAGCATGTTATAGTGGTAATTAAGCTATTACAAATCCACTAGGCTGTAACGTGTCCCTGAAACTGCTTCCTCCGAGTATGTTGAGTGCAATTGATCTATTGCCCGATGTACAGACGCCTGTCACCTTATTCACACGACATTCGATTCGTGAGGATGTGCGGGGTCAGGGTTTAGCAGGTTATGACCTGCAACTGACCAGTCAGGGACGGGATCTGGCGCAAGAATGGGGCGCTTATCTGGCTGATCAGACGGATCGCATGATTCATCACTGTATTTCGAGTCCGATCCAGCGCTGTATCGATACCGCTGCCCTGATGATTGAAGGGGCAGATGCGGTTACTCCTGAGCAAAATACCCATAACATTGAAATTATAGAGCAGGGGCTTCTGGTTGAGCCGGGCAGTTTTGTGCTGGATATTCAAAAAGCCGGACCTTATTTCGCCAAGCAGGGTGCGCTCGGCTTCATTAACAGTTTTGTCAATAATGCCTTGCCGGGGATGAAACAGCCGATTCATGGTGTGGTGGATGTGCTGGAACTGATTTACAACACTCATCCGCAAAATAAATATGGATTGAGTCTGGCCGTCAGCCACGACACCATTTTGGCAGCAATGATTGCGGTGATGTCGGGACGTCAGGATGTTAGTCGGGAAGACTGGCCAAAAATGATGGAAGGGTTATTTGTCTGGTTCGAGGGAGATATATTTTTAGAGTCCAAACTAAAATGGATCTGGCGTGGTCAGGTACATGAACTGGATATTGCTGATTTTAAGCGCTCGCAGACTTCTTAAATAAAATTATTTTATCCAAGACTCAATTGTTCGCAGCAATTGAGTTTTTTATTTTTAGCTGGAAAATTTATAAAGATGCTGAACTTCTGTATTGATCATCAACTATAAGTCAGTCTAAAACGTTAAAGAGTAAATTCTAAAATAGCATTTTTTACATTTATAAGATAAAAGTTCAATAATGTAACGCTGAAAATTATCTATGCTTGATAGATATGGAAATCTTCTTGAGAAAAAATTATGAAAATTATTACAGTTTTAAGCCTGATCGCGATTTTGGGTTTAACCGCATGTCAAAAACGGGACACTGACAATTCGAAACAGGACAAAACGACTTCGCCATCCTCTATGGATAAAGATCGATAAGTTAAAAGAACTTGAAAATAGAAATATGACTTGGTTTTGAATTTATTAAATAGTTATCTAATCTCAGCATGGTATTGGCAGGTTAAATACATCAGCCAGGCGGTATGATATGAAGATTGATATTTTTTTTCTTTAAATTTTCTAAATTTCAGATACAAAAAAAGCCCTAAAAAGGGCTTTTCTTATTTGCGATTAGTTAGAAGCTAGTGCTTTAACTTGCGCGTTCAAGCGGCTCTTGTGACGAGCTGCTTTGTTTTTATGGATGATGCCTTTGTCAGCCATGCGGTCGATTACTGGAACAAGCGTTTTGTACGCTTCAGTAGCAACAGCATAGTCATTAGTGCTGATAGCAGCTAATGTACGTTTAAGATAGGTACGAACCATAGAACGCAAGCTTGCGTTGTGTTTGCGTGCTTTAACGTTTTGACGAGCACGTTTTTTAGCTTGAGCAGAGTTTGCCACTCGTGCACTCCTTGAAATTGATTGGTCTGGGCGGGCTGAAACTCAACTGAAAACCAACATCAGAGGAATTATCACCAGCCCGTAAACAAGTGCCATATTCTGATTAAACTAAGCACCGAAGTCAAGTCTTGACATGCTTTGACAACATTTTAGATGCAGAAAAATTCTAAAGAAAACGTTAGATTAGTATTCCACCTAGGAGATCGTATAAAAAATGACTAAATCACTGACTCATCCCGTTGTTATAGGTGCCACCGGATTGGTAGGGAAACAACTAATAAAACGTTTGCAGGAAGAACCCACTTGCCAGCAGATTACTGCAGTGGTCAGAAAATATCAAAAAGATCTGGATGCTCTGGATAAAGTTCAACAACTGGTATTAGAAGATTTCCTGATGCTGAATGATCAGGATGTCAGCCAGCATAGCCATGGCTTTAGCTGTCTGGGTAGTACCATGAAAAAAGCCGGATCCAAACAGGCATTTTATAGTATTGACTATACGATAAACGCACACTTTGCAGAGCTATTGCAACAGACTTCAGCGCATTACCTGCTGCTGAGTGCGATGGGCGCCAATTCGCAATCACATTTTTACTATAACCGGGTTAAAGGCGAACTGGAGGATT
The DNA here is from genome assembly GCF_001647575.1 of Acinetobacter sp. SFD. Lineage (NCBI taxonomy): Bacteria > Pseudomonadati > Pseudomonadota > Gammaproteobacteria > Moraxellales > Moraxellaceae > Acinetobacter > Acinetobacter sp. SFD. Next base: position 263,866 of record NZ_LSZJ01000012.1, read on the forward strand.
ATGTGCAAACATTGACCCTGGATAAAATCAGTCTGATTCGGCCTTCATTGCTTATTGGTGAACGTCCAGAACAGCGTTTTCTAGAAGATATCGCGCAGCAGGTTTACCATAAAGTATCGCGTTTTATTCCTGACAATTTTGTTTACAAGCCAGTGACGGCTGAACAGGTCGCTCATACTATGGTCGAGGCTGCGCTGACCCAGACGGTAAAATTTGAAATTTATGATAATTTACGTATACAAAAAATGAAATGAGGGGAAAACACCGTGTCTACAGCAGCATTTGTTACCTGTGACTTGTTAGATGACCATCCTGAGCTAGAGCTTCAAGTAGTTACACCTTGTCTGGACGGTAAATTTTTTAAGAGTTATGGAGCTCGAAAAACTTTTGGCGGTCAGATTGTGACAGTAAAATGTTTTGAAGATAATTCACGCGTGAAAGAGTTGTTAGCCACAAATGGAACCGGCAAGGTACTGGTGGTAGATGGTGGTGCATCAATGCGCTGCGCCTTGATGGGTGACCTGATTGCAGAGTCAGCCGTAAAAAATCATTGGAATGGTGTAATTATTTATGGTTGTGTGCGTGATGTCGATGCAATCGCTGGACTTGATCTTGGTGTGCATGCCTTAGCTGCGATTCCGCAAAAGAGCAACCGTAAAGGCATTGGCGAAGTTGATATACCACTGTACTTCGGTGGCGTTACCTTTCAATCAGGTGAATACGTCTATGCAGACAATAATGGTATCGTTTTGTCTAAAGAAAAACTGGTGGACTAATCCTGTTTATTGAAAACATACAAAAATCAGCTATAACGTGAAAGTTCGGCAGTTTAGATTGCAGCTTTCACGGCTTTAAAATAATAAAGAGGATAGACGATATGTTAGGTCATCAGATCAAAGTAGCACAGGCATTGGCATCTGCATTTCTGGAAGGCGGTCGAGGAACGACTGGAACCCCGTTTCCAAACCAGCCTGAAAAGCCGCTAAAGCTTTATGAATACGAAGGCTCACCATTCTGTCGCCGTGTGCGTGAAGTGATGACTTTACTGAACCTCGATTACGAAGTGTATCCATGTCCACGAGGTGGTAAACGCTTTCGTCCTGAAGTAAAACAGCAGGGCGGTAAACTTCAGTTCCCATTTTTAGTGGATGAAAACACGGGAGATAAGCTGTACGAATCTCAGGATATTATTCACCACCTGTTTAAGCATTATGGCAAAACCGGTAAAACCCCAGCCAAATATGCAAATTATCCAAAAGTGCCAGTTGCCGCCATTGCCGGTACAATGGTGAACGGCCTGCGCGGTGGTATGGCGAAACCCTTAAAGAAAGATAAACCTGCACCTGCACAGCTTCTTGAACTATGGGGCTTTGAAGCCAGTCCATATACCCGTATTGTCCGTGGGGTATTGTCTGAGCTAGAAATTCCCTATATCTACCATAATGTAGCGAAAGAGCGCTGGCAGGATCAGGGTCTGGCAAAACTGCGACTAAAACCGGGTAAATATGAACCATTGCCGGGCGGTAAGCGTGAACATGTCTTAGAAGTGATGGGAAATAATATTCAGGTACCTTATCTGGTCGACCCGAATACCCATGTAAAAATGTTTGAATCGAAAGATATTGTGGATTATCTAAAACGTCAGTATGGCTCTTAATTTTCGTAATTTTTTAATAAAGAATTTCCTAAGCGATAAATAAAAAGAGGATCAAATGATCCTCTTTTTTGTCTTTTATTCTTCTTCAGCAGGTGGAACCAGCATGAGAATTGATTCATTGAGCAGATCTGCCAGATCTTCCAGCATATCTTCATCAGTAAAGTCCAGATCAAGCATCACAGACTCGCCATTGGCGATCAGCTTGAGTTTTTCTGCAAATGTCTCTGAGACACATAAACCTTCACCATTGCCCCAGAACATTACTTCACCATCTTCTTCAGTATAAAGCAGGCGTGATGCAGGCTCGAGCATAATGCTATAACCTTGATCCAATGCCTCTTCCAGGTCGCCCGTACCAATTTCCTCAGCTTCCGGAAGGTTTTCTGGGTATTTGGGTTCAGACATCAGGCTCATAATGGCATCTTCAAGTACATTGGAGTTATGCAGCTGCTCCATGATTTTGTCTTTCAGATATTCAAGCTCATTGCCTGTGACTTCACCGGCAGCACTGATTTGATCACGAATGATGTCAGTTAGAGGATTGCGTAAAGCTTCATTTTCGGCAAACTTGTCGCCGACGCGATCCATCATTTCACTGACATTCGGCATACGGAAACCGAAAGAATAAGTCAGGCAGTCATCTTTAGCTACGCCGTAGTGTGAAAGCCCAGGTGGAACATAGAGCAAGTCGCCAGGTGCTAACACTTCATCAAAATTAACTTCCATTTCTGGTAACAGTTTGAGTGGTTGACCCGGAACGAATGGAGTTTCGGCATCACACATTTGCCCAAGCTGCCAGCGACGGTGGCCATAGCCTTGTACCAGAAATACATCATAGAAGTCGAAATGTTTACCGACTGAACCGCCTTGCGGTGCATAAGACACCATAATGTCATCGCGACGCCATTGTGGAATAAATGGGAATTTTTTCCAAAGTGCCGACAGGTCAAATGAATAGTGATCTACAGCCTGAACCAAAAGTGTCCAGAGCTTGGGCATCTTCTGGAAATCTGCTTTGAGTAAAGGCGAAGATTTCACGCTCCACTGATTCGGATCACGATCTTTCTGCTTGATGAGACGGGCAGTGACATGTTCTTCAAGCGCAAGTTCCATCACATCATTGGGTTCAAGCAAACTGACGATTTCAGGCATCGCATTACGCACCAGTAAAGGTTTCTTTTGCCAGTATTCGCTAAGGAATTGTTCAGCGGTCATACCGCCTAATACGTCTAAAGGTTGAGACATAGGTTACAGCCTGAATTTAAAGGGGAGATTAAGGAACCAAAATTTTTAATTCACGAAGAATATGACAGAGCTTGATCATTGGCATGCCCATGAGCGTGGTCTGATCTTGTCCGATCATTTCTTCAAACAAGCTGATGCCGAGGCTTTCACATTTGAAACTGCCTGCACAATGTAACGGCTGTTCAATTTCGATATAGCGCTCGATTTCGGCCTGAGACAGTTTACGAAACTTGACTTTATAGTGTTCAACCAGACTTTGTTCAAAACCGGTCGATAGCTGCTGCACACTGAGCGCCGTACTGAAATATACAATCTTGTCTGAGTTGGCTTGTAGCTGGCGAATAGCTTTTTCAGTCGTTAACGGTTTACCGATAAAAATATCTGGTGCACCTTCACGCCATGCCACCTGATCCGAGCCGATCACAATCGCTTCTGGATTCTGTTCAGCAATATATCTGGCTTTCTCGAAAGCCAGTCGTTGTGCCAGATCATCTGCATGATTTTCCCCGCGAGGAGACTCATCAATATCCGGAACTACGGAAATATAATCAATATGCAAACGATCCATCAACTCTTTACGGGTTTGGCTGGAGGATGCCAAGATAATCTGTACAGAATTCATTAGACAGCATATTCCTCAAGAATATTTAACGGTACATAGGCCAGAACAGCTTTGTGACAGGCTTGCAGCTTGATCGGTGGTGCCTGACCGGCTTCATAGGCTTCGACCCAGCGCGTCACGCAGATACACCAGAAATCGCCAGGCTGCAGGCCGGGGAAGTCCAGCTCTGGCAAAGGTGTAATCAGATCATTGCCCACTTTTTGGGAAAAATTCAGAAATTCCGACGTCATCTGCGCACATACCGTATGTTGCCCCAGATCAGTGGTTGCAGTATGGCAAAAGCCATTGCGGAAATACCCGGTAATCGGATCGAAGCAACAGCTGGACAAAGGCTCACCTAACACGTTCAAACGGTTAAGATTTGGATCAGGATGTATCGACATAGGGACTGAATCTAAAAGAGGCTTTTTTCTATCATAACAAAACTTTGGCATTCATAATGATTTCTGCAAAAGATGCTAACCTTTTTCTGCATAATCATTTAAAATCGGCTGGTTTTAATATCTATAAAGTGAGCTCTACATGAACTTTCAGCGTATGACTGACCTCGATTTAGCAGGTAAACGTGTTCTGATCCGTGAAGATTTAAACGTTCCTGTTAAAAATGGTGTGATCACCAGCGATGCGCGTCTTCGTGCAGCATTGCCAACGATTAAAGCAGCACTAGAAAAAGGCGCTGCAGTAATGGTGTATTCTCATCTGGGTCGTCCGGTTGAAGGTGAACCTAAGGCTGAACAGTCACTTGCTCCTGTAGCGGCTTACCTGACTGAAGCTTTGGGTCAGGACGTGAAACTGTTCACTGACTATTTAGATGGCGTTGATGTTCAGCCAGGTCAGGTCGTTCTGCTTGAGAACTGTCGTTTTAATGTGGGTGAAAAGAAAAATAACCCTGAGCTTGCAGCAAAATATGCAGCACTTTGCGACGTATTTGTAATGGATGCCTTTGGTACAGCGCACCGTGCAGAAGCATCTACTGAAGGTGTAGCGCGTTTAGCAAAAGTTGCAGCAGCAGGTCCTTTATTGGCAGCTGAACTGGATGCGCTTGGCCGTGCACTGAAAACTCCAGAAAAACCAATGGTAGCGATTGTTGCAGGTTCTAAAGTTTCAACCAAACTGGACGTTTTGACTTCACTGTCTGATATCTGTGATCAATTGATTGTGGGTGGTGGTATTGCCAATACATTCCTTGCTGCAGCGGGTTATAACGTAGGTAAATCATTGTGTGAAAAAGACCTGATCGATACAGCAAAAGCCATTGCTGCAAAAGTATCAGTTCCGCTTCCTACTGACGTTGTGGTTGCAGATGCCTCTGAAATCAACTTTGAAGATTTCTTGGGTTCATTGGCTACAGCCAAAGCAACGGTGAAAAATGTTGCAGATGTTGCTGATAACGACATGATTCTAGACGTTGGTCCGGAAACTGCGAAAGCATTTGCAGAAATCCTGAAAACATCTAAGACGATTCTTTGGAATGGTCCGGTAGGCGTATTTGAAGTAGATCAATTCGGTGAAGGTACTAAAACCTTATCTTTAGCAATTGCTGAATCAGAAGGTTTCTCGATCGCAGGTGGTGGTGACACTCTGGCTGCGATTGACAAGTATGGAGTGGCTGACAAGATTGGCTATATCTCGACGGGTGGTGGTGCATTCCTTGAGTTTGTTGAAGGTAAAACACTTCCTGCAGTTGCAGTGCTATTGGAACGTGCTTAAGTGTAGGGTCTGATTTAAAAAGCTGGCATGATGCCAGCTTTTTTTATTTTTATAGACCAGAGATTCTGAATCCGTTCATCATTTGGTCATTAAAATGCAATAAACCTGTCATATGATGCAGACCATGAGTCAACAGAACGAGATCTCCTGATGAAACAGCAACTCACTTTAGCTGCATTACTGGCAGCATCTTTGGCCTTAACCGCATGTGCGAAACAGGAAAGTGCCCCAGAATCTGAAGTAGAAGGTTCAGCACCTGTTGCTGCAGAAACCGTAAGCCCAGAACACCAGGCAGCAATTAATGCCATTGATAAGCCGGTTCTGGATGAAAAAAATATGGATGTCCCGCCTGAAATTGCTAATGCGTCGGCAGATGCAGCTACACCAGATGAATCTGGAACCGCAGCTTCTGAGCCTGTTACACACTAAGTGAGAGTACGCAAGTAAAAATCCCTGCAAAAGCAGGGATTTTTTATAAAATATTGTATTTTTTGGCTGTATTGAAATAGTTGAACATGTAGAATATGGCCCATTACCTGGGAGGATATTATGGCTCTTATTTCGATGCGCCAGCTCTTGGATCACGCCGGCGAACATGCATACGGCGTACCAGCGTTTAACGTAAACAACTTAGAACAAATGCGCGCAATCATGCTCGCAGCAGATGCAACCAATTCACCTGTAATCGTACAGGCGTCTGCGGGTGCTCGCAAATATGCAGGTGCACCATTCTTGCGTCACCTGATTTTGGCTGCAATTGAAGAATGGCCACATATTCCAGTGGTAATGCATCAGGATCACGGTACGAGCCCTGACATTTGTCAGCGTTCTATCCAGTTGGGCTTTACTTCGGTCATGATGGACGGCTCACTGGGTGAGGATGGTAAAACGCCAACTTCATACGAATACAACGTCGACGTTACTCGCCGTACTGTACAAATGGCACATGCATGTGGCGTTTCAGTAGAAGGTGAAATCGGCTGTCTGGGTAGCCTGGAAACAGGAATGGCAGGCGAAGAAGATGGCGTAGGCGCTGAAGGCGTACTTGACCATTCTCAGCTTCTGACTTCTGTTGAAGAAGCGCGTCAATTCGTTGCAGATACCAATGTTGATGCATTAGCAATTGCAGTCGGTACTTCTCATGGTGCCTACAAGTTTACTCGTCCACCTACAGGCGATATTCTTGCGATTGACCGCATCAAAGAAATTCATGCAGCTCTGCCAAATACGCATTTGGTTATGCACGGTTCAAGCTCTGTGCCACAAGAATGGCTGGCAGTGATTAACCAGTATGGCGGTGACATCAAGGAAACATATGGTGTACCTGTTGAGCAGCTGGTTGAAGCGATCAAGCACGGTGTGCGTAAAATTAATATCGACACTGACTTACGTTTGGCGTCTACAGGTGCAATGCGCCGTATGATGGCTGAAAAACCAAGCGAATTCGATCCACGTAAATTCTTCAGTGCAACGGTTGATGCAATGAAGCAAATCTGTATTGATCGTTATGAAGCTTTTGGTACTGCAGGTAATGCAGACAAGATTCGCCCGATTTCTCTAGAGAAAATGGTTGAACGTTATAAATAATTCCTGATGAATGATTTATAAGAAGGGCCCACAGCAAATGTGGGCTTTTTTATGGATAAATAAAGATGAAAAAATAAGAGCAGCGTATGGAACTGATTTTTATTGCAGCATTATGTAGTGTTGTAGTCTCAATATTATTAAAAGTCGCCAGGAACAAGGGTTTGAGCCCGATTCACTTGATTAGCTGGAACTATGCCTCAGCTAGTCTCTTATGTTTTGTCTGGTTCAAGCCTGATATTCAGCATATTTCAATGACTCAGACACCATGGTTACTCATTTTAGCTTTGGGTATTTTGCTTCCTAGCGTATTCCTGTTTCTGGCTCAGGCTTTACAGACAGCGGGAATTTTAAAAACAGAAATTGCCCAGCGACTCTCGGTGGTTTTATCTCTGGCGGCAGCCTATTTTATTTTTCAGGAACAGTTCAATCAGCTAAAAATACTGGGTATTGCCTTGGGGATCAGTGCAGTACTGTGCATTCTGCTTTCACACCGCCAAAGTAGCGGGCAGGGCAGGCAGGGAATGTTATATTTGGGCTTGGTCTGGGTGGGTTATGCACTGATTGATGTATTGTTGAAATATACGACCAGCCTGGGTTTGCAATTTGCCGTAGCGCTTAATCTGATGTTTGTATGCGCCATGATTCTATCGATGCTGTATCTACTACTCAAATATCATCATCTGGGGTCCGGCAAGGACATCGGCTTAGGCCTGCTACTGGGCGTACTGAACTTCGCCAACATCGCCTTTTATGTCAAGGCACATATGCTGCTTAAAGATACACCGGCAATCGTGTTTGCCGGCATGAATATTCTGGTAGTCATTTTTGGTGTAATTGCAGGGTTGCTGATCTTTAAGGAGCGCCTCAAACCTGCAAGCACGGTAGGATTAATCCTAGGCGTGATCAGTGTGATTTGCCTAGCTTATGCAATGTCTGTCTAACATAGGAAGAGGCAAATTCAAGCGGATAACGCAGCAGGTCTTGTTTTTCTGCCCGTCCCAGCAGCAAGCCGGCCTGTTTGCAGTCGGGACAATGCGGATAACGATACTGGGAATGCGCATAATGGTGTAAATAGATTTTATCGCAATGTTTGCATTCGAATTTTAAGGAGCGGGAAGCTATAACAGACATGGATACCTCTAATTGTTATTCTAGTTAGATATTTGGAGAATAAAGCAAAAAATAGGCCCGAATTGATATGCAAAGGGGCACTTGGCCCCTTTTATAACATAATTTAATTACAGTTTGGTGAAAATATCTTCGGCAGGTAGGCGTGATTTAGGTAGCTTGGCATTGAAGTCATTTTCACTGCGATAGCCTAAAGTCAACAATACGGAAGGGATCAAACCCTGTTCTGCAAGTTGTAGTTCTTCACTGATAATCTCTTCATCAAAACCGCCAATCGGTGTGGCATCGATACCTTCAATTCCGGCAGCCAACAGCATCTGACCGAGTGCAATAAAGGTCTGGTTTTCCGCCCAGCGCTGAATATCTCCTTTTTCATTACGATAGTAATGTATATAGCCTGCGCGGGTATTTTTCTGGCCTTCCTTGGCAGATTCATCTTTAAAACGGCCGCTAAGATCATCACGGTTTAATAAGTTGTCTAAATGTTGCTCATTAATATCTGCTTTGGTGCAGAATAAAATGGTATGTGAAGAATCCAGAACTTTGGGTGCATTGTAGGCATAAGTGCCGACCAGGGCTTTTGCAATGCGCTTTTTGGCAGCATCATGATCCGCAATAAAAAAATGCCAAGGCTGAATATTGATCGAAGAGGGGGTAAGACGCAAAATTTCTAACAGGCGATCAAACTGGGCTGGGGGGATTTTTTTGCTAGGATCATAGGCTTTAGTGGTGTAGCGATTTTGCGCGATCTTGAGTAAATCCATCAATGGACTCCAATCTTTTCAAATAAGCAGCGGGTAGGGATTTTAACTATATACACTTTCCTATTCCCCAGATTATTACAATAAAACAGCATCTAGCAAAGCCAATTCTGACATGATCTTGAACTGTGTGTCAGCCAAACTTAGAGCTAAATCAGATTAAAAACTATTTTTTGTCTATTGGCACTTTTAAGCAAGAAGCGTTTAATAAGAGGCATCGGCAGCAACATGCAAATAGGTTAGCGGATGCAAGTGACCAATTATTTTAAACACAAACTTAAAACCCAGCAGCAAATCGGCTTATGGATTGGACTGGCCGATGCCTATGGTACCGAGATTGCAGCCAATGCAGGCTACGACTGGTTGTTGATTGATGGTGAGCATGCACCCAGTGATCTGAGAACGACCTTGTCACAACTGCAAAGTATTGCTGCTTATCCCTCGCAAGCCGTAGTACGGCCGCCCATTGGCAGCGTACAACTGATTAAGCAGCTCCTTGATATCGGAGCACAAACGCTGTTGATTCCGATGGTGGAAACTGTGGAACAGGCCGAGCTTATGGTAAAGGCAGTTCGTTATCCGCCTGAAGGGATTCGTGGTGTAGGCGCTGCGCTGGCACGTGCTACCCGCTGGAACAGTATTCCGGATTATTATCAAAGGGCTCATGAGGAAATCTGTCTATTAATTCAGATTGAATCAGTGACAGGGCTGGAAAATCTGGATGCTATTCTTCAGCTTGACGGGATTGATGGGGTATTTATTGGTGCGGTAGACTTGTCTGCGACCATGGGCTATCAAGGTGATCCAAATCATCCTGAAGTGCAAAAAGCAGTAGTAGATGCCATTCAACGTATTCGTGCTGCCGGCAAGGCCGCAGGGATTTTGTCGACCCAGCATGAAGTGACTCAGAAATATCTCGAGCTTGGTACTGAGTTTGTCGCTGTGGGCGTGGATACCAGCGTTTTGATGAATTCTTTACGTGATCTGCTAGGAAAATATAGAAAGGATATCAATGTAATTCACCTGACTGGCGGCTATTAATCAATAAGAACTTCTGAATGAATAGCTTACTTAGGTTTTGATTTATTTTTAATCAAAAACTGTCTAAGAAAGCTATTCATTCAAATATAAGAAAATCCTAATGAATCTTCAGGGAGCGGAACAGTTTTTACAAGAACAGCAAAGCATTTGAGAGAATAAGTGCCAGCAAAGACATCAATAAGTACAGAAAGCGTGTTTCATAATTCATATCTTTTTTCGCAGTTTTAAATAGTGTTGTTTTTATTGTGAATTATCAAAAAACAGCAGAATGGAACTTTCTATTCTTAGTGCTAAGCTGACTGTCGATGATATTTATTATGAACTATTTAAGATCGGGTTATGTCTAACTCATAAAATAAGATTTACAAAATAAGGGTTTAAAGCATAATTCAAATCGTTATTTGTAATGACAATGTATGTTTGCTTTCCTAAGAAATAAAGGGTATAGTGGCAAAACTTCGAGCGAGTATAGTTCTCGCTTTTATTATTTTAGCTGATTGTGATTCACTTTTGGTTCAAGCATTTAAGCTTGAATAACATCTAGTAACTACAGAATTATTATACAAATTTGGTTTTATTAATCTCTTTGTACTGTCACAAAAAGCTCATATTATGAGTAAATATTTTGAATATATTAAATGAATGGCATGTCGCCACTGCCGTAAATGGTGGTGAAATTAACGTTAAATTAGTTCCTTTAAAGCGTAAACAGAGCACTCTGGATGGTTTTATCTGGGTAGAAGTTGGAAAAATGATCCAACTGCAAACTGGTGAGGAAATCCTGTTTAATCTTGATGGTAAAAGCTTTTATACCGGTGTGAACCAGCTTTACCGTTTGTGTTAAGCAAATCTATATCTTAAAAAAAGTGGCTGATTAATATCGCCACTTTTTTAGTTTCAGCGTATTAAAATTTTGGTCTGGCTGGATTTCCAGAATTTCAGCATATTCCTGTTTCCAGTCACCCAGTACAATGCGCTTTTTATTAGCTGTTTGATGAATGGCAGCCCGATGTGTATGACCGTGAATCAGCACATCAGCTTGTTTGAAGACGGCTTCTACGGCAGATGCATTGACATCCATCACCTCATAGCTTTTTAATTGCTGTGCTTCATGGCTTTTTTTACGAAAGCCGCTGGCCAGTCTGGCACGAAAGCTGAGCGGCATTTTGCGTAATATGCCTAAAACCCAAGGATGACGAATTATTTTTCTAAACCGTTGATAGGATACATCGTCGGTACACAGAGCATCGCCATGTTCAATGCGATATCGGGTCGAGCCAATATTAAAATGGGTAATCTCTGGCAAAAGTTGTCCAGAAAATTGATCCAAAAAATCCTGACCTAAGGCAAAGTCCCGATTACCTACCAGAAAATAAACCTGATTGCCTGCTTGAGTAAACTGTTTTAATGCAATGACAATCTCGTCCAGCCATGGAGAGGTATAGTCATCGCCAATCCAAGCATTGAACCAGTCACCCAGAATATACAGGTGGGTGTTTCGATCTTGATATTCAGTTAATAAATCTAAAAACCCCCGAACAAGTCGAGGGTGATCAGGTGACAAATGTAAATCTGAGATAAACAGATAGGTCACGAATCTTTTCCTTCTTTAATTTAATCCCTCCTGATCTCCCTTTGAAAAAGGGAGGAAAACCTTATTTTGATAAAAGGTGATTCCCTCCTTTATTAAAGGACTTGCGTAGCAGTGCTACTCAGGGAGGATTTAAACTTATTCAGAAATGATTTTTGCAGATTCGATCACGACATTTTCTAGAGGAACGTCAGCGTGATAGCCACGGTTACCAGTACGCACGTTTTTGATTTCATTTACAACATCCATACCTTCAACAACTTTACCAAATACGGCATAGCCCCAACCTTGAGCAGTTTTGCCAGTGTGGTTCAGGAATGAGTTGTTTTTCACGTTAATGAAGAACTGGGCAGAAGCAGAGTGCGGAGCCTGAGTACGCGCCATTGCAATCGTACCTTCGTCATTGGTCAAGCCATTGTCTGCTTCGTTTTCGATTGCATCACGTGTTGCTTTTTCCTTGAAGTTTTCATCCATGCCGCCACCCTGGATCATGAAACCATCAATAACACGGTGGAAAATTACGCCGTCATAAAAACCGTCACGTACGTATTCTAAAAAGTTAGCTACGGTTTTAGGTGCTTTTTCAGTATTGAGTTCTAGAACAATACGACCTTTATTGGTGTTTAATTCGACTTGAGGAAAACTCATTGTGTAATCTCCTGATCATGGACAAGTGCCATGGTTTTTTCTGAATGAGTGAAGCATAAGCAAACTGCGTTCGACAAGGCAAGTAAAAACATTATTTTCTTTGTTAAAAGCATAAAAATAATACCTTATTTATACGTTGATTTATCAAGGCATTTCAAATACTGACAGACATGGCGTAATATTTCTGACAAGCATGGATTAAAACATTTTCTAATCTTTTAACGCCTGGATAGTTTGGTTATAGACAGGTTGCCGTATTTTCACTTTTTAAAATGAGTGAATTGAAATCAAATACCCGAGTTAGCGGTTGAGAGATTAATCACCTATAGTTAAACTAAGGAACTTTGTTAATGAATATACGTACAAATTGTACGATTAAATATTTGTTAATCCCTTTTTAACTTTAGAAGTGAATGATTGATCATGAAGCCAAATGATGTTGTGACATCTCTGCCCGAGAACCCGACCCAAAATAACAGTGCAGTCGATTCAGTGCAGCAGCAAGAGCAACAACCAGGCTTGGATTTTGTACGTCAGGTCATTACCGATGATTTAGCTGCTGGTCGCGTTCAACAGGTAGTGACGCGTTTTCCGCCTGAGCCGAATGGCTATTTACATATTGGCCATGTGAAAGCAATTTGCTTGAACTTCGGAATTGCTGAAGAATTTAAAGGTGTTTGTAACCTGCGTTTTGATGATACCAATCCGGATGCCGAAGAACAGGAATATGTTGATGGTATTGCCAATGACGTGAAATGGCTAGGCTTCCAGTGGGAAGGTGAGCCGCGTTATGCATCAAGCTATTTTGATCAACTTTATACCTGGGCAGTTCAGCTGATTGAGCAGGGTGATGCCTATGTTGATTTGCAAAGTCCAGAAGAGATCCGTTTAAACCGTGGTAACTTTGTTGAGCCGGGTAAAAACTCGCCACAACGTGATGCAACTGTTGCGGAAAACCTAGAACGTTTTGAAAAAATGCGTTGCGGTGAATACGCGGAAGGTCAGGCGGTTCTACGTGCCAAGATCGATATGACGTCACCAAACGTACATATGCGTGATCCGATTCTGTATCGTATTTTGCATTCTGAACATCATCAGACTGGCGATAAATGGAAAATTTATCCAATGTATGACTATGCGCATCCATTATCTGATGCGATTGAAGGCGTTACGCATTCACTGTGCACCTTGGAATTCCAAGATCATCGTCCGTTCTATGATTGGGTGATAGCAAAAGTTAAATCACCGTCAGTGCCACGTCAGTACGAATCTAGCCGTTTGAACGTGGATTACACCATCACCTCAAAGCGTAAACTGCGTAAACTGGTTGAAGGTGGCTTTGTTCAGGGTTGGGATGACCCACGTATGCCAACTGTAGTCGGTATGCGTCGTCGTGGTTTCACCCCTGAAGGTCTGCGTGATTTCTGTCAGCGCGTCGGTGTATCGAAGGTTGATGGCAGTATCGTCGATGTAGCCATGCTGGAATACTGTATTCGCCAGTCTCTGGAAAATACCGCCGCGCGTGGTATGGCCGTGTTAAATCCACTCAAAGTGACTTTAACCAATTTGCCAGCTGACATGGACCTGACCCATTCACGTCATCCGAATGTCGATATGGGTGAGCGTGTTATTCCACTGACGACCGAGCTGTTTATTGACCGTAAAGACTTTGAAGAAGAGCCACCAAAAGGCTTTAAACGTCTGATTCCAGGCGGTGAAGTCCGTTTACGTCATGCCTATGTCATCAAATGCGATGAAGTCATTAAAGATGAAAATGGTGAAGTGGTTGAGCTGAAATGTTCGATTGATCCTGAAACTTTAGGTAAAAATCCTGAAGGTCGTAAGGTGAAAGGCGTGATTCACTGGGTATCTGCGACTAAGGGTATTCCTGCCGAAGTGCGTATTTACGATCGTCTGTTTACGGAGTCTGATCCTGAAGTGGGCGATGACTTTCTGGAAAACCTCAACCCTGAATCATTGAAGGTGGTTCAAGCCGTGATTGAGCCTGCTTTGTCGCAAGCTCAGCCGGAAGATCGTTTCCAGTTTGAGCGTGAAGGCTATTTTGTGGCGGATCAATATGATCATTCCAGCGAAAAACCGGTATTTAACCGTATCCTTGATCTTAAGGACAGCTTTAAACCGGGCAAATAAGCTGGTTTAAGTCAAAATGTAAAAAGCCCAACTCTGGTTGGGCTTTTTTAATACAGCAGGGAACATTCCATGATTGTGCGTGATAAGAATAATAGTTTAGGTTTACTGTTTGCCTGGCAGGGAACGATTCTGCCCAAGGTGCTGCCCGCATTGGTTTTGGTGGTCTTTATTTCTGCCTTGCTGGTGTATTTGAGTCAGGCGCATTTCGTCAGCCTTCCTGCTGTCCCGGCAATTGGCTTTACGATTTTTGGTGTCATTCTCTCGATTTTTTTAAGTTTTAGAAATACGGCCTGCTATGATCGATGGTGGGAAGGACGCAAGCTTTGGGGTGCGCTGATTGCAACCACGCGTCATTTATGCCGTGACAGCCACGTTCTGGACGATCAAACCCGTGAAATCTTATTGTACCGCATGATGCTGTTTACCCATCTATTACGGGACCGATTGAGACAGCAAATATCCAGCATTCAGGCTTATCAGGCCACTGCCAGCTTTGAACCCGAATCATTCGAGCAATTGCCCATGCAAATCAATCCCTCACAATGGGTGCTGGAGCAGATGCAAAAACAGCTGGTACAACAGTATCAGCAGGGCAAGATCAGCGATATTATTTATAACAACCTGAATCAGCATACTGTGGCCTTGGGAGATATTCAGGCCGGTTGTGACCGGATTTTGTCAACCCCATTGCCATTTTCTTATTCGGTGTTGTTGCATCGTGCGGTTTATTCTTTTTGCTTTATCTTGCCTTTCAGTTTGCAGGCGAATTTAGGCCTGTGGACGCCGATTCTGGTCGGATTGATTGCTTATATGCTGCTCGGGCTGGATGAGCTCAGTGCGGAGCTGGAAGAACCCTTTGGCTTGCAGGACAACGATCTGCCGCTAGATTCAATTGTACGACTGGTAGAGCGGGAAACCCTAAGCTCTTTAGGTAAAGCACTACCTGAGGCGATTCAAGCCAGAAAAGGCTATTTAACCTGATTTGCTATCTATATCTTCAAAATGTAAACACGGCTTCAACCTTTCCTGCTCATTATTTATCGGTAGACTAGGTGTTGAATTAACGATGTTTAAAATTAGTCAGGTCTGACACCTTGGTTTTAGCCTGATCTTGCAATTCACGATATTGTTGCAAACGCTGCTTGGCTTTATCTCTGAGTTTCTTCTTGATGTACAGTGCCAATGCGAAACTGGTGGTGGTCAGGGTCAGGAACATGCTGTTCATAAAACTCATCATTGAGCTGATATAGCCAATCGTAGTCAGGCGATTCATCATGTAAATTACTTGCGGACTACTTTCCACGCCGGTAATGGCCCAAGTGCACAAATGCTCGCAATTATTAATAATCAGATGATAGTTATTTTCATGCATTCTGGAACGCATGCGACGTACCACTTTACGACCTTTATATTTTGCCGAATCATAATGCTGTATGTGAATTGGTTTACCCTGACTGAAATTTTCAATCGAGGTGATTTCAATAGGGCGTTTTTTGAATAAATGCGCAAAACCGGAATAATGAATGACACGACCACGTCCGGCATAAATCCCGTGATGGGTATAGCCGAAATGTTTGACCATAAGATGTGCCCCTATGGGAAACCGTTTAGTCCGCTGCATATCAGAATTAAGCCATTTAAAAGCATTGTCGTTTAATAGGAAGTGTACTGTGTTTTACAAAATTAATCGATGTCTTGTCTGCATTTCAGAATAAAATTGGAGACTTGATCATCATTTTTTAAATAATTCAAAGAAGCTAGAATCGAAGAAATATAGAGGTGATAAAAAGATCTAAATAGCCTAAGAAAATCAGCTCTTGCTCTAAAATCAAAACCTGGAATCGAAGGTATCATGCAGAATTTCTCTGCCTAATGACAGAGACTCTCAAGTCATTTTTAGCCTTATAACCTGAGTAAAGGAAGAGGGGATTAAATTATACAATCCCACTTCTCCAAATAAAAAAAGCACCTGATGAAACAGGTGCTTTTTTTACGGCTGTAACGTTGGCCGATTATTGCAATGGCAAGTGCTGAAGTTCATTCAGCTCTTTGCGGCTATAGCCTCGAGATACGAGAACCTTTTTAATTCCGATGATGATTTCTTCATCAGTGGCTTTAGAAAGTGCTTCAAGAAGCTGTTCATTTGTCTTGCAAGAGCAATCATTTTCAACACAAGCGATTTGATTCTTGTGTTCATTGTGTTGTTCATTAGAAAACAACTTTTGCCAAAAACTCATAGAGCCTTCATACAACAACCTAACATAGAGTGAAATATAGCCAATTAAATAAATAAAGCAATAGGACCTATGTGATAAAAGCAGCAGTCAGACTTGAAAATTTCCGATTGAAGCCAATATTTCTAACGATATTTCTTGCTGTACAAGTCAATATTTATTATTAAGTTTATGATTGTTAATACAAAAAATGGAGCTTCAAAAAGCTCCATTATTGTAACAATATAATAAATTGAAACAAATTCTTTATACTTTTTCCAGTAAAACACCTGTCTCTACATGGTGAGTATAAGGAAACTGGTCGAACATGGCGAATTTGCTGATTTTGTGGGTGTGAGACAATTGTTTCAGATTGTCATATAAAGTATCTGGATTACATGAAATGTAAATAATACGCTGGAAACGTTGTAACAACTTCAGTGTTTCAGTATCAATCCCAGCACGCGGTGGATCGACAAATACCGTATCAAAATCATAAGTCGAAATATCGATTTGTGCTTCCTGCAAGCGGCGGAAAACACGTTCGCCATTATAAGCTTGAGTGAATTCTTCGGCAGACAGACGCGCAACCTGAATATTTTCAATCTGGTTCTGCTCAATATTCCACTCAGCTGCATAAACTGAAGATTTGGCTAATTCAGTGGCCAATACACGGCGGAACTTGGTTGAAAGCGGCAGAGTGAAGTTGCCATTACCACAGTAGAGTTCCAGCAAATCTTTATCTGATTGTTCCGCTGCATCACATGCCCATTCCAGCATTTTTTGACAAACTTGTGCATTGGGCTGGGTGAAGCTGCTTTCGATCTGCTTATATTTATAGCGACGATCAAAAACAGACAGTTCTTCCACCACATATTCATCAGTCAGGACAAATTTCTGGCCACGGCTGCGACCAATCAGTTTGATGTTGAGTTTTTCCGCCAGCGCTTTTGCTGCTGGTTCCCAGCTTTCATCCAGTTTACGGTGATAAATTAGGGATACCAGAACCTGACCACTTAAAGTCGCCAGAAAATGTACTTCAAACAGGCGATGACCCAGATTGGCATCTGCCTTGAATGCTGCCAGTAGTTGCGGCATCAAGTCATTAATACTGCGGTCTGCAATTGGAAACTCATCAATCCGAATCACTTTTTTATTGTTGTTCTCGTCACGTTCAAACATGGCATAAAACAGATCATCTTCAGTATGCCAGATCCGGAATTCAGCACGCATGCGGAAATATTTTTCAGGAGACTCGAATACTTCTAAAGCAGGTGGTTGATATTCGGCAAACTGAGCGCTGATGCGTTCAATTTTGGCTTCAAGTTGTTGCTGATAAGATGAGGTCATATGCAGTAAGAAATCGCAAATATTTTAAAGCGCAAATGGTAGCAAAAAATTGCCGATCTGCCTAAGCCTATTCTGGTAGAACGGCTTTAAAAACTGCATAAAAAAGACCAAACAATCTGAGGAGAAAAATTTGGTCATAAAGAGGAAATATTTGAACTAAAAATGCGGGTTTTATTCGACTTATTTAGAGATTACCCATGGTCATTAAACTGGCATTGCCGCCTGCCGCCGCCGTATTGATGCTGATGGCGCGTTCAATCACCAATCGTTCGACCGGAATATCGTAGTTTCCCGAACTCAAATGAGTAACACTAATAATTGGACCTTTTCGGGCTGCAATGCGTTTCTGCAAATCAATCAGTTCAGCAGTGTCACCATGATGCAGGACGGCACCAAATGCACCTATTTCAATATTCCGGATCACTTTAAACTGCTTGCTGACCGCGGCCGGCATCGTTGGTAAATATTTCAGCATAAAAGTATTGTCCGCCAGTACCGCAGGACGACTGCCAACCGATAAAATCGCCAGAATTTGCTGAATCTGATCCTGCTCGGTATGTGCTAAGGATAAAACACTTTCTCGTGGCAAGATGATGTACTGATTATCCTCACCAGTTGGGCCTTGCAGGCTAAAGCTTTGACCAGTCGCAATTTGCATAGGCGCTTTTAAAGATAAAGTTGGGAAAGTTTTAGCTAACCAAGCTTTAAACTCCTGAACAAGGTGATTTTCAACAAGGGCTGGCTCCGCTTGAACTGCATAAGGCTGAGCCAGTTTTTTCTCGGATACGTGATGCATTAAACGGTAGATATACAACGGGCCACCCGCTTTCGGGCCGGTGCCGGACAAGCCTTCACCACCAAATGGCTGGACACCCACGACAGCACCAACGATATTGCGGTTGATATACAGGTTGCCGACTTCTGCTCGCGCAATCACGGTTTGCATGGTTTCATCAATGCGCGTGTGCAAACCCATAGTCAGGCCATAGCCCTTACTGTTGATCTGATCTAATAACTGTTCCAGTTCGCCATATTTATAGCTGATCAGATGCAGTACCGGACCAAATACTTCACGTTCCAGATCATCCAGATTTGGCAGTTCAATCAGGGTTGGTGCAATGAATGTTCCTGGAGTTAATTCAGTCTGGTCTTGATTAAACATCAACTGATAAACTTTATGGCCTTTGCTGCGCATCTGCTCAATATGCTGTTGGATATTTTGTTGGGCTTCTGCATCAATCACCGGACCAATATCGGTTTTAAGCAAGACCGGATTGCCAACGCGCAACTGTTGCATCGCACCTTTGAGCATGTTGCGCACAGCCTCCAGATTATCTTCTTGCACACAGAGGACACGCAGGGCAGAACAGCGTTGACCGGCACTGTCATAGGCAGAGCTCACAACATCCAGCACCACCTGTTCGGTCAGGGCGGATGAATCCACAATCATGGCATTCTGACCACCGGTTTCAGCAATCAGGGTGACGCTTTCTCCAAACAGGTTTAGCCGTTCTGCAACGGTTTTTTGTAGAATTTGGGCGACCTCGGTGGAACCGGTAAACATGATGCCCTGAATACGCGAATCTGCAGTGAGCTGTGCACCAATGGTTTCACCGCGCCCAGGTAGCAGCTGTAATACATCCTGCGGAATCCCTGCTTCCCATAAAATCTGTACGGCTTGTGCTGCAATGAGCGGTGTTTGTTCAGCCGGTTTGGCAATCACGGTATTACCTGCTACCAGTGCCGCTGAAATCTGGCCGGTAAAAATCGCCAGCGGGAAATTCCATGGACTGATACATAGCACGGTGCCTAAAGGCTGGATCTGTACATGGTCACTGAGATCCAAAACTTGAGCTGCATAATAGCGTAAGAAATCTACTGCTTCACGAACCTCAGCAATCGCATTGGCATAGGTTTTACCTGATTCACGAGAAAGAAGAACCATGAGCGGAAGCAAGCGCTGTTCCATCAGTTCTGCGGCTTTATTCAGGCAGGCAGCACGCTCATTTTTAGGCAAATTAGCCCAGAAACTTTGTGCATTGAGGGCTTGGGTGAGTGCAATTTCGGCCTGTTCAGAAGTTGCTTCATAGACCGTGCCGACCACATCCTGATGTTGTGCCGGATTGATTACGGGAACTGCATGGGTCGTATCCACGTTGCTAAATGCCGTTCCCATAGCCGCTGCCTGAAATTGCGTATTTGCCAGATTGGATGCGACGTCATTTAAAACCCTGAGTTCAGCATCATTGGCCAAATCGAGTCCTGAAGAGTTCAGTCGTGCATCGGTATAAAGATCTTGCGGATAGGGAATATGCGGATGCTTGGCACCCAATACGTTTTCCTGTTTTGATGCCTTTAAAATCGTTTGCTGTGGATTTTCAATCAAATCTTCAATTTTCAAGGTCTTGTCGGCAATACGATTGACGAAGGACGTATTGGCACCATTTTCCAGTAAACGACGCACCAGATAAGCCAGCAAGGTTTCATGATTGCCGACTGGCGCATAGATCCGGCAGGGAACACCCAGTTTATTTTTCGATGTATCGCCCACGACATTTGCATAGAGCGGTTCGCCCATGCCATGCAAACATTGAAACTCATATTGGCCTGCATAATACTGCTCAGGTTGCGCCAGCTGATAAATCGTCGCTGCCGTTTGTGCATTATGAGTGGCAAATTGCGGGTAAATATAATCCGGTTCAGCCAACAGCTTACGCGCACAGGTGATATAAGACAGATCGGTATGTACCTTGCGGGTAAATACCGGGTAATCCGACATTCCATCAATCTGGGCTTTCTTGATTTCGCTATCCCAATACGCGCCTTTGACCAGACGGATCATCAGGCGTTTCTGGCTGCGCTTCGCCAGATCAATGATGTAATCCACGACATAGAAGCAGCGTTTTTGATAGGCTTGAATCACAAAGCCAATGCCTTTCCAGTCCTGCAATTGCGGTTCAAAACACAGGCGTTCTAACAGTTCCAGCGAAATTTCAAGGCGATCGCTTTCTTCAGCATCGATATTTAAACCAATATTGTATTGCTTGGCCAGGACCGCGAGTTTCAGTACTTTTGCATAGAGTTTGTTATGTACACGATCCATTTGTGAGCGCTGATAACGTGGATGCAGCGCAGAGAGTTTGATAGAAATTCCAGGCCCGTCATAAACATCTTTATCCTGTGATGCTTGACCAATAGCATGGATGGCTTGCTGATAATCCTGATAATAACGTTCAGCATCCGGATCGGTCAGTGCTGCTTCACCCAGCATGTCATAGGAATAGCGAAAGCCTTTTTCTTCCAGCGGCTCCGCATTTTTTAATGCTTCATCAATGGTTTCACCCGTAACAAACTGCTCGCCCATCATGCGCATGGCAACATCGACGGCCTTACGAATAATTCCGCGGCCACTGCGTGCCAAAATACCAGTCAACAAGCTAGACAGGTTTTTTTGCTGTGGGGTTTCCATCAGCTTGCCGGTCAGCATCAATCCCCAGGCGGCCGCATTCACAAACATCAATTGGCTCTGGCCCAAATGTTCTTTCCAGTTACCTTGATTGATTTTGTCACGGATCAGCAAGTCACGTGTGGCTTTGTCCGGAATCCGCAGCAAGGCTTCTGCCAGACACATCAGGGCAATGCCTTCCTGAGAGGATAAAGAAAATTCCTGCAATAAACCCTGTACGATACCGGCTTTCCCAGTGGAACTTTTGCGCTCACGCAAGGAATGTGCGAGATCAAAGGCAAGTGCCTGAATCTTGTCACTTATCTCGGAAGAAATTTCACTATGGGCCAATAACTCTTCGACGCATTCAGTTTCAGCACGACGCCATGCCGTATTAATACGTTCTTCGTATTGGTTTTTATGTTTGAATTCAGCAATATAATTCGAGTGCTGGGCCGCATCTAAAATTGAATCTGGGCGGAGAGTGGTTGGCATAGTGACTTCCTGTACTGCGTCAATCAGTTCTTTGAGGTGAATGAGTTTTAATCTATAATCACAGAATATTTGACGAATATCTCACTATAGTCTTCGCTTTTTTTAGAGAATAATTCTAATGCCAAGTCCTTATTTGAACCTTGACCGTATAGATATTCGTATACTGGGTTTATTGCAATCCGATGCCAAGCTGTCCAATATCAAACTGGCTGAACTGGTCAATCTGTCACCTACGGCAGCCTTGGCACGTGTACAGAAGATGACCCGTGAAGGTTTTATTGTGGGCTATGAAGCGCGCCTCAATCCCATCATGTTGAATAATGGTTTTGTGGTCTTTGTTGAAATTTTACTGGATAAAACCACACCGAATGTTTTAGATGAATTTTCCCATGCTGTGCGGCAGATTCCTGAAATTATCGAATGTCATATGATCAGTGGCGGTTTTGATTTTGTGGTGAAAATCCGCTGTGCCAATATGGATGAATTCCGCAAAATCTCAGGTCAGATCTTGTGGCAATTGCCCGGCATTAAAGAAACGCGCAGTTATCCGGTGATGGAAGTGATTAAAGAAAGTCAAAGAATTCATCTGAAAATGCCGGGAAAAGCTAAATAATTAGCAGTAAATTAAAATCAAAAAGGGACTCGAAAGTCCCTTTAATTTATGCTGAAGACAATGTTTATTTTTTCATTTCCGCCATTTCTTTTTGATACTCGGCTTTAGCCATTTCAAAACGATGTACCACATCTTCGCTAGGTGCTTTATCCAGCAGGCTGACGATGATAATGCTGAGCGTGGCCAGAATAAAGCCCGGAATAATCTCATACAGACCGGTATCACCCATGTAATTTTTCCAGACAATTACAGTCACGGCACCAACCACCATACCCACAATTGCGCCGTTGAGGGTCATTCGTTTCCAGAACAGAGACAAGATAATCAGCGGGCCGAATGCAGCACCAAAGCCGGCCCAGGCATAAGCCACCAGACCCAAAACCTTACTGTTCGGTTTAATCGCCAATGAAATTGCAACCAACGCGATCACCAAGACCATGCCACGACCTACCCAGATCAGCTCTTTTTGTGAAGCATTTTTACGCAGGAAACTCTTGTATAAATCTTCGGTCAGGGTGGTTGAGCAGACCAGAAGCTGACAGCTTAAGGTACTCATAATTGCCGCCAAGATAGCAGCCAGAATGATTCCGGCAATCCAAGGATTAAACAGAATTTTGGTCAATTCCATAAATACCGTTTCAGGGTTTTGATTGACCACTGAACCCAATGCCGGATTGACCGTAAAATAGGCTATGCCGATATAACCGGCAGCCATTGCACCGCCTAGGCATAGAATCATCCAGGTCATGCCAATGCGGCGTGCAGCAGGAATGATTTTGACTGAATCTGCTGCCATAAAACGCACCAGAATATGCGGCTGGCCAAAATAACCCAAGCCCCAAGCCAGACTAGAAATAATCGCAGCGGTGCTTAAACCTTCAAGCATGCTTGAGGCATGTGGACGAGCCGATTCAAGAATGACACTCACTTGCTGGCTGTTGTCACCCAGGGCCAAGAAGGTAATGATCGGAGTCAGCAATAAGGCAAAAATCATCAGGCCGGCCTGGAATGTATCGGTCCAGCTGATTGCCAAAAAGCCGCCAATACAGACATAGAGAATGGTCGCCATCGCACCAATCATAAGTGCTGTGGTGTAATTCCAGCCAAAAAGACTTTCAAACAGACGTGCGCCTGCAACCATACCCGAGGCGCAATAAATTGCAAAGAACACCAGAATCACTAGGGCTGACAATACTCGTAAAATACGCTTGCGGTCGGAAAAACGGCTGGTGAAATAATCCGGTAAGGTCAGGGCATTGTTCTGGTATTCGGTATGTGCACGTAACCGGCCAGCGACCAGTAACCAGTTTAACCATGCGCCGATAATCAAACCGACGGCAATCCACGCTTCTGACAGGCCGGAGAGGTAAATGGCCCCCGGAAGACCCATCAATAGCCAGCCACTCATGTCCGATGCACCTGCAGAAAGTGCAGTGACTACGCTGCCCAGACTTCGCCCACCTAAAATATATTCATCAAAATTAGAGGTTGCACGATAAGCATATAAACCAATTGCAATCATGGCGATAATATAAAACACGAAGGTAATCAGGGTGGGATTTAAATAAGTCATAGGTAGGGCATCCTGTAAATATGAAAATCATCATCCAAGATGATTTTTTGTACTGAGATCGCAAGGCAGTGATTCAAGCATGGTTTAAAAATTACACTCTGTAACAATTGCACAGCTTTTATGTTTTCTTATTGTAAATTTACTTCAGATCCACTGAAATTGAACAATGAGGAGTTAAGGGTATACAAGGCGAAAAGACGTCGTTTAAGAAAAAATTGGCAATGCATAATAAACAATTAACGTAGAGAAATTTTAGTCAGCCAATTACATAAACTTACAGAATTAACAGCTCTATCGTATTGGTAATAAACAGTAGCAAATCTAGGGCAAAGTCTTCATATTAGATGTGGATTTGTTTGCTCATATTGAGATCACACCAAATACGGTGCATCGCCAAGAGTATTTTTCCGTGGACAATTTGCTTCAAATCGAACCGACCCGCATAGAACGTGATTTGTTGGGTGAAAAACAGATTCCATTACATAGCTATTATGGGATTCATACCTTACGTGCTATCGAAAATTTTAAGATTTCCGGACTGGCCGTGGGACAACAAACGCATTTTATTCGTGCCTTGGCCCAAGTAAAAAAAGCCTCGGCACAGGCTAATCTGCATTTTAAAAAATTGCCTGAGCAGACCAGTACTGCCATTCAGAAAGCTTGTGATGAATTGATTCAGCATCCGGAAGCGTGGCAATCGGCATTCCCACTCGATCCTTATCAGGGCGGTGCCGGAACATCCATCAATATGAATGCCAATGAGGTGATCGCCAATATTGCCCTTGAAATGTCGGGCCATCAGAAAGGTGATTATCACATTCTGCATCCGAATGATCACGTCAATACCTCGCAATCGACCAATGACGTTTATCCAACAGCCTTGCGTCTGGCAACCTATAGCAGTCTGGACGAATTATTGAATGTACTTAACGCATTAATAGAGTGTATAGGCCAGAAGGCGGCTGAATTTAAATATGTTATCAAGATGGGACGTACCCAGTTACAAGATGCAGTTCCGATGACTATGGAACAGGAATTCCGAGCATTTGCGACTTTATTAAAAGAAGATCTGAAAATGATTAGGCAGATGCGACAGTTATTGCTGGAAGTCAATTTAGGTGCTACTGCGATTGGGACCGGGGTTAATACACCACCGGGCTATGCCAAGCGGGTGGTAGAAACTTTGGTGCACCTGACTGGTCTGCCTTTAAAAGGAGCCGCAGATTATGTCGAGGCGACCAGTGATTGTGGCGTCTTTATTATTCTGTCGAGCAGTTTAAAACGTCTCGCGGTAAAACTGTCCAAAATCTGTAATGATCTGCGCCTGCTCAGTTCGGGACCGCGTACAGGTCTGGCTGAAATTCGGTTACCCGAATTACAGGCGGGTTCTTCGATCATGCCGGCAAAAATCAATCCGGTAATTCCAGAAGTTGTGAATCAGATTGCCTTCCGGGTGATTGGTAATGATTTAACCATTACTATGGCTGCGGAAGCCGGGCAGCTACAATTGAATGTCATGGAACCTGTGATTGCCGTGGCGATGAATGAATCAATTCAGTTATTGACCCAAGGCATGCAAACTCTGAATCAGAAATGTATTGCTGGTATTCAGGCCAATGAGCAGATCTGCTTAAGTTCAGTTATGCGCAGTGTCGGGATTGTGACCTTGCTTGAACCGATATTGGGACATGCCAAATGCGATGAAATCGGCAAACAATGTATGCGCGAAAATAAAACCGTGCCACAAGTGGTATTAGAGTTGGGTTTATTGAGTGAAGCGCAATTAGAAGAGATTTTTGCATTTGAAAATCTGGTGTCTGAAATCCCTTCAGCAGAGAATCAGTTCGAACAGGTTTCTTAACAGAGCCAGAGACCTTAAATCGTCTGTAACATCGAACAGCTGCTATTTTGATAATTTGCCTCAAGTTCAGGATGTGGATTTGAGGCATTTTCATCTAGACTATAAGCTGAACTATATTTGGCTGGGTAAATGGCGATGTTTGATAAAATTAGTGCATTATTTAAAAGTAATAAACCGACTGCTGCACAGCTATATTTAGAAGAGCAGAATATCCAGTATGTAGAAGGTACAGGTTATATCGTCGATGGTATTCAACTCAATCAGGAATTGGGTGCACTGTTGGAGTATTTGTCGAATCGCCGTTTAAAACAGTTTGATGATTTAAAAGCGTTATATGATACCGCAATGCTGATCAATGAAAAAATTGATCTGGAAATTGCCCATCAGCGTTTTAATGCGACTTTAGGCAATACCAAAGAAAACCTGCTGCAATTCAAAATGATCCTCAAGAAGTTAAATGATTATTATCGTAACTTTCTGCGTGATCAAAAATAAGCTGCAAAAGTGGCTTATTTTCGATGTGTATTGATGTCGCAAGACTGCATAAAAATAACAAAATATCCTGAGATCATCGTGCTAGTATAAGCCTCAGGTTATTTAGACTTTAAAGCTATATCCATGTTCCAGCAAGAAATTTCCCAACTCAATTTACCACAGCTCAAAGCAGGCGAGAAACGCTGGTTAGGTAATCTGCAAGGTTCCTCAACTGCATTATTGCTTAAAGAAATCGTGCAGCAGCAATCGCGTTTATTTATCGTGATTGCACGTAATAATCAGCATTTGGGTCAACTGGAAAGTGAACTGGAATTTTATGGGATTAAACCCACGATTTTTCCAGATTGGGAAATCTTGCCTTATGACCGTCTCTCCCCACATCAGGATATTGTCTCGGAACGTCTGGCAATCTTATCCAATATGCCCAAAACAGGTGTACTGTTGCTGTCCGCCTCAACTCTGGCACAACGTGTAGCGCCGACCTCATGGATTCTGGGTGAGCATTTTGATATTCATGTCGGTCAGAAATTTGATCTGGAACAACAAAAGAAAAAGCTGATTCAGGCGGGTTATCATCTGGTCGATACCGTTTATGATCCGGGTGAATTCGCAGTGCGCGGCAGTATCATGGATATCTACGCATCGGGACAGGAAGCACCAATTCGGATTGACCTGTTTGATGATGAAATTGAAAGCCTGAAATTTTTTGATTCTGAAACTCAGCGCACCACAGAAAGTTTGCAGCAGTTTACCGTATTGCCGGCACAGGAATTTCCGCTCAAGGAAGGTCGTGCCACTTTCCGTGACCGCTATGCCGAATTTTTCCCGACCGCGAATCCAAAGAAAAACCCGATCTATCAGGATGTGATGGATGGCATAGTCTCGCCGGGAATCGAGTTTTATTTGCCCTTGTTTTTCAGCGCGGAAGCCATGCAAGGCCAAAGTTCACTGATTTCGTACCTACCAAAGAATGGCATTGTCATTACAGATAGGGCTCTCGAAGAAAGTCTCAGCCAATTTTGGCAAGATGTTGTGCGCCGTTATGAAGACCGTCGCCACAATGTCGATCAGCCGATCTTGCCCCCAGAAAGCCTGTTTTTTCAGACCAATCAGGTGCTGGAGCAACTGAATCAGTTTGCACGCATTATTGCCGCACAAACACCTTTTGATCAAAAAGCTGGAGTATTGAATCTTGATACCCAGTTGCCACCGCGTCTACCTGTAGACCCGAAACGTGAAAAACCGTTTCATGAAGTCAAAAAATATATTGATCAGGCCAATCATCCGGTACTGCTGGTGGCTGAGAGTGCGGGACGCCGTGAAAGTCTCAAAGACGCCTTAAGACCAAGTCTGGGTGATATTCCAACAGTTGAAAATTTTGATAGTTTTGTCCAGTCCCTGCATGCAATTGCCATTACCAATGCGCCTTTAGAGCGCGGTCTGGTATTGACTGATCGTGTTAGCGTAATTTCTGAAAATCAGCTGTATGAACATCGGGTGGTACAGCGCCGTCGCAAGCGTCTGCAGGAAGTTTCCGAAGAGTTTCTGATCCGAAGTCTAACTGAGTTGACCATGGGTGCGCCTGTGGTACATATCGATTATGGGGTCGGACGTTATGCTGGTCTGGTCACCTTAAGTATTGATGATCAGGATCATGAATTCCTGCAGCTGGATTATGCAGATGCCGCAAAAGTCTACGTGCCGGTGACCAATCTGCACTTGATCAGCCGGTATAGTGGCGGTGATCCGGATCTGGCACCTTTGCATAAACTGGGTACAGATGCGTGGAATAAAGCCAAACGTAAAGCGCTGGAACAGATTCACGATGTCGCGGCCGAATTGCTACATATTCAGGCACGGCGTTCTTCCAAGCCCGGGATCAGTTTTGAAATCGATCAAAGCCTGTATATGCAATTTGCCAGTGGCTTTGCTTATGAAGAAACACCGGATCAGGCCAATGCCATTGAAGCTACGCTGCAGGATATGCAGCAGGCCAAACCGATGGATCGACTGGTGTGTGGTGATGTCGGTTTCGGCAAGACAGAAGTCGCAATGCGTGCCGCATTTGTTGCAGTACAGAATAACCGGCAGGTGGCGATTCTGGTACCGACTACCTTGCTGGCACAACAGCATTATGATTCATTCAAAGATCGTTTTGCCGACTGGCCGGTCCGGATTGAAGTGCTGTCACGTTTCGGTTCTTCCAAATCACATACCAAGACCATTGACGACCTGATTGAAGGTAAAGTCGATATTGTGATTGGTACACATAAGATTTTGCAGGAAAATGTCCAGTTTAAGAATCTCGGTCTGATGATTGTCGATGAAGAGCATCGTTTCGGTGTGCGCGACAAGGAACGAATCAAGGCCATGCGTGCCGATGTTGATATGCTGACACTGACTGCGACCCCAATTCCACGTACGCTGAATATGGCCTTTAGTGGCATGCGTGATCTGTCGATTATCGCCACACCGCCGGCACGCCGTCTTGCGGTGAAAACTTTTGTGCAAGAACATACCGATGACACCATTAAAGAAGCGATTCTGCGTGAATTACTGCGCGGTGGTCAGGTTTATTTTTTGCATAATGAAGTTGATACGATTGATCGTGCCGCCGAGCATATCCGTAAATTGGTGCCGGAAGCGCGGGTGATTGTGGCCCACGGGCAGATGCGTGAACGTGAACTGGAGCAGGTGATGCAGCAGTTTTATCACAAGGAATATAATGTTCTAGTATGTTCGACCATTATTGAAACCGGGATTGATGTTCCGAATGCCAATACCATTCTGATTGAACGTGCTGATAAACTCGGATTGGCACAACTGCATCAGCTGCGCGGACGTGTAGGACGCTCACATCATCAGGCTTATGCCTATTTGATGGTACCGTCATTAAAAGCCTTAAAAGGTGATGCGGAAAAACGTCTGGATGCCATTCAGCGTGCATCAACCTTGGGTGCCGGTTTTATGCTGGCAACTGAAGATCTGGAAATTCGCGGCGCAGGTGAATTACTGGGTGAGCAGCAGAGTGGTTCGATGCAGGCGATTGGTTATAGCCTGTATATGGAAATGCTGGAAAAAGCCACCAAAGCCATTCAAAAAGGCAAAACGCCAAACTTCGATGCACCATTGTCATTGACTGCCGAAATTACCCTGCATATGCCAGCATTGATTCCGGATGAATATCTTGGCGATGTCCATCAACGTCTGTTGTTTTATAAGCGTATCAGTAATACCGATACCCAAGAAAAACTGGACAATATCCGGATGGAATTGATCGACCGTTTTGGCATACCACCTCAACCTGTCAAACAGCTATTTACCGTCCATCAGATTCGACTGAAAGCCGAACAGCTTGGTATTACCAAAATTGATATCAGTAGCCAGGGCGGGCATATTGAATTTGCCCCGGATACCCCGGTTCAGGCGATGACCATCATCCAGATGATGCAGAAACATCCGACCTATTTCCGTATGGAGGGAGGACAACGTCTGAAAGTGATGGTCATGCTGGAAGATTATCAAAAACGGATTCAGTTTATTCAGGATTTGCTGGATAGTCTGCTCAAAGAATTGCACTGATTTTATTCGATTAAATCAGCCTGAAAATTCAGCTGGGATTACATTACAGGATGAAATTTGCAGGAACGACAGGCTTGATTTTTTTGATGAATTGTTTAGAGTGATTGTTGTGATCTGCTTTGCAACAAATCATGAGAATTTGTCTTTAAACCCATTGCTTTCAATATTCAGCTTCGGTTGGATATGTTAGTATTAGCCATCATTCTAATTTTGCATCATTTATAAAGATATGTTTAGTTTGCATCCACAACTTGCTCAAGATACTTTTTTTGTAGGCGACTTTCCTTTGTCAACATGTCGTTTGATGAATGATATGCAATTTCCCTGGCTGATCCTGATTCCACGTGTGCCGGGTGTCTCTGAATTATATGAATTGAGCCAAGCTGACCAAGAGCAGTTTTTACGTGAATCAAGCTGGTTATCAAGCCAGCTGGCACGTGTTTTCCGTGCGGATAAAATGAATGTCGCGGCATTGGGCAATATGGTTCCGCAATTGCATTTTCATCATGTGGTTCGTTATCAGAACGATGTTGCATGGCCAAAACCGGTTTGGGGCACACCTGCAGTTCCCTATAGCAGTGAAGTACTTGCACACATGCGTCAAACCTTAATGCTGGCTTTACGTGGCCAGGGCGATATGCCATTTGACTGGCGCATGGACTGATCAGTCAAAGGCATTCAAAGAACCATGGACAGTTGCGGACTTCAGGGAGTGAGTGAGTGCAATTAGACGACTGGATTCAAAAAGAGCCTCATCAGTTCGAATATTTCCATCGCATGATGGGATATATCATGTTGTCTGTGGTTCTGGTCGTTTTTCATTACACTGAACCAGATACTCAGTATCAACTTTTTGTTCCCTTTTTTTTGTTTCTGGTTTTACTGATCATCCCCAAGCTATCTCGCTGGATGATTTATAAATATGATTATCACATCCGGCGTAATATTCTTTTTCTGATCGATGTCATTGTGATTTCGGTGGTTCTGGCGGCCGTGCATCTGGACCTGGTATTGTCTTTACTCGGTCTGGTCGCCGTCCTTTACACCGCAATCAGTAATAAAATCTCATTTATGATGGCTTCTCTAGCCAGCCTGATCGGGATTACGCTTTTCTATCTGGCCAATATTCTGGTCTTCGGGTTTAATAATTATTTTGAGTCGACCAGTAGTGAACTGACGGTTCTTGGTTTTATCTGCCTGATTACCTATTTTGGTGTTGGAAGTTTTTATCAAAGTGGTCGTGTGCAATACATGACCCAGAAGAAAGACCATTATTTCGAACAGATGAACCGCTATATGGAATTTGCCAATCAGTTGAGTCGCTATGCGCCTATGCAGTTGTGGCAATCGATCATGAAAGGTGAATCTGAAGCCAAAATTGAATATAAACGTAAAAAACTGACGATTTTTTTCTCAGATATTCAAGGTTTTACAGAGTTATCTGAAACCCTGATTCCAGATGATCTGGCATTCCTGCTGAATGATTATCTTCGGCATATGACCGAAATCGCAAAAAACTATGAAGCAACTGTTGATAAGTTCATGGGTGATGCCATTCTAATTTTCTTTGGTGATCCGCATTCTGAAGGCGTGGAGCAGGATGCCAAAAACTGTATGGAGATGGCATTGGCAATGCGTCAGCAAATGAAGTTACTGCGCGAACGCTGGATAAAAATGGGTTATCCGCCGCTCCATATCCGCATGGGAATTTCAACCGGCTATTGCCACGTAGGAAATTATGGGGCCACGCATCGTATGGCCTATACTATTGTAGGGCGTGATGCCAATCTGGCAGCGCGTTTGCAAAGTGCCGCGGCAGTCGATGAAATCCTGATTTCAGAAGATACTCATAATTTGATCAAGGATAATTATCTTTGCGCACCGAAAAAGCCAATTTTCCTGAAAGGCATTAAAACACCAGTACGAACCTGGCAGGTGATGGAGAAATATGCATCTCAGAAAGTCGAATACCAGCGCTGGTTCGATTATGAATATAAGGGTTTTCATTTACTGCTTAATCTGGATGAAGTACAAAACTTTGAATATCCTGAGTTAATTCATGTACTTGAAAAAATGATTAAACGCATTGAAATTCAGCAGAAAATGACCAACTCGCAGGGTATCGTCAAACTGAAGCTTGAGGATGAAGTGATTGAACATATTTAGAGTTCATCTAAATTTACTTTAATTCTTTCTAGCAAAGAAAAAAAACCATGCCTCAGCGTGGTTTTTTAATTGAGCGTACGGTGAAAAATCTTAATGATTTTCTGACGCGTGATTAATTGTATATTTTGGAATTTCAATTTCCAGATCTTCACCGTCCAGCTTAACCTGACAAGAAAGACGTGAGTCTGGTTCTAGACCCCAAGCGCGGTCGAGTAAGTCAGCTTCAACATCATCCATTTCTTCGAGGCTGTCAAAACCTTTGCGCACAACTACATGACAGGTCGTACACGCAGCTGACATATCGCAAGCATGTTCAATTTTAATGCCATTTTTCAGCAGGCTTTCGCAAAGATTAGCATTTGGTTCGACTTCAAACTCAGCACCTTCGGGGCAAATCTGCGCATGTGGAAGAACTTTAATACGTGGCATAGTCGTTACCTTAAATTAGTTTGAGTTTGACCAGTCGTCGAGTTTAGTACCCTTGAGAGCAGCATCAATATGTTGATTCATACGTGCTGCTGCAAAAGCATCACTATGTATTTTAAGCTGTTCAACGGCAGATTCAATTGCTTTGATATCTGAACCCTGAAGTTCAGTTTCAAGTTGGGTTTGTGCGGTTTGCAGGGCTGCAAGCTGATCTTCCGTTAAAAGGGCGGCATCTACCTTGAGTGCCTGAATCAGTGCTTCCAGCTCACGCTGTGCTTCAACTTTGGTTTCATTCAAATGACGAAGATTTTTATCTTCTTCAGCGAACTTATAACCCTCTAGCAGTAGACGTTCAGTATCTTCACCCGATAAACCATAAGATGGCTTGATATCGATATGGGCATTCACACCAGAGGTGGTTTCTTTGGCAGATACAGTCAGCAAGCCATCTGCATCGACCTGGAACGTCACTTCAATACGTGCCTGACCAGCAGTCATTGGTGGAATGCCATGCAGCACAAATCGGCCCAAGCTGCGGCAGTGTTCAACCAGATCACGTTCACCTTGAACCACATGAATCAACATGGCAGTCTGGCCATCTTGATAAGTGGTAAATTCCTGACGACGAGCCACCGGAATTGCGGTGTTGCGCGAAATTAAACGTTCAACCAGTCCGCCCATGGTTTCAAGACCAAGAGACAATGGGGTCACGTCTAATAACAATGAACCATCGGTTGAGTTGCCAATCAATTGGTTCGCAGTAATTGATGCGCCAATCGCCACAACTTCATCCGGATTAATGGTACATAGCGGTTCTTGGTTGAACACTTCACGCACAGCTTTTTGTACCGCATAAGAACGTGTTGAACCACCGACTAAAACGACATTCTGAATGTCATTCAGTTCAAGTTTGGCATCACGCATAACACGTTTGCAGACGCTGATGGTTTTGTCTAAAGCAACTTTTATGATTTCTTCAAATGTCGAACGATCCAGTGTTAATACTTGATCAAGCAGCTGGAGTTGAACTGAATCTGCATCCGACAAAGCTTCTTTGGCTTTGCGCGCAGCGACAATGAAATGTGCATATTCAGTATCATTCAAAGTATCTATATTCAGCTGTTTTTTGGCCCATTTCAGGATTAAACGATCCAGGTCATCACCACCGAGCGCAGTGTGGCC
This sequence comes from Acinetobacter sp. SFD, assembly GCF_001647575.1. Taxonomy (NCBI): domain Bacteria; kingdom Pseudomonadati; phylum Pseudomonadota; class Gammaproteobacteria; order Moraxellales; family Moraxellaceae; genus Acinetobacter; species Acinetobacter sp. SFD. Next base: position 297,408 of record NZ_LSZJ01000012.1, read on the forward strand.
GCCTGTTGCCAGAACTTCAAACACACCTTGAGAAAAACGCAGAATGGAAACGTCAAAAGTACCGCCACCCAAGTCATAGATCACATAGTTGCGATCTGTACTCAAATTGCTTTCTTGATCAAGACCATAGGCCACAGCAGCCGCAGTAGGTTCGTTCAATAAACGTAAAATATTCAAGCCGGCAAGCTGGGCAGCATCACGGGTTGCCTGACGCTGTGCTTCATCGAAGTAAGCTGGAACAGTAATGACTGCATCATTGACCGGATTTTGCAGGCTTGCTTCAGCGCGGTCTTTTAACTGCTTTAAAATTTCTGCAGAAATTTCAACCGGAGTCTTACGTCCCTGTACAGTTTCAAAAGCCGGCATTTCATTCGCTTCACCGACCAATGTATAGGGATGCTGGAATTTAATATCGGCTTTTGAACGACCCATGAAGCGCTTCACAGAAACGATGGTATTTTTCGGGTCAGTAATAATGAAAGGCGCTGCTTCATTGCCGTATTGAGTCTGTTGTTCTGCATAATGCACGATAGAAGGAAGTAGCACACGACCTTGTTCGTCATTAAGTACTTTGGCTTTACCTGAAAGAACCGTGGCAACCAAAGAGTGGGTGGTGCCTAAATCGATACCAATCGCAATGCGGTGTTCATGTGGTGCACTTGATTGACCTGGTTCTGCAATTTGCAAGAGAGCCATAGTGTTACATCCTTTGCACGTTAAATATTAAAAAAATTAGAAATCATCATCAAGATCAAAGCTGTCATCGTCCAGGAAGCGGTCTTCCGCTTTGTCGATATCGGCCATGACTTTGACAAAGAAACGTAGTTTACGCACTGTATCGCGTGCTTCAGCCCAGTCTTCATCCGCATAATCAATTTTAAACTCGCGAACCAGACCCTCGATCCATTGCTGGACTTCGAGTTTAAGTGAGGTTAAATCTTCAGCAGAAGTCGCATCGTCCAGTTGTTCACGAATTTCCAGAGCATCCTGCAAGAATTCAAAATCACTGATCGACTGATCTAAGTGATAATCCTGTTTCTTGAGAGACAGTAAATACGCTGCACGGCTATCGACCGCTGACAAGACTTTAAATGCCTGATTGATATCACTTGATTTAATCAGCGCCTGATCTTTGTCTTCAGCTTTATCTGGGTGATATTGTTGCTGCAACTTTAAGAATTCAGTCTTTAAAGCCGCCAAATCAATATCGAGTGCTACAGGAAGGTTGAACAGCTCAAAATGATTCATGGGAGAGGTGATCCGCGATTAATGTGCAAAAATAACTGTATAAATGCAATTAAAACAGTGTGAAACACACTGTTTTAATGTCAAAGAGAATAACTGTCGGGTTTATACAGTGAAGGACTCACCACAACCGCATTCGCCTTTTTTGTTGGGGTTGTTAAATTCGAAGCCTTCGTTCAAGCCGTTTTTAACGTAGTCCATCTCCATACCTTCAAGATAAACCAGACTTTTCGGGTCAACGAATACTTTAACCCCAAACTGTTCAAAAGCCTGATCATGTGCATCGACTTCATCGACGAACTCGAGCACATAAGCCAGACCAGAACAGCCTGAAGTTTTCACACCAACGCGAATACCTTCACCCTTACCGCGATTTTTTAAATAATTGCTGATATGAGTTGCAGCATTTTCAGTTAAATGGATCATGAAAACTCCGTTAAAATTTCAAAACGTGGAACAATTAAGCTTTAACTTTCTTGCTACGGTAGTCTTCTACAGCTGCTTTAATTGCATCTTCAGCAAGAACAGAGCAGTGTACTTTTACTGGTGGAAGTGCAAGTTCAGTTGCAATATCAATGTTCTTGATCGCTTGAGCTTGATCCAAAGTTTTACCTTTGAGCCATTCGGTCACGAGTGAACTTGATGCAATGGCAGAACCACAACCATAAGTTTTGAAACGTGCTTCTTCAATCACGCCTTCGTCGTTTACCTGAATCTGTAAACGCATTACGTCACCACATGCTGGCGCACCAACCATACCAGTACCAACGTTTTCAGCATTTTTGTCTAAAACGCCAACATTACGAGGGTTTTCGTAATGATCAATTACTTTTTCGCTATAAGCCATGTTGCTTCTCCAAACCTCGGGGTCAGCCTTAGTATTAAATATGGGGGTAAAAAAACTTTTCTCAATGAGACAGCAACGGATTCGTTACTATCTCAGGATGAAAATTAGTGCTCAGCCCACTCAACTTTAGAAAGGTCAATACCTTCCTTATACATATCCCAAAGCGGAGAAAGTTCACGTAACTTCTCAACAGCAGCTTTAGTGATAGTCAATACGTGATCGATATCTTCTTCAGTGGTGTATTTACCAAAGCTGAAGCGGATCGAACTGTGTGCAAGCTCGTCTGAAAGACCGAGCGCACGAAGTACATAAGATGGTTCAAGTGTTGCAGATGTACATGCTGAACCTGATGATACCGCAGCATCTTTCAATGCCATCATCAAAGATTCGCCTTCAACGAAGTTGAAACTTACGTTGAGGTAGTTTGCAACGTTTTGAGTCGGGTGACCATTTAGGAAAACCTGTTCCAAATCTTGCAGGCCATTCCAAAGCTTGTCACGAAGTACGCGTATACGAGTCTGTTCAGCTTCCAGGTTTTTACCTGCAAGTTCAAAAGCTTCACCCATACCTACGATTTGATGTGTTGCCAGCGTACCTGAACGCATACCACGTTCATGACCGCCACCATGCATTTCAGCTTTAAGGCGTACACGCGGGCTGCGACGTACAAATAATGCGCCGATACCTTTAGGACCATAAATTTTGTGTGCAGAGAAGCTCATCAGGTCCACTTTTAAAGTCGAAAGATCAATTTCAACTTTACCCGCTGCTTGGGCAGCATCGACATGGAAGAAAATCTTGTTGGCACGAGTGATTTCACCAATCGCTGCAACATCAGTCACCGTACCGATTTCATTGTTTACCATCATCAGGGAAACAAGAATCGTATCTGGGCGAATCGCTGCCTGTACCATCTCAGGTGTAATTAAACCAGTTTTAGGCTGTGGTTCAATATAGGTAATTTCAAAACCTTCGGATTCAAGCTCACGACAGGTATCTAAAACTGCCTTATGTTCAATTTTAGAGGTAACAATATGTTTACCTTTAGATGCATAGAAATGAGCTACACCTTTAATTGCAAGGTTGTCTGACTCGGTCGCACCTGAGGTCCATACGATTTCACGCGGATCAGCTTTAACTAAATTGGCAACTTGCTCACGTGCATATTCAACTTTTTCTTCAGCCTGCCAACCATATGCGTGTGAACGAGATGCTGCATTACCGAAGGTACCATCGAATGTTAAGCATTCCATCATACGTTCAGCAACCTGAGGATCTACAGGAGTTGTAGCTGCATAATCAAGATAAATCGGACGTTTCATGTCAAATACCTGTAACCGATAAAAGGGCTGAATCAAAGGGGGCTGAATTTTGGCGTAATGACACGGTTTGTACATTGTCACGCGCCACCAGATCAGCAAGCGAGATTTTTGCTAAATAATCGGCAATGTGATGGGAGAGTTCCTGCCATAAATCATGAGTCAAGCACATTGCGCCATTCTGGCAGTTGCCTTTATGGTCGCAGCGAGTCGCATCAACTGTTTCGTTTACAGCTTCAATAATTGCTAACACTGTAATTTCATCTGCATTGCGTGCTAAATGGTAACCACCATTTGCTCCGCGAACACTTGAAACTAAGCCATGGCGTTTGAGTTTTGCAAATAACTGCTCAAGATACGCGACAGAAATAGTTTGGCGTGCCGCAATTTCAGCGAGCGTAATCGTTTTTTCAGAAGGCTGTAAAGCTAGATCAAGCAGAGCAGTCACAGCGTAGCGACCGCGAGTGGTTAGGCGCATGATTCGATACACATGGTTAGACTAGATGTGTCAATTCTAAGAATCCCGACTAAAATAGTCAAGTTATTTTTGGTAGACCTTAGTGGGATTTAAATTTTGGATAATGAAAGATTTACACACTCAGCCAATTATACACTAATAACGTAATCAAAAGTATTGTGCTCAGGCCAAAAGCAATATTAATGCGCTTTTGACGCTGCTCGATCCGTTTCAGACGGTTTCTGTACTGTTTAACTTCTACCTGCAAGGTATTGATCTTGGAACGTTGCTCTTCAATTTTCTTTAGAAGTGGTGCAATACGCTTTTTAGAGGCAACAATTTCTGTTTCATCTGTAGGTGCCTCGGACAGCCAGTGCCTCCAGTCAGCTAAGACTTTTGGTAAACTAAATACAGTTAACAGATCACGAAACTCATCTTTTAAAACCTGATGACCATCAATGCGCATATTGCGGATGCTGCGACGATTGCCAAAAATAAAAATTTTAATCAGGTCAGGGAGGGTCGTGCGTACATCCAGATCTACAATGCGGCCTGGTGCTTTATGGTCAAACAATAGCCCGTTTGGGGTGAATTGCACATAAAAGTCAAAATATGGAATATAGCTATTGATTTTAACCGAGATATTTTTATCTACAAACTTTTTGGCCTGTAGAGCAACGACACGATCATGCTTGAGAATGAAGGTAAATATTGTTTCAAGAACAATTAACATCATCGTAAGCAACAAATGCGGTTGATTTTGACTTTGTTGCGATTCGCTCATATACAACCAATCCTTACCTGAAATATAAAGTGAAAAAGCTTCCTGCCTGTAAAAAGATTTCAGGGTTAAATCAAATTAGACTTGAAATAAATTGCTTTGTAGAACAGTTTACCAAATCTATCAAGTACTAAATTTGCTATTATGCAGTGATTTTGTAGAATAATTTATAATAATTGAGTGGAAAATAAGCAGGAGCCGTGCACATGGACAAGTCAAAAACAGCACAAGATTCAGCGGAAGCTTCGAATGAGAAAACGCTAAAAGCCAAGTCCAAATCTGCCTCAGAGCGCAAATCGGTTCTTGATTTTCGTAAATACACCAAACAGATCTGGCTGGCAGGGCTGGGGGCATTTTCTCGGGCAGAGGAAGAGGGCAACAAACTGTTTGACTCGTTGGTCAAGGTGGGTGAAGAACTGGAATCTAAAACTGTCGATATTGCTGATCAAACTGTAGAAAAGGTTTCGGAGAAAGCCAAAGAGTCGGTTATCGACACCAAAGACAAAGTGGAAAAATTAATTGACAACTCTGTTCATCATTCATTGAATCGTATAGGATTAGTCACACTGAAGGATGTACAATATTTGGAACGTTTAATCCTTCAGTTGCATGCCAAAGTTGATCAATTGACTGCGGAACAAGAAAAAATGAAAGAAGAATTATCGAAAAAAACACAAATAAAATGACTTTATTTATTATTCAATGTTTTTTTCGCATATTTTTTGAAAAAAAAGAGGTTCTTAAGTATTGCGTTTATACCTAAAGCATTGCTATAAAGGCGTTATGGCATGTTAAACCAATTCTTGAACCTTAAATAAACGATATTAAGAGGACGTAATCTTCATGAATAAATCAGAATTAATTGATGCAATTGCAGAGAAAGGGGGATTATCTAAGGCTGACGCAGGTAAGGCTTTAGATGCTACAATTGCTTCTGTTACTGAAGCTTTAAAATCGGGTGATACTGTAACTTTAGTCGGTTTTGGTACTTTTGGCGTGAAAGAACGTGCTGCACGTACTGGCCGGAATCCACAAACTGGTGCTACTCTTGAAATTAAAGCAAGCAAAGTACCTAGTTTCAAAGCAGGTAAAGGCTTAAAAGACGCTGTAGCTTAAGTCTTTCTAGCGACAAAACGCGCCTTATTTGGCGCGTTTTTTATTAATAAATTTAATTGAGATGATTAACACATTCATTCAATGGGTATTTTCGGTTAAAATCCTTGGCAAATAAAATATTGGAATACTTATGGAAGCTTTTCGTAAAGTTATTAAGGGCTGGTTGGGCAAAGTCTTGCTCGTTCTATTTTTGACCCCGTTAGCACTTGTAGGTATTGAAGGATATTTTAGCGGCGGAAGTTCTGATGCAGCAAAATCAGTAAATGGAACTGAAATATCTCAAAAAGAATTAGAGACACTGACGAAATCATTTAAAGAACAATATCTCAGTTATGCCAATGGGGATGAAACTTTACTGAATCAAAGCTTCATCGACCAAAAAGCCATGGATACGCTGGTCGCCCGTACTTTATTGTTGCAACAGGCTGAAAAATTGGGAATCAGTCTCAGTGACCAGCAGATTGAACAGATGATCGCCCAACAGCCTACTTTCCAGCAAGATGGCAAGTTCTCCAATGCTTTATATGAAAACTATCTGAAATCAATTGGCATGACCAATCGTGCTTTGATCGAAAGTTTACGTACAGATCATGCACTGAAGATGCTGTCATCGACTTTTCTGGATTATCCGCTGGTGAGCCCGGTCGAAATGCAGCAGATTGCTGATTTGCAAACTGAACAACGCCATATTTATATCTCGAGTATTAATCTGGATCGTTATAAAAAAGACGTCAAAGTAACTGATGCAGAAATTGCTGCCTATTATGAAAAACATAAACCCCTGTTTAAGCAGCCCACCAGTGTAGATGTGGACTATGTGGTATTAAAGCCAAGCGATATTCAGGCACAGAGTTTAGCGGTGACAGATGCTGAACTTCAGGAAGCCTATACAGCTTTTGTTGCTAAACAAAAACAGGCAGTTAAACCAGAGGTGAAGCATATTTTAATTACGGCGGACAGTCGTAGTGATGCAGAAGCAAAAAAACTGGCAACGGAAATCGCAGCAAAAATTAAAGCTGGAACAAGTTTTAAGCAAGCTGCCGCACAGTATTCTGAAGACCCTGATTCCAAGTCGAAAGGTGGCGCAATTGCTGTCTATGAAGAAGGTGTATTCGGTACCGCATTTGATCAGGCAGTTGGTTCTTTAAAATCGGGTCAGGTGTCTGCGCCGGTGAAAACAGATTATGGATATCATATTATTTCTGTACAAACTCCAGATGTTGTGGTTCCTTCTTTTGAGTCACAAAAAGCGCGTTTATCTAAAGAAGTTTTGGCTGCTAAAAAATCCAATGCATTCTCCGATATGGTCAATACACTGAATGATATGGTGGTAGGAAGTGATTCTCTGGATGTCGTTACTCAAGAGGTCAAAGGTGTACAGGTTCAGAAAGCCCAAGGGGTAAAACTTTCGACCCGAGATCCAGTGCTGAGCGATGCCAGCCTCAAAGTCAAACTGTTCAATGAGGATGTTAAAAATGGTGATCGTAATGCTTCATCCAGTATCCAGCTGGCCAATGGTGATGTAGCCTGGATCAAGGTACGTGATTATCATGCAGCCGGTGAACAGACACTGGCAGAAGCCAAACCGCTGGTTAAAACGCTATTGATTGAAGACAAAGCAGCTGCATTGGCAAAAGCAAAAATTCAGAAAGCTCTGGATGAGTTTAAAACCAAACCGGCTGCAGCTGTTGCAAAAGGTGATTTGATCTTTGAAGATGCTGGTGTTTACACACGTGCTGAAGGTTTGCTAAAACGCGATGTACAGCGCGCAGCATTTAGTCTTCCGACACCAAAAGCAGGTTACTGGTCAGTAACGACAACGAAAATGCCAAATGAGCTGGTTGTAGTTGCAGTATCAGAAGTGAAGAAGAACCCGGTAGATGTATTGAGTGCAGAGCAACGTAGTGAGTTGGTGAAGTTATATCAGCAACTTCGTGGTCAGCAGGAATTTGATGACTATACGCGTTATCTGAAATCGCAGGCAAAAATCAAATAAGATGATCTTAACCAAAAAACCAGCCTGCAGGCTGGTTTTTTTATGCTTGTGGCAATGATGGTTTAAGTTCGTATAATCAGCTCATAACCGGTATATTTGCGGATATTGATCACGCCAGTATCTAAAATCAAATATTGGCCTTTAATTCCCTGTAATTTGCCGCGAATCACGGGAGTTTTATCCAGATTATGCGATTTAATCTTTTCCGGATATTCCTCTACGGGATAAATAAACTCACGTGGCAGTTCATCTTCAAGCACTTCAATATTTTCATTAAACTGCAAATTCTGATTAAATTCTTCACGGATCGTCTGAATTTTTGGTGCAAATTCTTCTAGCAACTGTTCACGCACTTCAATCAGGTTAAGGGGTTCTGCTTCACCTTTGAGTAGCTTGCGCCAGTCAGTTTTATCAGCTACCTGCGTACCAAACATGACCTCAAGCTTTCCAGAAAGACGACGTGAGCCCACTTTCATAATCGGCAGGGCCTGGGTGGCACCTTGATCAAGCCAGCGGGTCGGCATTTGGCTGGTACGGGTAATACCGACCTTTAATGCGCTAGAATTGGCCAAATAAACAATATGTGGCTGAAAGCAGACATTCTGTGCAAATTCATCTTCGCGGCAAGTGCCTAAATGATAATGACAGGTTTCTGGCTTCATGATGCACATATCACATGAAGCATTGGTTTTAAAACATTTAAAACAGTGACCTTGTGAGAATGATTTGGAGGTTTTTTTACCACAAGACACACAGTAAATATTCCCTGTCCATTCAATCTCGATTTCCTCGCCTAAATTAAACGGGAGATCAATTTCTGCACGATCCAGAATTAATTTATATTCAACATTTGCCCGTTGTAACTGTTGTTCAGTTACACTAAGGTCCTTGAGGCCGACGTGCATTTTATGACAAATGCCCTGAAGTTCCATAAAAATTACTCACTTAAATCATAAGGGTGCAGTTATGGCTGAGCAGAATGTCATTACTTCGATGCTAGACGATTTCGCACGGGAACAGCCAATTCATACTGCTATTTGTATTGGGCAGGACTTGAGCCAAGTCCAGTTTCAGCCAGCTATTCAATGGTACCATTTTAGCGTATCTGACTTTTTAAATCTGCCTTTTCAACAACGTTATGACGTGGCTGTGGTGAGGCTGGATACCACAGAAACTGAACTTTTGTCTGAACAGATGATGAGTCAAATTCTGGTGAAATTGCGTGATTTGTTTGCCAAACGTCTGGTGGTAGTCAGTCGTTTGCACAACGAAAAATTATTGAGAGCTCTGGGATTTACCCAGTTGATCGACAAGACCGCACATGAGGCAGATTTTGCGCTGTGGCAATTTAATATTTTAACCTATAAACATGTGCCAGACTGGTTTAATTCCAAGTTTTGGGCTAACCCGGAAAACTGGGATAAATTTCGCTGGTAAGCCGAAAACCTGCTTTATCAAGATTGCAAATATTAACACAATCTGGCCTAGACAATGTAAAGGCAGGCCGTATCCTGTAGTTAAGATGCACATAGGATATAGGACATGACAAACCTAAGTAATATTGTGGAAATATTAGCAAAGCAGGCATTAGGTGGCGGACAATCGCAGCAGAAAACTTCACAACAGGGCGGCTTGGCAGATATTCTAGGCTCAGTATTAGGGCATTTAAACCAGTCCAATCCTCAGCAAAATAAACAAACCCAACAAACCCAAAATCAACAGAATCAAACCGGTCAGCAAACACGCCAAAATGGCCTGAGTGCAATTTTAGGTTCGGTTCTCAGTCAGCTAGGTGGTGGTGCCAGTAGTCAAAGCACCTCTCAACCTCGCTCAGGTTTCGGGGGGAGTTCTACCGGCAAAACGTTGTTGATCGCTGTGTTGCCTTTGGTGTTGGCCTGGATACAAAAACAGGGTGGCTTGCAGGGTGCCTTGGACAAGCTAAAAGGCCAAGGCCTTACTCGTCAGGTAGACGATTGGGTATCGACAGGTCCCGGTGAAAATGCTCATGTTGATCCGCAGCAGGTACAAAACCTGTTCGATGAGCAGGAAGTTGAAGAGGTAGCGCAGCAAACTCATACCCCTAAGCAAGATGTATATGGTGCTATTTCACAGGTATTGCCGCAGATTATTGACTCTCTTACCCCACAAGGTGAACAGACCAGTAAGCAGGAAGCCAACAGCGATATACAAAATGTACTAAGTATGGTTTCGGGGCTTCTCAAAAAATAAATCTGTAAACTAAAATCCTGATAGCCGTCAGGATTTTGAATATGAGAAATGACCTGATATTTAATCCAGATTTAGGCTAAACAGCTGGTTAGACTTGCAGATTTTCTTGGCTATATAATGAGATTTTCTTATGCGAATAAGGATAATCTCCGATTGAAAACCAAGCTCACCAAATTCCGGTTCTACCTGTACATAATGGAGTTGCCCATATTCATCCCGTACCCGTGCTTGAGCAGAAAAACCGGGGCGGGCATTGCCACTTGAAATCGTTGCCAGCCGGCCGAGCAAATTGACATTGTTCTTTTTATATTTGGGTGGAATGACCTGATCGAGACAGTGAATCATAAAAATCGTGAAAAAGGTCGCAATGATCAAAGCGGGAATAATCAGGTAATAAGCGGGGAGAAACTTGAATTCCTGAGAATAAATCAGAAATTGCAAGACATAGCCGGCAAAGCTGAAATTCATCAGGAAAAAAAATACAATCAATGTTTTTGAAAATTTCACATTTAACAGATCAACATGCTGAAAATCATAGGGTGAAATTTTTTGCAGAATTTTACTGGGTCTCAGCCCAAAATAGAAACAAACGGTTTTCACCACGCCAAACAGAATAATCGCCAATAAGCTGAGATGGAAAGGCATCAGATTATAGTCTAGAAAAAATGCAGGCATGGTGTTTGTCCGTTTCAGTCTTATTCTGAGAGGTAAATTCCACCATCAGAATGCACGGTAATCTCTACTTTTTCAAGTGATTGACCTTGGCAAGGTCCAGAAATACATTCACCGCTTTCCACCAGAAATAGTGCACCGTGCGTTGAACATTCAATAAATTCCTGATCGCGATCCAGAAACTGGTTTTCCAGAAATTCCAGTTCGACCTGCAGATGTGGGCACAAATTCTGATAGGCATAAAATGCACCATCACGTTGGGTGATGAAAATTGTATCACCATCTGGAAGCTCAAAAGAGCGTGCTTCATGCTCTGGAATGTCTTCCGTCATGCAAATTTTAAACATTAAGCACATTCCTTTCGAAAGTCTTTTAATAAGGCTGCATAGTCTTCAACTGCCAGGCGTGGACCAAATTGTGAAACTATCTGACTGGAAATAAGAATTGCCAGTTCTGCAGATGCTTGCAAACCTAAATTGGCGTTTAATCCGTACAGAAAAGCACCGGCAAAAGCATCACCAGCCCCATTTGCATCGACTGCAGTCACTTTACGGCCTGGTACTTTAAAGGTGTTCTCATGATCTGAAATAAGTGCACCTTCGGCTGACAATGTAATGACAACGTGCTGACTTAAGCTTTTCAGTTTAAGTAAAGCAGCCTCAAGACTGTCGGTTTCGGTGTACATCAAGGCTTCTTGCTGGTTACACAGTAGCAGGTCAACACCATCGCCAATCATTTCATCAAGGCCTGCACGGGCATATTGCACCATTGCTGGATCAGATAAAGTTAACGCAATTTTAACACCGTTAGTACGGGCAATTTCACGTGCCTGTTTCACAGCTTGCCGTGCGGTATCCGAAGTCGACAAATAGCCTTCAAGATAAAGCCATTTTGCTGTATTCAGTCGACTGAAATCGATTTGTGTATTGCTCAGTTCAGCCGTAATACCCAAATAGGTATGCATGGTGCGTTCAGAATCAGGGCTGACCAGCACCATACAGGTACCTGTTACACCTTCACTAATCGATTGGGTTGTAGTCTCAATGCCAGCATCATTTAAACCTTTCAGATAGATTTGCCCGAGTTCGTCATTACCGACACGGCAACCATAAAATGCAGAACCACCCAGTGCTGAAAATGCTACCGTAGTATTGGCTGCTGAACCACCAGAAGCCTGTCCTTTATACACCTGAGTCGCTTGAAGATTTTGATAAAGAGTGGCCTGAGTTTCACCATCTGCAAGTTGCATGGTGCCTTTTTGCAAGTGATGTGCATTTAAGAAATCATCAGAAACTTTAAATTCTTGGTCAATCAGCGCATTACCAATTGCAAAAAGATCAACATTTGCCATGTTCAAATATCACATTAAAAATGAAAGTATCAAGTTTACACGATTGCTTGGAAATGCAGTAGTTTGCTGAATCATTTTCAAATATTTCTCAAAAATACTGTATTTTATTCAGGAGCTATCTTTGGTCTAAGTTTTGACTTATTTTTAGGCGCCGGCACTCATCAGTATTGATTTAAGTGTCAACTTTTATTTATAAGGATAATTCGAGCTTGGTATGATACTTTTAAGTCGTTCTGCGAACCTCATTTTCACAATCATTTTAAATAGCGTGCGTATATGGATATTAAAATTGTAAAAGTCGAACAACTTCCTGACCAAATCGAAGCGCTCGCAACGCTGGCGCGCAAAGAAGGCCTAGATGTGATGGATAAGTTAATTGAAGAATATCGCACTGGGAAGAACTGCTTTGCTCAAGCCAATGAGCATTTACTGATCGCACATGACGGTAAAAAACTGATTGCCTGTGGTGGCCTCAACCAGCAATGGGGTGATAATGGGATTGAGGAACGTATTGGTCGTGTGCGCCGCTTCTATGTACATCCAAAATATCGGCTACATGGGGTGGGTAAGCAGCTTCTGGCTTATCTGGAGCAACTGGCACGTCCGCACTATTCCGCTTTATGCTTGCAAACCGATACCCGGGTGGCTGCGAGTTTTTATCAAAAGCAGAACTATGTATTTGTTGAAAATAATCCAAGCTATAACTATTTTAAATATCTGATTGCTTAAGCTTATAGTACCTAAGCTGAATCTGAATGGTAAATTTGATGATTTAATTTTCAAATGATCAAGTTTACTTAATTCGATCAAAATCCTCGGTTTTCAACGTGAATAATTCAGATAACTAAAGCTATAATGCTCTTAGTTATTTTAATTAAAGCATTAGGAGATCGCATGACTGTAGATGTCACTGAAACCATTTCTCAAACTGTACATCCTGCGTTTCAGTTGGTACGTCAACAACATGTTGAAGCTTTAGACATTTTCGTGTCTGAATATAAACATAAAGTGACTGGCGCCACACATTATCACCTGGCGACCAATCACGATGAAAATGTCTTTCTGGTCGCATTTCGTACCCAGCCGATGGACTCTAAAGGCGAAGCGCATATTCTGGAACATACTGCATTATGCGGTTCAGAAAAGTTCCCGGTGCGCGATCCATTCTTTCTGATGATTCGCCGTTCACTGAACACCTTTATGAATGCCTTTACTGCGGCGGACTGGACTGCGTATCCATTTGCGACCCAAAACAGCAAGGATTTCCAGAATCTGCTCGAAGTGTATATGGATGCGGCATTTGCTGCGAATCTAAATCCACTGGATTTTGCTCAGGAAGGTATTCGTATTGAGCTGGAAAATGGTGAGCCTGTCTATAAAGGCGTGGTCTTTAATGAAATGAAAGGGGCGATGAGTTCGCCTTCAGATCAGCTTTATCACACGCTGGCGCATCATTTATTCCCAAATACGACCTATCACTATAATTCGGGTGGTGATCCTAAAGATATTCCTGATCTGACTTACCAGGAGTTAGTTGATTTCTATAAATCACATTATCATCCAAGTAATGCAGTCTTCATGACTTTTGGTAATAAAACCGCATTTGAACTGCAAGAGCAGTTTGAAAATCTGGCATTGTCCAAATTTGAAAAAGGTCAGACACTCTATCCAACACCTGAAACCCGTTTGACTGCACCATTGACGGTTACAGATAGCTATGCGGTTGATGCCGAAGATCTACAGGACAAGACCTATCATGTGCTGTCATGGTTATTACCGGAAGCCAGTGACATTAAACTGCGTTTGGGCATGCGTTTAGTTGAAGGAATTCTGCTCGAAGATTCAGCATCACCACTGCGTCATTATCTGGAAACATGTGGTTATGCAGATGCAACAGGCCCATTCATGGGCGTGGATGATTCTAACTTTGAAATGACTTTCTACTGTGCGGTGCAGGGTTCAAATCCTGAACATGCAGAAGAGTTTAAAAATGGTGTATTCAAGGTTCTGGAGGATGTTGCATCTAAACCTGTTGATCAGAACATGGTCGATGCGATCCTGCATCAAATTGAATTGCATCAGCGTGAAATCAATGGCGATGGTACGCCGTATGGTCTGAGCCTGATTCTGAGCGGTCTGGGCAGCGCGATTCATCATCGTGATCCGGTCGAAGTTTGGGATGTGGACTCTGCCATTGCTGCAGTTAAAGAAGAACTGCAAGATCCGATGTGGTTATCCAATCTGATCAAAGAGCATCTGCTGGATAACCCACATCGTGTCCAACTGACGCTGGTTCCGGATGCGACCAAATCTGCCAAAGAAGCAGCGGATGAAAAAGCACGTCTGGCTGAAATTGGCAAGAATCTGACTGAAGAACAGAAAGCTGAAATTATTGCGCAGACTGAGGCATTAAATGTGCGTCAGGACACACCGGATGACTTGAACTTGTTGCCGAAAGTCGGTCTGGAAGATGTGCCTGCGGAATTACAGATTGTGCAAGGTCAGTTACGCGAGATTATCTGTAACCACGTCGATACGCCATTGAATCTCTATCATGCCGGTACTAATGGTATTTATTATCAACAGGTTCTGGTTAATATTCCGGATGAAGTGGTGCAGTCGCCTTACTTTAACCTGCTTTCAATCCTGATGGGTGAAGTCGGTGCAGGTGAGTATGATTATCTAGAGTTCCAGCAGCTGCAAACAGCGGTAAGCGGCGGTCTGGGCATGGGCGCGTCTTTGCGTTCGAAAGTGGATGACAAAAACAAGATTACTGCCTGGCTAACCCTGACCACTAAATCTTTAGTGAATCATCTCGATGCGATCCGTCTGTTGAAGATTGGTTTTGAACAGCTCCGTTTTGATGAAAAAGACCGTATTATCGAGCTGCTACAACAGCGTAAAACGCGCTGGCAGTCACGTATTTCCGGTTCTGGACATAGTTATGCGATGCAGACCGCTTCACGTCAGCATAGTGCATTGGCTTTGCGTGATTATCATAATACCGGTCTGGGTGCATTGAACTGGCTGATCGAACTGGTGTCTAAGATCGAAAAAGATCCGGCTGAATATGATCTGCTGATTGATGAATTAAAACGGATTCATCGGGTCTTGTTGCAAGCACCAAAGCAATTCCTGCTAGTGTGTGAAGAACCACAATCTGAGCATCTGATCGAAGAAATCCAGAATGTCTGGGACAAACTTGCGGTTGATCCAGCACCGGTTGCACTGACTCAAGTCGAAAAACTGACCCATGATCAGCACGAAGCTTGGTTGATTCAAGCCAATGTCCAGTTCTGTGCGGCTGCTTATCCGGCAGTTGAAGTCTCACACCCTGATGCTGCTGCATTGATGGTACTGGCGGGTTATTTACGTAATGGTTTCCTGCACAGCGCCATTCGTGAAAAAGGTGGTGCCTATGGTGGTGGTGCGAGCTATGACGGCAATGCCTGTTCGTTCCGTTTCTACAGCTATCGTGACCCACGTCTAGCAGAAACTTTCCAGGATTTTGATGCCAGTATCCAGTGGTTACTCAATGCACCACAACAGCCACACCAGTTGGAAGAAGCCATTCTGGGTCTGATTGCCAGCATGGATAAACCGGGTTCACCGGCAGGCGAAGCCATTACTGCATGTTATGCCTATCTGCATCAACGCACACCAGCGTTCCGTAAAAAGCTTCGGGAACGTTTGTTGCATGTCACGCTGGATGACTTGAAGCGTGTTGCACAGACCTATCTGGTCGAGCAGCAGGCAACCAAGGCTGTGGTGGCACCGGTAGCAAAGCGTGAAATGCTTGAGCAGCTTGGTTTTGTGATTCAACAAGTTCTATAAATAAAAAAATGAGGATAAGGAATGGCGCTTAATTCAATTAAGCGCTCAACTCTACAGCTGAGCGTTTTGCTTGGCTGTACTGTTGGGACGCAAGTGAATGCGGAAGAAACAGTAGTTAACAGCCCCATGCCGGCAACGGCCGAAGCCTGTGCCGCACTAGAAAGTAGTGCAGAGCGTCTGGCTTGCTATGATGCTTTATTTAAAATTCCGGTAACCGATAAGCCTGAAATCGTTTCTGAGCGTCGTGCTGCGGTAGAACTTGCACCTGAACCCGATAATTTGAAAGAAAAAATTGGGAAAACTGTCTCCAATATTTATGTCTCTGAAGGATCAAAGCTGACGCCGAATCTGTCTTTGCTGGATAGTCGCTGGGAACTCTCTCCGGAAAGTAAACTTGGTACCTGGAACATTCGTTCCTATCAACCGGTGTATTTGATGCCAGGTTTCTGGACATCGAAAAAAAATGAATTCCCTCAAAGTGAAAACCCGAACAATACAGAGACAGAGAAACAAAATCTCACTTCAACTGAAGCGAAGTTTCAATTGTCTTTAAAGACCAAGGCAGTTGAAAATATCTTGGGAAATAATGGTGATCTCTGGCTCGGTTATACCCAGTCTTCGCGTTGGCAGGTGTATAACTCGGAAGAATCACGTCCATTTCGTGAAACCAATTATGAACCAGAAGCCAGTTTTGTTTTGCGTACCAATTATGACCTGTTAGGTCTGAACTGGCGCATGTTAGGCCTGACTTTCAACCATCAGTCCAATGGCCGCTCTGATCCGCTATCGCGCAGTTGGAACCGGGTGATGCTGAATTTTGGTTTTGAAAAAGACAATTTTGCCCTGATGGTTCGTCCTTGGTATCGCTTTGAAGAGAAACGGGAAGACGATAACAATCCCGAGATCAAAAACTATATCGGACGCGGAGACATGACTGCATTTTATCGATATAACGAGCATGATTTTTCATTAATGCTGCGTCATACTTTAAAAGGTGGAGATGATAACCGTGGTGCAGTACAGTTTGACTGGTCATTCCCGATTAGTGGACGTTTGCGAGGTCAATTCCAGCTTTTTGACGGCTATGGCGAAAGTCTGATTGATTATAATCACCGTGCCACTTATGTGGGATTAGGGATTTCCCTGATGAACTGGTTCTAAGATCCCAAGGTTTAATCATCCTGGGATTAAACAAAAACCATGCTGCGGCATGGTTTTTTTATAACTAAACTTAGCCAATCTGGATTTCTGAAGGAGGATGTTTTATACGGCTCTTTTTCGGAGTTGCAATGAAATAAGCAAGTGTCAGTGGCCCTAGTCGACCTGCAAACATCAATAACATCAGAATGATTAAACTGGCTGGTTGTAATTCTTCAGTCACACCTCGAGACAAGCCGACGGTACATGCCGCCGAAACAGCCTCAAACAGCAGGTCCAGAAAATCAAGATCAGGTTCCAGAATTAATAGACTCATAAAGCCCATTATGATGAGTGCAGCAGTAATGCACACCACCGCCAAGGCTTTAAATGTGGTTTTCTCCGGAATAGAGTGATTAAACACCCGGATTTCATCTTCGCGTCTTAAAAAACTGATGACACTTATTACCACAATAATAAACGTTCCGACCTTGATGCCGCCTGCAGTACTTAAGGAGCCGCCCCCGATAAACATGAGCAGCATGGTAACGAGACTGGATGCATCGCTCATTTGTTCCATTGGCAAGCTATTAAAACCCGAAGAGCGGGGAACCGTAGCATGGAACCAGGCATTTACGGCCTGATCGCCTAAACTCATCAGGCCCAAAGTTTGCGGATTAGAGGCCTCTAATAGCCAGAGTACGATAAACGCACTTAAGTTAAGACCCAGAATAGTAGAGAGGATCAGCTTGCTGTTAGTACTTAACTTGCGCCAGCGCTTGTTTTTTTTAACATCCATCAACACCAAAAAGCCAATACCCCCAATGATATACAACATGCTGATAGTAAAAGTAATTAAATACTGGCCGGAAAAACTCATCAAGCTGTTGGGGAAGAGTGAAAATCCACCATTATTAAAAGCTGAAACGCTATAAAAGGCTGCATAAAATAATGCATCGCTGAACTGATATTCTTTGAGCCACGCCAAAGTCAGAATCAGCGTACCGATTGCTTCAAAAAATAGTGAATATAAAAATACGGCTTTAATGGTAAAACTGACTTTTTTCAGACTGGTTTGTCCGATGGATTCTTGTGCCATGACTTGCTGCTTCAATCCCATTTTTGGAGCCAGACTCATTACTGCTAGAATGGCGAAAGTCATAAAACCCAAACCACCGCATTGCAACAAAAACATAATGACGATCTGCCCAAATACCGTATAGGCTTCACCGACATTCACCACCGATAGTCCGGTGATGGTGACTGCTGAAGTTGCGGTAAAAATAGCTTCCAGCCAGCTGATTTCTCCCTGATGTGCAATGGGCAGCATTAATAGCAGCGAACCGATCAGAATTAATCCGAGAAATCCTAAAGCCAGTAAGCTTGGAGGGCTGAGATTAATCGTCCGGTGTTCCTTTAAGTTAGAACTTTTCATAGATGTCTAAAGTATTTAGAAAGGTGGCGCAAAGGTTCTAATAATCCTTCAACCACAAGAATATCGCCTTTCTGAAGAACCTGATTGGCATCTACGTGATATTGCAGGGTAGACCCGCGCTTATGTAATAAAGTAGTAATTTCAGGCCCATGCTTCATCAATTGATTCAATGGCATACCATGCTGTTCAGTATGAATTTCAATTTTGACAATATAGTGATCATCCTCAAGCGCCATATAGCGACTGACCATCGGATAGCTTAATGACTGGGCCACCCGAACTCCCATATCTTCTTCAGGGTGAATGATTTTTTCAACATTAAGATGGGTCAGAATCATGTGATGGGATTTTGATTTCGCTTTCGCCCATATTTTCTTGACACCCATATTTTTTAAGTGCAATACACACAGAATACTGGCTTCAATATCCTCTCCAATTGCCACCACAGCAGCATCACAGCGCTGAATATTCAGCTCGTCGAGTACATGTTCATCGGTTGCATCGGCAATCACGGCATGGGTTAGCTGATCAGAAATGTTTTCTACATATTTTTTATTCAGATCGATCCCGATCACTTCATGATTCAGGCTGATCAGCTGTGTGGCCACTGTGGCACCGAAACTGCCAAGCCCAATGACTGCAAATAATGCCATTTGCTATCCTTAATTATTCTAAACAAAGTGTTTTGAGTTATGTTAGCGTTAATCTAATCCAAGATGTTTGAAGTTTTACATAATTGATATAAAACGTTTATTTCAAAAGGAAAAGAGCTAAATGGTTGAGAGTTGTGTGCTTGATTAGGGAGCTATTGCAACGATTGCTGCCGCAATTTTAACGGTTATCGTGGCTTACTGTATTTCAAAGCAATGGAAAACATAAAAGAGAGTTGAAACAGTTTCAAATATTGCAAAGGAAGTTTATCTGGATATTAGAAAATTTGATAAATATTTTGTCTAATATATTGCTTCGCATGTTGATAATTTAAATGAAGGACCTAATGAGGGGTGAGGGGAATGTATATTATGGTATTGAAAAAGAATTGAAGCCGATTATTTATGATTTATATGTAGGTATAATTTCTAATTTAGAGATCATTCTTGAAGTAGAAAAAGATAAAGATCTTGAGCAGTTAAAGGGAAGATTAATTAAAACTTACGAAGAACTTGATTAGCTTCAAAATGACATTTTACATTTAGCTATATTTAGTAAAGATAAAATTTTAGACGATGATCGCAGGAGACATCACAGTATTGATATTAAAGTTGCACACGAAGTTTTAATTAAAACTCTAAATAGTTTAAAAAAATCATTAATAAAAATTATTGTATATGTATAAAAAACCGCCTCAAAAGGCGGTTTTTTATTTGGAAGGATTACTTCAAGAAACGTTGATAACCCAGGTTATTGGTAATTTCCTGATAAGGATAGGTAATGGTCTCGAGAGTTTCGATCAAGCCGTCTGGATTCTGCTGTGCATCGGTTGCTTCAAGACCCACCAGAACACGTCCTTCAGCAGCACCGTGATTACGGTAGTGGAACAGGGTGATGTTATGGGTTGGACCAAGACGTTCAAGGAAAGTCAATAATGCGCCTGGACGTTCCGGGAATTCCACACGGAACAGGCGTTCATTTTCAATATCGGCATGGCCACCGATCAAGTAACGGATATGCAGTTTCGCGACTTCATCATCAGAGAGATCGTCAACGTCATACTGGAACTTTAAGGCTTCATAAATTTCCTGACGTTCTTTCTCGCCATTTTTCAGACTGATGCCGACAAATACCTGCGCAGCAGAAGCATCGCTGGCACGGTAGTTAAATTCAGTAATATTACGACCTTGCAAGGCACGGCAGAAACTCAGGAATGAACCTTTCTGTTCCGGAATGGTCACGGCAAAGATTGCTTCTTTACGCTCGCCCAGTTCGGTACGTTCCGCGATATAACGTAAACGGTCGAAGTTCATGTTGGCGCCGCAGACAATCGACACCATGTTTTTCCCTTCGATGCCATGTTCAGCCACGTATTTTTTTATGCCGGCCAGTGCCATTGCACCTGATGGCTCTACGATGCTACGGCACTCGTCATAGGTATCTTTAATGGCAGCACAGATTTCATCAGTATTCACCAGCACCACCTCGGGTTCCACGATTGGGCCAGAATTGTCCGATTTTTGTAGACGGATTACATCAAATGGTTTTTCACCAATTTGGGCTACCGCTGTCCCATCAGCAAATAATCCAACAGATGGAAGAATCACACGCTCATTGGCTTCAAATGCAGCTTTTAAACAGGCAGACTCATCATATTCCACCGGAATAACTTTGACGTGTGGTGCGACATCACCTAAGTAAGCTGCGACACCTGCGATCAGGCCGCCACCGCCCACTGCAACAAACACGTAGTCCACATCACGCCATTGACGCAGAATTTCATTGGCAATCGTACCTTGACCCGCAATCACGAGTTCATCGTCATAGGGCGGAATAAAGGTCATGCCATCTTCTTGGGCACGTTGAATCGCATATTTATTGGCAACATCAAATGAATCGCCATGTAAAACTACTTCGCCACCGAGACGTTTAACTGCCTGTACTTTGATATCAGGTGTGGTTTTGGGCATCACAATAATTGCGCGTATGCCTAGCTTTTTCCCTGAAAGTGCCACGCCTTGTGCATGGTTGCCTGCTGAAGCAGTGATAACGCCACGTTCCATTTGCGACTTCGGTAATTGACTAATACGGTTGTAAGCACCGCGTAGCTTGAATGAAAAAACCGGTTGTAAATCTTCACGTTTAAAGCGGATGTTATTATTGAGTCGTTCGCTAATTCGTGGCGCTGCTTCGAGTGGGGTTTCGATTGCAACATCATAGACCGTTGCTTGTAAAATTTGTCGAACCAAACGAGACAGCATGTTAATTTTCCATCTAACAGTTTAAAATAGGGACTTATTGTAACAAACCAGACAGCTTTGCGGTTCGAAAATACTGCAAAAGTCCAAAATAGTTGAGTGAAGCCATGAGTCTATATGCAACCCAAGATGAGAAGAAGCAAGCTGCAGCCAAAGCGGCTTTAAAACACTTGCCAAAAGGGGGTATTTTAGGCGTAGGTACAGGTAGCACTGTGAACTTTTTAATTGAGCTTTTACCTGAGCTGCAATTGGAAGCTGCGGTAGCCAGTTCGGAAGCGACAGCACAGCGCCTGAAAAAGCTCGGCATTGAAGTTGTTGATATGAACAGCGTGGGTGGTCTAGATGCCTATGTCGATGGTGCGGACGAAATTGACCGTCATATGCATATGATCAAAGGTGGTGGCGCAGCACTGACTCGCGAAAAAATTGTTGCCTCTATCGCGAAAAAATTCGTGTGTATCGTAGATGATTCAAAATGGGTAGGGCAATTAGGCCGTGAATTCCCGCTTCCGGTAGAAGTGATTCCGATGGCACGTTCTGCAGTAGCACGTAAACTGGTCGCTTTAGGTGGAGATCCTGCGTACCGTGAAGGTGTGGTAACTGACAACGGTAACGTGATTTTAGATGTTTATAACCTAAATATCCTGAATGCACTTGAGCTTGAAAAAACCATCAATGATATTCCAGGGGTAGTGTGTAACGGGATCTTTGCGATCAACAAAGCAGATATCGCAATTGTCGCGACGGATAACGGAATTGAAGAGCGTACAGCGGTTTAAGATTTGATGACCTTCTTTCATGCCTTATGTTTTCTTCTTCTAGGATAAAATGTAAAAGAGGTGGTAGAAAATGAAAGAAGTGAGTTTATCGTAAATAAATCTACCCAAACTCTGAGTAAAAGTTAAAGTTCTGCTTTAACATTTATGCAAGAAAGGCTCGTTATTACATATTTTAATAAAGGCTTTTCTCCCTCCTTTAACCAAGGAGGGTTGGGGAGGATTAAAAAATGATTAAATATAAAAAATGACCTTATCCGACTTACCCGAAATTCAAATCACCCGAAATGTCCGTTCAACACGGCTACGTTTACGTGTCGATGCGACCCAGATTCGCCTTACAGCCCCATTTTTTTGCAGCAAAAAACAGATACGGCATTTTATTGAGCAATCTGAAAGCTGGCTGATTAAAACCTGGCAATCCCAGCAAGAAAAAATCGAAAATATTGACCGGACGCTACCGAGTGAGCTGCGGTTATTCAATCTTAAAGAACCTGTACAAATTTCTTATCAAAACCAGAAGAACAACTTCATTTTTGATCATAAAAATTTACAGCTTTGGATTAGTGACCGACATCCTGAAGAATATTTAAAGGCTTTTGTGATTGCCTATGCAAAAGAACAGCTCCCTTCATATTTAAAGCTTGTCTCGCAGCAATGTGATTTGCCATTCATTAATTGCAACATTCGGCAGCCCAAAACCCGATGGGGTAGCTGCTCTGCCAGATATGATATTATGTTGAATAGCGCGCTGGTATTGTTTCCTGAAAATATCACGCGTTATGTCGCTATACATGAACTGGCGCATACTAAACATTTTGATCATAGCCCACGCTTCTGGACAGAAGTGGCGAAGCATGATCCAGAATTTAAAATTCATCGTCAATTGTTAAAAACTACACCTTTACCGTATTGGTGGCATCAAATCTAATCTAATTCTAATTTTTCGATATTTATTTGAGATAAAAATATGATGGATGTTTGAACAATTTCTGCATCCCTTATGAGAATAGATTATTTTTAAATCATGTATCACTTTTCTAGAATGCCCTCAATTTAAACAGATCGCACTGGGTTTTTCACTGCGGTTATTGGATGGGGAAACCGCGATGGTTTATTCTAGATTTTTATGTGTTTTCTCTTTAATTTTTAGCGTATTTTTAAGCGCTTGTAACAAACCTGATAATACACAATCTTCACCAGAAGCAGATGATGCGGTTTATAAAGCCGAGAATGTACGTATCGGCTATCAACGTTCATCTACTTTGATGACTTTACTTAAAGAGTCGGGTGAACTTGAGAAAAAATTGGCTGAAAAAAATGTCAAAGTCAGCTGGCACGAATTTACCAGTGGTCAACCGCTGTTAGAAGCGCTTAATGTAGGAAGTGTAGATGTGACTGCAGATGTGGCAGATACGGTTCCTGTATTCGCACAGGCGGCTCAAGCAAAACTCACTTATTATGTAAAAGAAACAGCATCTCCAAATGCACAAGCAATTTTAATTCCGAAAAACTCAAAAATTCAAACTATTGCAGATTTAAAAGGCAAGAAAATTGCGGTGACCAAAGCTGCTGGTAGCCATTATTTGCTCATTGCAGCCTTAAACCAAGCAGGTTTAAGTTTCAAAGACATTACGCCAGCGTGGTTAAGTCCGGCAGATGGCCGTGCAGCATTTGAACATGGCGGTGTAGATGCATGGGTGACATGGGAGCCGTATGTTTCAAGTGGTACAGTACTTCAGAATGCAAAAGTTTTGGCATCAGGTGAAGGTCTTGCAAATTATATTCGTTACTATTTGACTGCTCAGAAATTTGCACAGGAAAATCCGGCGATTCTCAATACCATCATTCAAACACTTGAAGAAAAAGCAGCTTGGGTGAAGGCAAACCCTAATGATGCAGCAAAAATTTTGGCGCCATTATGGGGTAACTTGCCTACAGACGTTGTACTCCAAGCCAATGCTAATCGTAGCTATAACGTGCAAAACGTTATTGCGGAAGATATGGCGGAACAGCAACAGATTTCCGATGCATTCTTTAATGAAAAGCTAATTCCACACAGCATCGATGCAAAAGCATCCGATATTTTTAAAGCGAAATAAACTTTTAGAAGTCTCAATTCATATTGAGACTTTTTATGTTTAATAAAATAGCCTAAGCAAATCTGAGTCATTTATGTCAAATATTCCAGCATTAAACGCTGTTCAAATCCGAGAAATTTTACTGGCGGGTAAAGAAATCGCTATTGTCGATTTACGTGAGGAGCACATTTATGCTCAAGCACATCCTTTGTTTGCCACCAATATTTCCCTATCACGTTTAGAAATAGAAATCTTAAATCGTGTTCCACGTTTAGAAACGAAAGTCGTTCTTTATGATGATCGTGATGGTCGGGTTGAACGCGCAGCAGAAAAATTAGCACAGTATGGTTACACCCAGGTTTATGTCCTGGCAGGTGGAGTCAAAGCCTGGCAGCAGGAGGGTGGTGAGTTATTTATTGATGTGAACTCTGCGAGTAAAGCATTTGGTGAATGGGTAGAGCACTTTAAACATACGCCGTCTCTAAGTGCAGAAGATGTACAGGCTAAAATCGATGCGAATGATAATATTATTATCCTAGATGCACGTCGTTTCGATGAATATCAGACTATGAGTATCCCAACCGGGAGAAGCGTACCGGGTGCTGAACTGGTTTTACGTGCACCAGCCTTGGTCAAAAATGAAAATACCACGATTCTTGTAAATTGCGCTGGACGAACCCGGAGTATTATTGGCACCCAGTCTTTAATCAATGCCAAAATCCCACATCCTGTTTATGCATTGCGGAATGGGACTATTGGCTGGACGTTAGCAGGCCAGAACTTAGAGCACGGTCAGCAACGCTCGTATAAAGATCAAATTGCTCCAATATCAGAGCAACAGGTTTTTAGTGCTAAAGAACTGGCAGAAAAAGCCCATGTCAAAACCATTACCCTAGAACAACTACAGGAATTTAAAACAGAGACGACGCGTACGACGTATATTTTTGATGTACGTGATGAAGAGGAATATATACAGGGACATTTACCTGAATCACGATGGGTTGCGGGTGGTCAACTGGTACAGGAAACCGATCATACTGCTGCAGTACGGGGTGCACGAATTGTCTTAATTGATCACCTTTTGGTGAGAGCATATATGACGGCATCTTGGTTGGGGCAGATGAACTGGGAGGTGTATGTACTAGAGACCGATTTTAATCAGGTCCTCACAGAACAGGGCGTTTGGAAATCGAAACTGCCAAATGTGCATTTAGCCCAGACTATTTCGGCTAAAGACTTAAATCACTTCGCGAAAGAGGATATTGCTATTTGGGATGTCTCCACCTTTGCAAACTATAAGCAAGGCCATTTACCCGGTGCACAATGGTTATTAAAAGCTGACGCGATTCAAAAGATTCAGGAGCCCGAATTTCAATCCAAAAAAGTAATTGTGCTGACCTGTAGCACGGCAATTTTGGCGCAATATGCTGCTGAGGAAATTGCACCGTATTTAGCTCAAGAACAGAAAATATGGGTACTCGATGGCGGCAACACGGGCTGGCAACAAGCAGGCTTTGAATTAACCTCTGATGATATCCGAGCCTTATCCCCACAAATTGACCGTTATAAGCGGCCGTATGAAGGAACTGACAACGCTTTGGAAGCGATGCAGGCATATTTGGATTGGGAATACGGTTTGGTCGATCAATTAACGAAAGATGCAACCCATGGTTTTTTTGTTGTCTAATGTATCAAGTCAAATAAAACCGCACATGCGGTTTTATTTTTTAATTAAAATAGCCTAAGCATTTTAGTACAGTTTATTGTTAGCCTTTTAAATTTTAGGTTAAACTCCAAAGATAACAAAAACAATATCAGATTCTAATATGAACCGCTTACTGACAAGTATTTTAATTTTTATGCTATCAATTCCCGCACTTTTCTTTTATGTACTTTTTCTCATGAGTATTTTTAATCCAAGTCTGCCCATTGTGTATCCATGGCCATACAGGTTATTCATGTTGGCGGGGATGGTAGCCTGGGGTGTACTTTTTTATATGAGTATTTTATGGGTGAAGCATCTGCCTATCTCTCAATGGATTTCAGCACTGGGGACTTTACTAGCGATTATAGGCTTAATTCCATTTATTATTCGATTAGACGCTATCGTATTGTTGGCATTGCCGGCATTTTTATTTACGATTTATCTATGCTATTGCAGCTGGTCAACAGCAAAAGCAGACTAACCACTAATAAATACTAATTTTAATGCAAATTTTATATGGACCTTTTGAAAGCCTATAAAAAACCAGCAAACCCCAGCAAAATGGTTTAGAAAAGCATAACTTCCTGTCATACTAGCCTTATAAAAGGCAACATTTATTTGAGGTAATCATCGTGATTTCAGTGGGTATTGTGGGTGGTACAGGTTATACAGGCGTTGAACTTTTGCGTCTTTTACTGCGACATCCAGATGTAAATGTAACAGCACTGACATCACGTACTGAAGCAGGCCGTCGTGTAGATGACATGTTTCCAAGTTTGCGTGGACATACTGATCTGCAATTTTCTGATCTCAGTCTTGAGCTATTAAAATCATGCGATGTGGTTTTCTTTGCAACTCCGCATGGTGTCGCCATGAAACATGCCGAAGAGCTGGTTGCTGCAAATACCAAAGTGATTGACTTGGCAGCAGATTTCCGTTTACAAAATCTTGGACAGTTTGAAAAATGGTATGGCATGCAACATGCATGTCCAGAACTGTTAAAAGATTCTGTATACGGTTTATCTGAGCTAAATCGTGAAGAAATTAAAAAGGCCAGTGTCATCGGAAATCCGGGGTGTTATCCAACCACAGTTCAGTTGGGTCTGGCACCTGTCTTGAAATCAGCTGAAGCATTGGTGAAACCTGAAAGCATTATTATCGACGCCAAATCGGGTGTATCAGGTGCAGGTCGTAAAGCTAGTCTGGGCATGATTTATTCTGAAAATGCCGATAACTTTAAAGCCTATGGTGTAGCGGGTCATCGCCATCATCCTGAAATTGTCGAAGCACTGGAAAATATTTCAGGTCAGAAAGATGTGTTTGATCACATTTTATTTGTACCACATTTGGTGCCAATGATCCGTGGTATGTTGTCGACCATCTATATCGATTTAACTGAAGCAGGTCAACAAGCTGATCTTCAATCACTGTATGAAGCATTCTATGCCAACGAACAGTTTGTCGATGTAATGCCAGCAGGCAGTTCTCCTGAAACTCGTTCAGTGCGTGGAGCGAATCAGTTGCGTATTGCCCTGTATAAGCCGCAACCCGCTAAACTGGTCATTCTGGTTGCACAAGACAATCTGGTCAAGGGTGCAGCAGGCCAGGCCGTGCAGAACATGAACCTGATGTTTGGTTTTGCCGAAGATGCTGGCTTAAATAATATTGGTTTATTACCATAAAAAACGTATTAGAACTTCACACACATTTAGATTTGCATTTAAATGTGTGTCTTGTATAAAGCAAACAGAGATCAAAATGCCGAATAATGAGTTAAACATGACGATCGCTCAGGAACCCGATACAAAGAAATCATGGATGAAAGGCAACACACCATTAGTAACCGGTGCTGCTGTTCTGATTCTTGGGAGTGGTCTACTGGGCTATACCGTCGGGCATCGGCAAGGTTTGACTGCGGTTGGTTTTGATGCAGATGCGGAACAACTGGTTGAAGTGGTACAAAAACAGAAAGCCAGTCTGGAAACATTGAACAAAAACTTGAATACTGCGGTTCAGGAACGTGATCTGGCGGTCAGCAATGCTAATGATCTATATTTGGCCATGACCAAGGCACGTGATGAACAGACTCAGGCTGAAAGCGTGGGAACCATTTATCGCGAGGTTTTGCGTCAGCGTGGTGGTTTGGCATTGGCAGTTCAAAATCTGTCAATCAAACCTTTACCCGAAAATGCCTTTGAATATCAGATTGATCTGGTGCAGGTGAGTCCAAGTAAAAGCCGTGCTTCAGGTAGCGTAGAATTGCGCCTGATTAAAGGCACTGAAATTCTGGTCGTGCCATTAGAGGATAAAAACTTCAATTTTGAAAATTATGAGCGACTCACAGGCCGCTGGACCATGCCTAAAGGCTTTAAGCCTGAATTTATTGAAGTACGTCTTACTGGTGCCAAACCTGTAATTCGTCGTTTTAGTTGGGAACAGGGCAAAGCAGTCGAAAATCAGGCTGCCTCCTTGTCAGAAATTCCGAAAACCGAAGCAAATGCAAATTAAGTGTGAAATATAAATCTTATGCCAAGCAATAAACGTCAAATGTGTTTAAGTGATATTAAAAACTCTTTTAATGAGTCTGGAATTGTTGATTGGCATATCAGCCCCCGTTTAGCAAATGAACCTTCTGAAGAAGGTGATTCTGACTTGGCTGTACAGACTGTGCCGCCAGAATTGAAACGCCCTCCATTGTATGCTGTCGTTTTATTAAATGATGACTACACCCCGATGGAGTTTGTAATTGAAATTTTACAACAATACTTTGCAATGAATCTTGACCAAGCTACACAAGTAATGCTAACTGTACATTATGAAGGAAAGGGTGTAGCTGGGGTCTATCCTCGAGACATTGCGGAGACCAAAGCGAACCAAGTCAATAATTATGCTCGATCACAAGGTCATCCGTTACTTTGCCAAATAGAGCCTAAAGATTAAGGGGGTTACATGCTCAGTCGTCAATTAGAAGTATCACTACGTTTGGCTGTCAGCATGGCTCGTCAAAAGAGACATGAGTTCCTGACCGTAGAACATTTATTGTTGGCCTTGCTCGACAATGATTCCGCCGTAAATGCCCTGAAAGCATGTGGCGCGGATATTATCGTGCTGCGTAAGGAATTAGAAGAGTACGTAGAACAACATACCCCTAAACTTGGTGAAAATAGTGACCAGGCACCACACCCGACAGAAAGCTTTGACCGGATCTTGCAACGCGCGATTTTTCACGTGCAGTCAAGCGGCGGTGATCGTACTGTAGAAGGTGCCGATATTCTGGTAGCCATGTATTCTGAGCGTGATTCATTTGCGGTCTATCTGCTGAAACGCCATCAGATTAACCGATTGACGCTGACCCAGTACTTGTCTCATGGTACGCGTAAAGAAGATGTGCAATCTGAAGAAGAGATTGAGGACCTAGATGGCGAATCCACATCTTCAGCGAGTTCAGGTCCACTTGAGCTTTATACGACTAACCTGAATGTGGAAGCACAAAAAGGCAAGACTGATCCACTGATTGGTCGTGAAAAAGAAATTGAGCGTGCCGCGCAAATCCTTTGCCGCCGTCGTAAAAATAACCCGCTGCTTGTCGGTGATCCGGGAGTTGGTAAAACCTCGATTGCTGAAGGTCTGGCCTGGTTGATTGTTAATGGTAAAGCGCCAAAACCACTGGAAAATGCTGAAATATTTAGCTTGGATATTGGTGCTTTGGTAGCAGGAACCAAATACCGTGGCGACTTTGAAAAACGCTTGAAACAGCTTTTAAATGCGCTGAAAAAGAAACCAGAAGCAGTGCTGTTTATTGATGAAATTCACATGATTATTGGTGCAGGTTCGAGTATGGGCAGTACCATGGACGCATCGAATCTGATCAAGCCGGCGCTGGCAAATGGTTCTTTACGTTGCATTGGCTCAACCACTTTCCAGGAATACCGCCAGGTCTTTGAGAAAGATCATGCTTTATCACGCCGTTTCCAGAAAATTGATGTGAATGAACCCTCTATTTCAGAAACCATTGATATCCTACGTGGTCTGAAATCGAAATTTGAAGATTTCCATCATGTGGAGTATGACGATCAAGCTCTGGTATCTGCAGTAGAGCTATCTGCAAAATTTATCAATGACCGCTTCCTGCCAGATAAAGCAATTGATGTGATTGATGAAGCCGGTGCTCAGCGCCGTCTGAAAGCGGAGCAAGATGATAGTTTAATTACGGTAGAAAATATCGAAGACATCGTGTCGAAAATTGCGCGTATTCCACCAAAAACGGTCTCTAAAGATGACAAGAGCGTGCTGGAAAATCTTGAGCGAGATCTGAAACGTGTGGTGTTTGGACAGGATGAAGCCATTGAGGCCTTGGCATCTGCAATTAAGTTGTCACGTGCCGGTTTGAAGTCTCCAGATAAGCCTGTAGGTAGTTTTGTCTTTGCGGGTCCTACAGGTGTTGGTAAAACCGAAGTGACCAAGCAGCTCGCGAAACAGATGGGTGTGGAACTGGTTCGTTTTGATATGTCGGAATACATGGAACGCCATGCAGTGTCCCGTCTGATCGGTGCACCTCCGGGCTATGTCGGTTTTGATCAAGGTGGCTTGCTCACCGATGCGATTCACAAAAATCCGCACTGTGTATTACTTCTTGATGAAATCGAAAAAGCACATCCAGATGTATTTAACCTGTTATTGCAGATCATGGACCATGGTTCATTGACCGATAATAACGGGCGTAAATCTGACTTCCGCAACGTGGTCTTGGTACTGACCACCAATATTGGTGCTGAGAGTATTTCTCGTGCCAGCATCGGTTTCATGGAACAAGACAATAGTAACGATAATCAGGAAGCGATGAAGAAAGCCTTCTCGCCGGAATTCCGTAACCGTCTTGATGGCGTGATCCAGTTCAAGGCATTACCAAGCAGCATTATTGAAAATGTTGTAGATAAATTCCTGACAGAACTCCAGGCACAACTGGATGATAAAAAAGTCATGCTCGAAGTGGATCAGAGCGCACGTGAATGGATGGCTGAACATGGCTATGACCGTTTAATGGGTGCACGTCCAATGCAGCGTCTGATTCAGGAACACCTGAAAAAACCGCTGGCTGAAATGATCCTGTTCGGCGAACTGGCTGAAAATGGCGGTAATGTTGCGGTGTCTGTTAAGAAAGAAAATGGTAAGGCGGTCGGCTTAAAACTTGAAGTTTTTGAAGACCAGACAGCTGAACCAGCCTAATTGATGGAAAAGATTAAACCCGTGCTTGCACGGGTTTTTTCATGCATTCATATTTTAAAGCATTACATTCTTTCATCTAGTTCAAAAGATAAATTATGGATATTCAAATTACCAAGTTATTCACGACATTTTTCCTGTTTTTCGTCACTGCATTGATGGAAATTTTAGGCTGTTATTTTCCTTATCTAATTTTAAATCAGGGAAAAAGCCATTGGTTATGGATTCCGACAGCTCTGGCTTTAGCGATCTTTGTCTGGCTATTAACCTTACATCCGGCTGCTTCAGGAAGGATCTATGCAGCTTATGGTGGTATCTATATTTTTTCTGCCCTGATATGGTTGCGCTTCATTGATCAAGTGACGCTGTCACGTTGGGATCTACTGGGCGGTATGGTGGTCATACTGGGCGCATTAATTATTATTTTGCAACCACAAGGCTTAGTACGTTAATCGGGGTACAACTCGATAAAAAAGTTCATCAAAAAAGGCAGCCAAAACTACCTTTTTGTTTTCTAAATTCTGTAATCGAATCACCCGAGATTTCTTATGTATTTAGACTATTTCAATTTGCAATCTTTCTGGGAAATAGCAGTCTTATAAGTTTGCGTTTGCGAGGTTAATGTAAGTTCAATCTTGTAAGGGTTTTCAATCTGATAACGATGTTCAAAGAAAATTTCACAATTATTGAGCAGATTATTACGAATTACTTTCATCACCTCTTTGCGCCCTAGGTCTTTTTCAAACTGGCTGAAGTCGGGTGTGGTAATCATTCCTTTTAGCGTGGTTTTATTAGCACTTAGCTGCAATTGTTCAATCACTGTATTCTGGTCAATTTGCAAAGGCAAGGTTCTGGAATCTTCTGCGCTCAGTACTGTCAGCAATTCATTCAGTTCAGCTTTTTTCTTAATTTTAAAGCTACTGTCGAGAATCCCTTTTTTATGAAGATATTGATCAAATTCGGAAGCATTTACATTTGTTGTGAGTAGACCGAGACCAAGTCCTAAAACGCTGAGTAGCTTAATATTATATTTCATATGAATCACAGAAATTACGTTAACTTTATGAGAAAAATAGAAACATGACATGAATAGAAACAACACACAACTTTAATTTCATAGCGAATACTTAAGCGCTAAGTTTTAGTAACAATATTTGCCTATGAGTATTAGAATTTTCATATTTCAGCTTCAAAAAACTCATCAAAAATTACACTTATTATTTTGTCTGAACATTCAGCAAAGCTTATATTCATAGCAAATTATCTACAACAAAAAGTAATAACTCTGGCTTGGGTTAATTTCTGAAGAAACAGTGAGTAGAAAGATGCACGCCTAATACCTATAAATTTTCAATCTGAATAATTAAAATAAGGATGTCGTATTTTGAACCAAACTTATACTAGACAAGAAAAAATTAGTCGAATTAAAGGTGTTGTTGGAGCAGCTTCTGGTAACCTGGTCGAATGGTTTGATTTCTACATTTATGCTGTATTTGCAGTGTACTTTACCCATGCACTAACCGCTCCTGGAATGGAAAGTTCTGCTCAGGCGATTTACGTTTGGGGAGTGTTTGCAGCCAGCTTTTTCATGCGTCCCATTGGTAGTTGGCTATTTGGGCGTATTGCGGATAAATATGGCCGCAAGAAATCGATGGTTATTTCAATCTGTTTGATGGCATTGAGCTCTTTCCTGTTTGCAGCTTTACCTACCTATGAACAAGTTGGAATGATAGCTCCTTTTCTGTTGCTACTGGTACGTCTGCTACAAGGCTTGTCTGTAGGGGGGGAATATGGTGCAGTCGCAACCTATATGAGTGAACTCGGCCTCAAGGGTCAACGTGGATTCTTTTCTTCTTTTCAATATGTGACCTTAACAGGTGGTCAACTCTTGGCAAGTTTGTTGGGCGTCATTTTCTTGAATATTATGACGGAACAGCAGTTACAAGATGGAGGATGGTGAATTCCTTTTGTTATAGGTGGCGTTGCTGCACTTGCTTCTTTACTGGCACGTAGCCGGCTTGAAGAAACTTTATCGCATGAAGATAGTGAAAAGCAGGAATCCGGCACACTTAAAGAGCTATTTAAAAATTACTGGAAAACCTTTTTGCTGGTCGTTGGTTTGACTTCAGCAGGTTCTTTGAGTTTCTATGTGATCACGGTTTACTCAAAAACTTATCTGACCAATATTGGGATTGATGCCAAAACCGTAGGACTGATTATGACGGCGTCTATCTTTATTCTCATGATAGCACAACCCTTTTTTGGCATGCTATCCGACCGTATTGGACGGAGAAATTCAATGCTACTGTTTAGCAGTCTGATGGCTATTGCGATTTATCCCGTCATGGTGCTAGGTATATGCGTGCCTTCAGCAGCTCTCCCTTGATTGTAGCGTTTCTGCTGATCTTTCTAATGATGATACTTAGTTTCTATACCTCTATTAGCGGTATTGTAAAAGCAGAATTGTTTCCGCCTCATGTGCGTGCGCTTGGGGTAGGCTTTTCCTATGCTGTTGGGAACGCGGTCTTTGGTGGCTCCGCACCCTCTGTTGCACTACAGTTTAAGGCAGCAGGAATAGAAAACAGTTTCTTTGTCTATGTGATCGTGATTCTGATTATATGTTTCTTCTGCAGCTGGCAACTTCCTAAAGAAGCTCAATATCTAAAAGATGATCTTTAGGAAGTGGAAAATCAAAAAAGCACCTCAGGAGGTGCTTTTTCATAGTTTATAAATTATCAGTCTTTTTTCAGGTTTTCATTGAGCAGAAACTCAACCAGCGCTTTTTGTGCATGCAGACGATTTTCAGCTTCATCCCAAACCACAGCATTTTTATGGTCAAGCAGATTTTCTGAAATTTCTTCACCACGATGCGCTGGCAGACAGTGCATGAACAGACAGTCTGGATGCGCAAGATCCATCAAGCGTTCATTGACTTGGTAGTCTGCAAATGCTTTTTCACGGATTTTCTGTTCTTCTTCCTGACCCATGCTGGCCCAAACGTCAGTCACGATCAGATCGGCATTCACGGCTGCATCTTCAGCAGTATCTACCAGCTCGACACAATGCGCGAATTCAGACAGGAACTGTTGCTGCGGTTCATAACCTTTCGGTGCAGCCACTTTCAGCTTAAAGCCCCACATGTGTGCTGCTTCAATATAAGAATTACACATGTTATTGCCGTCACCAATCCAGGCAACAGTTTTACCTTGGATTGAACCCCGATGTTCCAGGTAAGTCTGCATGTCGGCAAGCAGCTGGCAAGGATGGTGATCATCAGTTAGTGCATTGATTACTGGAACCTTAGAATAGGATGCAAAACGTTCAACGATATCATGCCCAAAAGTACGGATCATCACGATATCCAGCATACTTGAAATCACGCGTGCAGAATCTTCAATCGGTTCACCACGGCCTAACTGGGTATCGCGTGAAGAAAGGAAAATTGCGCTACCGCCAAACTGGCTCATGCCAGCTTCAAACGAAACACGCGTACGGGTACTGGATTTTTCAAAAATCATGCCCATCACTTTACCAACAAAAGGTTGGAACACTTCATTGTTATGCTGTTTGCGCTTAAGCTCAATTGCGCGCTGCAAAATCTGGTTAAGTTCTAAAGTTGATAAATCGCGTAAGGTGAGAAAGTGACGGAGAGCCATTCGTTACTCCACAATAATTGCCGAAAAACTCGATCAACAATCAGTTGTTGGTTAGTTTAAGAAAAAATACGGAATCGGCTAATATACTATAAGCAATCAAAAATGCAAAAAAACTAGACTTTTTGATGACCGTCTAAAAAGCGATCTACACAATAACTGATGTATTTGTCGATTTCCTGATCATCTTCCTGTACCGGAATTCCCATCAGGATACGCCATTCCAGATTGCGTAAAATACCAAAATACAGCTGTGCTGAATATTGAGGATTTTCGCAATGCAATAAACCTTGTACATCTGCCTGTTCTAAAGCCGTTGCAATGGTACTTTGTACATGCACCGGGCCATGCTCATGAATATGCTGGGCGAGCTCAGGATTACGCTGACTCTGTTCCAGGACCAGACGCATAAAAGCAGAATTCTCTGGTTGCATGATCTGATGATAAAAATTGAGCAAGGTGTGTACCAAATAACTACGAAAATCCAGTGCCATCAGTTCGATTGGAATACTGATATCCTCAAAAAACTTGATACGGCGGTAATCACAGATGGCTTTAAACAAACCTTCTTTATTACCAAAGTATTTATAAATAGATGCTTTGGAACCACCGGCATGCTGCACGATATCATCCAGAGAGACAGCATCATAACCCCGTTCCAGAAACAGCTCGGTTGCACTGTTTAGTAAAGCAATACAACGCTCATGACCGCGTTTGGTTTGCGGCAGGTCTTTGGCGAGCGGTTCTAGGGAGAGGTCTTGCATAGGAGATATATATCAACATGTCAATAAGGATTGAACTGCCATCATAACAAAAATATGCGCATATTTCATAATCGCACCAGAGAGGTGCAGTATTTAAAAAATTAGTGAGAACAAAACTTGAAAATTTGACTAAAGTTTTAGAGTATTTGTTCTATCGGGTTATGGAATGAGCAAACCAAATGGGTATACTCGAATTTCAATAATTATAGCCAAGACTGTGGAAAAGGAAGATGACAGAACAAATCTTTGCAGGTTCAAGATTTAGACAAGCACTTGAAGTCGAGAAACCATTGCAAATTATGGGCACGGTAAATGCCTATGCTGCCATGATGGCCAAACAGGTCGGTTATAAAGCCATTTATTTATCAGGTGCCGGAGTCGCAAATTATTCTTATGGTTTGCCTGATCTGGGTATGACCAGCCTGGATAATGTTCTTGAAGATGTACGCCGCATTACCGAGCGTGTCGATACCCCTTTATTGGTCGATATTGATACCGGATGGGGCGGTGCATTAAATATTGCCCGCACGATCAAGCAGATGATTGCAGCAGGAGCCGCTGCAGTTCATATTGAAGACCAGGTTGCACAGAAACGTTGTGGTCACCGTCCAAATAAAGAAATCGTATCGCAACAGGAAATGGTCGATCGT
Source organism: Acinetobacter sp. SFD (assembly GCF_001647575.1). Lineage (NCBI taxonomy): Bacteria > Pseudomonadati > Pseudomonadota > Gammaproteobacteria > Moraxellales > Moraxellaceae > Acinetobacter > Acinetobacter sp. SFD. The sequence continues at coordinate 333,588 of NZ_LSZJ01000012.1, forward strand.
ATCAAAGCGGCTGTAGATGCGAAAACCGATTCAAACTTTGTGGTAATGGCGCGTACCGATGCGCTGCAAAAAGAAGGCCTGCAAGCCGTGATTGATCGTGCTTGTGCCTGTGTTGAAGCCGGTGCTGATGCAATATTTGCCGAAGCAATGACCGATATTACCATGTACCGTACAGTATGTGATGCAGTCGGTGTGCCCGTCCTGGCGAATATTACCGAATTTGGTGATACACCGTATTACACAGTTGATGAACTGGCGGAGCAGGGTATTGGCATGGTGCTGTATCCATTGTCAGCGACGCGTGCAATGCAAAAAGCCGCACTTGAGGTGATGCGGTCGGTACGTGAACACGGCACTCAGGTGAATGTGCTGGATCTCATGCAACCACGCAAAGAACTCTACGAATTTTTAGATTATCACAGCTTCGAAGACACATTAGATAAACTGTTTAAACAGGAGAATTAAAAAAATGGCTGAAGGAAAAGTACTCACCGGCGCAGGATTGCGCGGACAAGTGGCAGGTAAAACCTCACTCTCAACAGTAGGGAAAAGTGGCGCAGGCCTGACCTATCGCGGCTATGACGTGCAGGATCTGGCTGAACATTGCCAGTTTGAAGAAGTCGCTTATCTCATTTTCTTTGGAGAATTGCCTACAGCAGAGCAATTGGCCGCCTATAAAGCCAAACTGAAATCCTTGCGTACTTTACCTCAGGCATTAAAAGAAGTGCTTGAGCGTATTCCTGCCGATTCACACCCAATGGATGTGATGCGTACTGGTGTTTCCATGCTGGGAAATCTTGAAACTGAGCAGTCTTTTGAGCAGCAACAGGATATCGCAGACCGCATTTTGGCAACTTTACCGGCAATCATTTGTTACTGGTATCGTTATAGCCATGACGGTGTGCGTATTGAAGAAAATACCGATGATGATTCGATTGGTGCACAGTTCCTGCATCTTCTGCATGGCGAGAAGCCAAACGAATTACATGAACAGGTGATGAATGTTTCCTTGATTCTGTATGCAGAGCATGAATTTAACGCTTCAACTTTTACCGCTCGTGTGTGTGCATCAACGCTGTCCGATATGCATTCCTGTATTACCGGTGCAATCGGTTCCTTGCGTGGCCCTCTACATGGCGGTGCCAACGAAGCTGCGATGGACATGATCGAAAACTGGAAGTCGCCTGAAGAAGCTGAACGTGAAATGCTGGGCATGCTGGAACGTAAAGAAAAAATCATGGGCTTCGGTCATGCGATCTATAAGGACAATGATCCGCGTAATGGCATTATTAAAGTCTGGTCTGAGCGTTTGGCCAAAGATGTCGGTGACACGGTACTGTATCCAGTCTCAGTGCGCTGTGAAGAAGTCATGTGGCGTGAGAAGAAATTATTCTGTAATGCGGATTTCTTCCATGCTTCGGCTTATCATTTCATGGGCATTCCAACCAAGCTGTTTACCCCGATCTTTGTTATGTCACGTGTGACAGGCTGGGCAGCGCATGTGATGGAACAACGTGCAGACAACCGTATTATCCGTCCAAGCGCAGACTATACCGGTCCAGAGTTGCGTAAAGTAGTGCCAATCGCTGAGCGTTCTACAGCGGCTTAATCTCTTAAGCTCTTAGAAAAAATAAGGTCTCCTCTGAGACCTTATTTTTTATTGAATTTGTATTATTAGTTTAAGAGTACGGGATCTTCAAGGCTATAACCTGTTTCAAAAGGAATACCTAGATACTTGACTGTCACCAGAGTTTTATTCTGTCTCGGAACTTTATAGGCTTGGCTAATTTTCAAGCCTTGCTGATAACTGACTGCTTGCTGAACCGGGCTTTTTTGTGCGCCAGATTTCACTTGATATTGATAGGTCCATTTTGGCACTTTTTCATTCGGATCATGCCAGGCAGGCGCGCTACCTTTCGTTGTCTTTAACACCTTAAGCTGTGGCTTTGATTTTTGAATCGGACTCAATGGGACTAAACGTTTTTTGATTTTGGCAATGTCCTGATCAAACTTGCGACTGTCTTGATCATAATCGATGCGCTTGGTTTTAGGATTGATATATAAGGAATTGACCTGAATCAGCTGATTCGGTGTTTTAGATTTAAAATTATAATAATACAGTTGAGGCAAGCGTCCACGACCATCAAGGTAATGACGAAGGATATAAAGTTTTTGTTCTTTGACTTCATAGCCTAAAACTTCAATATTTTGTGGGCCGCCTACTGTAGCGAAAGCCAGACCGGGCAAGCTAAGAGGGAGCAGAAGCAGTGCGGTTTTAATATTCATGGTCATTCCACTCTCAAAAAAATAGATTGGCAACTAATCATGCCAATCTATCCTAAAATACGGTAGAAATAATGAAGCTTATTCAGGCTACACAGTAACTTTGAAAGCTTAGCGGTTATTCAGCAGATTGATCATGTCATGTGCAACCGCTGCCGACAGTTTGTTGAGGCGTTCAAGTGGTGAGCCTTTGAGATAATACTGAAACTGATGGATTTGCGTGCCATCATTAATGGCCACAAAAAATGTTCCTTCCGGTTTCTCTGGTGTCGCGCTACCACCTGGTTTAAGCAATCCGGTACAGGCGATAATCCAGTCAGCATTACGAAACATTTTTTTACCTGCTTCCGCCAGCGCAACAGTTACCGGCATAGATTCGGCAGTATGACTATTAATCAAGGTTTTAGAGATACCCAATACTGAAGTCTTGACACTTACATCGTAACAGATCAAACCACCAAGCAGAATTTCGGCACCTTCACCTTTACAGATGGAGAACTGGCTGCTGAGATATCCAGAACTTGCGCTTTCGATAAAGGCAATTTTTATATTTTTCTCTTCGAGTAAGCTGCAACAGGTCTTTATCATAGTCTCTCTATTTCTTTGTGGGAGTGATTGTCGATCAATCTAGACAGATTTTTCCAGCCATTAACTTCAAGTATATTTATATTTTTATGAAAATTAAAACTATTTTCAGAGATAAGTGTAATTTCATGTTGTTTGGACTTTAAAGTCTGAGTGGTTAAAGCTTGCGCTATTTTCATAAATAGAGGTTTCTTCTCAGGCGGAACAGTGGTAAAAATAAAAATAAAGTGCTTAGTAAAAGTAGGGCGTTGGAATGCAAACCACAGTAAAATATGTTGTCTTGAAAAGTCTTGACTATCAATTGGGAACACCGTTATTTCAGGAAGAAATCGATGCTGATGGTCAATATTTTGATCAGATTCCAGGCACGCTTTCTTATCAGAACTTACAGTTTAAAGTGATAAGCAAGGAGCTTAAACGTTTACATCTAGCTGAAGAGCAGGAAGATACTCAGACTATTATTGTTAAAGTGGTCAATATCTAATAAAAAATGAGTCTAATAAGTCTCCTTACAGGAGACTTATTATATAGAAGTGATCTAATAAAGATAATTTAAAACAATGAGTTTACCTAAATTAATAGTAAAAAAGAGAAAAAATTATTCAAGTCAAAATCAAGATAAAATCTAAAAACAAAAATTATTATTGAGGAGATTATTTTAATTATCGTATTAAGATGTGTTTAAAATATTTTAAAAAATGGATTATGAATATTTAATTCAATTTTCAAAAAATATTGCAAAAGATAAATTTGTTTATATATTTATAAATATCAAAAATATACGTTGTGGTAAATTGTATTTAATAATATTTTTTAATTTTTTCTATATATAAAACAGAGCTTAAGTTATTCCTTTTATTGGATAATAATTTTGATTTTTATATCGTTCCTTATGTTTCTTTTGCATTATATTAGGTAATTTATGTTGCTCATTAATCTCCACTTCAATTACTTAGCTTACTATTTTTTACATTGAATTAAACTGTAACAGGTCAAAGGTTGGATAAATCAAAAAAATGAGTAAAGTGGTTATTAAGTCGAAACCCTATCGGCTTTTAATTTAAAGCAAATAGTAAGGAATACCACCATGGCTAATAACCAACAGCAAGACCAACAGAACCAACAACAGCAACAGCAAAATCAACAACGCAATCAAGATCAACAGCGTCAGCAAAATAACCAGCAAAATCCAAATCAGCAACAACACAACCAGCAGCAACAACAGCCGCAGGGTCAGAGTAATCAGCAACAACAGCAGCAACCGCAGCGTAATCAGCAACAAAACCAGCAAGGCCAACAGCAACAACAGCCACAGCAAAAAAGTAACCAGCAACAACAAAATTCACAAAATCAACAAGATGAGTGAAAAATAAAGCGTTAATTCTTTTCAGAATATACGCTATTTATAAGAAACCGCCTGAATAAGGCGGTTTTTTATGCATTTACTTTTTCTTATAAAATTGAATATATCAACTAGGAACACTGAATATTAGCTTTCAGCTTGTAGAAATTCAGCGCATTGTCTAGATCTCGGAGTAGATCCTTTTCTGTATATTCCTCAGGGGCAAGTTGTAGTAGTGCTGGCATGTAATTATTTTTATATTCTTCAGGATACTGGTTACAAAGGATACTGATTCTTTCTTCCATACGAATTGTTGAAGAATCTAGTTTATCCAGATAAACACTGAGCTGGTTATCTGACTGTTCAAACTGTGCTCTGATATTTGAATCAGGTTTGGCTGAGCTCTCTGCTTGTTGTTTTTGGCAACCACATATTGCCACGCTCATCAAGACAGTAATCAGTATGCGTTTTTTCATAGTGCTAAATGTTGATATGCCTTATATGAAAAATTATAGAGATAAATAGCGAAAAAGAAAGCAGCCATCTGCAAATTTTATAAGTTGTTGAGAAACTATATATAGTTAGTAGCAAGTATTTTAAAAATGAGAATCTTCTCCCAAAATTTGAACCAAGCTTTTTAATATTTATTTGAATTGATCATCTTTAATATTTGGATGTTTATTGGTCAAATTTGAGGGGTGAAAATATTTTTGCCTAAAATACAGACATTTATTTAACAGAAATAGTGAATATTTCACATTTGGAAACATTGAATCTATATATCCTACACAGATTGGGTGGTTGGCTAGTGATATCTTGGCGTCATTCTAAAAAACTTAATTTAAATAATTAAAAATCAGCATATTACAAAGCCTGTTCAATTGAGGAGAGTTGAACAGGCTTTTTCTTTTTCGCAACAATCTTCTTTTTTGATACTGATTGTAGTTTTCGCCCTTGTTGTTCACATAAGTTTTCATTCACAACATAAAGCATGAAAATTCTCTCAAGAGAAATACATGAATAGATGTTATTTATATATCTCTTTTCACGAAAAGACAGGACAAAGCTATGATGAGATGTATATGCGCATTTGGCATGGGCGTGATGGTCGGCTGTTGTTTTAAATCTTGCAAAGAAAAAATGTGTCAGATGATGAGCAACGAGCATTGTAAAAGTGATCATTGTAAAAAGGACCAGATGACTAAAGCTGAAGAACCTATACGGACTTAGCTCTGAAGGCTTTAATTTACCTAAATACGGAGCAGAGTAGCGAAGTCGTTCCAGCTTATTCAGCTGATCCAAATCATGATGTATTGGATCATTTTATATTTGAAGCAATAAAGCTCGATTCAGAATCGAGATTTATATAAAAGGAGAAAAACATGATGCAATTTATATTTTGTTTATTTGGTCTTCATGGTGCAACTGAAATCGATTACACCTGTGATGATGATGAAATAAAAGAGTGTCGTGATTGCTTGAAAAATATTGAATAATATTCCAACAATAAACGTAAAGCCTTCCCAGTTCAATCACCAGGTGGCGAGGGCTTTACTGATGAAATTTTCCTTATAATAGAGATAAGGTTGGAAGATTTTCGTATTTGGTCTCGGTGAAAACAAGATTTGGTTGATTACGATACTTATGTATCCGGCAAGATAAATTTATATTCGTCATGTTTTTTCTTCTATGAATATGATAAAGGCCATGGGAAAGAAGTATTGTAAATGTGATGCTTAAAACAGTCTTTTGATTGCTGGTCATTATTGCACCACATTTTCTGTCTTTCTGGTGGAACAACAAAGTCAGTCAAGCAGACTTATCTGAGGTGGTGACGTAATCGCATTTCAGACATATTGAATGACACACGTTAGCAAAATATTCAAAAAACAGGGGGCGTCTGAATCCTTTAATTACACCGCCAAGACTCTCTATTAACCAATAAGTAAGTTTATATTCTCATACGGTATTATCCTCCAATCAGCTATCGAGACTTATTAACTTATGTGTGACAGGTGCTGTGAGAAGTGAGTACATGCTGAAGAGATTAAATTTCTATAATGTAAATGTGAAACATAAATAACATTGATGTTTATTGTCAGATGTCATATTTATTTTGAGTAAACAGATCGAGGAGATATATATGACAAATAAGCCAGAGCAAGAGCAGGAATCAAATCCACAAAAAGAATCAAATGACGATAAAGGGAATCAGGAATCTTATAAGCATGTCAAGCCGGAGAAAAAACCCAATGCCGAGCCAGAAAATCCATTGAGAGAGCAGAAATAAGTATTTTATATGAATAAAGCCCTAACTTGGTTTAGGGCTTTTCAGTTGGTCCACAAACCTTGCTCTTTAGGCCTTGCTATAAATTCATCTTTCATTTCAAAGAAAAAATTATGAGCTTGTTCATGGTCGCAGTTGAGCCAGTCGTGTCGTAATTCTTCAGGAATCACAATAATCGAACGTTTTTCATCATTCGGCTTGTGAAACTGTTTCATAAATGGGTGCTGATCCGAATTTATGGTAAGCATCGAAAAGGATCTGATTTTCTCACCTTCAATCAATGCATCCTCATAAATTGCTGCAACCGTGAAAGGATGACCATCTTCACGTGAAATACCAAACCAGTGTGGTTTATCGTCTATATATTTAGGCTCAAAGAATGTATCGACTGGGACTAAAGTAAACTGGTTATTTTTCCAGGCATGTCGAAAACTTGGTTTGGATGCCACTGTTTCACTCCGGGCATTGTAGGTATGTCTGCCATATTTCAACTCTTTTGCCCAAGATGGAACTAGTCCGAAACGTGCAATATCCAGCTCAAACTTGTCCGCACCACGCATAATGATTGGGGCGGGTGCTAATGGATAAACATGTATTTTTATTCCGAGTTCCAGTTGTTCTTCATGAATATCTAGTAAGGAAAGACGTTTTTTTGAAGGGAATTCATAGTTCGAGCACATAAAGAACCTCTTTCATTCTCATTGTTGTTTGCTAAAGAATTAAGGAATCAAAATGGGGAACTCAAAAATCAAAATTATGTGTTTCAGCAAAAGCTCTAATACTTGCTTTAGCTGCACGTTTGCGAAGGAATAAAATTTGGATTAATTAAAGTTAGTTGGCCTGTAGCAGGCCCGGATTAATCTCAAATAAATGAAATATTACGTTTCGATATTCGTTACTGCTTAACTGCGATAAGCGTGTTAAGGGCATACTCAGGTCATAAGAGCTAAATTTTTAATGCTATGCAGTCTAGTAACAGACTGCATATTTCATTGATTTCATAGAGTTACCATGATAATAAATATCTAATCGACAAAAATATGAACATTAATTTGTCTCACAAGTACTCATAAATTTTCCTTGTTCAACTGAGTTGATAAAGTCTTCGACCATAAATTGACTTTGTCTTAAAGAGCCATGATGATCTGCACCTTCAACAGTTTTAAATGCAATCGGCTTTTGCTTGGTACACATCAGCTGATAATAGGCATGAGTACCTTGATAATCTACAATCTGGTCTTTATTACCCTGAATTATCATTACAGGGACGGTAGGTATCATATTTTCGATGGATTGTTTTTTCGAGTATTCTATTAAGGGATTAAGATCTGCATCGGGTTTGAAAACTGTTTGAGGTGCTTCTTTGACATCGGCTTGTAATTCCGATAAGCCATGATTACGCGCATAATTAACAATCTGGGCCATTTCAGGACTCAATAAATTCATAATATTGAGGCTAGGATCCGCGGCTTCAGCACCTAAAAGAACGATAGGAAGAAATGCAACCACACTTTTTTCGATTTGAGGATGCGAGGCTGCGTATTGGGCAATTCCCTCATATTGATATCCTCCTGGGGCAACGACCAGTGCTCCACGTAACTTTAACTCAGGTGCATCTTTTTGCCCATGTGCAGCTACCATTAGGGCAGCAGCACCTCCCTGACTGTGTCCCATGACATACCATTTCCTGTTAAAATGATAAGGCTTTAAAAAATGAAGTGCTCTTACAGAGTCAACCACAGTATGCAGTTGGCTCTGTGCATTCATGTAGGGGTGTTTGCCGGGTGTACCTAAGCCCTGATAATCGGTGGCAACTACTGCATAGCCTTGGGCAAGCCAGGCATCAAGTGGTTTGGAAGCCAGCTCTTGATAGGCATGTACGGGTCCACCGACATAATCACCAGAGGGGGCACAGGTATCTGCCACTCCGGTGGTGCCATGTGCCCAGGCTAAAACGGGCCAGCCACCTCTGGGTGGTTTGCCTTGTGGCAATAAAACAAATCCGGAGACAACAATGGGTTCTGAATGTATACCACGGCTGCGATAGGTGATTAAAAATCGTTGGGCGGCATGAGGAAATAAATCAGTACTTTGTTCCTCGATAGCGAGTAAAGTTCCGGGTGTCTTCGCGGCAATATCACAATTCTGATGATTGCATTTCTGGGAATTCTGATTCTTGCATTTCCGGGAAATAGCAGGAGAGGCGAGCAAATAAGCAGAGCCTAAGCCTGCACAGCCTACTATAATTTTCAGGAGAGAACTTTTTGTTTTCATCACAGATACCACTTCAATTTTTATAATTTCATTTTTAATGTAGCAGTCTTAGCCATGTTTTTAAATTAACTATTAGCAAACTTTGTAAACTAAAATTATTAAGCTAAATTTAATAAATGGTGCAATAATCGCTCTAATTTTAGTTTAAGTTATAATTTAGTTAATAATTCATATATATTTAGTTCTCAGTGTGGTTCTAATCTTTTAGTAGCATTCATCTCATGTCTAAGCTGACTGATACGCTCATAAATCACCTTTCGCATCCGGTTTATTCCTCCCAGAGGTTTGTGTTCTGGTACTGTATGCCATGGCGTAAAGGAGAGGTTTTCACAAAATTTGTTTTGTTCAGGCGTATCAAAAACCTGTTGAGGAATATGAATAGTCGCTAGCTTGTAAAAAGGTGCCTGGCTTTCTGGCCATTCGGTCATGGAATCTTCGACCGACATGCTGTTTGATGTTCGGGGTTGTACTAAAAACTCCATACATGCCTCACTTTTTTGCAAATGGTTCCGCAGATTTTCTCTTAGAAAATTATTGTGGGGATTATAGGGTATAGGATTTGTTCCTTTTGAACATGCTTGGGCTGAATACTTTACAGCTTGACGACCACTGTCTGTTCCTAATTGATAGGGCACCATGGACCAATATCGGGTTTGCAGAGGATTAGATATTTTATTTCTCGTATTTAAGGCAATCCAGGTTCCTTTAGCCCCTAATGCAAAAGGGGTATGCAATTTTTTGAGAAAGCTTTCACTATTTATATCCTGCATAAATGCCATATAACGAGCTGGATCATTCACAAAAAAAACCGGATGATTAATCATGATAAAATCTTGAGTAGACATTTCATCATGATTTAAAAGTTTTTCTCCCGGTACTGCCAAAAGCTTTATTGCCATGCCACGGGCATCTTTTTTAATATCTGCTTGTTTAGCATTACTAGATCCATTAGAAAAACGAATCCAGGCTGGATAAGTTTTTCCGGGAAGGAAAACACCTTGTGCCAACTCTTTGGGAAGTGCTTCATCTATCTTGAACTCTGCGCGTACACAACCGTGAGCCTTAGGGTGTGCATCACGTAGCGCGATACCGGTGGAATACTCTTTCCGAATAGATTTCTCAATAATGTCTGCGATCTTTTTAGCTGTAATTTCTTCATCAGGATAAAGGCTTTCATTTAAACCACGATCTATATTGGGATAAGCGATACCTTTGGGAGATTCAGGGGGTATAGGCGAGGTATTAGCATATATAGTGTTAAAGATACTGATGGTCATCAGCGGGAGGTAAAGTAGGCCCAAGCCTACAGCTCTTATAAAGTCAGGCATTGAGTATCTCCTTGATATACCGCTAAAGTTAGTTTTAACTTATGATCTGAAATTCTTTGAAGGCCCTTTAGACCTATAATAATGATCATGCTTGTGTAATTATCAATCTTTTAAATTTTAAGCCCATCCAGATTCATTTCTAAAAATATATCCATTCTTTATCATCTGCTCTATATAAAAGTAGGTTTTTATTTTTAATTCAACTTAATAATAAAAATAGGGATCCTGACTGTTTTTTGCCACTTTATTGCAGTTCTTGCACTTGATGCTTTCAATAGAGTAGCGCCCATGAGTTTGCTTGCCTTCTGCAGCAGCAATAATAGAAAATTGCTGAGTATCATTAAAGCTATAGTCATCCTGTGCTTCACAAATAGAACACTTGATAATTTTTCTATCGCAGTAGATGTATGCTTCGTTCATTATGTATCTCCTGATTCTTAGTTTTATATTTTCACTGTTTATCATCATCCAATATTATGTAGTATTCACCTAGAACTATATGCTGAATAGTTTGTTTTTATTAAACTTTTTGTGTACACATTGATAGATTGTTGAGATGAAAATACAATTAAGGTGATGTATGCTTGTGATATAAATATATGAAATTTACAGATTATTTGCTTTTTGGAAAGCACTTATAATCCGGTGTAGGCACAGTGGATTTTACTCTTTAGCAGTTATCTCCTGAGTATCGCTTCTGAGTTATAGAAGTGTAAAAAAATTATTCCTGTATTGCTGTGCATGGCATTAAATACATGTACAGCCCCTCACTTGCAATCAAGGGGCTGACAATTCTTTAAAGGCTAATTTTTAAAGTTTTACTTGATTATTATTTATTACAGGTACTCATAAATTTCCCTTGTTCAACCGAGCTGATAAAATTTCCTACCATGGATGCACTCTGTCTTAAGGAACCATGGTGATCGGCACCTTTAACGGGTTGGAATGCGATAGGTTTTTGCAATTTGCAGATCTGCTGATAGTAAGCATAAGTACCACGAGGATCTACAATCTGATCTTTATCACCTTGAACAATTATTACGGGAACAGTAGGTATCATATTTTCAATCGACTGTTTTGCGGAATAGTTAAGTAATGGAGTAAGATTTGCATTTGATTTGAATACTGTTTTGGGAGCTTCTTTTACTGTAGCTTGCAATTCTGATAAGCAACGATCCCGCGCATTAGTCGTAATCTGTCCCATTTCTGGACTGAGTAGATTCATGACGTTCAGGCTTGGATCTGCCGCATCCGCACCCAGAAGAACAATAGGAAGAAATGCAATCACACTTTTTGGAATTTGCGAATGAGTTGAAACGTATTTGGCAATCCCTTGATATTGATAACCACCTGGTGCAACAGCCATTGCTCCGAGCAGCTTGAGTTCAGGAGCATCTTTTTGCCCGTGAGCAGCTACCATCAGGGTGGCAGCACCTCCTTGACTATGTCCCATGACAAACCAGTTTTACTGAACTGGTAAGGCTTTAATAGATGGATTGCCCTGACAGAATCCACGACAGTATGTAACTGGCTCTGTGCATTCATATAAGGATGTCTTCCTGGTGTACCTAAACCCTGATAGTCCGTTGCAACCACTGCGAAACCACGAGCGAGCCAGGCATCAAGCGGTTGGGCGGCGATTTGCTGATAGGCATGCACAGGCCCTCCTACATAATCTTCAGAGGGTGCACAAGTGTCAGCCACACCAGTTGTACCATGAGCCCAAGCAACAACAGGCCATCCACCTTTTGGGGGATTACCTTTAGGGAGCAGGATGAATCCGGAAGTTACGATAGACTCTGAATGTATGCCACGACTACGATAATTAATTAAAAATCATTTTGAAGCATGAGGAAATAAATCGGTGCTTTGTTCCTGAATGGATAACAAAGTACCTGGTGTTTTTGATACCACATCTGTTAAAGGACTTTTATCTTTTTGGGATTGTGTAGGAGAAGCTGCAACATGGCTAGCAAAGCCTAGACATATACAACTAATCATAACTTTAAGAGGAATAGGATTTTGAATTTTCATTGCCGATACCACTTTAATTTTTATAATTTCATTTTTAATGTAACAGTCTTAGCCATGTTTCTAAATTAATTATGAGTAAACTTTGTAAACTAAAATTATTAAGCTAATCTCAATAATTGATGCCCTGAGTACTATGGTTTTAAGTAGGTGATATTAGAAAAAATCACAGGAATAACTGCACTCAGTCTTCGTGGTTAAGAGACGTACCATCTGACATCTCCATAAATTTAAAACCCAGATTTTTCCTGATATTTATAAGGTGAGCTTTATATTAAGTGGGCGGTCTATGACTCACTTTAATTGTGAACTGATGTCTCATGAAAATATTGAAAATTGTCTATTTTTTAAAAGGCATATGAAATATTTCACAGCGAATCATCGTGATGACCACGATCCTTGCTTATTAATTGCAACGACAATTCCAAAGTTTATTGATTTACTATCAAAACAACCTGATAAATTTTATGCTTTAAATTTTAGACATCTATAAATACTATTTATTACCAATAAAAGAAGCTATAAGTAAATTAATTGGTATGAAGATGAACCGTGATCAGAGTCAATAATAACTTTTTTATATTGGTCTTATAACATTTTTTAGTATGAGTAACATAAAAAGTACACCGGCTGATGGATTATTTTATTGTTTAGAAAATGCTACAAAGTAATAAAATAACCTAAAAAAACACTTTGAAACATTTTATTCATATTTTCTACATTTTATTTAATGATTTTCAATGGTACATTTTATATGCGCTCTGAAGAAGACGCATGTAATACGAAGAAAATGACTACAGTAATGGCCCGCTTGTTCGCAAGAATAAGCGGGCTTTTCAACTGAAAAATAAATTTATTTTAGTCTTGAATATAATTTAAACATATATATAATACAAAAATAGATTCTATGGCTGTAGTTTCTTTAGTTTTTCAACCTCCTTTTTCATAAAGGAGGTTTTTTTTGCTTTTTTATTTAAGATTTTATATATATTAATAATTTGTATTATTTTAAGTGTATGTATTATATAAAAATAATAATAGTAAGGTTAGACTTTTGTGTATTCTATCTGCGCTTTATAAAGGTTAAATTGATATATTTTTAGTAGAAATGAAAAAACTAATTAAAATGAATAAAGAACCATATATCAGTCTAAATCTATATTAGAAAATGTAATTTTTAAAGATTTACATAGGATCTTAACGCTTAAATTTTAATTCTTTTCACTATTTCTTTTTTTTCAAAAATAAATAGGTTAATATTTGAAAAATAGGGAGTTTTATGTTTTTTTGGAGAAGCAGGCTAATAATTATTCGATTATAAAATTATGTCATTAAAATAAAATACTTTAATAATAATTTGTATGGAAAATAAAAATAAAATTATGGCGCAAATCCACCTACTTAATTTATAAGAATTAAGTGGGATTTTTTAATACGAACAAAATGTGAATTTAAGTTTCGTAAAGTAAAGGTTTAAGTACGTTTTCTAACTATTTTAAAATCTAAAACTGTTTTATCTTTTAATGCTTATTAATTCGACCAGAAGATATAGGCATTCACATGACACAGGAAACACTGGTTTTAGTATATGATGAAGCTCTGAAGGTGCATGGTTCAGCTACGCATGACATAAACGGTAAGTTGAAGTTTCTTGCAGAATACTTATCATTGTATGCAAAATTAAGGAATGAAGCAGCTCTTATTGAAATTAAGACTTTGACCGTACGATTCAAATACAGATCTAGGTCTAGAACCTATTGGGTATTCGATATGCCTGAAATATCTAATAAAAAGCTATATATTGAATATCTTTTTGATTTAATGGGCGAATTTAAAAGGCTGTAATAATCATTATAAATTACTAGCAATTGAATATTTAACATCTTTAAAAGACAGAATTTTATAAAACTCATAGATAGGTCATATAGCATTAGGGTCTCTCTATTTTAAACCTCCTTTATTAGAAGGTATTTTTTGCCTGTTAAAAAATCAAGGTTTTAATTTCTGTTTTTAAATCCCTATTTCATAAATGTGTATTAAGATTGTTGATAAAGCTAGGCTCATATAAACCGTCTGTCTTAAGTATGATCCTACTTTTATTTGTTAAAAATATAAGTTTATGAAATTTATTTATAATTTATCATTTATTCTTGCAGCAGTGGCCTTGAATGCTTGTGTCGGAACTCCAGATAAAGAAGTCGTTTACAAGCCTGAAATGATGAAAAAATACGTAGCTGACAGTGCAGCTAAATTAGCACGTAAGACATTAGCAAGTGAAGCTGATATCAAATCAAAAACAAATGCTGAGGTTGTTAGACTGTTTGCACCGGGTCAAGCTATCACTAAGGATTATCATCCAGGACGAGTTACTGTAATTGTTGATCCACAAACTCAAAAAATTGTTAAGGCATTTTGTGATTAAAAACTAAAAAGCAATAGTCTACAGAATCCTCTTCGGGAGGTTATGTCCATTATAACTGTTAAAAAAATACGAAATTCGCCAAATCATCAAGCTGAAAGCACGATACTTTTTTTATTAAGCTTTCTGTTTAAATAGAATGTATAGAGATTGTTGTTAAGCCTGTAGTCGAGGCTATCATATTCTGTATGATTACTTTTTTATCCTGAAAAGACAAAATTTTATGAAAATTATCCAGAATTTATCTTTAATGTTAGTTGCTGTCGCATTGACAGCATGTGCAAATAATCCTGAACAGATGCCTCCTCACCAAGGAAATACTATGAGCAGCTGTATATCTGATGAAGCAGCAAAACTTGTTGGGCAAACTGGTTTATCTGAAGCGACAATTAAGGCAAAGACTAAAGCTGAAATTGTACGTATGGTGGCGCCTGGCCAGCCGGTAACTTTAGATTACCGTTCAAATAGAATTACAGTAGTTACTGATCCACAAACTAAAATTATCGTTCAAGCATCTTGTGGCTAATAACTCAAGACTGATTAACAAAAAGCCATCTTCGGATGGTTTTTTTATGGTGGCAATTTATGGACGCTCATTAATCTAAAACCCTAACCCATAAGCCTCTATCCAAGAAGAAATCTCGCCATCAATCACAACCATTGCTAACCTAACTTATTCAGATGTGAAAAAGCGGCAATTTGAATTCATGCCAAATAAGATCAAGTGCATATTCAAAATAAATTTCCATATTTAAATATCGTAGATCACTGATTAAAATGACGAGATCTATGAATCCCAAATTATTTTTAAAAAGAATTATATAAAATTCCAAGAGTGATAAAATTATAAGAATTAGCAATTTAGAAAGGAATCTACAAAAATAAAATTTGTAGATTGTAGAAATGCAAAATAAGGTCAATTCAGTGCAGTTAAGAACCACTTTTAGTAAGTTGCAAGTTTTGAAAATACAAGGATATAGATATCTATGCCAGCTCTAGCAATTCAGCATAGACTCAGTGGATTCTACTTTTTTTACTATGCAATTGTCGGGGCGTTCCTGCCTTTTTGGAGTCTGTATCTTGAAGATCAGGGCTTCAATTATCAGGAAATCGGGATTTTATCCTCTATTGCTATTATTACCCGGTTCTTTGCGCCGTTGATTTGGGGCTGGATTGCAGACAAGTCGGGTAAGCGAATGCTGCTGGTGCGTATAGCCACCTGGATGGAAGCTTGTATCTGGCTCATGATTTTCATTATTCCGAATAGCTTTCAATCTGTAGCCTTGCTAATGCTGATTTTCAGTTTCTTTCAGAATGCTATTCTTGCTCAGTTTGAAGGCGTAACCTTGTTCTGGCTCGGAGAAAAAAGAGCAGAGCTCTATGGCAAAGTACGAAAATGGGGATCTGTCGGTTTTATAATCGGTGTATTCGGCTTAGGTACCGTCTTTGAAATTATCAGCATCAGTATGTTGCCAGTCTTGTTGCTCTGTATTTCATTTCTGGCCTTTCTCTGGTCATTTACTATTAAAGAACCAAGGACGGCACCCACTGCACAGAAACAGCTCGAACCTTTATGGCCGATATTCAAACGTCCTGTCGTGTATAGTTTTTTTCTGATCGAATTAATTCTGTTATTTTCGCATGCACCGTTCTATAGTTTTTACAGCAATTATCTAAGTCAGGCTGGATTTAGTACCAGCCAGATTGGTTTGCTGTGGTCAGTCGGAGTTATTGCAGAAATTATCATGTTTGCCTATGCGACGTTCTTTTTGACACGCTGGTCATGGCGTCATCTGGTCACGCTATGCTTGTTAATGACTGGATTAAGATGGTTCATCGTTGGGGTATTTCCTGCTTCATTTACGGCACAGTTTTTTGCTCAAACGATTCACGCTTTCAGTTTTGGTTTATTTCATATGATCGCGATGCGGGTAATTTTCCAGAACTTCTCTGCAGGGCAGCAAGGACGTGGACAGGCACTTTATAGCACTATGTGGGGGATCGGGGTAGCAAGCGGTAGTATTCTGGCTGGTCATTATTGGGATCAAATAGGCGGAACATCTATCTTTATCGCTGCTGCGGCATCGACCTTGTCAGGTTTATTGCTGGTTTTCGGGTTGCCTAACAAAGTCGAACTGCAAAAACAGGCTTGAACATATTATCTTGACATTAAATACGGATTTTTGAGTATTGCTCAAACCACGGCTGTGCCTGCTCCAGTTGGGCCGCCAGTTGGAGCAGTAGATCTTCACGTGCAAACGGCGCAATAAACTGTGAACCGAGCGGCAGGTTCTGGTCATTCCAGTACAGCGGTACCGACATTGCCGGAAGGCCGGTAATATTGGCGAGCTGGGTAAAGGGCACCCATTTCAGATTTTCTTTAACAATTTTATCGACCAGTTTGCCTTGTGCCAGCAAATGGGCTTTACCCACATTCAATAAAGCTTTTAAAATTGGTTTTTGCCAAGCAGGTGTTTTGACCTCACCATTTTTCGGAGCCACTGTCGCCGTTGCAGGCGTCAAATACAGATCATAATCATCAAAGAAATGATTCATCTGGGTTACATACTGACCCCAGTTATTTAGGTTCTGAATATAATCCAGCGCGCTGGTCTTGGCTCCGAAGGCGGCCAGTGCCAAAGAGTCCAATTCAAAATCATTCGATCTAGACGGATAGCTTTTCTGGATTTCATCCAGCATGAAAGAAAACTGGCTAAACCATGTGGTAATAAAATCCTTGGCCAACTGCATCCCATCAATCGCTGGACGGTCTTCAATCACTTCATGACCCAGAGACTCTAGTAGTTTTGCTGTATGTTTAATAGCTTGAATTGCATCCTGAGAGACAGGTGTGCCAATCGTAGAATAAGTGCTAAACGCGATTTTCAGCTTCTTGGGTGGCTGCTGAATTACATCCAGATAATGATGTTGAGGACGTTGAATTTTAAACAGTGAACTATGATCTTCACCATGAGTAGCATCCAGCATTGCAGCACTGTCACGCACCGTTTTGGTTAATACATGCTGAATTGCGGCGCCATGCATGGCTTCACTCATTTGTGGTCCCCAAGGTGTACGGCCACGACTTGGTTTCAGGCCGAACAGGCCACAATAGGAGGCAGGGATGCGAATCGAGCCACCACCATCACCAGCACCCGCAATTGGCACAATTCCGGCTGCCACAGCAGAAGCCGAACCACCTGAAGAGCCGCCACTATTATGCTGTAAATTCCACGGATTTTTACAGATGCCCCAAGCATCTGGTTCAGTAATACCTTTAATGCCAAATTCAGGCGTATTGGTGCGTCCAAAGGTCACAATTCCGGCTTTTTCCCAGCGATTGACAATCTCGGCATTGGTCTCGGCGATATAACTGATCCGTTTTAAACCCTGACAGCCATAAGAAGTCGGATAGCCTGCATATTCCTGAAACAGGTCTTTGACCAGAAATGGTACACCGGCAAAAGGGCCAGACAGATTTTGCTGGCTACGTTTTAACGCGTGTTCATGCATCGGGATGATAATTGCATTCAGCTCGGGATTGGCAATTGAGCTACGTTCCAGGGCAGCAGATAAAAGTTCACTTGAATGTACCTGTTTATTGCGGACCAGTTCAGCGAGTCCTAAACCGTCATATTGCAGATATTCTTCTAATTTCATTGCCATTCCCTAGCGTCGATACTGTTTTAAGGTTGTAGAGGTTTTATGCTTAAGATGCAAGTACCACCTGATTGCGCCCACGATGTTTGGCCTGATATAGGGCTTGGTCTGCAATATTAATCAGGTTTTGCAGATCTTGGGAGTTGGGTTCATTTTGGTGGGTGATGCCTATGCTCACTGTAATATACAAAGATGAGCCATCTGATTGATGCATCGGGGTTTTCTCCACAAGGTCTCGAATCCGTTCTGCAATGATGCGGGCTTCTGAAGGTTCAGTATTCCAGAGTAAGAGTACAAATTCTTCTCCGCCAATGCGTGCAAATAGATCCTGGGCACGTAAGTTGTTACGTACAATTTGTGCAAAGTGTTGCAGGACTTTATCACCGACATGATGGCCAAAATGATCGTTCAGGCGTTTGAAATAATCAATATCCAGCATGATCACTGAAAATTCCATCGTCTTGGCATATTGCAGTAAATATTCACCTTTTTTAAAGAAGAAATGACGATTCATGGTGCGCGTCAGACTATCGTGATTAGCCAGATACAGAACCCGTTTAAACAGTTCATTGCGGTTTTGGCTGATAATACACAGGATGAGCGGAGATAAGGCCAGCATAAACAGCCCGATCCGCAGTGAAATATAAATCGTGGAATCGGCCAGTGTGGTGTGATTGGTCGCATAAAACTGTGTCAGGCTGTAATAGGTCAAAATGATGACAAAAGCATTGATCATCGTCATGGTAAACAGGCGATAGGTCAATGCAGCCCAGATCAGTGCAGCCAAAGGGTAGAGCATTGCGCCCGGGCCTGCAAAAATATTGGTAATGATGACACAGGCCACGACTGAAGATGCCGGTAAAAAATAGCTGAAATAATTACGTTTTTGACGACGGTTTTTAAATAGATACTGCAGGTCTTTTATTCTTGGGAATGCCAAGATTAAAGGGAGAAACACAATATAATTCACCATTTCACCGGTCCACCACAGACCAAAATCAATCCATAAATTTTCTTTGGTCATGAATGAATTTGGTAGATTCGGCAAGGTGAGAACTGCAAAGGCTGCACTGGCCAGACAGCCTGCAAAAGCGAAGATGCCAAATAAATGAACAAAGGTATAACCGGTATTATAGTATTTGTAATTAATCTTGAAATATCGAATAAAAAATATCGAAACAATGGTACTAATCAAATTGGAAAGGGTAAGAAACAGGCTATGCAGTAAACCATTCCCGGTGACCAGATCTGCAAACATAAAAGCACTGAACGCGCCTAACCAGCCTCCCAGATTATTTAAATG
Organism: Acinetobacter sp. SFD; assembly: GCF_001647575.1. NCBI lineage: Bacteria > Pseudomonadati > Pseudomonadota > Gammaproteobacteria > Moraxellales > Moraxellaceae > Acinetobacter > Acinetobacter sp. SFD. The sequence goes on from NZ_LSZJ01000012.1 coordinate 353,100, forward strand.
TGGAAAGCGTAAAAATAGGGCCAGCAAAGCCGCGTTCGCCGGCCATAATAAGGCCAGATACTCTAGCGGTCTGGTTGCGATCCCAATAAGACAACATACTAAAACAGCAAAAACAATAACGAAATAAGCATGAGTTTCATGATTTAATTGTTTTTCTATTATTCGAGCTAATTGCAAATTTAAAATCCTATATTCAAATTTTTAAGTGTGAATGATCACTTTGTTTAGCAACTAAGTTTGACCCAAAATATGATTTTATTGTTTGATTAATCTGTTATTAATACGAACTATTAAGATTCTTATATACGAAATATATACAAAAAAAATCAGAAAAGAAATCTATGTTTTTAAACAATGTGATAAATAGTTTCTGACTCTGTATTGAAATTGCGTTAGAGTGGGACATGATCCCAATAAATATGATAATTTAGAATTAATTGTTAAAAAGATGCCAGTAAATATGAAAAAAACATGTCTTAGCCTTATCTTAATCATGAGCTCACCTTGGCTAATGGCGACAGAAAATAAAAAATCAGAGAATACTCCAGTTAAAACTGCTGAAATTCCAAATACCTTTACTGTTAAAACCCGTCCGGAAATTGTCGGTTTGTGGGGGATGGAAATTCCGAATAATAAAAAGTGCATCGAATATTATAATTTTAAGGGAAATAATAATGTTGTGATCAAAAGTGGCGACGAATGGACATCAGGGTTATATGATTATCAACCCGCACAAGACCCTTCGCAGCAGATTCCCGCACTAATTCTGCAAGTGAAATATGATAATAATGAAAAAGACTGCTCGGGTAACCAAGTTGACCAATCTGGTGAAATTTCACAGTATTTTGTGAAATGGCAAAACCCTTATACGATTAATTTCTGCGCCAATGAAAAAGCCGAGCAATGTTTTGCCGTCCTCAGACGCGTATTGCCTTAAATTGTAAACAATAAAAAACCGCTGTCATTCAGCGGTTATTTATAAGCTTGGTTTTAGGCATTGTCTTCAGGATTTTCAAGCTGCTTTAACAAATGTTTTTCCAGATAATGAATATCCATTGCCTGTTTGCAGAAGTTCTTGTCTTGAAGGATTAAATCTTTATGTAAAGGAATATTGGTTTTCACACCAGTCAGAATCATTTCGTCCAGAGCATTTCTCATGCGCGAAATAGACGTTTCACGATCCTTACCATGTGCAATCAGTTTCGCAATCATCGAATCATAATAGGGTGGAATGCTATAACCTGGATAAACATGCGAATCCAGGCGAATGCCCGCACCACCTGGTGCATAAAAGTTTTCGATCTTGCCTGGGGAAGGTAAGAAGGTAGAGGGATCTTCTGCGTTAATACGGCATTCAATCGCATGCCCCAAAACCTTGACATCTTCTTGCTGGATATCGAGACCTAAACCACCCGCAATACGCAATTGTTGTTCAATAATATCGATACCCGTAACCATTTCAGTCACTGGATGTTCAACCTGAACACGCGTATTCATTTCAATAAAGAAGAATTCATCATCTTCAAACAAGAATTCGAAGGTACCCGCACCACGATATTGCATCAGCTTACATGCATTCACACAAGCTTCCAGAATGTCAGCACGTGCTTGCTCTGGCAAGTTTGGTGCTGGAGCTTCTTCCAGTACTTTTTGGTGGCGGCGCTGCAGCGAGCAGTCACGATCATACAGATGAATCGCATGGCCATTACCATCGGCGAGTACTTGTACTTCGACATGACGTGGCTTTTGCAGGAAACGTTCCATATAGACCGTATCATCTCCAAACCACATTTCCGCATCACGCTGTGCAGCCTGAACTGATTCGAGTAGGGTATCGACATTTTCCACGATACGCATACCACGACCACCACCGCCAGAAGCAGCTTTGACGATCAGCGGGAAACCGATTTCTTTCGCTTCAGCCAAGGCATTGTTAGGGGTCACTGCATGGGCTGAACCCGGTACAGTCGGGACGCCGGCTTTACGCATGGCCATAATCGCAGAAACTTTGTTCCCCATTAAACGAATATGTTCAGGACGTGGACCAATAAAGATAAAACCAGAATTTTCTACGATTTCGGCAAATTCTGCATTTTCAGCGAGGAAGCCATAGCCAGGATGGATAGCGTCTGCACCGGTAATTTCGGCAGCAGTAATAATCGCTGGAATATTCAGGTAGCTGTCACTGCTCGCACCTGGGCCAATGCATACTGCTTCATCACAGAAACGCAAATGCATTAGGTCCTTGTCTGCATCAGAATAGACACCTACAGTTTTGATCCCTAAAGTTCTGCAAGCCCGGGTGATGCGTAACGCAATTTCACCACGGTTTGCAATTAAAACTTTTTGCAACATTATAAATCCCCGGGGTGATTAAGCGCGGTAGCGGAAAAGTGGTTGACCGAATTGAATCACTTCACCATTTTTCACCAGAATTTCTTCAATCACACCGCTTTGAGTGGCTTCAATCGGGTTCATGATTTTCATTGCTTCGATAATACCGAGCGTATCGCCTGCAGAAACGGTCTGTCCAACTTTAACAAATGTCGGTTCACCTGGGCTTGGTGCAGCATAGAACACACCGACCATTGGCGAAGTTTCAACTGCACCACGAGGAGATTTTGCTGCTGGCGCTTCGGCTGGGGGTGCAGGCATAGCAGGAACAGCTGCTGCAACCACTGGATTACGACGAGTTAATGCAATCGATTGATCGCCTTCTTTAACTTCGATCGCCTGTAAGTCAGATTCAATCATCAAATCGATGAGTTTCTTGATTTTACGGATATCCATGAGACAGTATTCCTAATTAAGATTGTGTAGAAGATTGTATTTTTTCAATGACATAATCGAGGGCAGCAGCATAGCCTTTTGCACCCAGACCACAGATCACACCGATGGCTTTATCGGACAAGTACGAATGATGTCGGAATGCCTCACGTGCATGCACATTTGACAGATGGACTTCAATGAAAGGAATGGCGACGCCAAGAAGGGCATCGCGAACCGCAACAGAGGTATGGGTCAATGCTGCCGGATTAATAATGATGTATTGAACGCCGTCTTGCTGGGCCTGATGAATTCGGTCAACAATGGCACCTTCCCAGTTGCTCTGGAAAGTTTCAAGTTGTAATGTGGCCTGTTGAGCCTGGACAGTCAGTTGCTGGTTAATATCATCAAGACTAAGGTGACCATAAACTTCCGGTTCGCGCTTCCCAAGCAAGTTTAAATTCGGTCCATGAATAACCAAAATGGTCGAACTCATCCAGCATGCTCCAATTAAAAAGTATCGGGTTTTGTTTGCAAGATGTCTGCAAACTCTGCTTATTATTGCATGATTTTCTACATTACTATTTATAATTTCTTTGAATTGACGTAGAAAGCATATAGCAAACAGTGGCGCTATAATGAAAACTTTGCAGAGATTTGGCAATGTTAAAAAATTACAATTCGCGAGGTGTTCATATTATTTTCATTGTAAACCCAATTGGCAAAAACAGTTAATATCCTTTGTGTAACTGTATCTTCATGTTAACGCTAAATTCTTACTTTTAGCGATATTTTTAATTTTAAACAGCTTTTTCCTGACAAATTTGAATGCTATATGTGAGTTGAATCCGGTAAAAAAACCTCAGCTTAATGTAAAATTTTTTTCTGCTCATTTCTTTTAAATAAAAGTGATGATTCCCTTCTAGTCATGTTATGAAATTTAAAAAACTTAAAATAAGACAATGTTTTAATGGATTTTACTTAATGCGAATTCTGCATCTTTTTCCAAGATTCAAAAATTTGTCATATTTCTGTAAGTTCAGTTGAGCATCATAAATATGATTTCAAGATGTACTTAATTGCCGAGATATAAAGCTGATATCTCGGCAGGTTTAATAGAAGATACTTGGAATATGTACTTCCTATTTTTAAGATAGATGAAGTGACGAATGTGTTCATCTTGATATTTTCTTGCAGTGAAAAAATGACCCCTCTAATGCTTAGATAGTGGCAAAAACGCATACATTTGCTGTAATTTTGCTCATCTCCATCTTTGCAATAAAAACTTAAAAAGAGCTGATAGACACACTGACTGACTAAAAAATGAAAGCCGTAAAGCAAATTAGTTAGTTCATCTGATTTAACTTCTCAAACCAATATTTATATAATCATATGATTCCTCATCACCCATAAGACTTTCCATGACCCCTGCATGTAAATTGTTAAAAGCAAATAAAATTGAATACAGCATTCACGAATATGAACATGATGCCAATGCCAAAAGTTTTGGACTGGAGGCTGCTGAAAAATTGGGGCTTTCTGTAGAAGAAGTCTTTAAAACCTTACTGGTGACGGATGATAAGCAGTATTTCGTTGCGGTATTGCCAGTACATCATCAACTTAACTTGAAAAAAGTAGCCCAAGCCGTAGGATGTAAAAAACTCCAGATGGCAGATCCTAAACAGGCAGAACGCTTGACTGGTTATCTGGTTGGGGGAATTAGTCCTATTGGCCAGAAGAAACGGTTAAAAACAGTAATTGATGCAAGTGCCGAGCAGTTGAACAAGATTTATGTGAGTGGAGGTAAAAGAGGACTGGATATAGGACTAAAACCAGCCGATCTCGCCAAAGTGCTCAATGCCCAGTTTGTCGATGTGCTGGATACATAAAATCACAGCAAGATGTTCTTTTAAATTCAGAGGATATAGAACGATAAATTTAAATGGGTTGTATGTTTTTTGGTCGGAAATAACAGTAAATCATCTTATGCATTTGTATATTAGGTGTGTGAAAACACAGAATGACTGTGTCTATAACAAGGAATAAAAACAAAAATACAAATTATTATGCGGAGCATAAGGGATGAAAATTCAAAATAAAAAAGGGCCACAGTTCTGTCTGATCTTGTCTGCGATGGCTATGCTATCAGCGTTGCCAAGTGTACAGGCCGCTTCTGCGCCTTCAGCGGCACCTGCCAATTCACAGCAGGTTTTCTTTGTCGGAAATAACTGGGATGGCACGGTCACTGTGATTCGTCCATCAGGTGATTTTGGCAAGATTGGCATCATTAATATGATTCCTGACCGTAAAGAGCGCCTTAAGGAAATTCACCTGAATCCAATCAAGCTGATTGCCTATACTTACATTCAGGCCACAGCGGGTGAAGGCAATGATCAACTGGTGGATGATATGTACTCTACGCCAGACGGGCAGTCAGTGGTCGCATCACGCCCAAGTTTCGCCGATGTCGTATCAATCAATATCAAAACTGGCAAGATTAACTGGCGCACACCTGTAGAAGGCTTCCGTGCCGACCATATGGCGGTATCTCCAGATGGGCAGCGGGTCGCCGTATCTGCTTCTTCAGGAAATGTGGTGCATGTATTGGATATCAATACCGGTAAGGAATTAGGTCGTTTCAGCACGGGCGATAAACCGCATGAAAACATTTATTTTGATGGCGGCAACAAGATTCTGAACTCTGCTATCGGCAACGTAGAAACCTCTATGGATGCCCAATGGCAAGATTTTACCAAAGGAAAGCGTTTTATCACCATTGCAGATGCCAATACCCATCAGGTGTTGAGAAAAATTGACTTCAGACCTGCACTGGATGCATTTGGCCGAAAAGATTTGTCCAACTCAGTACGACCAATGGTATTTAGTAAGGATGAAACCAAACTGTATGCCCAGGTTTCATTCTTTAATGGTCTGATTGAATATGATCTGAACCAGAACAGGATTAGCCGGATTGGACAGTTGCCAGGGAGCGACAGTATTCCGAAAGACCGGACAAAATGGGTGAATGATTCGCGCCATCATGGCCTATCGATCAGTGCTGATGGTGAAAAACTTTGTGTTGCGGGAACTATGGACAATTATGCCACTATTGTTGATCGCAAGACGCTGACTGCCGGGAAACTGATTTCTGCGGGTAAACCGTATTGGGCAACGCGTAGCCCGGACGGTCGTAGCTGTGTGATTTCCGAAAGTGAAACTGATGTAGTTACCGTGATTGATTTTGCTACTGGCAATAAAGTGCTTAGTGTACCAGTAGGAAATCACCCACAACGTGTCCGGATTGGTTATGCGCCTGCAGACTGGTCAACACCGTAGTTGATGAGTAGAAAAGACAGCTTTTGAATAGGGGGGCTGTCTTTTCTAAGCTGAGGACACAAAGATGAATAATAAAACAATTCAGTTATATGTATTGATCGCATTGCTCTTGTTTGGAGCCTTACTGTGTATTGGCTATCAGATACGAAAAGAAATCTATCAAACCCATTTTAATAATCAACCTTATTCTGCTCCCGTCCAGCCAGCTGAAAAATCTGCAAATGATGCCTCTGTCAGCTCTACTGCCAATAGTCAAACCAGAAAAACCGGACAAAATAATGCATCTGCAAAGCAAAGTGAATTGTTAAGGCAGCAGCAACAATTGTATCTGGACTTTTCCACGATGATTAATGCATTAAGCGAAGGGCAACGGCCCGATCTTCAACAGGTCAGCTTACTAATCACCCAGCAGCAGAAGCTGGTAGAGGCTCAACAGGTCAGCAAGGCCGAGGCGAAAGCACAGATTGATTTTCTGATCAAAGTCTTGCCTGAAATGGAACATGAACTGCATCGGGCCTTACGAGCATTAGATTAAACCTGTATTTGCTGTCTGCAGGCTACTTGTATCTTTGATTATTCTAGAAGTGAAAATTGATCGCATAAAAAAGCCCGAATAAAAATTCAGGCTTTTACATACAAAATATCGAAGACTTGATAGCTTTATAAACAGTTCGCAGGCTTGGGTACGCCGGCCAAACGGCTTAAGTGACGTGCCACCAGACCAGTATTAAACTTTTCCTGAAGCATGGCATTATTGATATCTGCACTGACAGTTTTCATTAAAAATTTGATTAGAGGGCGCGTTGCTGGTGAATGGCCAAACTGCTGATAGAACTGACGCACCGCTTGCAGAATTTCAAAATGCCATGGGGTCAAGTCAAGGTCCAGGCTATTGGCTAGGAGTTGAGCGACCTCTTCATTCCAGATGGTGTAGTCAACCAGATGACCATCTTGATCCAATTCTAAATTCATATTTAACCCATTCATTATTTCATTGAAATGCAGCGATTAAACTGGAGGCAAAGAGCAGCAAAATCTGCATAATTCAACAATTTTACTTGATCAGGTAAGGGCTGTATCAAGAGTTCAGCATCATTTTTCAGCATATAAATTTGCGGCAAGCTTTGTAGAAATGAATGCTCTAGCAACAAAACCGCTTCACCCATCAGCACGACCTGATCGCTCATTGTATAAATCTGAGCCAATTGATCGAGGATCTGTGCAGTTGCCGAATAGCTGGATTGGATCAGATAAAGTGTATGATTTGACATTTGTATATCCTTATTCCTTACCAATACAGCACATGATCAAAGCTTTGAATAAATTCAGGATTAAGCTCAATAAATTCGATTTCTTGTTCGCTCTGCGTCACAAATGGGGAATTTTGATTTTTCTGCTCAATCAGAATCGGAGTGAGATCATAAAACTCGAAACTGTCGACCATATTTGATGCCAGTTTAAATGCATGTTGCAACTGGTCAAATTGCAGCTCTGAACGCAGCAGACTAAGGGCGGCCCCTTGTAGCAGGACTTTAACTTCTGCGCCAAAAGTTGCCAGGACCATTGTCGCAGACAGGCTTTCATGCACCTGCAGGCTGGTCAGATTGGCTTGGGTTAATATAACAAGTACAGATTTCACACAAGATTCCTTGGAAAAGCAACACATTCTAAAAAATGGAACATCTAGAATTGAATCAGACGCTGTGAGGATTGAACAGCATCGGCAAGTTCACCTAAACCGACCAATTCAAACGCATCTGCCAGATTATGCTGCTGAATATTGTGACGTTGAGCATTGTCCGGATCTGTAATTCCACGCGCCAATGCTGCACTTACACAGACTGGGAGGCGAATCTGCAGAGCTTGCCATGCATGTGTAAGATGACGTTGATCGTCGGGTACCCATTGCAGTGCATTTGCGACCGATACGCCGTCCTGATAGAAAAACACACGGAATGCTTCCTGCTTATCCTGCAAAGCCTGAGCTAAACCCAAGGCATGCCAGGCATAGATGGAAGTCGGTGCGGAGGTAACAAGAATTAAGGTACTCATCGAAATTCACTACAGGCTTGATCAATAGCAACAGATTGATCTTGGCTTCATTAGAAAGTAGGTAGTATAAATGATTTTAGTGACGGGTGGATTAGGCTTTTTAGGCTCACATATTGCTTTAAGTCTGTTAGCACAAGGACTAGAGGTCATTGTGGTCGATAATTTGGCCAATGCTAACTTACAGACTCTGGAGCGTCTCGAATTTATTTCTGGTATGTATGTGCCTTTTATCAAGATTGATATTCGCAACACGCCCGCATTGAACAAAGTCTTTGAGCAGAATTCGATTCAGGCTGTGGTGCATACCGCAAGTTTTAAGTCACTGGAAGAATCAGTATTAAAACCACTTGAATATTATAATGATAATGTCAGCTGTATTATGAGTCTCATGCGTGCCATGCAGCGTACCGGGGTACGTCATCTGGTACATTTATCCAGTTTGGCGGTATATGGACAATCTGGCACAGACTTAAGCGAAGATCTGCCTTTTAATTTTACTTATCCTAATCCTTATATCAAGTCGCAACAGATGGTGGAGGAAATTATTCGGGATACCGCTAAAACTGACAATGAATGGCGGATTGCGATCCTGCGTCTTTCCAATATTGCCGGTGCCTTTGAGCATGGTATTTTAGGGGAAGCAGTACCACCTTTACCGAAAAATATTGTTCCTCTGGCAATGCAGGTCGCTGCGCAGCAACGTGAATATCTTGAATTACGCCGTCAGGCCCATACCGCAGATGGCACAGTAGAGCGCAGTTTTCTGCATGTCGCAGACTGTTGTGATGCCGTGATCAAATCCTTACAGTGGTTGTCACAACAGCAGGAATTAAAGTGTGAAGCCTTTAATATTGCGGGAGAACTGATTTCCATACAGGCTTTACTGGATCAGCTTGCTGAAGTCACCCAGTCTGCAATTAAAACTGTGGATGCCTTACCTTATCCCCATGCTGAGCTGGACCAGTTAGGTGCGAATACTGAAAAGGCACAACAGGTTTTGCATTGGCAAAGGCAGCGCTCGATCAGAAAGATGCTTGAGGATGAATGGTTGTTTTATCAAAATATTCTCAAAGGGCAGTAAATTAGATTTTTAATTTAATATTTGATAATAATTATCATTTACATATTTAATGTAATCGACTACTTTAAATTATTAGAGTAAATCATTGATATACAGATTCCTAAGATTATTAATAAGCAAAAAGAATTGAGGTTGAACATGCAAACACGTATTGAACATGACACGATGGGAGAAGTTGCTGTGCCGGGTGAGGCATTATGGGGCGCTCAGACTCAGCGCAGCTTGCAAAATTTCAGGATTGGAAATGAACGTTTGCCACGGCCAATGATTCGTGCCATGGGACTCGTCAAAAAAGCGGCTGCCTTGACTAATGCCGAGCTGAACCAGATTTCACAAGAACTGTCACGATATATTGTGGATGCTGCTGATGAAGTCATCAGTGGTCAATGGGACAGTCAATTTCCACTGGTGGTCTGGCAAACTGGTTCAGGTACGCAAAGTAATATGAACTGTAATGAGGTAATTGCCAATATTGCCAACCAGAAACTGGGTAATCATTTAGGGGCACAAAAACCGGTCCATCCAAATGATCATGTTAACCGTGCTCAATCTACCAATGACTCATTTCCGACTGCGATTCATGTAGCTGCGAGCTTACAGATCAATGAACTTTTAATTCCGGCAGTCACACGTTTACGCGATACCTTATATATCAAATCTCAGGAATTTGCTGATATTGTAAAAATTGGCCGGACACATCTACAAGATGCTACGCCGTTAACGTTGGGACAGGAATTTAGCGGTTATGTTTCTCAACTCGATCATGCACTTCTTCGTCTAGAACAGGCCTTGGTTGGACTTTACGAACTGCCATTGGGCGGGACAGCCGTCGGTACAGGGTTGAACGCTCATCCTGATTATGCTGTTGAAGTAGCTAAAACTCTTAGATATTTAACTGGTTTGCCATTTGTAACAGCACCAAACAAGTTTGAGGCTTTGGCTGGCCGTGATGCTGCAGTATTCGCTTCAGGTGCCTTAAAGACTTTAGCAGTTAGCTTAAATAAGATTGCTAATGATATCCGATGGTTAGCCAGTGGCCCACGTTGTGGTTTTGGGGAACTCCGTATTCCTGAAAATGAACCGGGTTCTAGCATCATGCCGGGTAAAGTTAACCCGACACAAAGTGAAGCGATGACCATGGTAGTCGCGCAAGTTCTCGGCAATGACACCACCATTAGTGTAGCGGGTGCATCAGGTAATTTTGAACTCAATGTATTTATGCCGGTCATTGCCTATAATCTGCTGCAATCTATCCAGTTATTAGGTGATGCTTGTAATAGTTTTAATGATCATTGCGCCGTCGGTATTGAGCCAAATCATGAAAAAATTGAACATTTCTTGCATGATTCTTTAATGCTGGTTACAGCCTTGAATCCGGTCATTGGTTATGAGAATGCAGCCAAAGTTGCCAAGACCGCCTATAAGGAAGGTAAAACCTTGAAACAGGTGGCTGTGGAACTTGATCTCGTAACAGCTGAACAGTTTGATGAAGTCGTCAGACCTGAACAGATGGTTTCACCGAATGCCAAATAAAGGTAAATGTTTTTAATCTTTTAGCTGTTTTATCATGGAATAGTCAGCAATGGTTTTTATCTCGGGCAGACTTGCGTACAATAGGAGCTAGATAAGATTACCTACTGATGATTGTTTTATGTTTGATATTTATTTAACGGATGTTCAAAAAAAGGTGCAATTCAAGGATTATCCAGGTGAGCATCCTGTTAAATTTATTCTGAATTTCAAAAAGATTTTTCCAAGTGTTATGGAGCTTCTTTTACCTGTACTGCCAGATAATGAAAATCTGGAAGAAATGTCTTGGGAATCGACCAGCGATGATTTTGAAACCTTCCAGATGTTTTTAACCGGTTGGGGCATCATCGAATTACGTTTGAAAGCGATTATGCAGTTTAAAGATAAAGCATTTGCGGATCGTCTGGTTAAACAAGCCCAACAGAAACGCAAAGATTATCAAAAGCAGCAAACCCAGCTCAGCACAGTTGAATTGGATTATCTTTTTATGCATGAGATGCATGCTTTAATTGATGCAGAGCTGGTTGAGCTCGGTGAAAAATTCTATTTACCGGTTTTACGCGATCTTTGGAAAAACAAAGTATCTGCTCAGGTTTTAAATGCAAAGTTTTAAACCCGGTGTTTAGCTTTTATTTATAAAATTAATCCCTCAATTTTGAGGGATTAATTTTATCTGAAATATGAGAATTTTTTCATAATTATTTGTCTACCCAAATAGCCTAAGCTATAGGGATTTTATAAATAAATATCTTAATTTTGCTCAGTAATAGCGCAAGCCAGATCATGATTTATCATGTGGTCCTTTAATAGTGCGTATGTTTTAACGATTGTTCAAAAAATAGATGAAAATGATCATTTTTAGCTAAAAAATATATAAAAATATCAAATAAATAGCCTAGTAATTGATTCAATTATTTTTTAAGGTATAGGTGCTTTAGCTTATTATAAGGTTAAAGCCTCATTAATTAGTTATCCTTCACAAAAATAGCTGAAGGTTCAAATTTTCCCGAAGATATATCCCAGGATTTTGAAAAATGTCGAACCAGTTTTTAGATTTAATTACTAAACGCCGTACTATTTATGCTATTGCCAAGAATGTTGAACAATCTCCTGAATATTTAACTGATCTGATTCAGACTGCGATAAAACAAAGCCCATCTTCCTTCAATTCTCAATCTTCACGCGCCGTCATTTTATTCAATTCAGAACATGAGAAGTTCTGGGGCTTTGTTGCAGACAAATTAAAAAGCTATGCCAAAGACGAAGAGAGTGCTGCAAAGACCACAGCAAAGATGGCCAGTTTTGCAGCAGGGGTAGGTACAGTCCTATTTTTTGAAGATCACAACGTAGTGAAAGGTTTGCAGGAACAGTTCCCATCTTATGCAGACAACTTCCCAATCTGGGCGGAACATTCGACTGCAATCGCACAATTTGCAACGTGGACAGCATTGCATACAGAAGGGTTGGGCGCATCATTGCAGCATTACAATCCGATCGTAGATGAGCAGGTTCATGCGGAATGGAGCATTCCATCAAACTGGAAACTTCGTGCACAGCTGGTATTTGGTTCGATAGAGGGTGAGCCGCGTGCCAAAGATTATCTTGCGGATGAAGAGCGTTTTAAAGTTTTTAAATAACTTTATTCATATCTGCCCTTAACCAGTGTAAGGGTAGATATTTTTTAGATTTCGATGAAATTCTCATGAGCCTCATTAAAATTAAGTTAAAATAGCGCGCTAATGTAAAAAATTAATGAGTACAACCGAATGTCGAAAAACACGCAAAACCTGTCACCTTTACAAGAACTGATCGCAGAACAAAAACTGCTCTGTGAAGAAGTTGGTTCGGCTTATGTTGCAGTGAGTGGTGATGATGTGGTTGCCGTGGCCGTACATACCTTGAAACAGGATCCAATTGTCGGCATTCGTAAAAAGCCTGAGTCGGCTGAAAATATCAGCTGGTATATTTACGGGGGAGAACCTTCAAGTGAAGATGCTTTTGAAACCATGACCGTACGTGAATTACAGGATATTGCACCAGAAGTATTGCCGTATCTGGCTCTGGAAACAGGTTTTCGTTTCATGATCGATGCCGATGATTATGAAGATGTCTGGAAAGAAGAAATCTAAATGCTAAAAAAATCATCTTTCATTTGTGCTGGATTGCTATTAGGGCTAAATAGTATGCTCTTTGCAGAGCCACTTTCACAAAGTGCCTACGACCAGTTTATTTCAGTACAGACTAAAATCGTGAATGAAACCAAGCATATTTTAGATGAAGATGATCAAAAGGCAGATGCTCAAACTCAACGCCAGGCTTTCTGTAATCGATTGAAAGCCTATGAGGATATTCAAAAGGTGTCCGAAGAAAATAGTGATCTGAGTATGGCACCTACGATGGCAATGATTGCCAGAAACTTTCTGGAGCGGCAGGATCAAAGTTTGACTAAATCTGGAATGACGGCGAGTGTATTTTGTAAAAATAGGGAAGTAGAATAGGTTATAAAACACTTCTCTTTCTCGAACGTTTTTCGCTGGAAAATATAAATAAAGCAAATGATTCTAATTTGAATAACCGGGCTTTTATAAATATGAAAAGTTCATTATTAATATATTTTCAATAAAACTATTAAGTTAATTTAAAATAAATTTGTAGAATTACCTTATATCTCGGGGATATATCCACTGATATTATCTCATTAATTAGAATATTTAAGTAATGGCAATTATTTTTCTAAAAACTTCCTAGAAATACTAAATAGTATTTGATAAGAAATGATTTTCATCCGAGCTAGGCTAGTTGCTGCACGCAGCTCATATTTAATAATTCAAATATCTTTAAAAGTTTGCAAAATAGCCTAAGCGAATTATAAATGTTAATAGCTATGAAAAGAAAAGGGGAGGAAACTTAATAATAGTATTTTCTGCTTAGCCAATTTGTAAGAAGCTAGGTAGTAAATTCCACCTGACTGCTTATACACCCGAAATATGACTTGTAAATGTAGTGTGGCTTATTATGCATATCCAGTTTTTGATTATGAATGAGTAAATAAGTGATAGTCAGAAAATTAAAAATTTTAAAGCTACCTGAGCTTATTTGAATAATAACAGCTAGTTTTTAGACCTCTCTGATTTTAAAAAATTGTACCAGTTTCACCTATTTAGCCTAAGCAAAAATTATTGCATATAAATAGCCTAAGCATATTTTAAAATTTAGCAATTGATTAATTCCCAATAAAATTCCAATATCACCACATCATCTATGAAATCACGGAATTCTCAAATGATCCTCAACTACCAAATCACCAGTCATGATAACTCAACACTTGTACCAATGGTCTTCATTCATGGTTTATTCGGCAGCTTGAGTAATTTAGGAATGCTGGCGCGACATTTTTCAAGCCAGCGTACCGTCATTCAGTTAGATCTGCGCAACCATGGCTTATCTGGACATAGTGATGAGCATAATTACCACTTGATGTCAAAAGATGTACTTGAAACATTAGATAGTCTTAACATCACCAAATTTGTTGTGGTAGGGCATTCTATGGGCGGCAAAGTTGCCATGAAACTGTCTGATATTGCGCGTAATCGGGTAGAGCAGCTTGTGGTTCTGGATATAACTCCAATCCCATATCATGAAAATCATCATGCGGAAATTTTTGAAGCCTTATTTGCTGTCGAGCGTGCAAACCTAAGTTCCCGGTTAGAAGCGACAAAAATCATGCGTGAATATCTGAATGAAGAAATGGTAATTCAGTTCTTGCTAAAATCTTTTAACAAAGGGAAGTGGCTGTTTAATGTACAGGCACTCTTTAACCATTATCAGGATATTTTATTTTGGGAAGATATTACTCCAATTGATACTCCGGCACTTTTTCTCAGAGGTGGTAACTCTTTTTATATTTCTAAACCAGAGCATTTCGCTGCGATTGACCGCCAATTCACCCATTCCAAAGTTGAACTCATTGAAAATGCAGGTCATTGGCTGCATGCTGAAAATCCTGCACAAGTACTGGAACATATACAAGCATTTCTAGATGCACAATAATAAATAACACGGTTAACTTTGAAACTTTGAATCGAAGGTCAGTATCCAGCTGCCTGTAGCTGACCTTCATTAACCAACTGGTTTGCCATTTCAGCGGTTTTTTTCAAACCTGGCATACGATATTCAGTATGACCATAATCTTTAATCGATTTCCACCGACCGCCCCATGTGAGTCCGACCGATTCTGCGACTTGACCATACAGTTCATAACCACGCATTGCCCATGGATCACGTTCGCTGATGATGACTTTACCATGACGTTTAAAGGCAACGTCAGCTGCTAAACCGAACTGATGATAACTTTGATAACCTCTAGCACGCGTGGTATTCGGATTTGCAGAAAGTGAATTTTGACGTTCCGGACTGCGATAACCTTCTAGTAAAACCAGTTCATATCCATACTGTTCACGCATTATTTTGAAGACCATCAATAAACGCTGTTTATAACGTGGATTAATTTTATTCCATTTCCGGTTAACTATATTGAGATCACTATGATTATGGATCATAGGCAGATGTACATCTTCAGTAGGATCAGGTGGATTTATAACTTGGGCAGAAACAACATTGGTATAGTAATGGACTTCTCCCTGTATGGCTTCTTCAATCAGATGACCTTCTACTTCTGGGGGCGGTGCTAACACCTGACCATCGAGTAAAGTATAAATTTGGGGATCAACTTCACGTAAATAATTTGCTTCAAAAGTACTGGCAGTAATGGGGCGGGTTAAAGTAAAAATTACAATACTGCTAAATAACACTAAGGCCGCCAGCAAAATCCACCATTGTTGAATATGCCAATGTGACTGGATTTTATCTGAAGATGCTGCCTGATTAAATTCCCAGGCAACCTGTCTGGCTGCCAAAATTCGGTTCTTGCTATATGGTAAAATTTGCATGCACAGGTTTATCAACCGGATTCGGAATTCATAAGAAACCAGCAGCAACATACCTAAGCTAAGCAAAACAAAACTGAAAAAAATGAAGTAGATCATGCTGTTTATGACAGTGCTACTTCAGCACTTTCCTGTAGCGTAGTTGCTGAGGGCTGTTCCTGTGACGAAGTATTTGTAGTTTTTAGCTCAACAGATTTTTCTGTTTGTGCTGGCGATAGACGATCAGCATTTATATTTAAAGAACTTTTTTGCGAACCTTTAATTATCTTAGTCTTTATTGCTGAAGATTGAATTGTCCGAATTTCCGGTTTAAGTGGTTTATTTTTATCATTGGCCTGAATTAAAGGTTTTTGCTCTTGGGCACCAAACGCAGATTCAAAAGGTGAAGTATGGTTTTTAGATTCTGCATTACTTTCTGGCTTTGCTACCTTAAACATATTTTCAATATTCTGATCAAAACCATCTTCTGGATTCTGGATATTATCCTGATCCGACGGCGTAGCGGCTTTTGGAATAATTTGCTCAGATTCTGCGGCATGATTTAAGTCTGATATTTGATGATTTTCTGCATTAACTCGTGTACGGCTTGATCCCGAATGATTCTGATAATAACCATAGCCTAGTAAAACAGAGCTTACTGATAGCACCCCCAATACAAATCCGCTCAATAGGTAAAATTTAGGAGAATGAGGAACCGGCTTTATAGACCGTAAAAGACGAATATGTTTATTATTTTTGTTTGCCATAGTGAGTATAATATTTATGGTAAATGGATAGTAATGTGAGCTTGTTCTACAGGAACACTAATCACATTCTGATATTGGGAAAATGCTGCATTACGGTCTTTGGACAATACATAGTGCAGACCAATAAAGCTTGCCAGAGCAAACACTAGCCAGAAAATCAGAATCCAGAAAAATGGCAATTCACGGTGAATGATATGTTTAATCTGGTCTGGAATTGCAGCAAAAGGAGAAAATGCCTTTTTCCCTTTGAGGTAATCGATTTGATCACCGACACGACTAATCAGACTGTTCAACTGACTCATTGATTCAATTCTGTATTTACCATGAAAACCTAATAATAAACAGTAATGATAAACTTCAAGAACGGCGAGGCATTCCTTGTCTTTATTGCGGATTTCTTCCATGTGTTCAAAAAAACGATAACCAGCCAGTTGTGATCCAAATAAACTGAGTTGTAGCGGGCTCATCATCCAGAAATTTTTCAGGTCAAAAAAACGGGAATCCTGTTGGGTGGCAATCGTCTCATCTAACAAAGCACAATATGCATATTGTGCATTATTAATATCTTCTGCAGAAAATTGCAGTTTTCTTGCCTGGTTTTCAAAACGTGCCAGCATATCTAGCACTTTCTGGCGGAAGGACTCCGGATTAGAGGGTACATACTGATTGCGAATCAGGAAAACCACATAGAATCCATCATGTAATAGATCGACCAGATGGGTAGTTGCTGAGTGTTGACTCTTATCTATCTTTGTATTGGTCTGAAAACCTGTACCAATTTGTCCATCATCAAATAGCGATGGCGCATTATTAATACTATTCATTATTCTTATCCATTTACCACAGCAATCAGTTCAATTGAAATATCCTGGAATCCGCTGGGGATATAGACACAAATGGTCTCGGACTCCAACATCCGTTGATACAGTTCATTATTTGGTTCAATTTCAAAATAGCTTACCCCTGAACGCACTGGAATGGCGGTTGGCACTTGAATCAGATGCTGAACAGGTACAGCTGGCAGTGCTGCAATCACGCGTTGTTCAACATCGACAGTACTGCCAACCTTGAAACGGATCGGCACATAGGCAATCAGATCATGGGCTGGCATGACACTACTCGATACTGCAAGATAAAAACGGGTATCTCGGGAAATTTTGTCTGTTTCAAGACTGCCAACCCAATAGGATGGACGGGTTTCTTTCAGGGCAATACTGATATAGCGGTTTGAAATAATCGTATCCAGCAATTCACGTAAAATCACGTCGAGCTGGCCAAAGCTTTCCTGTAAATGATGATGTTGATATTGGGGTAAATGATCGACAGCATAGGCAGTTGAAAAAGTCAGGAGCGAGCCGGTCAGACGTAATAATTCAGAATACAGCCGTTCTGGATGAATACGTGGATACTGCAAGATGTGATTCAACGTTGCATGTGCAGTATTGAGTGCACTCACCAGCCAGAAAGACACAATATCACCAGAACGGAATTCAATCAGTTTCTGTTCATTTTCCCGGTTATTGTTTTGAATGGTTTTGATCTTGGCCCGGATAATATTCAAGGTACGCTTCAGATTATTCAACAGATTTTCTGATGCTTCGATATGCAGGATTGGGGGAATAAACTTGTGATCCAGTACAAAA
Source organism: Acinetobacter sp. SFD (assembly GCF_001647575.1). NCBI lineage: Bacteria > Pseudomonadati > Pseudomonadota > Gammaproteobacteria > Moraxellales > Moraxellaceae > Acinetobacter > Acinetobacter sp. SFD. The sequence goes on from NZ_LSZJ01000012.1 coordinate 371,200, forward strand.
TTCCCGGAACTTTGCCGTTTCATTGTGCCAATCGGAAGATAAAAATAGCCATCCAAAGCCTGTTCAGGTCCCTGGCTTATTTCAAAAATCTTAAATTCTGCACGACGGCGTACCAGGGTGATTTCTGCTGTAGCCGCATTGGTAAACAGATCATGGGTTGAACTTAAATAGGAATGGTAGCGGCTGGATTGAGAATGATCTTGATGATAAAGATTCTGTTTACTTGCCTGAATCATCGGTAAAGCAAGATAAATCGCCATTTCTGTACGCAGATTCAAAGTATCAAGCTGTATAGGTTCAGGTAATAGATCCAGTTCAGGTGCACGATAAATTTCCCCATCTTGCCAGACCATTTTAATCCGGCTGAGTGCCAGTATATTCATGCCTAACTGGGTTTCATCGAATTCTATTGACTGAATTCCATAGGCAAAAGGCAAGCTCGCCTGAATCATATGGTTCAGACGTTGTTCATGATAGGCATCCTGTAACTGAAAATGCTGAGGTCTTAAAAATAGGCCTTCACCCCAAAGAACTTTTTCTGCTTTAAACATTCAGTATTACCACTCATTATTGGAATTATTCATATCGTGTACACCCAGTAACTCTTGAACCTGTTCTAGGGGATTTTCATTTTTAATCACTTGTGCCAGCCATTCATGAAGTGGCATCTGACTCCAGCGAATGGTTTTTTGCAGCATATAACTTACCGGACTATGCGGTTCGTGCATCTGGAAATAATCCGCAATTTCATTTAAGACTTTCAATGCCTGTTCCCGATTTGCCAGATGATTTTGTGGCTGTAACCGGAATTGAGTTTGAACAACAGAAGAGGAAGTATCCGTAAAAACTTGCTGAATTCCTGAGTCTGTCGGCGGGATTAAGCTTTCAGTATTTTGATTCGCTAACTGTTCCACTTTATATAGACGTTTAATTAGGGAAATGATTGAATCAATCTGTTCGTCAATTGCCGAAAAACTCGGTGCATTCAAACCCAGTAATTCATCCAGAATGGTTTTTAGATGGTGCCAGTGCTGTTGAATATCCAAAACCTGCTGGTAGTTTTCTATTATTACAGAGTAGGAAGTAGCCTGTAGCAATTGCTCGAACTTTTGTAGCTCATCGTTGCTACTTGAAGATTCGCCATCTTCATCCTGCTGAATCTGACGGATCCGGACATTTTGCTGATGTAAAAATGCCTCATAATTTCCTAAATGATAAAACGGCGCCTGACTGACCAGGGGAACCTGTTTCATCAAAGCTGGAATCTGGTTGATTAAGCCTTGTAGCAAACCTAAGCGCTGATCCAGATCATCATCCTCAATTAAAGGATGCATGTCCTGCCAATATTGCTGAATACTGCGATGACTAAGTTCCAGGCCGCAGGCAATTCCTGCAAATCCATGAGTTCTTGCCCAAGCTTCAGCTAACCAAGTATAAAGACGCAGGTCTTTGGTTTTATCACTTAACAACTCAACTGATTTATTCAACACAAACTGCCAGTCTGCCTGACGTGGCTCAGAGATCCAGTCACCTTGATCTAGCAAAGGATCATCCTGAGTTTTGGCCTTTTTAATGGCATGAAAGTCATTTGAAAACGAGCAATCCTCACCACCTGGCTGATGATCAGAGATTGGGGCAAGCAGTTGTTCAATATCTAGAGTCATTCTTCACCTGAAACTTATTCTTCTTCTTTAATTTCTGATCTTTTAAAATATAGCTTTATACAGCATCCGTTTTCTGTTTCCGGATGCTTTTAGTTTTCGCTTTAGATTGCTGTGGCTCTAAGCGATAAATAATTTCATCATTTTCAACATCAATCTGAATTTTTTCAGGAACTTTTTCCTCACTCAACGCCATCAGAATTTCAGTCGCTAAAGCGGGCAATACGCTGGCATTAAGAATATGGTCAACATTACGGGCACCACTATCAACTTCTGTACAACGGCTTAGGATAAGCTCTAACAGATCATTGCTATAAGTAACTTCAGTCTTGTATTGAGCTTGTACACGCTGAATAATTTTGCCAAGTTTATGTTCAATGATTCTGATCAGCAGATCATCATGCAGCGGGAAGTATGGTACGATCTGCATACGTCCCAAGAACGCCGGCTTGAATTGTTTATATAAACTTGGCTTAATCTGTTCAATAAGTTCATGTGCACTTGGCCAGTTTTCAGGTTCCTGATTGAGACAGACCTGCATAATCGCAGATGATCCTGCATTTGAAGTCAGCAAAATTGTAGTGTTTTTAAAATCAATCAAACGACCTTCACCATCTTCCAGCATGCCTTTATCAAAGACCTGATAAAACAGTTCCTGCACATCACTATGTGCTTTTTCAATTTCATCCAGCAGAACCACACTATATGGATTACGGCGAACAGCTTCAGTCAGTACGCCACCTTGCCCATAACCGACATAACCTGGCGGTGCGCCTTTTAATGAAGAAACGGTATGTGCTTCCTGATATTCAGACATATTAATCGTGATTAGATGTGATTCGCCCCCGTGCAGTTCATTGGCGAGGGCGAGGGCAGTTTCAGTTTTACCAACCCCACTTGGTCCCACTAATAAGAAAACACCTTGTGGTTTGTTAGGATCTTCCAATTTGGCTTTAGACGTTTTAATGCCTTGCACCAGTTGTTGTAGGGCATAATCCTGTCCCATCACGCGCTGAGCCAGACGATCTTCAAGTTGTAATACTTGCCGGATTTCATCATTGACCATCTTGCCCACTGGAATACCTGTCCAATCCGAAATGATTTCATGAATGATGCTGGTATTGACCCGTTCAAAGACCAGTGGTTTTTTTTGCTGTACTTCAATTAGTTCTAAGCGTAATTTTGCAATTTTTTGACTGGATTTTTCATTATGTTCTTGTGCCTGAATATCCCGGATCTGCTGAACAATCTGCAATTCACGTTGCCATTGCTCTTTAAGACACTGGATATCCTGTTTTAGATCTGAGATTTTTTTAGAAAGATCATTTAGTCTGGCATGATGAATTGGCAGGTTCTGGTTTTCCTGGGTTAATAGCTTGTGTTCCAATTCCAGATTATGCAGTTGTGCTTGTAGTTGATCGAGTTGTGCCGGCTGCGCATTTTGAGTCAGTGCAACACGAGCAGCTGCAGTATCCAGAACACTAATCGCTTTATCTGGTAACTGACGTCCACTGATATAACGATGTGAACTATATACAGCAGCGATAATCGCTTCATCATCAATCTGTAAATTAAAGTGTTGGGCCATCACCGGAATCATGCCACGCAGCATGTCAATCGCGACCGCTTCAGTCGGTTCCTCAACTTTAACGACCTGAAAACGGCGGCTGAGAGCTGCATCTTTTTCAAAATACTGTTTGTATTCTGCCCAGGTGGTTGCTGCAATAGTACGTAATTCCCCCCGTGCAAGTGCCGGTTTGAGTAAATTAGCAGCATCATTCTGGCCTGCCTGACCACCTGCGCCAATTAAGGTGTGTGCTTCATCAATAAACAGGATGATTGGATGAGAAGAACTTTGTACTTCCTGGATCACCTGTTTCAGGCGGTTCTCAAATTCACCTTTGACACTGGCACCGGCCTGTAACAGCCCCATGTCCAGCACATGTAATTGCACATTCTTCAGAGCGTCAGGTACCTGTTGCTGGGCAATTTTTAGTGCCAAACCCTCAACCACCGCAGTTTTGCCGACACCCGGTTCACCCGTCAAAATTGGATTATTCTGACGACGGCGCATTAAAATATCCAGCATTAAGCGAATTTCAAATTCACGCCCAATCACTGGATCAATTTTTCCTTCAACAGCTTTATGGGTCAGGTTGATCGTGTATTGATCCAGTGCTGGTGTTTTTTTGAGTAAAGTTTGAGAGTTTGGAGTTTTTACTGGCAGAGAAGGATGAGTTTGAGTTGACACATTTTCGATACTGTCCTGACATAAAGCCAGAAACTGATGCTTCATTGTATCGATCGGAATCAGTTCAAAAATACAGGATGAACGCATCGCAATCTGATACAGATCGGAAGCAGTCAGTAAAGCTACCAGTAGGTGTCCACTACGGATGACAGGTTCTTTTTCAGCAGATGCCAATAGCCAAGCTTGCTCAAGTAAACGGATAATTGACTTGGCAAAAATAGGGGTGCGTGAGTTTCCTTTGTTAAGCTGGAGTAAACTTTCCTTTAGATCATCCAGCAGGGCATCTTTGGAGAGCTTGTAATTTTTAAGCAGAAACTGGACATCATTTAGCTGTTCATGCGACAGCAATTCCAGGAAAAAATGTTCAATTTCGATTTCGTAGTTTTGCTGGTTAATACAGGTGTTGGCAGATTTCTCAAGACATAAGCGTGCATGATCAGATAATTTAGTAATTAAAATTTTTAGGTTATTCATGTGTTTCTCATTATTTATTCTTGCAAGGCATAATGTCTTTAAAAATTAAAAAATACCACTGTGCTGTTCTTATTATTTATTTGAATGACTGCAAGCCAATCATTTTTACTGATCTATTTGATCATGTTGTTGCATATTTTCTAACAGAATAAAATGATCAAAGTCATATAATCTTTAACATTATTTGAAAGACTGTTAAAAAATATTTTACAAAAGTCAATTTTTGTTGTTGACTTAGTGTGATCATTTTTTGTTAAATTCGCAAGATGATTTTTAAACAATAAATACAGAAAAATCATTTCAAGTAAAAAAATCAACAACCAGAAAAAGAAAAAATTGAGGCTTATTTTGAAAAAAAATATGAGTTCCATACTCGTGCTGATGATGGCTGTCTGCACGATGAGTTTGATGCAGACACATGCTGCAACCCTGAAAAAATCATGTCTTAAAGCGTATCCATTGGCTAACGGAGATACTGATCCAGAAATACTGCAACAGTATGAACAGCTTTGTGCCAAGCCAACTCAGAAAGATCTTAATTTGCAGCGTGAAATTAAAGCCAATATTGCACAACTTTATCTGGATCGTGGTCTGCATCTGAAGGCACTTCAAGCTGTAGATCAGTTAAATCGTGAAAATTATACAACACGTCAATTAACAGATATCACATTCTTTTCTAGTGTGGCGATTTCAAATAAAGCTGTGAATTATATGCGCAGCACCGAAATTCGTCCGCTGACTGAAGAAACCTATGCCATTACCAAAGTCTTCAACGATAATGTGCGTCTATCTCAACCCGTCACTGTAATGCCTCTACGTGCAGAGAAGAATTCAAGCACCAAGAAACAAACTGTGGCAAGTTCGAGCAAAAAATCCAGCTCGACCAAGTCACGTCCAAGTGCTCCGACTAAAGCAAAAGAAACATCTACCAGTAATGTTGTCGCCAAGAAAAATGAGCCTGTCGTCACCCGTAATGTTCCGCCTACCTCCAATCCATTTGGCGCACTTCGTAATAATTAATAAAAAATAATATAGGAATCAGCATCATGGCTAAGCGTGAAAGTGTACAGAAGAAATTACAGCGGATTCGTCCACCGCGGGTTCAATTAACTTACGATGTAGAAGTCGGTGATGCACGTGAAGTGAAAGAATTACCTTTTGTGGTTGGGGTACTTGGAGATTTTTCAGCAGCATCCGAATTGGAAAAAACCAAACTAAAAGACAAGAAATTTATCACTGTGGATTTAGACAATATTGATGAAGTCATGGAATCACTGGCGCCACGTGCCAACTTTCAGGTTGAGAACACGCTGACTGAAGAGGGTGGCAAGATGTCTGTAGATCTGACTTTCAATTCCATGGGTGACTTTAAGCCAGAACAGGTGGTACAGCAGGTTAAACCATTACGTCGGCTGGTTGAGGCACGTGAACGTTTAACGGATTTACGCAACAAAATTTCCAATAATGAACGTCTGGAAGATCTTCTTGATGAAGTGCTGAAAAGTACGGATCAGATTCGCAAGATGAGTGTGGAGGCTGAAAATGAGTAATTTAAATGCAGCAACTGCTGAAAATACGAATGTAGAAGAATACTCATTACTTGACTCTATCGTTGAGCGTAGTCGTATCGCGCGTACTGATGAAGAGCATGATCGTGCCAAAAGCCTGATTGGTGAACTGGCACGCGAAGTCATGGCAGGGACAATCACCGTATCTGACAACATGATCCTGGCATTGGATAAACGTATTGCCGAAATCGATGCGCTAATTTCAACCCAGCTCAGCAAAATCATGCATCATGAACAATTTCAGAAAATTGAATCAACCTGGTGTGGTTTATATTATTTCTGTCAGGAAACGCCATCCAATTCCTTGATTAAAATCCGGATGTTGAATACCACTAAAAAGGAATTAATCAAGGACTTCCAAAGTGCGACTGATTTTGACCAAAGTACCTTATTTAAAAAGATTTATGAAGAAGAATATGGTTCTTTCGGGGGTGCACCTTATGCGACCTTGATTGGTGATTTTGAGTTTGATCGTACGCCAACAGATATGTTTTTACTGGAACAGATTTCACATGTGGCAGCAGCAGCACATGCACCATTTATTTCGACAGCTAGTCCAAGCATGTTTGGTCTTGAATCATTTACTGATATTGATCGTCCACGCGATGTTTCCAAGATTTTTGAAACCGCTGAATATGTGCAATGGCGTTCCTTCCGTGAAAGTGATGATGCACGTTATGTCGCCTTGACCATGCCACGAGTATTGGGTCGTCTGCCATATCATCCAAAAGAAGGTGCTGCAACTGAAGGTTTTAACTACGTTGAAGAGGTTTCTGGTGAAGACCATAACGAATATCTATGGATGAATGCTGCTTATGCCTTCGGTACCCGTTTGACCAATGCATTTGACATGCATGGCTGGTGCGCAGCGATCCGTGGTGTAGAAGGGGGTGGGGTGGTAGAAGGTCTACCTGTACATACGTTCAAGACCAATGATGGTGATGTAATATTCAAATGTCCAACTGAAATTGCCATTACCGACCGACGTGAAAAAGAACTCAGCGACCTGGGTTTTATTCCGCTGGTACATTGTAAAAATACCGATTATGCAGCGTTCTTTGGTGCGCAATCGACCCAGAAACCGAAAAAATATGACAATGATGCAGCCAATGCCAACTCAGCTTTATCAAGTCAGATCCAATACATTATGGCAGTTTCGCGTATTGCGCATTATTTGAAAGCGATGATGCGTGACAAAGTCGGTAGTTTTGCTTCAGCTGGTAATGTTGAAGCCTTCCTGAATGACTGGTTATCACAATATGTACTCTTGGATGACGGTGCTTCTCAGGAATCCAAGGCGCAGTATCCATTACGTGAAGCGTCAATCAAAGTTGTAGAAAGTCCAGCTGAACCTGGTCACTACAAATCAGTGGTCTTCTTGCGACCACATTTCCAGCTTGATGAGTTGTCAGTATCCCTGAGACTGGTCACTGAATTGCCGCAATCGAGTAACTAAGCCGGTTGCATTTTTAATTATTTATAATAAAACAGGTTAAAAATAACAATGAAAGATATATACGTCCAATTTCGCGGTAAATATAAAGTAGATGGTGAATCACGCGATTCTGAACATAAAAGCTGGCTAGAAGTAAATTCCTGGTCACATAATATTCGTCAGCCAAAATCTGCAACTTCTTCTAGCGTTGGTGGCCATACCGCTGAGCGTGTAGAACATTCTGACATGATTTTTGTTAAAGACCTGGATGCAACCAGCCCCAAACTTTGGGAAGCCTGCTCTGCTGGTTATACCTTTGATGAAGTGCAAATTGACTTCTATCGTGCCAACGGTGACAAGCGTATCAAATACCTTCAGATCAAACTGAAACACGTGCTGGTTTCTCAAGTAACGCCAAGCGTGAATGAAGAAGGTGTACCGACTGAAGCATTTGGTCTGAAATATGCTGCGGTTGAGTGGACTTATAACCAGCAAGATATTAACGGAACACAGAAAGGTGCCATAACCAAAAAATGGTCATTATCGAATAATACCGCATCTTATGCAGCTTAATTCTTCTGTGTTTAGAGGCTTGCATATGCAAGTCTCTAGCTGAAATTTGAATATTCCAAATGGATGATGGAAACGCATGAATCTGGATCAGCTTTATCCTTATGGATTCCGTCCAACCTTGTTTGACCGACTGTTGCCACAAGATGATGTCAGTACACAAGGCCAGTCGATTCAGAAATTGCGTGAAGCCGTGGCGGCAGATCTGGAAGATTTATTAAATAGCCGCCTGGCCAAACTGGATCATATTATTGATGACTATGCTTGGGTAAAACAGTCCATCCTGCAATTTGGCATTATTGATTTTGTCGGTTTATCAACCGCAAACCCAATGGATCGCGACAAAATTTGTCGCTCAATAGAAGCATCTATTTCAGCACATGAACCACGGCTTAAGCATGTACGGGTTGAAATGCTACTGGATGAAAACAATATGGGTAGTCTCTGCCTTAGCATTCATGCCTATTTAAATATCCATCCTTTATATGAACCTGTAGTTTTTGATGCTTTACTGAAGCCGACCACACAACAATACGTTATTTTGCCAAGATTATAATTAGAATGAGCGCGATTGAAGAAGTATTACCTTATTACGAAAAACAGCTGCAGGAATTTAGCCAGCAGTCCCGAGAATTTGCCAATAAATATCCTAAAATTGCCCAGCGTCTGTCCTTAAATCAGGAGCAGATTGACGATCCGCATATTGAACGCCTGATTCAGGCATTTTCACTGATCTCGGCACGCATTGATAAAAAGCTGAATGACAGCTATCAAATTTTCACCCGATCAATTTTTGAGGTGATGTTTCCCCAGTATTTAAAGCCGTTTCCAGCATGTTCTATTGTTAGTTTTGAAGATGTCAATAAAATCAAACAGCTAAGTAATGCATATCTGATTCCTAAAAATACATCTTTAAAGTCTAAAAGTGTACGCGGCGTACAATGTGAATACCGGACTGTGCAGAATGTGACTTTACTCCCCATTGCATTGAAAGCTGTCAATTTCAAAACTCATCCTTCGGCGCATATTCACTTAAACCGTAATGCCACACTGATTTTGGATTTTGAAATCTTTAATCATCAGCTGAAATTACTGCAACAGCACCAGCTACCCATTTATCTGGATGCAATTTCAAGTTTTCCTTTACAGGTTATGGATCAGATCTTTAAGTCTGAAACCCAATTTTCAATCAAGATACATGATCAAGAATTTAAAATTCCTAATCCATTTGAATTGTTAGGTTTTACTGAGGAGGAGAGTTTACTGCCGGTGGATCAGCATACTCATCATGCCTATCGATTATTACTTGAATACTTTTGCTTTCCAGACAAGTTCAGTTTCCTGAACCTGAATCTGGATTTTCTCAATCAGGTCGAACCCGATACGTCAAATTTTGAGCTGCATGTTCACTTTAAAATGAACCTGAATGATCAGGCCGCGATTCGTAATTATTCAGAACTGGATCTTGCCAATTTCAAGCTGTTCACTACGCCAGTCATTAATCTATTTGAGAAACAGGCCGAACCACAGAAAATCAATCATCAGCGACTGGAATATCCACTCATTTCAGATGCGCATCATCCTGAATATTATCAAGTGTATTCGGTCTCCGAGATGAACCTGATTCGTGAAAAGAGTGATAAAGAACAGGTTACTCAACAAGTTTTGCCTTTTTTTGCTATGAGCTATTATCGACATGACGGCGCGCAATTTTATTATCATCTGCAGCCAGAAATTGCCAGTACGCAAAAGAATGACCTGAAATTTTCTTTAATTTCCAAAAGCCTGGAGCCACAGAATACCTTCTCTGATTTTATCAGTACTCGGCTGCTGTGCTGTAACCGCGATCTGCCTTATGAAAGCTATAACAAGGATCAGAATGCACTCAGCTTAAATGACAGTCAGCTGGCTCGACGTGGAGTGTTGTTAAAGCGCCCATCTTTACCTTATATATTCAAGCAGAGCCAAAAAGAACAATGGCGTATTATTTCCCATCTTTGCCTGAATAATCTCTCCTTGATGAAAGGCGATGCAGTCACGCATCTTAAGGAATTGCTGGAACTGTATAACCTGCCAGCTTCCAAAGAAAATCAGCAGATGATTGAAGCAATTCAATCGATTGATTTTTCATTGAGCCAGAAATTATTGGACCATAAACCTTTTCCACTGTTTGTCCGTGGTGTAAGTGCAAAGGTCAAGATGAATAACGAAGCATTTCGCGGATCAAGTCTGTATGTCTTTGTCCAATTGCTTAATCATATTTTTAACCTGAAAGTACAAATGAACAGTTATGTGGAAATGGTTGTAATTGATGCTGCAACAGAACAGGAGGTATACCAATGCGTGCAGAACGTTGGTGGCAAAAAACTTCTGTAGTGGAGCAGCTGTATCAGCAGCCAACCCGCTTTGAACTGGTGCAGGCGACTCGTTTGTTGCGTCATTATCCTGAGCAAAATCAATTACAGGACTGGAACAGGGGATTTAGTTTTACGAGTTCACTGAACCTGAATTTTGCAAAATCCGAGATTGAATGTCTGGAATGGAAAGATCGGAAAATTCAGCTGACCAGCGCGATGATTGGCTTGACCGGTATACAGGGAGTATTGCCTTATGCCTATACCTATCGTATTAAGCAAAGTCCACGTCAACAGCGTGAGGAAACCCTGCATTTTCTCGGGTTGTTTAATCATAAACTCACCGCGCAATATATTGATGCTTCAGTTAACTATCATTTGCCACTGCGCTATGAAATTGAACAGGACAATTATTATCTGGAAATTTTACATGCGCTAAATGGCTATGTGCGTGAACAGCATCAGCAGAATCATCTGGATGATTATTTTGCTGAATTTTCCGGCTTAATGCAGGGGCAAAATAATAGTACTTATGTGCTGAAAACCATGCTGAGTTGCATGTTCAAGCATAAGGTGAAGATCAGGGAGTATTTACCAGAACAGTTCAAGCTGGAAGATTTTCAAAAATCTTCCTTGGGTGGATCTACTCCCGCTTTATTGGGAATCAATAGTTTTTGTGGTGAATTGCTGACCCAGATTGATGAAAAAATTGAAATCGTAATTGGCCCATTAAACCGGCAAGACTATCTAAGCTTTCTTCCGCAACAAAAGCAGAGCGAAAAACTCAAACAGATCATTGCAACCTGGTGCAGCCCGACCTTGATGGTGGATCTGCGGCTGATATTAAACAAGGAAGAAATCCGTCCCATCCGGCTTGGTGATGAAAGTGTAGGGCTAGGACAGGGCGCTTTTCTGATGCCACAAGCATCTGCTGATAATCAGGAAACCTGTTATAGCCTGATGGGGAGAGCAGCATGATTAAGGTCATTGTCTCTACTATTCTGGCGTTGATCCTGATTACAAGTAGTCTAGTCATCTACTACTGGCGTGATGTGCAATACGATCCAACCGGCATGGATATGCTGCAATTCTTTATTCTGCTGCCGGTTTGTGCTGGCTTGTTATTGCTTTCTCCATGGCTGATTTACACATCGCTAAAAGCTTATCAGACAGGGAAAGCACAAAAGTTAGAAGCTGCTAAAAATAAAGAGCAACATCTGCAACAGCAAAGTGAACTAGAGAAAAACAAGGAGAAACCGGTCGAAGAACTGACGCTAAAAGTCTATTCATCTGCGGCAATCCACAGCTTTGGTGAAAATCAGGACATTATTGATGCTATGCAGGCGTTTAAAAGCCCGGAACTGGATGAAACCTTGGCCAATCACTATGGACTGCCCATCCTGTCTTATCGTATTCGGAGTCTGGACGAGCTATTACCCGAAGCAGAAGAGAATGACACCCTGCACAGCATGCGAGTGCAACGTATAAATTTACTGATTCAGCAGCAGATGGAGCAACATAGTGAAAGCCTGTATCACATTGCTACACATCTTAGAAAGTCAGCTATGTTCTATGATGCAGAGACAGCTTATCAATATCGTATGCATCCGGGCTGGATCAATGAACAGTTTGATGAAGAGAAAGAAACGGATATTCCAGTTGAACAGGTTGCACGATTAAATAAATTGAATCTGCATATTCTGCTGCCGGCAACCTTAATTCATCTCTGGCCAGATGAAACCCAACAGAAGCTGATTGAACAGCTAGAACAGCAATATGAAATTGTGCAGAGCCAGATTCATGTCGAGTTTCATTATGTCGATCATAACAATGCCTATTCACTCTGGATGAACCTGCTCAATGATATTCAGCAGCAAAATGAACTGGTCAGTCTGGTGATTGCTGTACAGTCTGAAATTGACCAGGAGTGGCTGGAACAGCAGTTATGGCAGTCGGAACAATATCTGCCGGGAGAATATGCAGCGAGTATATGCCTGTCTTCACTACAGTTAAGCATTGAAGATTTGACAGAAATAAAAACAATAAAATTCGTTAAGCATGTCAAAAATATTAGTGAATATTTGAAGAAAAAAAGTCCAAACTTTGCTGATCAGCTACAGCAGGAAGCTGCATTTATACTTTTTCTGGATGATCCCTTACAGATCAGCACAGCAAAGAAGGTTCAACAGTATCTGGGTAAATTTGGAATAGAACTGCATCACGGCCTGTATTGTTATGCTTATCTAGGCGGTGCAACAGAGATGAAAGCACTATTTGGAACATTGCTGTGTATGCAAATGAATGAAGATGTCATTACATTGGCTTATTCAGTACAGCATCCTCAGACATTTTTTGTCTATCAACCCGTCAGTATGGTTGAGGAACTTGAACAGAACGCAGCCTGAAAAATTTTAAAAATCTGAAAAATAATAAAGAAATATAAGAGATTACAGTGAATACATTATTTTATACGATCTTGGGATATGTCTGGCAGTATGTGACCAATCCAAAAGCGATTATGGCATTGTCATTTTTCGTGGTGATTTTTTCCATGAAAAATACCGTTTCCGAGCGTGTGTTCTGGATTCTGGTAACGGTTTATAGCCTGATACTGATGATCTGGGGTATTTATGCATTAATCCAGCATTATCGACATGCCAAAAAAGGTGAAGAGATTTACGAGGCGATTGCTAGTACCACTGAAGCTGAACAGTACAAGCATAAGAATAAGGAAGAGTTACAGCTGATCCAACAGCAGATGAAGGAGTCAATTCAACTGATCCGCAAGTCCAGACTTGGAGATCGTAAGGGCAATGCTGCGCTATATGAGTTGCCCTGGTATATGGTGATTGGCAATCCGGCAGCTGGGAAAAGCTCTGCCATTTATCATTCAGGGCTGCGCTTTCCATTTGAAGAACATCACCAGAAAATGGTGTCTTCTGGCTTAAGTGGAACCCGTAACTGTGACTGGTTTTTCTCAACTGAAGGTGTTCTGCTGGATACTGCAGGACGTTATTCAGTCTATACGGAAGATCATTCTGAATGGCTTGGTTTCCTGAACATTCTTAAGAAAAATCGTTATAAGGCACCCGTAAATGGCCTGATTGTCATTGTCAGTATTGCTGAACTGGTGAGCCAAAGCCCGGAAAAATCTATAAAATTAGCCAAAAACCTTCGTGCCCGTATTCAGGATTTAACCGAACGTCTGGAAGTTTTTGCTCCTGTATATCTAGTCTTTTCTAAAATGGACCTGATCGCAGGATTTACTGAATTCTTTGACTGTTATGATGCACAGGAATTTGATCAGGTCTGGGGGGCAACCTTACCGTATGCAGCCAATTCCAGCGAGCAGGCGGTAGAATTATTCGAGCAACATTACAACATTTTATACGATGGTCTGAAAAGTGTCAGTACAATACATCTGAGCCGTCGCCATTCACAGCATATTTCTCCAAGTGTCATGACTTTTCCGCTGGAGTTTAAGAGCTTAAAACCGGTTCTAAAAACCTTCATTTCTACACTATTTCAGGAAAATCCTTACCAGTTTAAACCGATTTTCCGAGGCTTTTACTTTACCAGTGCCTTGCAGGACGGCGTAATTGAAAGTCCGATGACGGAACAGATCGCTGATGATTTTCATCTGATCCGCAGTGATGATAGTGAAATTGGTCTGCCGAAACAGTCTATTTCTCAGGATCATGGTTATTTTCTGAAAAATCTGTTTTCTGAGGTCATCCTAAAAGATAAGCATTTGGTGCGTCAGCATATTAACCCTGCGAAAAAACGCCAGCGCTTTATGGCCTTCACAGGAGCGATTCTTAGCATATCAATTGTTCTTAGTTTATGGCTATGGTCCTACCGTAATAACCAGCAGTTGATTGCTGAAGTTCAGGCTGATCTTAATAAAGTAGTAAAGATGCAAGTACAGGCAAATCCTTCACTCACTCATCAACTGGATAGCTTGCTGATTTTACAAGGTCATTTACAGCAACTGGATCAATTTGATCAAAACCGGCCATTGAAATACAGTTTCAGTTTGTATCAAGGTAATCAGATTCGGGAAAAACTGCAAACTGAATATCTGAAAGGCATTGAGCATCTGGTTCTTCAGCCAACCCAGCAACAGATTGCACAGTACCTGCAACGGGTTAAAGCCAATGAAGCAGTTCTAAAAGAAAATCATATCCGGGTGAAAATCACTCATGTGGCGCAAGGACGTCAGATTGCTTCAGAACCTTCTGATCAAAATTCTCAAGATGCCTACAATGCCCTGAAAACCTATCTCATGTTGAGTAATCCTCAATATATGGATTCCAGTCACCTAAGTGATCAGATGACGCGTTTCTGGCGTACATGGCTGGAGCAAAACCGGGGTGAAATGCCGCGTGGAGAAATGATCCAGAAAGCTGAACAGATTTTAAGCTATGCCATTACATTGTCAGGACATAATGGTTTCCCTCAGATGAATTCTGATGCGGTACTGGTTGATCAGACCCGTCAGATCTTAACAGCAATTAACACCGGTGTTTCTGCACGTGATCGCGTTTATAACGAAATCAAGATGCGTGCTGCGGTGCGTTTCCCGGCAATTACGGTAAAACAGATTCTGGGGGAAACTAACCAGAATGTCATGCTGGGCAGCTATGCTTTGCCAGGAGTTTATACCTATCAGGCTTGGAAAGATTATGTGCAGCAAGCGATTGAACAGGCAGCAACCAGTTCAACGGATAGTCGAGACTGGGTGTTGAATACCACACAATCAGATGACTTAAGCTTTAGTGGTAGTCCTGAACAGATCCGTCGCCAGCTGACTGAGTTGTATAAAAAGGAATATATTGCCGAATGGCGTAAGTTTCTGAATGCGGTTCATTATGCCAAGGCAGGTGATTTTAACCAGCAAATCAAACAGATTGATATCCTGGGTGAACCTGAAAATTCTCCAATCAGGACGTTGATCCAGCATGTGGCCAAAGAAACCAGCTGGGATAATCCGGTGGTTCAAGCAGAACTGGCTGTGCCACAAAAAGGCTTTATTGCCTGGTTCAAACGTAAAGTGCTCAATCGTGATGCAGAAAAACAAGCACAACTGGCGAGTAACCAGTTAGGCCATGGCGTGATTGCACGTGAATTTCAGGTATTCTACCAGATGGCGCGTCATCGGGATGATCTGCAGAATCAATCCCTGCTAGATGGCTACATGCTTTCGATTTCCAAAATCCGCAGTCAATTCAATGACCTGAAAAGCTCTGGTGATATTGGTCCTGCAAGTATGGCCTTAGTAAAACAAACTATTCATGAGCAGAATTCCATTTTCAACACCACCCATAAATTTGTGGCCGAGAAAATGTCGGCTGGCACTACAGAGCTGGATCAGCAGCTACTGCAAAACCTGCTGATTGCACCCTTAATCCAGTCTTTTGAAAGCCTGATTGTTCCTGCACAGGCAGAAATCAACAAGCTTTGGACCATGCAGTCGTACCAGCCATTTACCCAGAGTCTGGCTCAGAAGTATCCATTTAGCAGTCAGGCAAATTTACAAGCTACTTCTAATGAAATTAATCAGATTTTTGGTGAAAGTGGCAGTATTGCACGTTTTGTAAAAGAGCATCTGGATCCTTTGGTGATCCGTCGTGGTTATACCTTAACTTCAAAAAGCTGGCAGGATCTGGGGATCAGCCTTAATCCAACTTTTGTAGCGAATTTCCAGACCTATGTAGCACCTAGTCATGGCGTAGCAACAGGTGAATTGAATCAGGGGCAGCGTATAGTACCGGCTGTAAACCAGTCCAATTTCCAGTTCTACCCATTGGAAAATCCAAAACTTTTAGCCTATACCTTTGATATCGATGGGCAGCGTATGCTTTTTGAAAATGGGGTACAACAATGGGTGAACTTTGTCTGGCCAAATCCGGGATCGATTCCGGGTGCGCGTATTACCGTGGTGGATCTGGAAGGGAAGACCCACACCATTTTTGATGAACCAGGTGAATATGGAATTAACCGCCTGATTGAAAGTGCCCAGCGTACCCAAAAAGGCAATAACTTTGAAATGATCTGGAAGAGCAAGGAGAATCCGGAACTTTCAGTAAAAGTAAACTTCCGGCTGGTTAGCGGCCAGAATAGCAATTCAATTGGTGGCCAGCCGAACTATGCCAACCTGCAACTGGTAGATCAGGTAGTTTCCAATAAATCGGTGCGTGTCGTCGCTGCGCAAAGTGTTTCTATATCTCCTCAGCAAAGCTCAGGCCAAGCAGGTCCGACTACGGCATTCGCCAATACAGGAGCAGCTGTACCATGATGAGGATTCAACTCAAACTGAAGAAAATGGTGGAGGTGAGTAATGTATGAGTTAAAAACTACACCACTTTATTATGGTAAATGTCCAGCTCGTGGCGATTTTCTCAAGTCACGAGGACAATATCAGCTGATTCAGCTGATTGATCAATGGATTACGGAAGCATTGGAATTTGCCATGCAAAAGACAGAGTTCAAACAGGCCTATGCGCAATTACCATCGCTGGATTTCTTTATTGCCAATCCGAAGGCAAGGCTATTTCTGGTAGCGAATCTGATTTCCAGTGAAGACAGCTCAGGCCGGCAGTTTCCCATGGTAGTCAGTCATATGATTGAGCATGAACAGCCATTTGAAAATATCGTGTATTCACCCTTGTGTTATAAGTCAGCACTGGTTGAGCTTTATCAGTGCAATCGTGTAATGCGTTCAATACGAGATAGCGATATTTTGCTGGATAAACTGAATAAGCTTAGTAACCAGATTATGGTATCCAGCTATGAAGAGGCACAGATATTTTATGAACCTCATACTATTCATTCCTTTGCCAGACTGATGAATCTTAGTGCGTATCAGCTGTCGCAAAGCCTGATTGGATTGGGATTATTGCTGCAACCGGTTATTCAGCAAGGCACAAGTCGTTTGAATAAGGTACTGATTTTACCCATTCATAACATCAGTTATTGCTATGAAATTGCAGCATTTTGGGTCAGTTTAATCAGTCAGTTTGTGAAACATCATCATACAGAACTATTGATTGGTGTATTGCATCAAGAAAAGCCAATCTTGTTATTTGGCTTTAAAGGTGCAGACATACAGGCTTTGAGCGACATTTTCACGGAAAATCTGGATAGTCAGCATTGGGTATCACTTATCAATGCAACCTGGATTGATCAATACCTGGAAAATAATGCAGGCCTGGCAACACTGGAACAGTCCTTAAGTGAGCGTCAGATGAGTCTGGCTCGAGGCATCAAATTATTTAAACAGACATTTGTAGAAATATAAAATGAATATAAAAATCAAGAATTTAAAATTAAAAAAACTTATAAAAATCAATACAATATCATACTTATTAGTGAGTTTTTCTGTATATGCACAACCGGTCATTATCGAAGGTACTGTACCAAACGAAAACACTAAACAGGAAATATTGAGTAAATTATATACAACTTATGGACGGGAAAATGTAGTAGATCGCATCCAGATCCGTCAGGTTACGGCATCAGCAGGCTGGTCAAATACCGTCAGCAATGTAATTAATGAAGACCTGAAAAAGGTAAAACAGGGAAAATTAACAGTAAAAGGTGCTGATATTCAGCTGATAGGTAAAGTATCAAATCCCGAACAGCTTCAGCAGACAACTGCAAAATTTCAGGGTTTAACGCCTGCAAATTATCGTTTAAATACACAGCTTTCAGTTAATCAGGCTTCGCAGCAAATTATTGATGCCGCATTGAAGAACCGGATTATCGAGTTTGAATCTGGCAGTGCGGTATTGGCTGTTTCAGGTGCACAGATTCTGGATGAAATGGTAATTGCCTTAAATAAGGTGGGAGGCAAAAAAGTCCGAATTATTGGACATACGGATAGTTCGGGTGATGCCAATAAAAATCTTGTGCTGAGCCAGCAACGTGCAGAAACAGTGAAAGCTTATTTAATCGAAAAAAATATTCCAGCACAATTGTTGAATACCGAAGGTTTAGGTGCAAGTAAACCCGTAGCAGACAACACAACAGCTGAAGGTCGCAAGAAAAATCGCCGGATTGAGTTTGAAGTGCTTTAAAAATATAAGTTGCTTGAGCAGCGCAACCAGATCTATTTGGAGTTATATTTGTATTTCGTATAATGTATATTATGTTAAATATAATACACCTGATAATAACTTCATAATTATACTTCACCTACCTAATATCAATAACTTATACAAATATAACTCCTAATCAAAAATATGATATGTTGACCTAAATTTTAGTTCATGAAGTTCACTATGTTTGAAGTCAAAAGTATCCAGTTAGAGCAAAAGATATCGAATAAGAACGAAATCAAATTATTGTTTGATACTGAATCGACATTCCCATGCTTATTTCCATTGTTGTTTAGCTTGAGAGTGATACGTTTTCAAAGCTTATCTACTCAATATTCTGATTTGATGGCACTAAAAGATTGGTATATGTTTTGGTATAAAAAATACGCTATTTCCTTCTGCGAGTTTTTCTATTCTTCAAATTATAATTTTGAACTGATTTATGAAGAAATTGATACTTTTATCATCTACCTCGAAAATAATAATGACTTAAGCCATGTCACATACTTAGGGGGAAATCGTAAAGTAAATTATATAAATATTAGTAACAAGGTCCGCTCTTTTTTGAAATTTTTTACTTATCTTATGGATGACTATCTGACTGTAAAGAAACACCCTCATCTAGATAGAAAAGAAATAGAAAAAATCAAATCAAATATTAAAAAACATATCGATTTTAAGAAAAAAATTATTAGAAAATCTACTAAAACTATTCACGGAGAAAAGAAGTATCTCTATAAAAGTATGACAAATGAAATGGTTAAAGTCCTTTATGAGACTATAACACCTAGCAGATCTAACAGTATTAATTCTTTTAATCCATTTAAAAATAGACCAACCCAATTTAGAAATTTTGAATAGCCACCAAAATTCTAGACACACATAACCATCTTTTGATGGGCCTTTTCATAATCTAATGGAGAACGTTGTCCATTGGAACC